>JBMOFV010000022.1:0-45531 GCA_049318705.1 Chitinophagaceae bacterium
AAAATTTCCTGTATCCGAATCTGCCACCTGGAAACTTGCTCCGAATCCATACCTTCTTTTGTTTCTGCTTGATATTTTTTACGGAGTTCAGCATACTCATTCAAAACTTCGTTGTAGATCGTATTGATTTCCGTTCGATATTCACCTAAGCTGAATTTTTTATCTTTTAGTGCTTTATTTAATTTTATACCGTAGGCCATACATAAGTCATAAATGCCCTGATGATAGGGCAGTAATACATTCCAATCCGGCGAGCCTTTGTACCAACTTCTGCTTTTGTGAAAAAATGCTTTGGTATAAATTTTCAGGTTCAATTCCTTGCTGTTTTCGGTTGCATCAATCAGATAAGTCAGCGTCATTTTAGTAAAGACGGATTTGTTGCTGGTATCTTTGGAATTTAACTGATAATCTTCCGGTTTTAATTGATAACCTGTTTTACAAGGTATTGAATCTTTCGACTGTATAGGATTGTGTAACACATTCAGTTTGACCGGTTTTTGATCGGCAATTTCAGAACCAAACCACTCAGGATGGTCTTTCAGGCTAGTACTAAACTTCTCTGTAGCAGATAATAATACCCTGGAATAAAAATTATTCATCACTTCAGGCGCATTGTCAAAAGAACCCATCAAATTACGGGCTTTGAATGCAAAGAGATAAAATTCTGGATCTAGCTTTTCACGATAAAAGGAACATTGAAAAAGAAAGGTGTCACTCACATGCGTTTTGCCCGGGCTAAAGGCGCCAATTCGGCATTCGGTGATTTCCATGATTATTTTTAAATCACGACTAAATGAATATTGTTTTTGCAGGAATTGCATAGATATTTTCTCTATTTGTGAAGGTAAAACAACATCTAGTGGCTTCGAATCACCTCGCGATTGAATGAGCCCCATTTGGTCATTAACTGAAGGATGAATTTTTATTTCCTGGATTTCAAATCTCAATCCTTTTGCAGGTATGCCAATATCCCCGCAATGAATCAGGTGTTTTGCATTTTGGCCGTACAAGTTCGACAGGCCGATCGTAATGATACAAAATAGAATCAATCCTTTCATTGAATTTGAATTTGAGCTAAAGGTAATAACAAACCCTGAATTGGGCCGACTTTAAGAATCCGCTTTAGGTGCTGATTTCTGAACGAATTCAACTAACTTTGCGCTGAAAATTTTAGGATATGCGAAAGGTGATTTTTTTATCAATATTATTTCTGCTGCTTTTTGGAGCCGGCTATATTTATTGGTTTTATTATAATTCATTCAGTGATGGAACCCGTGATGGTGTTTTGTACAAGTTTTCCCGCAAGGGCAATATTTTTAAAACCTACGAGGGTGAAATGGTGCAACCGGGTTTACGCTCTGTTCAGGGAGGAACCATCAATACCAATAATTTTTTCTTCTCAGTGAGTGATGTGAAATTAGCAGATACCCTTGACAAGTGCATTGGCAAAAGTGTAAAAGTGCACTATATCCAATATCGTAAAAGTTTACCCTGGAGAGGAGAAAATTACAATGGTAAAAATCAGGAAAATGGCCAATACATCATTGACCGCGTCGAAAATGTGAGCGAAGCACATTTGAATTCCGGATTTTAATGTATTCCGGCATAGAGAATAAACACAGTAGGAACTTTATGCATTTCCGGCATCTGGTTTTTCCACTCTTTTAATTTTCTGGCAATTATTTTTTCTTGTTTACCCGTAATATCGGTGGCTATGCACAATTTTGTTTCTGCATGTCCGGTTTTTAATATTTCCTGAAATAATTGCTGATTCCGATATGGTGTTTCAATAAAGATTTGCGACTGGTTTCTTTGCCGGCTTTCAGTTTCAAGGAACTGAATTTTTTGCCCCAATAAAGGTTGTTTGTTGGGCAAGTAACCATGAAAGCAGAATTGTTGTCCATTAAAACCCGAAGCCATCAGTGCCAATAAAATAGAATTCGGACCCGTGTGCGGAATCACTTCTGCACCAATTTGATGGGCATAAGAAGCCAAAGTTTGTCCGGGATCGGCAATTCCAGGGCAGCCCGCTTCGCTAATATAGGCTATCTCATCTCCGTCTTTTAATCGTTGCATCACTTCGGCCGGGATATCTGATTGATGTTCGTTCAGCATCCAAAATTCTAATTGATCGATGTTGATTGAGGCGTTGAGTTTTTTTAACAATCGGCGTGCGCTTTTAATTTCTTCAACCACGAAATATTTTAGCCTGCTTAATAAGGGCGTTAAATAGGCTGGTAAACAATAGTGACCATCTTCAGATAAGATATTCGGCACTAAGTGAAGTTTTCCTTTGTTCATGTATCTTGGGTTTCTTCGTGAAAGGATATTGTTGCTGCAACCACTGTGAAAGGCGCCATCAAAACAAAACCTACAAAAGGGATCAGCAGCGAAAGATACATTGGAATTCCATTGCCGATGGCCAAGCCTTTTCGTGCAGATAAGAAGGCCCTTGAAGAAGTCACATTCATTTTTTGACGTTCGCAACTATAATCGAGCATCGAAAAGCCATAATAATAACAATCCAATACGACGATCATTAAATTAAAAAGGATGCCAATAACAGGTATGAACGATAAAACAAAAAGGAGTACCGTCCATAAAAGTTGACGAAAAAAACTATGCATCGAAATTCGTATCCCCCGAACAATATCCGATAAAAATTGTTGAAGATTAAAAGGGATGACCCGACCGCTCAGGCATTCAGCTGTGCGTTCGGAAATGTAGGCATATAACGGGGATGCAAGGGCTAAAAAAATGTATTTGAAAAATGAAAATAAAATAATCAGGCTTGAAAGGTAAAAAAGCCATTGGAGGATTTTCCCGATCCATGAAAAAGACTTTATCCAATGTAAATAGCGTTGCACCCATTCGAAAGAGCTGATTTGCAGCCATAACCAATCATTGAGTTGCCACCATGACCAGGCTGTCATTCCCAGAAAAACGGCATAACACAAGATCGACAATACAATCAGGCGTTGCAGCTTATGAGTACGAATCAATCGCAACGCTTTTGGATAGGCTCTTAGTCCTTGAATAAGTCCGGATAACAATGACATGTTCCAAATGTACTCCGGCTGCCGGAATAGGGTATAGTTAAGGCTTATATTTTTTAGCAAAACTTAAGGGAAATAGCCAAAAATTACTTGTATTTTTGGACTCAAATCATTTTCATGGAGATTGCCGCCGGTCCGCTATTAAGCACCATTGATTATCCTTCGGATTTAAGGAAATTAAGTAAAGACGAATTGCAACAAGTTTGTAACGACTTGCGTCAGTTTATTATTGATACCGTGAGTGTAAATGGAGGGCATTTTGGAGCAAGTCTTGGTGTGGTTGAATTGACGGTCGCCCTTCATTATGTATTTAATACTCCAGATGATCAATTGATTTGGGATGTGGGCCATCAGGCCTATGGGCATAAAATTTTAACCGGTCGGCGTAAACAATTTCATACCAATCGAAAATACAATGGCATCAGTGGCTTCCCGAAGAGAAGTGAAAGTCCTTATGATGCTTTTGGTGTTGGTCACTCATCTACTTCCATTTCAGCAGCTTTGGGCATGTCAATTGCCAGTCAACTCAATGGTCAATCAAAACGACAACATATTGCAGTGATTGGCGACGGTGCCATGACGGCGGGTTTACCTTTCGAAGCACTTCAACATGCAGGAAGCAGTGGCGCGAATATTCTGATTATACTCAATGATAACAATATGAGTATCGATCCGAATGTGGGTTCGCTCAAAGAATACCTGACAGATATTACCACCTCGAAAACGTATAACAAGGTGCGCAATGATATCTGGAATATGATAGGTCGATTACCGGGTGGAAAATTTCATCAAAGAATGGCTTCCAAGGTGGAAGCAGGCATTAAAGGCGTCGTATCAAAAACCAGTAATTTATTTGAAGCATTGGGCCTTCGTTATTTTGGTCAGGTGGATGGACATAATATCCTGAAGTTGGTAGAAACTCTGAGAGATTTGAGTCAAATACCCGGACCTAAATTATTGCATATTTCAACGGTAAAAGGGAAAGGATATGATTTGGCAGAAAAAGATCAAACCTTGTGGCATGCACCCGGAACCTTTGATAAGGTAACGGGCAAAATTAATAAGGTTGTATTTGAACATCCTCAGCCGCCTAAATATCAGGATGTATTTGGCAAAACCATGATTGAACTGGCCAAATTGAATCCTAAAGTGATGGGGATTACACCTGCCATGCCTTCGGGATGTTCATTAAAATATATGATGGCTGAAATGCCTGATCGGGCTTTTGATGTAGGCATATGCGAGCAACATGCCGTAACATTAAGTGCAGGATTGGCAACACAGGGTATGAAGGTATTTTGTAATATTTACTCTTCTTTCATGCAAAGGGCTTATGACATGGTGATACACGATGTGGCCATACAAAAATTACCTGTTATCTTTTGTTTAGATCGGGCAGGTTTGGTTGGAGACGATGGACCAACTCACCATGGGGCCTATGATATTGCTTACATGCGATGTATCCCGAATATGGTGATTGCTGCACCGATGAATGAAAAGGAGTTGAGAGATATGATGTTCACAGCACAATCTGATGAAAATGAGTTGCCTTTTGTGATTCGATATCCAAGAGGCGAAGGGGTGATGCCTCAATGGCAAACCACCCTTGAAATGATGGAAATCGGTGTCGGACAATGTGTGCAGCAAGGCGAAGAAATTGCGATACTATCGATTGGCCATCCGGGTAATTTTGTGATTGAGGCCTGTAAATCATTCGCTGATGAAGGTTTTCAACCTGCACATTACAATATGCGCTTTGTGAAACCTTTGGATGAAAAAATCATGCATGAGGTTGGTCGGAAATTTAAAAAAGTAATTACCATTGAAGATGGCACCGTAGTAGGTGGTTTCGGATCAGCTTGTCTGGAGTTTTTTGCCGCCAATAATTATCATCCTGAGGTTCGAATTCTCGGCATTCCTGATCGCATTGTTGAACATGGAAAGCCACAGGAATTGCATCGGGAATGTGGGTATGATATGCAATCCGTGATGGAGACGGTTGCTCAAATGAGAGCGATGACTTTTGCCTAAAGGACGGATCACTATTTTAGCCAAAACAGGTTGAAACAAGTCATTAAATTTCATTTTGAGTAAATGACAAAAGTTATACCTTCGAGAAAATGAAGGTTAGAAATGGACAATATCCTATTGTACAATAAATTGGCTGCTCTTCCAGATAGCTTAAAAATTCAAGTCAGTCATTTTATTGACTTTTTATCTTCAAAGCGAAAAAAGGAAACGGATAGAAATAAACCCAAATTTGGTAGTTGCAAAGGGGCCTTTAAAATCAAAAAGGGCTTTGATGATCCATTGGAAGATTTCAAGCAATACATGCAATGATTCGGCAAAACCTTTTGGATACACATACAGTTCTTTGGTTCCTGGAAGGTAACTAAGCATTGTCAAACAAAGCAAGAGAAGAAATTGAGGCGGAATCTGCAATAAATTTTGTGAGCATTGCAAGTATTTGGGAAAATGCTTTAAAAGTCAGCCTTAAAAAACTGGTATTAAGAATCCCTTTTAATCAGTTTTTGGATGAACTAACAAATAATGGATTTTAAATTTTGCCAATCACTGTTGAAGATACGCTTTATGTTTCTACTTTACCCTTTCATCACAGAGATCCTTTTGACAGTATTCTTCTTTCACAAGCAATAACCAACAAATTGACATTGATTTCTCGAGACGAACATTTTCGTGTTATTCGGTTAAAATGATATGGTAATATCCGTTAATGCCCGGGATGAGGTTCGTTTTGCATTAGATATTAGAACAAACATTTGATTGAAGTACATGCTTTTTCATAAACTTTAAATCTCTCGGTCGAACGAAAAATCAAGAGTAAGATTGTACTTTAACTAATCTGGAGGGTCCCCGGTGGATGAGATGCGGCTGGTATGACAAAATACGGGGGCAAAACAATCATTTATTTGTATTTTGTGGTCACTTTTTAAATGAATGCGGCCATAGCCTAACACCCGGGCGATGTTTAGCGTCTAATAAATCAAAGACCCTTTTATGAAATTGTTTTCAGCTCTGTTATTAACCTTTTTTGCCAGCCTACACGCTATTGCCGGTCCTGGTGGTCCGGAATTTATTGAAAATAAAAGACAATGGAACCCTGAAATTGCCTATAAAGCGCATTTACCCGGCGGAGCTTTGTTTTTGACTTCAGGCGCTTTGGTTTATTCATTTTACAGTGTTGAAGATTTAAATGAAATTCATGAATTGACCCATGAAGGGAAAGAAGTGGATCATTTACCTATTCGCAATCATGCTTATAAAGTACATTTTGAAGGTGCGAATTCCAATCCACAAATTTTACCCCAAAAGGCCGCTTCGTATTACCATAATTATTATTTGGGAAATGATCCGTCGAAGTGGTCCACTTATGTGCATTTGTACGAGAAAACATCTTACAAAAATTTGTATCCTGGTATTGACCTGGACATGTATGGAAAGGATGGACAAATGAAATATGATTTTGTGATTCGTGCCGGTGTTGATCCCAATCTTATTCAATTAAGATACGAAGGTGTAAATCCTACATTAAATGCAAAAGGAGAACTTCTTATTCAAACTTCAATCAATTCTCTTACGGAGTCGGCACCTTATGTTTATCAGGTGATTCAGGGTGTCAGAAAAACGGTGAAAGCGCAATATGTTTTAAAAGGACAAACCTTGAGTTATGCTTTTCCGGAAGGTTATGATACAGGATATGATTTGGTGATTGATCCGGTATTGGTATTTGCAACATACAGTGGAACGACCGGTACTACCTATGGTTTTAGTGCAACTTATGATATTACAGGGCATTTGTATGCCGGAGGACAGGTTTTTTCTGCCGGATGGCCATCGACAGCCGGTGCATTTCAATCGACCTTTGGAGGTATGCAGGACGCCGGAATCAATAAATATACTGCCACCGGGAATGCGCTGATTTATGCAACCTATTTTGGAGGAAGTGGTGCAGACTTACCCAATAATATGGTCGTGAATGCCAATGATGAACTGGTTGTATTAGGTTCAACCACCTCAGGTAATATGCCGGTAACAGCAGGTTGTTTTGATAATACCCTGGGTGGTGTTGCTGATTTATATGTAGCTCATTTTAATGCCACCGGAACGGCTCTGATTGGTTCAACCTTTGTGGGAGGTTCGGCGGCAGACGGTCAAAATTCTTTTTTATTGAGTCCGAATTATGGTGATAGAAACCGTGGAGAAGTATATATTGATCAGGCTGGAAATATTGTATGTGCTGGCAGTACCAGTTCGAATGATTTTCCAACAATGGCAGGTTGTTATCAAACCACATTTGGTGGATTGCAAGATGGATGTGTTTTTAAATTAAATCCTACTTGTACCAATTTATTGTATAGTACATATATTGGCGGCAGTGACGAAGATGCTTGTTTTGCCATTGTACAGAATAAGAAAAAAGAGTATGTGGTAGTTGGTGGAACCATGAGTAATAATTTTCCTACCACGGCCGGAACTTTGCAAACAACTTTTAGTGGATTGAGAGATGGATTTGTATTGACCATGGATTCTGTATTTAGTAATCTGATTTCTTCTTCGTATCTGGGTACTGCGGATGAAGATCATGCTTTTAAAGTTCAACTGGATAAGGATAACAATGTGTATATCTGCGGACAATCGGATGGTGGGGCTTACCCGGTCAGTGCCGGGGTATATAGCAATGCCAATGGTGGAATATTTATACATCATGTGGATTCAACATTGACTGTTAGTATAAAATCCACTGTAATTGGTCAGGCTATGATGGCAGGCGGATTTTCTCAAAATTTAGTCCCTACCGCCTTCTTGTATGATGAATGTGGGAATGTTTACTTTTCCGGTTTTCAGGCTCAAACAGGGCTACCATTAAGTGCCAACGCGCATCAAACGGCACAAGGTGGCTTTTGGATTTGTGTGTTGAGCAACGGTATGAGTGGATTGTTATATGCTACCTATATGGGTGTTCCGGGTGATCATGTGGATGGCGGAACAAGTCGGTTTGATCCTCAGGGGATTATTTATCAATCTGTTTGCACCATAAGTGCGAGTCAATACCAAAGTGCAGGAACATTTAGTCCAAATAATCAATCTGTAGGTTGGGATGTGGCGAGTTTTAAATTTGATTTCGAAGCTGCCGGTGTGAATGCAGATGTGGCATTGGGAATTGGAACAAACGATTCTTTGTGTGTGCCTGCTACAGTGAATTTTGTCAACAATACCGTGAATGCCATATCTTACCTGTGGGATTTTGGAGATGGCACTACCAGCACCTTGCAAAATCCACCTCCACATACTTACAACACACCGGGTACCTATACCATTAAGCTGAAAGCCTTTAACCCCACTAGTTGTGTTACCGAAGATTCGGCATCAACAGATATATTCATTTTTAAAGTTGACAAACCGGATTTGTTGGTAAAAGATACCACCACCTGCGATCCCACTGTGCCCGTTAGCATTACCGCTGCGGTGAATAATTTGACTTCAAACATGCAATTTCGTTGGGAGCCTGCAGCTGCGGTGATAGGCCCGAACAATACACAAACAGTGACAATAGATCCTACAATCAGTATGAATTTTACAGTAACTGTGATTGATTCAATTCCAAATGTTTGTTTTGAGACATCCACCGGGGTAATCAATATTACGATGGGAGATACAACGCAAATGGATGTGATGCCGAAAGATACAACAGTTTGTTTTGGAGGGACTATTCCTGTGAATGCATTTGGAGGGGTCACTTATGCCTGGACGCCTGATTATCAGATTAGTTCGGTAAATACACCCAATGTGTTAATCACCGCTTTTTCGGAGGTTTATTATCAGGTACTTATTAAAGATGCTTTTGGATGCAGCGCCACGAAAAGAATTCGGGTGAATGCTTATCCTCGTGTTGAACCGGATGCGGGTCCGGATGAAATTATTCGTTTTGGTGAGTCTTATCAATTGCAGGCAAGTGGCGGATATTCCTATCAGTGGCAGGCTGATCCTACTTTGAATGATTTGAATGTAAGTAATCCTGTTGCCACTCCACAAAACGAAAAAACAACCTATTATGTACAAGCGATGACTGATAAAGGCTGTATTGGCAAGGATTCGGTGACTGTTTTTATGACCAATGGCTTGGTTCCAAATGCATTTAGTCCGAATGGCGATGGACAGAATGATATATTCCGTTTTTATGCAGCCAATGATTTAATCAGTTTAAAATCATTCCGGATTTTTGATCGATGGGGTAAGGAAATGTTTTATACCCAGGAAATGGCGGATGGTTGGAATGGAACCTATAAAGGGGAAGCATGTGAAAATGGCGTTTACTTTTACTTTATTGAATATGCCATTGGAAGTAAGGCATATACTTATAAAGGTGATTTAACCCTGTTGAGATAATCTCTGTTCGCAATGGGGCACTAGTTTGCTGCTTGAATATATTTAAATATTTGATAGGCCGCACTGGCTATAACAATGGCAAGGACTAAATATCTAAATACTTTTTCGGAGGTATATTTTAAAATGATTTTGCCAACATAACTTCCGACTAAACTGGTGACCACTAAAAAGGGAATGAGGTAGAGGTTGGCTGAATCGAAATAACCTTGCGCAATATAAACGATGGCTCGACTACTATCGACGCCCAAATCAATGACGGCCGAAGTGGCCACGAAAATATTTTTTGGTAATTGGAAAGCGGTTAAGGTGATGCCCCGAATTGCGCCGCCAGTGCCGAGTAAGCCCGCCAGAAATCCGGAAATGATTCCACCCAGATATAAATTTTTATTGGACTGTTCAAGTGGTTTGTTGAAATAGAAAAGGAGAAAAATAGATAGCACAACCAGCATGATATTCATGATAAATTCCATGTGTACTGTCGGAATATAATTGGTGAGTAAGGCACCAATGATAACAAATACTACTGCAGGAATACCCAGTTTAATAACGATTTCCTTTTTGACACCTTCACGAAACAATGCAATTTTAGATAAGTTACTAAATACATGAAAAATCGCCGTAATGCCCAATACGGTTTTAAAATCGAAGAACAAAGAAGCAATGGGAACAAATAGTATCGACGAACCAAAACCGGAAACTGTACCAATGATTTCCGCAAGAAGTGCCAGCAATAAAAAGAGTGCCTGTTTTTCCATTATTTAAATTTCTATTGAAAGGACCACTCCCGTGGTTATAGAATAGAATGCAAATCTTATTCGGGGGTATACTGACCGGTTGCAATTTGCTCCAGGACATTGTAAAATGGTTCCCCAAATCTTCGAATCAAAGGCTCTTTTAAAAACTGATAAACTTTTACCTTTTGGGCTTTGCCCAATTTACAAGCCGGTGCACAAAGAGTTTCACGGGGGCTATAATTGAGTGCGATGTTTTCTTTGGTTTTGATTTCACGAATGGGATACAAATGGCAGGAGATTGGTTTTTTAAAATCTGTGCGTCCTTCGTAATAAGCCTTTTCGAATAAACATTTTACGATTCCCTGTGCGTCCGTATAACCATACACACAAATGCCACCATTGATTGCCGGTGTGACATATCCGAAACCCTCTTCGGTGGTATAAGGACCACTTCGTTTGATTTCGGTTTTAGCTTCTTCACTCAATTCGTCTTTGATAACTTTATAAGCCGCTTTAATTTGTTTTAACTCATCTTTATTGAGTGGTGCGCCGGCATCTCCATCCACACAACAGCCGCCTTTGCATTTACTTAAGTTGCAAATAAATTCTTCAGTAATGATATCATCGCTGATCAGGATATTGTCAATAATTATCATTTAGTCCATTTTAAAGATTCCACAAGATGTACGATATCCGCTCTTAAAAATTCATTGACGGGTTTTAAGGAATCGGCATTTGGAGTGGTATCGAAATATAATGCTCCGCGAATAAAATGTTTGACTGAGTCAGTTGCATAGAATTGAAAAGCAGAGGCAGCATTTCCGCCTACATCATAATATAAGCCATGCACACCATTGGGGGTATGAAATTCGGGTTCGTTGATATAGTCTGCCCTTTTGGTGTGGTAATGCGACATCTGATAGGAGTCTTCCAGCAGTTTAACCAGGGTGTTTTGCCCTTTAATTTCTTTATAACTCAGGTAAATGGTTCCTCCCAAATCGGGGAACTGTACATTAATCCAATATGGATTTTCTGCTTTTTGGTTAAAAAATAATGTATCCTTTCGGATAGTTCCGTATACAGGCATTTCAAATGAATAGGGATATCCGGATTGTTCAAATAACTGATATTTTTTTTGCGGCAAATCAATATTAAAATATCCTCTTGGTTTGGGAATATAAGTTTCTTCGCGGCAGGATAGAGCACCTAAAGTTGCGAATATGAACAAGCAATAAATCAGGTTCTTCATCATCGTCGAATAGATAATTTTTGGACTTCAGGTTTTTTTTGTTGTCCATTGTCATAGACTAAAAAGTATAATCCGGTTGGTAATTCCGATACATCTGCTTGAATGGTAAAAGTTCCGCTCCGGAATGTTTGATCAAACAGTTTTTTTACCCGACGTCCGGATAAATCATAAATGCCTGCTGATGCCGGATAATTTTCGGAAGCGGTAAAGGTGAAATAACATGAACTTCCTGCAGGGTTGGGATAAATATGCGTGACGGTATGAACAGGTGTTGCAAGGGGTGAAGAAAATCCGGTATAATAGGTTTCAAAAACACCGCCACCATGCGTGCCGATGACTACATAACCATCACTTTGCCGGACGCGGATATCTGTAACAATATTTGCTCCAATTTTTTCAGGTGATTCCTGTTCCCAAACAGTTTTGTTGGTGCCTGAAGAGGTACCAAGTACCAAAGAATCCGTGCTGTAAAGTCCCACGCTTGTTCCTGTAAAATAACGTCGTTTTCCATTTGGCAGACGCAGGATTTTTACACAACGTACACTGGGTTGAGCGCCGGTATTATTGGAGTTGCTGGTTTCGAGATTACCTCCAACCAAATACCATTTTTTACCACTGTCGTTTGAGTAAAAAAGACTGTTAATATTCCAGTTGGAGTAACAAATCAATACATTTTTTGCACTATCCGGGTCAACAGCGATGCCGCTTACATAACCACCACTCGGTAATCGAAATGTATCGAGTCGGGTAAAATTCATAGCACTGCTTCTTGCATTGTTGACGATAAAAATATCTCTCAGATTGGTTCCTACATATAAAATATTGGGGTCGCTTGGAGCGTAAGCCAGGGTAGAAACTTCAGGAAGAATGATCCGGTTACCGGTATTAAAATTGCGGGTCGTTATGGTATCTGCAGAAAATGTCCAGCCTGATTTAAATTTTGTATTGTCGTTATAAACTTCAATGTTTTTTACATTATTAAGACGTGCAATTCTCTTAGCTACAGGCATGTATAAGGTATGATTTTCGCTGGGGTCAACAACCAATGGATTGATAAAATTGTATTGGCTTTTATCGATCCCGTCCGGGTCAATTCTTCGGCGTAACATCACATTTCCTTTTAGATCTAAAACAACTTTACGAACATTTCCCAGTTGGGTACTGATGATATAATAGGAACGGTCCGGCGCGATAAAATTGTACGAGCCATCACCATTGATCGTCATGTTCCACAAATCTTTGGGGTTATTGCTGTAACTGATATAATTTCCATTGTCCTGCAATCCGCCTAACAACCACTGATCGAAAGGTTTGCTTTCATCAATGGCTACGGTATAAAATTGTGATGTTAAATAGCCCAAACTTTTCTCTTGCCATGTTACTTCATTGGCATTGATATCCTGTGTGAATTTGACGCCTCCATCCGAAACGGAATATGCCTGGCTGGCATTTTGCAGAAAATACAGATTATGCTGGTCGGGATGGTGATTGGGATAAACTCCAAAATTGGGTAGGGTAGTCGCCAAAGCATATCCACCAATCTGTTGAATTTGGGAGCCTGTTTTAAAACCATCGCGCGAGCGGTACAAATTCGTACCACCGATAAAAATTTGCTCACTTCCAGCTTGGGTTTCTATCATTAAATCATATCCGCCCTGGCAATTAAACCGGTCGAATTGATTCGGCGTGTTTACCGGTAAATTGGTTGATAGGTTACTCCAAAGTCCTCCGTTTCCGCTACCATCACCGGACAAGTATTGATATTTACATAATGAAACCCATTCTGGATTGCCTTCGTAATCTTTAGTTTCTACTCCGCCTGAAGTATCACTTGGTAACTCACTTAAAAAATAGACCACATTTTCATTATTGACATCAATTTCTATGACCGTTCGATTTGCACTTTTTATGAAGCTGGGTGTGATGTTGGTAAAATTGACCCCATCTGCCGAACGAAAAAATCCTTTCGCGTTTCCATCCCAACTTAAGGATGCGTATATGATACCTGATGGTGCAATGGCAAATTCTGTAAAGTAAGAATCATTGCCTGCTCCCAATACCACTTTCCAGCTTTTTCCGGTATCAGTGCTACGATAAATACCACCATATACCGCCATATAAACACATGTATTTACACTATCTACATTGGAACAGCCAATCTTCCAACCGCCCTGATAACTGGTAGAGAAGGATCCGGGATTGCCCACAGCAGTGGCTGCCAAAGGTTTCCAGGTATTTCCATTGTCTACCGAGACAAAAGCGCCATCGCCCAAATAAAAGGCATCATGGCCACCACCGCTGGCAGAGGTGCCATACAGCTCTCCTGAAAGGGCATACCAAATATGTTCATGTCCAATGCGGGTATCCTGAGCAATACTAACAACTCCGGGATGATCCATGGGTGTTGTTCTTCGTGTCCATGAATTTCCTCCATCCTCACTTGACCATATTCCTCCAGATACACCTCCGGCAATTAAATGTTGTTCGTTTTTAATATCGACCGCCATTGAACGTGTTCGACCTCCCACATTCCAGGGGCCACGGGATTGCCAGTTAGCACCTCGGCTCCCCCGATAGGCAGCATTGATCGATAGTTCGGAACGATAAGTTTGTAGTTCACGTAAACGCATACCGGGCGGAATGATTCCTGTGGCCGGATCAGCCAACATTTGTTCCTCCCATTTTTTACGTAATGCCGGATTTTCGGAGGCATCATCATCAATCATCGAAACAGATTGGCCATGTATAAGAGTTAGCCACGAAATGAACATGAACAGAACAGAAAGCAACAATAGAACATATCGCTGCCGATATTGAAAGTGTAACATAGTAGCGATAAAATTAACCTTTATTCAAGGATTTAGAAAATGGAATCATCCACAATTTAGACAGAGACTTATACAAGGTTGTGATATACTTTTTGTACATCATCATCTTGTTCTAATTTATCCACTAATTCCAATACTTCATTGGATTGTTCTTCGCTGAGTTCAACATGGGTTGAAGGAATGCGGGTTAATTCTGCTTTGGTGGGCGTTAGACCTTTACTTTCAAGGAAATCACTCATTTTACCGAAATCGTTGAAGCCGGTTCGAATAACTAAATTTCCTTCAGCGTCTTCACCCATTTCTTCCATGCCATAATCTATCCCTTCCAATTCAAGTTCCTCTAAGTTCAGATTTTCGTTTTTCAGGGTGAATTCACCCATACGGTTAAACAAAAAAGCTACAGAACCACTATTTCCCATTGCTCCGTTTCCTTTATTAAAAATGGCCCTGACATTTGCCACTGTACGTGTACCATTATCCGTGGCAGTTTCAACCAGGATTGCCACGCCATGTGGTCCAAAGCCTTCGTAAACAATTTCTTCATAATCCACCAAGTCCTTACCTGAGGCTCTTTTTATCGCAGCTTCTACGCGGTCTTTAGGCATGTTAACAGCCTTCGCATTTTGGAAACAGCGTCGTAAGGCAGGATTATTATCGGGGTCTGGGCCACCATTTTTAACGGCTATGGCTATTTCTTTACCAATACGGGTAAAGTTTTTGGCCATTTTATCCCAGCGGGCAAACATGGCCGATTTACGTACTTCAAATATTCTTCCCATGGTAGAAACTCATTTTGGACGCGCAAATTTACGCGGATTTTTCAATTAGACACAGATACTTGATTTCAATCTCAGGCAAATAATTATTCTGATTCAGCCAAGGCTTTCATCTTTTCTTTCAAATGACTATGAATGAAAAGGCTATTGATGGATTTATTTTCATGAACATTGCGAATTGCAACAGAAAACAATTCAGAGGTACTCAATACTTTAATTTTTGGTATAACCTGTTTCAGCGGAATTGTATCACATACGACCAATTCACTCAGGACTGAATTTTCAATATTTTCATAAGCCTTACCGCTCAAAACAGGATGTGTACAGAAGGCCCTCACACTTTTAGCGCCTTTGTCCATTAACATCGCCGCACTTTTGGTGAGTGTGCCTGCAGTATCACAAATATCATCAATCAGAATAAGGTCTCTATCTTTTACATCACCAATAACAGTCATAGACGCTACTTCGTTGGCTCTTTTACGTTGTTTATCACAAATAACCATATCAGCACCAAAATAGCTGGCTACCTCCCTAACACGATTGGTACTCCCAACATCCGGAGAAGCAAAGGTGATACCCGGAATATTTAATTTTTCGATATAAGGAATAAAGATGGCAGAACTGTCTAAATGATCCACCGGGATATCGAAAAATCCCTGAATTTGCGGGGCATGTAAGTCCATGGTCATGATTCGATGCGCACCTGCTGTGGTCAATAAGTTCGCGACCAGTTTAGAGGCAATACTCACACGGGGCTTGTCCTTTCTGTCCTGCCTGGCAAATCCAAAATAGGGGATGACGGCTGTAATATATCCGGCTGATGCTCTGCGGGCGGCATCAATCATCATCAAAAGCTCCATCAGGTTATCGGTCGGTGCATAGGTGCTTTGAACGAGAAAAACAAAATCGCCTCTCACACTTTCATTAAAAACGGGTTGAAATTCACCATCCGAAAATTTTTGAATGGTTACTTTGCCGAGGGGTTGGCCATAGAGTTCTGATATTTTTGCGGCCAATTCAGCTGAAGAATTTCCAGAGAATATTTTAACGTTAGGATGGGTGAGGTTCATGGTGGGCAAAGATAGTTTTTGAATTGCTGTGTTTCCGGAACATTAATTAACAATGTGCATAACTTCTGATTCTTCCAATATTTCATCAAACATTCATCTTCAGGGCACGACAATTGTGCAAGCTTTCCAATACATTTGCACAAATTTTTGCATGAAAAAGTACTACTTTCTTTTGGTCATTCTCAGTGGTTTGAATTTTCAAATGAACGCTCAAACAAAACATGGGATTGGAATTCATTTTGGCGCATTCGATTTTTACGGTCCACAAACCGGAAAGTATTTTTTACAAAATCGTACGTTGAACAATGATGATGGTCAAAAAAAGGTTTTGTACTGGGATCCCGCCATTCGGGTCAGTTATTGGCATGAATTACATCGTATGCTGGATTTAAGTTTTGCAGGAACCATCAGTCAATTACATTATCCTGCATCTTCAAAAGATAGTTTGTTCATTAAATCAAAAAACAATGATTTAGCGATTAAACAAGCCTTTTTATTCGGATCGTTGCAAGTACGCGGTGCATTTAACTTTCTCGACCGCAATAAATATTTTGCCGCACCTTATTTAACGGCCGGAGCGAATATGGCTTTCCGCAAAGGTGGAAGTTCATTTTCATTGCCTGTTGGTTTAGGGGTTCATCTTAAATTAGCCCAACAAACATTTTTCAACCTCGAAAGTCAGTATCATGTAGGAGGAGTAGCGCACTTGTTCCATAGTGCAGGTTTAATTTATCGGTTTGGGAAAAAAGAAGTGATTGAACCCAAAATGGAAAAACCAGTGATTGCTGATGCAGATAACGATGGTACACCAGATGCCACTGACGATTGCCCGAGTATACCCGGTCGCAAGGAAACAAAAGGTTGTCCGGATACAGATGGCGACGGTATTGTGGATAAAATGGATGATTGTCCGGATCAGGCAGGTAAACCTGTTTTTAAAGGTTGTCCTGATTCAGATGGAGATGGTATTTCAGACAAAACGGATGCTTGTCCGCAAATGATGGGTATTGCCAAATATAATGGATGTCCGGTTCCTGACCGGGATGCAGATGGTTTCAACGATGAAGTAGATCAGTGCCCGGATGAGGCATCCAACAGTAACAATGGTTGTCCGGAAGTTGCAGCAGCCATTGTTGAAGAAGTTGTAGAAGCTGCCAAAGGCGTAAATTTTGAAAAAGATAAATCGATACTCACGAATGCTTCTTTTGCTAATTTGGATAAAATAGTAGACATCTTATCGAGGAATCCGGAATTAAAAGTGGATATCGAAGGACATACTGATAACACCGGATCGGCTGAACGAAATGCATTTTTATCTCAGCAAAGAGCCGATGTTTGTAAAAAATATTTGGTTTCGAAAGGGATTGGTGAGAGTCGAATCAGCAGTGTGGGTTATGGCGATATCAAACCTATTGCAGATAACAGCACCGAAGAGGGCAGGGCTCAAAATCGTCGTACGGAGTTTATATTAAGCAAATAAGTGAGTGAACGGATTTGAGGAATTTGTCCATGATTAGTTGGAAGATTAAATCCTTGGACCCTTTTTACTGATTTGTTGGCAATGATTTTTCTTGTTGCATTATTTTTTCATTAAGCGCTCTGCAAATAATCTGACTAAATCCGGTCGTGGAACTTCGTATTGTTGTAAAATGGCCAATACAAAATGTTCAGCGGCTATTTCTTCGGGATCAATAATATAGTCGGTATTGTTGCCGGTTTGATCCACAAAATCAGGGAATGCTTCCAGGGGTAAAATTGATGAATTGCGAAGAACATGTTTGGCAGAATCGTTACCGTATACTTCCAATAAACCGACAGAGGCATATTGGAAGAATGAGCCCCCTTCATAAGGTCGGTTGGCATATAAAAACATCATGAATTCCTTTGTTTCGTGCTGATATTTTAATCGGATATAGCTGTCCTTAAAGGGTGCATCCGGATTGGCAATTTGAATGTTGCGAAGACTATCACTTAATTCGATTTCATTGCATATGCTGAAGCCCAGTATGTGATAGAGATCTTTTCGTAATTCCGGATTATATCGGCTAATCACATGGAACAACTCATGCAATAACAATTTCCTCAGGGAAGGTGCATCATCTTCAAACACTTTTTCTTTTAAAACGATACAGTTTTCACGAGTATATCCCATGGCGCCTCCTTCATCCTGCATGTTGGATTGGATGAGCAGAATTTTAGCCGGAAGTTTAAATCGGATGGTGGTTTCAGGCATCCATTGAAGGATTTTTGTCCATTCCAGTTCTACTTTTTTTCGGTATTCAGCATCCCAGTTTTTTGTGGATTGTTTTCTTTTTTGAAGGAGGTCACTTTTTCCCCCACGTTGATTTCCTGTGCGCGATTGGAGATCAAACAATCCCCAGGATCTGGTGTACGCATCGTCCTGATTGAGAATTTCAAGTGCTTGTTTCGCCTGGCAATATTCAAAAACAACGGTTGTTTTGGACTGGGCCTGAAGGATAAAGTCTGAAAGCAAACCAATTGTCAGGCATAAAAAATATTTCATGAGAATATGTTTGAGTCAAAAATAGGCTTTGTCAAATATATACTCCTTCGTTTTTATTGGTGATTAGCCATTCATATGAATGATTATAAAAATATAATAAAAATATATATAATAGTCTTTTCAAGGGTTTTACCCATTTATGCTACTGAAAATCAATGGGTTAAAAAAAATAGGCATACAATTTGATTTTTAATCATCAACGTAAATGTCCAACTACTAAATCCTACACAACATGAAAAAGTTACAAACCGTATTAATGACCTTAGCCCTTATCGCAGGTTCGTTATTTACTCAAGCTCAAAGTGCCAATCAGGATCCGGTAAAATTATCGTTCGACTTAAAAGTAGCTGAACTGTATACCAAATACAAAACAGATGGTTTTGTGACTTATAAAGGGGGTAATCTGGATATGCAACGGAATACGGAGTTCCCAATTATGGTTGAATTGGTAGAAGGAAGATGGTATCAGTTTTGTGTTGTTGGAGATCCGGAAGCGAAAAAAATCGAAATGAAATTGGGCTTGGAAGGTGTTGGTGATGTGATTACCGATAAATTTAAACCTGAAATCACTAATGAATATTGGACACAGTTTTCCTTTGTATGCCCTCGTTCAGGTCGTTATTTATTGACTTTTTATCAAAGAGGTTCAAAAAAGGATATGCTGGGTCATGTAGCAATTTTGCAACGTCCGGTGAAAACTGCGAACGGTAGCACTGTAACATATACCTTGCGATAATACGCTTCAATCAAAAAATATTCAATGAACCGGTCTTGCGCCGGTTTTATTTTTTTATTTCAGTTCTTGAATAGCGATATTCCACAACAATCAGCAGGGACATGACCATCACCTCGAGTGAATAATAAATCCATCCTGTCATTCGGATTTGATGGGAATATTGAATAATAAAAAAGAAGGTGATGAATAGATAAGTTGTATTCATCCAGGCCAATTTTCTGAGAAATGATTTCAGCTGAGCGGTGTTCAGGAAAAAGTAACACAGGGAAGAAAAAAGCATAAGACCGATCGCTAAAATCAAGAGGATCCTAAAAGCGGATGGAGGTATGCCAAAGACTTCGACATGAGGTATTTGCAAAAATCCTATGAGTAAACAACTGATTAGCGCACCAGAGGCATCCAATAAAAAAAGTTTACGAACATCCATACAATCATCGACCTGATTTCAGGCTGGCTTTTGAGGCCGAATCCTTCACTGATGGGATTATGCCTTACGTTTAAATGTTTTACTTATTTCCCGGAATTGTTTCAACTCATCTTTTATATTTTTCATACTGTTCCCTTGCATCAGAAAGATGCGTTTATCCTGAAATAAATAAGTATAAAAAACCATGATGGCCTTCCCGTCTTGAGTACCTTCTGCCACACATTCATAACCTTCTAACCCATCGTATTTCACAGCCCGACTTTCTTTAATTTTTAAATCCTTGATGCGATAATTTTTAACCGATCTTTCTTCGCAATAGCTTTTTAAATCAGCAACCGGTCTGTTTAAACCAGACATAGTAACAACAAAAGAAGAATTTTCTGTTGATATACTGGAGTTCAGGCCATTATTGGAATACACCAATGTACCCATGGTTCCTTTGGCTGCTTTCATAAATGATGTGGGAACACTCACAAAAAACGGCGCAAAATCTTCCAGGTTATCCTGATGTTCCTTATCGTAGAAAACAGAAGTCAGCATTTCAACAACAACCGTTTCCATATCCTTGTTTTTTTCAGGATATTGACCTGTTACACAAACTACATTATTCGGTGCGGCCTCAAAATAGAGGACATGTTTGTAGGTTTGATTTTTGGTGTTTTTTGATTTTACCAACCAGGCTTTGCCTTGCTGAATATTTACTTCTTTATTGTCTAGTAGTTCAAACCCTTTTGCCGACATACTATCCTTATTAAAGGCAGCACCAAAAATGGAAGCACTGGTCTTCACATGTGAAATCATCACATTGGTGGTTTTACTTTTATTTTGCACACCGGCGTAAGCACCTGTATTGACAAATCCTTCAGGAATCAGGATTGAACACTGCGAACCTATTACAAATTCCTTTTTTGCATTTTGTGCAAATGACACAATCTGAAGACTCAACAGGAATAAAATGGTACAGAATTTTTTCATCGAATTGGAAATTTTAATATTCAAAAATAGATAATTTTTCGAGATCGTCGCAAAAGTCATTTGGCTAAAAAGTTCAAGGCTTAGTAACTAAACTATTTAAAGCCAAATGATTATTTTATTCATTTCAAGAGGTTTTGCAAAAGTCTCATTCTTGAGTAAACGATTCAGATTAAATAAAAAAGCCATCCCGAAGAATGGCTTTAAGGCTATTTAATTCAATTATTTTTTGGCTTTTTTCGGAGCGGCCTTTTTCTTAGCAGCTTTTGGTTTGTCAGCAACGGCTTCAACCACCTTACTTAAATTGTTGACATTTTTAGCTAAAGCAGATTTTAAGTTTGAAGCTTTGTTTTTATGAATCACATTGCGTTTGGCCAATTTGTCCAACATCGCAACTACTTTCGGTAATTTTTCACCAGCTTCTTCTACAGAAGATAAGGCTAACAAATCACGCATGGCATTACGGGTTGTTTTACCATGATAACGATTTCTTTCTCTACGTTTGTTAGCTTGACGAGTATCTTTTTTGGTCGCTTTGTGATTAGCCATTTACTGTTTTTTAGGGCGCAAATATACAAGTATTCCCTCATATTTAAAATATTTCGTGTAAAAAAGTTCTAAATCTATCAGAAATCAAGCTTCAATAATATTTTTTAGGTTTCAGAATTACTTTTCAAACGCCACTTTGCCCTGTTTTTGCGAAAAAACGAAACTGACCGGAATTTTCTGTTTTACAAATAATACTGCAAGAGTGTAATACCTTTCGGTATACACATGAAGTTTATCCGGGTTTATGAAATATTGTACTAATTGTAAATTCGTTCACATTTTACAAGGGTAATGCCAATATAGCTTAAAAATAGTCATATCGAACGAAGTAAAGATTGGACTATAAAATTTTTAAAATCTATTCATACTCAAGGTGACTGTGAAAACACATTTTCATTCAATAAAAAAAACCTCCACTAAGGGAGGCTTTTTATATCACTTAAGTCTGTTTAATTAGTTGGCCTTGCTGCCTTTTACGCGAGCAATCACTTCTTCTGCAATATTATTAGGTGCAGGAGAGTAATGACTGAACTCCATCACGTTGCTTGCACGACCTGATGATAATGAACGCAATTGGGTAACATATCCGAACATTTCAGACAATGGAACTTTTGCTTTAATCACCTGTGCACCGGCTTTGCTGTCCATACCTTCAAGAATACCACGACGGCGGTTCAAATCTCCGGTTACGTCACCCATGTATTGATCAGGAGTGATTACCTCAACCTTCATGATTGGTTCCAGCAATACCGGCTTGGCTTTTAAACCCGCTTCACGGAATCCCTGACGCGCGCAAAGCTCAAAGCTCATACTGTCCGAATCCACATCATGGTAGCTACCATCAAACACACGTACTTTCATACTCACCAAAGGGTAGGAGGCCAATACACCATTGTTCATGGCTTGTTCAAAACCTTTTTGAATGGCAGGCAAAAATTCTTTCGGGATAGATCCACCAAATAAATCATTGACAAACTGGAAACTTTTTCCTTCATTTTCCTTTAACCACTCTTCGTCAGCAGGTCCAATTTCAAACTGAATATCGGCAAACTTACCACGACCACCCGATTGTTTTTTCAATACCTCACGATGTTGAATGGCCATTTGGAAGGCCTCTTTATAAGCCACCTGAGGAGCACCTTGGTTTACTTCTACTTTAAACTCACGACGCATACGGTCAACGATGATTTCCAGATGTAACTCACCCATACCACTCAAAATGGTCTGACCCGTTTCTTCATCTGTTTTCACCCTTAAAGTTGGATCTTCTTCAACCAATTTGGCAATGGCCATACCCATTTTGTCCACATCAGCTTGCGCTTTTGGTTCAACGGCAATTGAAATCACCGGTTCAGGGAAGGTCATTGATTCAAGAATCACCGGATTTTTTTCATCACAAAGTGTATCACCTGTTTTGATATCTTTAAATCCTACAGCAGCACCAATATCACCCGCTTCGATATAATCAACCGGATTTTGTTTATTCGCATGCATCTGCATAATACGGCTGATACGCTCATTTTTACCGGTACGGGTATTTAATACATAAGAACCGGAATCCAAGCGACCTGAATATGCACGGAAGAAGGCCAAACGACCTACAAACGGATCCGTCATGATTTTAAAAGCCAAAGCGGAAAATGGTTCTTTTGGATCTGCGTGGCGCTCAACTTCTTCGTTGGTATCAGGATTTGTACCTTTTACAGCTTCAATATCCAAAGGACCGGGCAAATAACGGCAAATTGCATCCAATGCAGTTTGTACACCTTTATTTTTGAAGGATGATCCACACATCATCGGGATAATGGAGATATCGATGGTTGCTTTACGAATCGCTTCATGTACTTCATCTTCAGTAATCGTATTTGGATCTTCAAAGAATTTTTCCAATAATTTTTCATCGTAATCAGCAACAGCTTCAATCAAATGCTGACGCCATTCGTTTACTTCTTCAACCATTTCATCCGGAATAGGCACTTCTTTAAAAGTCATACCCAAGGTAGCATCTTCCCAAACAATGGCTTTCATGGTAATCAAATCCACAACTCCTTTGAAGTTATCTTCTGCACCAATCGGTAATTGTAATGGAACCGCTTTCGCACCCAGCATTTCTTTCACTTGTTTCACAACATTGAGGAAATCAGCACCGCTACGGTCCATTTTGTTGACGAAACCAATACGTGGAACACGATATCGGTTAGCCTGACGCCAAACGGTTTCAGATTGTGGTTCCACACCGGATACCGCACAGAATAAGGCCAATAAACCATCCAAAACACGCAATGAACGCTCCACCTCTACGGTAAAGTCAACGTGTCCCGGAGTATCAATGATATTAAATTTGAATTGTTTAGACAATGGCGTTTTTTGCCCCTGTTCAGTGGGGAAATTCCAAAAACAAGTGGTAGCTGCCGAAGTAATGGTGATACCTCTTTCTTGTTCTTGTGCCATCCAGTCCATGGTTGCACCTCCATCGTGTACCTCACCAATCTTGTGGTTTACACCGGTGTAATAAAGGATACGTTCAGTTGTTGTGGTTTTACCGGCATCAATGTGAGCGGCAATTCCGAAGTTTCTTTGGTAGCGTAAATCTGCCATTTTAAATATTTTTGAATGTTTTTGCGGGTTTAAACCCTAAAATTTGGAGGCGCAAAGGTAAAGCATTTATATGAAAAAAAACAGACACAATCTATCCACAACAAGAATTCACATTGTGCTAACGCAATATGTCCATTTTTAGCCCCCAAGGTTGTTATGCCCCCGTGTTTCCGACAGCCTAACCGCCTCCGCTGCACCGGGGACCCTCCAGTTTACACCCATCCAACCATTTCCAGTAATTCCATTATTTTCGAAAAGCAAAATAGACTGCAGTCAAAATGCAAAAAATTAATATAAGTAGTTGATTTTCAATGGTTATTTCAGATAAACCACCGCAAATAGGGTGAAAATAATGAGTGTAATAATTTCCTGTACAATTTTTAGCTGAAAACCATTTTGGCCCGATAATACCCCATAACGATTCGCCGGTATCATGAAGAAGTATTCAAAAAACGCAATCCCCAACTCAGTAGAATGGCTTTCCATTATGGGAATTCCGTTTTCGCAAAAAACCATACCAGGCAATGGTCATAAAAATGTTGGAAAGCACCAAAAGAGTAATGGTTCGTAACATACAGAATACTTTACATTTGCGCTAAAGTAATTCGTATGAAAAAAATATTCGCCATTCTCATCCTGGTTCTTTCTCTTCATCAGGTACAGGCTCAATCTTTTTTACTCGATCCGAACGCCGCCGGAGGATTTCAATTGGGAACTACTTTCGCCGCCAATGGTTGGGTTGAAGTGAATGGAACCCAGGTCAATAAATGGACCATTTCCACAAATCCAAACGGCTTCAATGGAAACGTCGCCCATATTTCACCCAATGCAGGAACCACAAATTCCTGGGATTATGCATTTACCAATACCAGTGTTGTACATATCTATAGAGATGTCACGATTCCTGCCGGTCAAACTCAGGTAGATTTATCATTTAAATGGAAGGCTCAGGGCGAAGAAGGATTAACCACTTTTAATGAAGCCCTGATGGTCAGTGTGGCACCAACCACGTTTACGCCAGCAACAGCGCTGACAAATGGTTTTTTACCTTCACCTGCCAGAACCATAGCGGTGATGTTAAATGATTCATTTGGTAAAGTTGAAAATATTGTGATTCCTCCACAGCTCATCAATAATTGTTCGGCCGCTTCTACCATCCGACTCATTTTTACCTGGAAAAACAATAATAGCATTGGCGTAAATCCACCAGCTGCCATTGATAGTGTTTCTATCATTAGTGATTTTCCATCAGGTCCGGCATTAACAACCGGTGTGTTTACCATCAATAATACCTTACCTTCTTCCGGGAATAATTTTAATAGTTTTACGGATGCGGTCAATTATTTAAATAACCGATTACTCTGCTCATCACTCAGTAATCCCTTACAATTTAACGTGGCCTCCGGTCAATCATTTTTCGAAAATGTCCCCCCATTATATGCATCAGGAACTGCGAGTTTCCCCATTACTTTTCAGAAATCAGGTTCCGGGCCCAATCCAATCATTTTTACACAGGGCAATTCTGTGCCTTCCAATTTTGGTTTCTGCTTTAATGGTTCAGATTTTATCACCATGGATGGTATCCACATCATTGGTGACGAACAAACAGAATTTGGTTTCCTCATACGAAATGCATCTGCCACCAATGGATGTGAAAACATCACGTTGAAGAACTTTTACGTGTCTTTGGATAATCAAAATATCAATTCTAAAGGTGTGCTCATTTCATCAAGTACCGGATTCAGTTCACAGGGACTCACACCTACGGCAATTTCCGGCAGTAATTCCGGAATCGTGTTGCAGGATTTTGTAATTGAAAAATGCATTTATGGAATATATGGAGTGGGTGGTTCAGCTACTTTTCCGGATTTAAATCTTTTGATTGGCACTGCCAATTGTAGTACTTATAATACCATCGGTGGAACGGCTTACAATGATATAGGAGGTGAAACTTCTGCGGCCTCCGGAGGAATCTATTTGACGAATCAGCGAGATCCTGCCATTTTTAATACCATTATTCGAAATATTTCCTCAACTGGTGGTATCAATGGTATTTTTACTTCTGGTTCGCAAGGCACAACTTCTATTTTCAGGAATAAAATTTATAACCTGGCCAATGCTTCCAATGCTTCCACTTCAACGGTAACCGGTATTTATACTGCGTATGGCGGCCCTACAGGATCCAGTGTGAGTGTAAATGTATATGGTAACACCATCAGTAATTTATCAACGGCCTATAATCAGACGAATGTAAGTGGCACCCTGCTAATCAGAGGGATTCAAATGGCCGGCTCATCGTCCACGCCAACCACCCGTGTTCAATTTGTCGAAAATAATTCAATTCAGTTAAACCTGCCAGGCACTTTTACGGGGTCTTCAGCGTGTTTGAATTTTAGCAATGTAACGGCATCCATCAATACCGTTCGAAACAATATTTTCTCCAATATTTCTGCGGCTCAAACAGCACCAGGCCGTCATGTGGGTTTATGGCTACCTTCATTAAGTATTGGCCTGGCCGGATCTAGTTGTAATTACAATGATTATTTTATCCCTAACGCCGGACAAGGTTTTATGGCTTCAACCGGAACACTTGATTTTCCAAACTTAGCTCAGTGGACCCTCAATACCGCCAACTTGGATGCCAATTCAGTCAATATCAATCCGCTTTTTAACTCCGACATCGATTTACATATCAACCAACATTTACTTAATGGGATAGGTACCACGCCAAGTACTTTTGTTTCGCAGGATATTGATTGCCAAAATTATGCGGCACCATTTGATATGGGCGCTGATAATGCAGATGTATGTAATGCTTCAAACATTCAAAATATTCCAACGGGTAAAGACAAAACTTTTTATTGCGCAGGTGATAAAGCCATTTTGACAACTAACTTTCCTGTTCAATATATCGGGTTAACTTATCAATGGAAATTTGCGAATTCACCGGGAGGACCATTTTTTAATGTGAATGGAAATCCAACGGCCACCTTAAAGGATTTAATCACCAATCCGCTGGGAGCAGGTAACCGATTTTACTTCAATGAATTAACCTGTGCATTATCGGGTACCACTGCACCAACTTTGCCAGTGCAAACCACCACTTTTCTCCGGCCAAATGTTTCTGCTTCCAAGGATACCTTATTTGCATGTGGTCAGGCCAATGATACCATTCAAGTTTCGGGAAATGCAGTTTCATATTCCTGGACCGTGGATGCCAGCACCGTTCAATTGCCTTCAAATGCTTTATATACACAAACCACAGCGAGTGCCAACTATGTATTAACCGGATTAAACAATCAAGGTTGTCCCGCAACGGATACTTTGAAAGTGCTGGTTTATCCACCTTTCAATTCAAGTGGTTCCTCAACCAATGTTACCAATGTTTGTGCGCCGGGTACAGGGAATCTTTCCTCTAGCGCGACCTATTCATTAAACACCGGATTAAAAATTACCGAACTCACTATGTTCCGCAATGGCACCGGACTTACTACACCTTATCCGGCTTATGTGGGTACCAATGATGCCGATTTTATTGAAATTACGAATCTGGGAAATAACAGTGTCAACATGTCGGGATATCAGGTTGATCTCTGGCTCGCGAATAGTGTATTGTCCAGAACATTTACGGTTCCAAATGGGGTTACTCTTGCACCTTCAGCCACTATGGTTTTATCTACAGCAGTTGGAATTGATGATCCGGCCAATCATTTTTATACCATGTCGAATCCTAATGGACAAATTACCAGCTCTGGTCCCTTATCATCCACCTCAATATTTGGTGTAGTTCTTCGAAACGGGAATCAAAAGCTAGATGTGGTTCGGGTAGGGGCTTTCATTTTTCCGCCTGCAGCAAATGTCAACTCATTGGATTGGCAGGGCTTATTAGTACCAATTGGAGGTCGTGCCGGATTGCAACGAATAACTGCTGATAACAATGGCCCTGTTGACTGGATTGTGAGTTCTGCGATAGACGTACAGACTATCGGGGCTTTGAATCCCGGATTACCAACTTATAATACAACACCAAGCATAGCTTATAGCTGGTCGCCCGGATTGGTTTTAAACGATAGTACTTTGTCGAATCCGGTATTTACAAATGTGCTTGACTCTACGCAATTTATTGTCACCATTCAGGAAGTTAACTCACAATGTAAAGTAAAGGATACCGTGCTGGTCGATATTTATCCAACTCCGCAAATTGTGGTGAGTAATCCGGCGGGCATTTGCCAACCAGGGAGTTTAGATGTTGGTTTGAATAATCCAATGTACAACGGCAGCATTATTCCTCCGGGCAGCACCTTGAATTTTTTTAATACCAACTTTACACAAGGTTACTCCAATCCGCTCACCGATTCAGGAGCTTATCAGGTTGTGATGTCCACCACTTTTTGTGCAGATACGGCATCCTTTGTTGCCACTGTTCATACTAAGCCCGATCTGGTTGTATCACCTCAGCAGGTATTGACGAATTGCGCAGACAGTTATGATTTGACCACTTCTCCGAATATTTTGCTGACACCTTCTTATGCCAACAAATCTTATTTCTGGGATGCCGGTTTAAGCAGTGTAGTACCGAATCCTTCTGCAGTGAATTTATCGGATACCGTATTTATTCTGGCCCAAACACCTTTTTGTTCAGATACCGATTTTATTGAAATTTTCATCAATCCACCATCAAGTACCATCTCATTGCAGTTGCCTGGATTTTTTGTTTCATCCTATGGGAATATTGCCTGTAATTCGATGAATTTTAATGATGGAGATTCGAGTGTCATATTTGATGCTACTTGTTCGCGTATTTGCTCAATTCGCGATAATGCAGATGGTACATCACTCGGACAAATAGATGCTTGTGATACAGTTTATCAAAGTGGTCCGATCACCTATAATACCCAACCTTTTGCTGCCAGGGTTTATAGTATCACGCCTGCTAATAATGCACCGGCATATGTTTGTTTGTATTATACCGACGATGACATGCAGGCATACAACAGTATTGCAGCGCCAAACTGGCCACTATTGCCACAAGGGAGTGCCACAGGACCTGCCATGAATCAAGTAAGTATCACCAAAGTGAATGGGGGAGCCTTGGGCGGCCCGAATACCACTGCGGTGGCCTTCCCAATTCCTGCTTCAGATATTAGCTATGATGCAGTGAATCAGATATGGCAGATTTGTTTTAATACCAGTGGATTCTCTGATTTTTATTTACATACAACCAATCCCGGAAATGCACCACTTCCTGTGATTGCATCACCTTTAAGTGCTCAGCGAATGGAAGAAACAGTTGCGCTGAAATGGACCACTTATCAGGAAAGATGGAATGCAGGATTTGTCATTGAAAGAAGTTTAAATGGCCGGGATTTTTATCCTTTAAGCGATTTAATACCTAGTCAGGGCGTAAATGGGAATAGTGATTTGATTAAGAAATATCAATACACAGATGTACAACCTCATGATGGGATTAATTATTATCGTTATCGTCAGGTCGATCTGAATGGACAAGCGACGCATTCAAACATTGTTCAAGTGAAATTTGGATCTGAAACAAACATATACACACATCCTAATCCGGTAGAAAATGATTTACACATCAGTATCTTCATGAATCGCAATGCAAATATGGATGTACGAATTTTAGATATGGCCGGCAGAAAGGTAAAAGTGCTGAGTACACACTTGAATAAAGGTGAACAACAGATGGTCATTGACTTGTCAGGACTCGCTTCAGGGATGTATCAACTGGAAATGAGCACAGGGCAAGAATTAATCTATACGGAGAAGTTGATCAAAAAATAGGGTTTGATTAGAAGTGGTATTTCCAATTGCTCAATAGGATTTATAAGGAATTATACCGATTCAACGCTGAGACACGACTCAAGAAGATACCATCTAACTTTAGTCATTAGTAAAAAGTAATATCCTAGTAGGGCCATTTTCGGCCTTTGCTCTTGAGGCGTTAAGAAAAATTTGAAATCGGGCGTAGCCTGCTTCCGGCTGTTCGAAGCCGAAGCCAAAGCGAAGGCAAGTTTCGGAAGTAGGCCGCTCGATGAGAATTTTTTAGGCGAAAGAGCAACAGCCTAGAATTTTTGGCTCCACCTTTTGTTTCATGACAAAAGGTGGAAAAGAAGAATAATACCAGTGTCCGACTCAGAAAACCATCGTTTGATTTTACTTAGTTAGAAATACAAGCGACCGTCAAAAAATAATACATCATCTATTAATTTAAAATTTGTTAAAGCCATTTAGAGATAGTAAATACTCTATAGTCCACTTTTTGCCATACTCATTTGTACAATGAACATTTTTTAACAGTAAAAATCATTGTACAATTATAAAAAAGCTTTGGACTATTTTTTAATTTAATTGGTATTATTGAGTCTGAAATTTTTTTCTGACCTCCTCATGTAATTCAGGAAAAAAATCGTAATAAATCGCTTTTAAATCATGGAACCGCGACTCGAAAATGTCCAATGCCGGATCGGCTTCTCCCAGAACCGGGTGGCGTTTACAAATACCACGGATGGATTTTTCGATGCCTTCGCGATTTTTGTAGTGGTATAACCAATTGTATTCTTCCATGTAACCGAAAAATTTGGTCATTTCTTCGTTGAGCAGATGTGTACGTTCCTGAATCATCAGATAAACATCCCGGGTAAATTCCATTAAGGTATCATTCTCAAATCGGGTGAAATCATTGGCTAAAAAATGATCCAGCAATATATCGACAAATACAGGGCCGGAAAAACGATATTGGGGTTTGAAGAAATCAACAGCCTGATGGATGAGCGGATGTTTGTCTGTAAATACGTCAATGAAACGATGAATTCGAATGCCTTCTTGTACCAATGGGTTATATGAATTGATTTGTCGACCTTTGACAAAGTCTGCGATGAGATTGCCAAAACGAATATCAGGGTTGCCCTGAAAAAGATATGCGTGAGCGAGATAATTCAATCCAATCAAATAAAATGAATAGACATGAAGCGCCTAAAAATTTCCGGAAAAATAGGGTAAAAAAAAATCTGCTGAAGGGATAAAAATTGTTTGGAAATTAAAAATGAATCTATACATTTGCAGTCCATTAGGCAGTTCTTACTTTTATTGTCAGACACATCAAAAAGTAAACACCCGTTTACTTACTACATATGTAAGAAGCCACTTTAGCTCAGCTGGTAGAGCAACTGATTTGTAATCAGTAGGTCGCTGGTTCGATTCCGGCAAGTGGCTCTTTTTTTTGGGTAGTTGCCCGAGGGGCTAAAGGGGGCAGACTGTAAATCTGCTGGCTTCGGCCTACGGTGGTTCGAATCCATCACTGCCCACGTTGAGTATGAGAATGTGATAAATTGTGGGTGTGTCCTGCTTCAAATTGGCGTGAATTGCAAAATTGCCGCTCTTTTTTTGTAGTGAAACACTCACAATCACGCTCTCTATCGAAACTCCAAGCGCGGAAGTCGTATAGTGGCTATTACCTCAGCCTTCCAAGCTGAAGACGACAGTTCGATTCTGTTCTTCCGCTCATTACAGAACCGATTAGTTTTGTCATTTGACATGATTAATCGGTTTTTTAGGTTAAGAACAAACCTGACAATGAATTGTTGCCGTTGTGGCTCAGTGGTAGAGCACTTCCTTGGTAAGGAAGAGGTCGAGGGTTCAATTCCCTCCAACGGCTCTTCAAACACCTCCTACAGGCAGGTGTTTTTTTTATGCCCCTGGCCCGACTAAGGATGACCTACCTTTGTCAAGATAATTAAGCATTATGATTAGTAAAGAAAAGTGGATTGAACATGTCAACAATCTGAATATTGACACACTGAATCCACTACAAGAAGCTTGTTTCGACCATGCTACTGGCAACAATGACCTTCGGATATATTCACGCACAGGAAGTGGAAAGACACTGGGATTTTTATCAGTTGTACTGCACCACGTTCAACCTGATTTGCACGAAACCCAGGTGATGATTGTAGCACCTACTCGTGAATTGGTGCAGCAGATTGAAGATGTTTTTCGTAAACTACAAACCGGCATTCGTATGACGGCTTGTTATGGCGGACATAAAAGAGAAATTGAAGAGAACAACCTGAAGGTAACTCCACAAATTATTATTGGAACGACAGGCCGTTTAGGAGATCACATCCGAAGAAAGAATTTTGATTGCAGCCGCATACAACTCCTGGTATTGGATGAATTTGACAAAATGTTTGAATTGGGCTTTGAAACGGAATTAAAATTTATCGTAGAATCATTACCGAATCCCATCCGGAAAGTGATGAGTTCTGCTACAAAAGCAGATTTCCTGCCTGAGTTTTTAGCTTCAACTGAAAAATCAGTTGATATCGATTTCTCTGAAAATATAAGAACCGAAAACCAATTTGAAATATTTAGGGTTGATAGTTCCGATAAGGATAAACATCAAACCCTTTTTCAGTTGCTGTGTTCCTTAAATGGTAAATCCAGTATCGTATTTTTTAACCATCGTGAACATGTTGAAAAATGTAGTGATTACCTCAAAGATCGTGGTTTAGCGAATGTATTTTATCATGGTGCATTAATGCAGCAAGAACGAGATATTGCATTGGCTAAATTTAGAAATGGGAGTCAAAATACCCTTTTATGTACAGATCTTGCTTCAAGGGGTTTGGATATTCAGAATGTCCGGAATATTATTCATTTTCATTTACCGGTGAATGAAGAATCTTACACACACCGCAATGGCCGCAGTGCTCGCATGGATGCAAGTGGGAGAGCCTTTCTGGTTATGGGGCCGGAGGAGTATATTCCTGAATACATCCAACCTGAACCCACTCCTTTTGAACTTCCTGCAGAATCGGAATTGCCGGTAAAAACAGAATGGGTAACACTATTTATTCATGCCGGAAAAAAGGAAAAGATTGGGAAGACAGATATCCTCGGTTTTATGATTCAGATTGGTCAAATGAAAAAGGAAGATATTGGATTGATTGAACAAAAGGATCATTATTCTTTGGTAGCTGTACGACGAAACAGGGCCTCATTGTTACTTTCTGCCATTGATGATAGGCGGATGAAAAATAAGAAAGTAAAATTTGAAATTGCGAGGTAATAATATCTTCCTCTTTTCCAAACTATATTTCTGATACGATTAACTTGAAGACTTTCGAATTTTAGAATACATCCAATAATATATATGGGTTTAACTCAGATTCATTTTGTAAAAAAAGAAACTTGTCAATGAAGACAAGTTTCTTTGATTTGGTGAAGGATTATTCTGAGACGATTAAGTTATTTTGGATAGGAATTTGTGGATGAATCCACTCAAAGGAATCATTTTTGAATGCAAGGGCTAAAGCATAATGATAGGGCGCACCACCTTTGGTGATATTTAGTTTCTTCCATTGGCAATCCCAGCTGATCACATAGGTTTCTCCAAATTCGTTGAATCGGATATTCAAATTTTGCACTTCTAATTTTTTGATGACAGAAGTTGTTTGAAATAATTCTGTTTGTAGATGATGAATCCATTTATCAATCAGGATGTCATAGCTTTTTCCGTCAATCTCCGTAACCCGGAGTTTCATTTTTAACTGAATATTTCCCTGAATATTTCCAAGGATAGAAATTATTTGGATAGAATCTTTGGCCGTTTTCGTTAGGTTTAATTGGTATTTACCTTCTAATATGGTTTGATTGAATTCCGTATTATTTTGAGCATAGATATTGAATATCATATGGGCAAAAATGGCGATCAGAATAATTGTTTTTTTCATGGTTTGTGTTATTAAGGTTGATTAAAGTTTATTCGCTGTTGTCGCCGGTGAATGTTTTCCTTTGACGATACAAAGAAACGAAGGGGGGGAGGCAGAATATAGCGTGAGAATACCTATTCCTGAAAACAGGTGAAAAAGCCTGCTGAGAATTTAAGGGTTTTTAGGCACTCTTTTGGAATACAAAGCGCCGTTTAGCTAAACAAAAGTGCTTTATTACGATTTAAAATATGTCATCCCTTTTTTAGAATATATTCATCTGTAGAAATTTGGAACAATCAAGTTGGACAAAGCTCTATGTTTTTGGTTATCCAGAGGTTAGTTTTAAATCTATATTCAATTATGGCAAGACTTTTTATTTTATGGTACAATAAAAATGTAATGCTCAATAAGAATGCTGAACACATTTTAAAATTAGTCAATTTTCATCTTTAGAGTTGAAAATAAATCTTTACTTTGGTAAAATTATTTCAGAATGACAACGATCTCTGTGGTTGTGATAAATCCAAAAGCAAACAAGCTACTGAAGGAATTAGAACATCTTGGATTGATTAAATTGAATCCTTTAAAAAAGGAAAAGAAAGAAGACTTTTACATTTCAGAAAGCATGCTGCAAATTTTAGATAAGGAATATATTGATTACATGAATGGGAAAGGGAAAAATTATAGCCGAGAGGAAGTTATGTCTAAATTTAAAAGGTAGTGGTGACATTTGAAGTAATTTTTCGTAAGAGAGCATCTTCTGAGTTAGATAGGGCATTTAAATTATATTAAAAGGAAAGAGTTGGACTTGGTTCAGAATTTATTGAGGAATTGGACGAATATCTTGATGAATTAGAGACAAGGCCCAAAAGTTTTAGAGTTATAGTAAAGAATTATCGAATTTCTGTCATGCAGAGATTCCCTTTCGAAATCTTCTTTTTTATTGATAAACAAAAGGTTGTAATAGCTAATATTTTCCATACTAGCAGAAGGCCTTTGAGAAAATATTTGGCTGGGAAATAGTTTTTTTATGCAAAATATTGTGGAATTAAAAAAATCCCAAACTCATGAGAATTTGGGATTTTTTAAAAATTTGGAATTTCTTCCGGAGTGACCGCGTTAGGATTCAAACCTAAAACCTTCTCATCCGTAGTGAGATGCTCTATTCAGTTGAGCTACGCAGCCGTTTTGGGAGTGCAAATATATGGGTTATTTTTGTCCGGCAAAAAAAAAAATAGAAATAATGACGGTAGAATTATGGAGTTTGGGAAAACAGGATAAGAAGGAATTAGCCGAAGCCATTGAATTATATATTAAACGCCTCAGTTTCTATACCAAGTTCAAGTTTGAAACAATTGATAACGCTAAGATCAATACTCAACAAGGAAAAGAGCAAATTTTGGATAAAGAATCCGAACTCATTTTATCCAAATTGAATGATAAGGATATACTCATCACTTTAGATGAAAAAGGGAAATCTGTGGATTCTATTGAATTTTCTAAAAAACTAAATCAATGGATGAATCAAAGTAGCACCCGTATTGTTTTTCTAATCGGGGGGAGTTACGGGATTTCCGCAAAGGTACATGAACAGGCTATCTTTAAGATGGCGTTGTCGGCATTAACCTTCCCCCATCAATTGGTTCGCTTGATTTTTACAGAACAACTTTATCGGGCTTTTTCAATCCTGAATAATGAAAAATATCATCATGCCTGATTGGATTTTCATTTTTTTGTTTAGCTTTGCAGCCCTTAATCAGGCTTCATGAAAAATGAAGTTGACCACAATGGCGAGGTAGCTCAGGTGGTTAGAGCGCAGGATTCATAACCCTGAGGTGATGGGTTCAACTCCCATCCTCGCTACAAAAGATCGTCAATCGGCGGTCTTTTTTTATTATACATAGTCTGCTTGATTTTTTGGACATTCACACATATAGGATGATTAGTCAAATCACCCCCGCTGCGCATCTCTCAATTGTCGAAACAACTTAAAACCATGTTTCACAAAGGAAAAGGTTTTCACACTGGCGCTTCCACCCATTCGATCCCTGAAATGTATAGGCACCCATTTGATGCGGGATATTTTATGACTTCTTACCGTTACATAAATATTCGCTAAGTGAAAATCAGTTGGAACATCATTCACAAATTGCTGCATGACATCTGAACGGATTAAACGATAAGGTACATTCGGATCTCTTAAAAATTGTTGGGTTGCAACCAAGGTAAACATGGTTACAAAGAAAGAAACCATCATTCGTTGAAACCCATCACCGCGGGTTGTTCGCACTCCATAAATACATGCATGCTTTTCGGTGAATGGCATAAAAGATGCAAAATATTTTGGATCACATTGCCCATCACTATCAATTTGAAAAATCCAATCGGCTCCGTTTTGTAAGGCCAATTTGTATCCATAAATACAACTTTGTCCATGACCTGAATTGCTTTTATCGACAATATGAATTCGCTGATGCTGTTGCGCCAATGCTTTCAGATGATTCAAGGTGCCATCTTTGCTTCCATCATTTAAGATACATAGGGTATAAGGAAGTTGTAAGGCATCGAGGGCTTTGGTCCATTCATTCACCACAAAATCAATGGCTTCTTCTTCATTGTAAACGGGCATAATAACCCATAAATTATTGATGGCCATGGTTTTTGCGAATCATTTCAAAAGTTCGTAATGCATTTTCCAATACTTCATCCGTATTAAAATATTTGTACTCGGCCAGGCGCCCACAAAAATAGACATGATTTTTTTCCATTTCTTCATCTGCCAATTCTTTGTACTTCAGGTATAATGCATGGTTATTTTCTGTTGGTATCGGATAATATGGATCTCCTTCAGCTTTTGGATATTCATAGGAAATCACGGTATGTGGATGATCCTGCTGAGTGACATGTTTGATTTCAACCGTTCGGGTATAGTCAAAATCGTTCGGATAGTTGATTTGTACATTGGGTTGAATTCTTTCCTGCTCAACATGCTTAAAATCAAACGCCAATGAACGCCAGGCCAATTTACCCAAACGATATTCAAAATATTCATCTACCGGTCCCGTATAAACAACAACCGCTGCCTGGTGTTCGGATTTATTATATTCAATGCCCAACTCTACATCGATATTCGGATGACTAATCATTCGTGTAAACATGGCCGTAAATCCTTCTTTCGGGGTGAGTTGAAATGCATGATCCACATATCGGCAATCTTCATTAAATCGAACCGGGATGCGGCCACAAACACTGGGCGATAAATCGCGGGGATGCATATCCCACTGTTTCAGGGTATAACCTAAATAAAAAGCCTCATACATTTCACGTCCAACTCGCGACAAAACAAATTCCTCCGAATTTTTAGGATTTTCTATTTTTTCACGCACTTCTTCCAACAAGGCTTTCCCTTCTTCCGGACTCAACTTTTCCTTTTTAAAAAACTGAGCAAGGGTTAATAGATTAATAGGGAATGGGAAGTATTCATTTCGGGAGAAACTACTTACAAAATAATTACCGGGCAACCACTCCGTAAATTGCGTCAAATATGTCAGCAATTCCTGATTATTAGTCCGGAAATAATGGGGCCCATATTGATGAATCATTACACCACTATCATGAAATCGATCATAACAATTTCCAGCCACATGGGGGCGTTTGTCAATCAATTTTACTTTCCAGTTTAATTGCGAAGCGCATCTTTCTGCGATACAGCATCCAACCGGACCTGCGCCCACAATTACGATATCATAGTTTTTCATGAAGTGGACAAAAATAGAGCCTTTTTTTAATAAATCATTCCTTCCAAATAAAGGATTCACAGTCGTTTGTACCAGCGCATACCCTTCAAGATCATTCATGGAACTCCTGAAAAGTGAATTTGACGATGGATTTTAGCAATTCATTCTGTTGTTCATAGCTACAATTCAGTATTTTTGGCCCTTCATGATTAAATTCCTTACACATTTTGGTCGATACCTGATGATGCTCAGGGAGATGTTTTCCAGGCCGGAGAATGCCCGAGTATACTGGAAAGAATTTATTCACCAGTGTAATGAAATAGGAATCGGTTCACTAGGTATTGTTGTGATTATCTCCTTGTTTCTGGGGGCGGTTACAACCATTCAAACGGCTTATCAGTTGATTAGTCCCTTGGTACAGAAATATGTAATTGCACAGATTATTCGGGATAGCACTTTCTTGGAGCTTTCACCCACGGTGGTTTGTATTGTATTGGCCGGGGTTGTTGGGTCAAAAATTGCTTCGGAGTTGGGGAATATGCGCGTGAGCGAACAAATTGATGCCCTTGAAATCATGGGTATCAATACCAAAACCTACCTGATTTTACCGAAAATTGTTGCAGCCTTTATTGTCATCCCTTTTTTGATCACTATTTCAATGTTTTTATCCGTTTGGGGAGGATACCTCGCAGGAACCTTAAGTGGAATTATCAACGAACAACAATTTTCGCAAGGGTTGGTCACGGAATTTATCCCCTTTAATCTGACATTCGGATTAATCAAGTCTTTCACCTTTGCGTTTATCATTTCCAGTGTTTCTGCCTATTTTGGATATCATGTTAAAGGTGGAGCACTTGAAATTGGACGTGCATCCACCACTTCAGTGGTAGTGAGTTGTATTTTAATTTTATTCGCAGATTATGGATTAGCGGCTCTTTTACTTTAAGTATTTTTCATGATAGAGATAAAGAATATATGTAAATCCTTCAACGGAAAAGTGATTCTGGAAGAAGTTTCCGGGGTTATGGAAAGTGGAAAAATCAACCTGATTATCGGAAGCAGTGGTAGCGGTAAAACGGTATTAATGAAATGTATTATCGGATTGATTCCATTAGACTCGGGTCAGATTTTATATGATGGCAGGAATTTTACAGAGTTAGATGATAAGGATAAAAAAGAACTTCGAACACAAATAGGCATGTTGTTTCAGGGCTCAGCTTTATTTGATAGTCTGAATGTGGAACAAAATGTAATGTTTCCATTAGACATGTTCACCAAAATGACACTCAGCGAAAAGAAGAAACGTGTGAATGAAGTATTGGATCGGGTGAATTTAAAAGATAGTAATCGCAAGTTTCCGGCCGAAATCAGTGGTGGTATGAAAAAAAGGGTTGCGCTTGCCAGGGCCATTGTTTTAAATCCGAAATATCTTTTCTGCGATGAACCCAATTCAGGATTAGATCCCCTCACTTCTTTAGTCATTGATCGCCTGATTATTGAAATCACCAAGGAATTTAATATTACCACAGTCATGAATACCCACGATATGAATACGGTAATGGAAAGTGGTGATTATATCTTGTATCTCTATAAGGGTAAAAAACAATGGGAAGGCAGTAAAGAAGACATTATTTTTAGCAATGACCAAACGCTGAACGACTTCATTTTCGCATCAGAATTTCTTAAAGATGCTAAACATATGCGGATGATTGAGGCTAAGCAAGCAAAATCGTAACAAAGGCCCCTCCTAAAAATCCCAATAGCGCTGCCAAACTGATATTTTTCAGATACCAGAAAAATGATATGTTTTCCATGCCCATGGCGGCAACTCCTGCAGCGGAACCAATAATCAGAATACTTCCACCGGTTCCTGCGCAATAAGCCAGATAATTCCAGAAAAAATCACCACTTGGATATTGCTGCAAATCGTACATGCCTTGTATCGCAGCAACCAATGGAACATTATCAAAAATGGCTGAGAACAATCCAATGCCTGTAACGATTATTTTATCGTTACCCACTTGTTCATTCAAAAACGTGGCAAGATCATTTAAAATATGCGCAGATTGTAATGAACTTACTGCGATTAAGATGCCCATAAAAAACAAAATGCTTGGCATATCCACTCTTTCCAATGCGGAAAAAATAGATGATTTATTTTCTGCATTCGCCAAATTTCGTTTGTGTAAGGTTTCTGATACAATCCATAAAACACCCACAGCCAGCATCATTCCCATAAAGGGCGGCAGGTGGGTGATGGTTTTAAAAACGGGGACAAATATTAGCATCCCCAAGCCCGTGAAGAAAATGACAGATCGCTCTGTATCACTAATATTCCGGTTAGGTATAGCTGATTTCTTTTCAAATTGACCTTTTAATTTCCAGGCGATTAAAAACATTGGTATTAAAACAGAAACAAGGGCTGGTAAAAAAATCGTTTTAATGATGCCCAATGTTGTAATCTGATTGCCTATCCATAACATGGTCGTGGTAACATCTCCAATAGGCGACCAGGCACCTCCTGAATTGGCAGCGATCACAATCATACCTATCATCAACATTCGATCTTGTTTGTTGTCAAGGATTTTTATGACCAGAGAACTCATCACAATAGCTGTAGTAAGGTTATCTAAAAGGGCAGATAAAAAGAATGATAAGAGCGTGACGATATAAAGTAGCTTTCTTTTGTTATTGGTGGTTATCTTGTCAATGATAATCTGAAAACCATCGTACAAATCGATGAGTTCAACAATAGTCATGGCACCAATTAAGAAAAATACGATGCCGGCAATTTCGCTGATATGTTCTAATAATTCGTGGCTAACCAAATGCTGATCTGTAGTAGAAAATGAATAAACGACCCAGCACAAGACGCCCGTAATCAATGCAGAGGCGGCTTTATCAATTTTTACATTGTGTTCGATAATGATAAAAATATATCCAATAAAAAATACTGCCAGTAATAACCAAGTCATATACTAATTTTGAAAACGCAATGTACAACTTCCATCGAATTAATCAGGAATCCGGAAAGATCATCAAAGCCTAATGAATACCGACGCATCATACGAAGAAATAATTCAGAAAATGTATACCATGTTGCCCATGTTTACGAGAGTTGGTGCAGCAGCCTACAAACCAGACCTGAGTAATACACTAGCATTATGTGAAGCTTTGGGCAATCCCCAAAATAAGTTCAAGAGCATACATATCGCCGGAACAAACGGTAAGGGGAGTTGTAGTCATATGCTGGCTTCCGTATTTCAGCATCATGGATATAAAACAGGCCTTTATACCAGTCCGCATATCAGTGATTTCAGGGAGCGAATTCGTATCAATGGAAACATGATTGATAAACAGGCAGTGGTTGATTTTATTAAAACCCATGCCAACTTGTTGACTCAACTAAAACCATCCTTCTTTGAAGTTTGCGTGGCCATGGCCTTTTTGTTTTTTGCCGAACAAGAAGTGGACATTGCCATCGTGGAGGTTGGGATGGGTGGTTTGTTGGATAGTACCAATGTATTAACACCGGAGGCATGTGTGATTACAAATATCAGTAAGGATCATACGCAGTGGTTGGGAGAAACGCTTTCGGAAATTGCGACCCAAAAGGCCGGGATTATCAAGAAAGGGGTTCCGGTCGTAATCGGGGAATCCAATGCCGAAACCGAAAAAGTGTTTTTTTCAAAATCGGTCATGATGCAGACACCCATTTTTTATGCCAGTCAATATTTTGCAGTAGCAGGCGCAAATCAGGTTGCACATTTAAATCAGATTCGTTTGTTTGACCTATCGGCCAAAACATTCAAGCATGTTTCCACCGACCTACTGGGGGCTTATCAATCTGCCAATGTATCAACGGTACTCACTACCTTAAGGGTAATGAATCAAATTGGTTGGCCTTTAAAAGAGACGCTCATTGAAGAAGCGCTTACCAAAGTCAAAACCCTCAGTGGTATGCGCGGGCGATTCGATATTATTCAGTCTGATCCTTTGATTGTTTTGGATGTATCACACAATCAGGCAGGTATTCAGTGGTGTATCAAACAATTTGCTGGTATGGATATCCAAAATCGGTATGTGATTTTATCGTTTGTGGCAGACAAGGACCTTGATGATATTTTAAAATTATTTCCTCAAAATTGGAATTTTGTTTTTACCCAAGCCGATATTCCACGGGCACTGCCTCATCAGGAATTAATGTCGAAAGCCCATCAAAACGGTTTGCAGGGGAATTCTTATCCGGATATGGAAAGTGCTTTAGCAGCCATTTGTCCACAATTAAAAACAGGAGATGCTTTATTGGTAACAGGAAGTTTTTTTACCCTGGACAATGCTTATCGGTGGTTTGAGTTGAATAAATCTTGATAATTAATTCCCCTTCATTATTTTTAGCCTTCTTATCGATCGCTATGGCCAAAAAAAATACATCCAAACAGGCTTCCAAACCAATCTCTCAGGTTTCGGAAAATATACCTGCTTCTTTAAACCCTGAAGTTGAGTCGGCTGATTCGGTAAATACCGGATGGCTCCGTAAATTGACTTCCGGGTATATTCCTTATCTCATTTTAATGCTCCTGAGTGTTGTACTTTATGCCAATACATTTCAACATCAGTTTGCATTAGATGATGATATTGTGATTTGCAAAAATGAATATGTCCTGAAAGGTGTATCCGGCATCGGAGAAATTTTCACCAAGGATTTATACGATAGTTTTTATAAACAAATGAATACCCGCGATCAGCTGTCTGGTGGTCGATACAGGCCATTATCAGTGGCTACCTTCGCCATCGAACAACAATTTATCGGGACCAGAGATAATCCGGTTTACGATCAAAATTGTTGGGATGAAAATAAAAACGGAGTAGGAGATGCTGCCGAGGATTTAAATGGGGATGGAATTTTTAATGATAAGGATTGTCGCGCAAAAGGTTTTGGATTTCGACATATCAATAATGTACTGTTTTATGGCTTGACTTGTTGTATTCTCTTTTTCTTTTTGTCGAGTGTTGTATTTCGTGAAAATAAATTACTGGCATTTCTGATTGCATTGCTGTTTACGGCTCATCCTATTCATACCGAAGTTGTAGCCAATGTAAAAAGCCGGGATGAAATTTTTTCATTCCTCTTCATGATTTTGTCCCTGATCACTGCCCATCGTTATTTTGTCGATCAGAAAATGAAATCGCTCGTTTTGTCTGCTGTTTGTTTTCTTTCTGCTTTATTGAGTAAGGAGTATGGAGCAACCCTGATTTTCTTGGTGCCGCTGTCCTTGTTTATTTTTCAACAACGTGAATTTCAAATTTCGAAACTCATGCGTTTGATGGGCGCTTATTTAGGCGTATTTGCCCTCTATTTTTTAATGCGTAAAAACGCTGTGGACGTGATGGGTAAATCGGATTTGCAGGATACGGAGTTACTCAATAATCCATTTTTGTTGGCTGATGATGCTCAAAAACTAGCCACTAAGTTTTACATCTTTTTGAAATACATCTTAACACAGATCTTTCCTCATCCATTAAGTTCAGATTACGGATATAACAGTATTCCTTATCGTGATTTTTCGAATCCGGAAGTGTGGATTGCGATCTTGTCCTTAATAGCCATTATCGGATTTGGAATTTGGGCCTTTAAAAGGCGTCATTGGGTGGCATTTGCATTGGCCTTCTATTTGTTCAATATATTGTTGGTGACCAACCTGATTTTTAATGTAGGTGCTACCATGGGTGAACGTTTGGCCTTTCACTCTTCGCTCGGATTTTGTATGTTATTGGGAGCGGGAATTTACTGGATAGGTCAAAAAACCAAACAACAAGCATTGCCTTTGGTTTTGGTTGTATTAATCGTTGCTGCTTACAGCTTTAAGACCATTGATCGGAATAAGGCTTGGGAGAGTGATGTAACCCTGGCATTAACTGATGTGGAAATTATGCCCGAGAGTACGTCACTCAACGGTAATGCTGCGTCACGATATATCGATTTATCGGAGTATAAAACCAACAAAGGAAAGGAAAAGGAATATCTGCTGAAATCCATTTCATATGGAAAAAAGGCATTGAGTTTGCATCCCCAATTCGTGAATGGTTATTTAAATCTTGGATTGGCTTATGCCAAATTGGAGCAATTCGATAGTTCGAAAAAGGTATGGGATATGGCATTTAAAATTTATCCGAGCCATCCGCAAAAACCTGTCTTTTATGGACTTCTGGCCCAGGCATATTATAATAAAGGCTTTGCTTTTGGAAGTCAGCAAAAGTGGAAAGAAGGAAAAGAATTTTTGTTGAAAGCCGTTGAAATGGATCCCAATAATGTTCGGTATTGGTATGATCTTGGAGGATTCTCTTACAATTCTCAGGATTATAGTGTTGCTAAAATGGCCTGGGATAAGGCGTATCAGCTCAACCCGAAAGATACCAATGTTTTAAAAGTACAAGGTATTTTGCGCTAAGATCGGTGTTGACGGTTCCGATATCGTTGTCGTAATTGCCATATCGCCAGGATGACAAAAGGTAAGCTGGAAAGCAACATTTTGACGTTCAAAGTAATGACGCCAATCAGCAAAATCATCAACATGATTACCGACAAAGACAAGATTCCGATTACTTCTAAAATTTGCTTTTGTCGTTTCCAGAAGAGAGAAATAATGAGGGAGCATTGACCGATTAAAGGCAATAAAATAAATGGGTGTATAAAATCTTTTGGACGTTGAAAAATTTTCGAAAGAATATCCGCTTCTACTTGAAACAGAAAAGAATGTTGATTTTTCCCCCATTCTAAAAATCCGAATAGAGACAAGATCAATAATAGTAAAGGGATGACATGTTCTTTTTTCATGGGTTTAACTTGGTTTTTCTAAAAAACTAAACAAGGTCATTTTTCAAAAAGACCGCCCTGTCCGCGGTATAATTTTAATTTATTTTTCAGTCGTATTCGAATGACCTGTAAATAGGGTTCATAAGATTCGGCCGGAATATCAAAAAAATGGATGCCAGGTACAGGACTCCATGAAATTTTACCGACCACTTTGGTTTTAATTTTTCGATGATTGTAAAGATTTTCAATATCCTCTATTTCAGCAGATAAACCTTTCAGGATGGCATTGGTTTTACTTCCACCGGAAACAAACAAATAAATATTCATCGAATCTTTTGAAATGGTACTTGGGCCATAAAAATGTCCTAAGGGTAATCCGGCTTTGGTTGAAAAAATAGCTTCTTCGTACCTCCGAATCCAGGCACCTAATTCGTTTAAAAGATACTTTTGTTTTTCAGGGATACTGCCATCTGCTTTCGGACCCATATCCAACAATAAATTGCCACCATTTGAAATGACATCAGCAAAAATGCGAATCAGTTCATCAGGTGTTTTCCAATTTGAATCTGCCTGGTAACCCCAATGGTCGTTAGAGGTCATGCATAATTCCCACCAAGGAAATGGCGGACGGGATACCGGGAAATTTTGTTCTGGCGTTTCATAATCACCGTATCCGCTCAGTCGACCATTGATGATGGCATCGGGATTCATTGCTAAAATTCGTTTCCGAACAGATTCAGCCTGCCATTCATCGGCAGAATGCTCCCAATCTCCATCGAACCACCATAAATCCGGTTTAAATTGTTGATTAATTTCCTGAATCTGCCCTTGATAGAAATTCAAGAAGCGTTTCCATCTTTCCGGTTCCTGTTTGAGGATATATTTCGAACTATCTTTCAAAAAGCCGGGATAGTCCAAATGGGTCCAATCTATTAAAGAATAATAGGCCCCGCATTTAATCTTACGTTGCCTTAATTCATGGAAAAGGGGTTGAATGATATCCTTGCCGGCCGGAGTGGTATCTACTGTGTTTAATCGACTCAGTCGGGAATGGTAAAGTGCAACGCCATCATGATGTTTGGTGGTGATGACAGCATATTTTGCACCACTGTTCTTGATCACATCTGCCCATTCCGAGGGTTTGTATTTCGCCATAGTAAATCCAGTCAGTTGTTTCATATAATCCGAATGTCGAATGAGCCGGTTGTGAAAACTCCAGGATTCATCAATTCCATTCACTGAATAAATACCCTGATGAATAAAAATGCCCAGTTTAGCATCTTCAAACCACTGCATTTTCGCCTGAATTTGTTGAGGGA
>JBMOFV010000023.1:0-45071 GCA_049318705.1 Chitinophagaceae bacterium
TGATTCCGTAGCTCAGTTGGTAGAGCAATACACTTTTAATGTATGGGCCCTGGGTTCGAGTCCCAGCGGGATCACTAAACCCCTTCAATTTGGAGGGGTTTTTTATTTTGTATCCGTATGCCTTGCACTTATATCCTTTTTTCAGCTAAACTCAACAAATACTATGTAGGTGCTTGTACAAACCTTGAACGAAGATTATACGAACACAATATTGGTCATTCAAAATTTACTAAATTAGGTTTGCCATGGATAGTAGTGTGGCAAAAAGAATTTGAATCCCTACAAGAGGCCAAGCAGTTTGAAGCAAAAATCAAAAAACAAAAATCCAGAAAATACATCGAGGCCCTGATAGCTGAGAGGCCGTCGCTCAGTTGGTAGAGTCCCGTCCAAAGAGCGGGATAAACTATCCCGATTTTTAATCGGGAGGGCCCTGGGTTCGTCCCGATTAAAATCGGGATAAAAAGATCCCAGCGGGATCACAGAGTCGAAAGAGAACGAAAATGAGAAACAAAATGATTGTTTCCAATTAGCATTCTCTTTTTTTATTCATGCTCATTTTCCTACTCATTCTGAATCATCTTCTCAGGATTCTTTTCTCTTCAAAACTCAACAAATACTATATCGGTGCTTGTACTGAGTTGACTGTTGGGTTGCAAATTTTACCTTTAAGGTTGAATTCTTAAAACATCTGCCTATACAGTCGAAGTCATTTTCATTTTCCGAATTTTATCCCGTGCCATTATGGTAAATAAGGCCAATACGACTTACCATCCTTTTCGATTTCTCGTCTCTTTTCTCGTAATACATGCAATGCCACTTTGAGCGAATCAATCTGGTGTTTGGTCATTTCTTTGTCTTTGCGTGTATACCCTTTATTTTCCTGTTGATAGGCAAACCATTGTTGGCGCGCATACAGGTATTCTTTCATGAGGTCGATTGAAAAATCCAAATACATTGACTATTTTTTATTGAGTTAAGCCTTTGAACAGCAACCTGAATCAGCCTGTACATCCCTTACTCATGGCTCGTGTACAAAACTTCATCCCCAACAGGATTTTGCCAAAATCTATTTTGTTTTTTTACAATGGCATGACAAGAATCTGCAATTTTTTACCTTTTGCACAACATCTATTCCCGAATCAACAACACAAGCCCTCTTGAAGCCTTGAAATTTGCACGCATCCTTCAAAACAACTATTTCATCAGTCTAATGCAAATTTCTAACACAAGCCCCACCAAAAGCCGCAGAGTCCTTTTAGGCATCCTTGCCTTTGTATTGGTTTTACTATTCATGCCATTGGGGCACGCCCTCATGATTATCAACGAATGGCTTCCGGAACATTTAAAACTAGTTGGAGCCGGTGCGATTGGTATATTAGGAAGTATTTTATTATTGATTGGTATCCGTCGAAACGAAAATAAAACCCTGGCATCCATGCTGGGGATGGTGGGAGGCATCCTGGTATGGACCGGTTGGATTGAGTTTTCATTTGTTTGGATTGCCGATCGTTTATCTGTTTCACCTTTGATTCAAAATGATGAAGTGGTCACCAAACCAGAATATCTAATTATGCCTTCCTCATTGGGCTTATTAGGGGCCTGCCTCTTGTATTTTGTTTTCTCCAATACAAAGTGCCAGTTATTTGTTTGGACTCAAAAGCTATTTGGTATCCGGCAGAATCTTCAAACCATGAAGAGTAGCAAACCCTATGCACTCATCACTTTTATGGAAACCGTCATGATCATTTGGTTTTTTTATATTCTATTGCTGCTTATTTACGACGATCAGATCCTTGGAGACCGGCATCCCGTTACGGCGATGGTAGCCATAGGATCTCTCATTTGGTCTATCATTCTATTCATGAATCTCCTTCGCATCCGAAGCTTTGATTATGCCATCCGTTATGCCATTCCGACAGTGGTTATTTTTTGGAATGTGGTTGAAATCCTCGGTCGATGGAATTTTCTCAAAGAAATTTGGATCTATCCTCAGGAATATGCCTTTAGCCTCGGCATCATGACTCTTTGCCTGCTTATTCTGATATTTTATTTTTACCGGAAATCTTTCCATCCTGCTAAAGCCGGCATTTAATGAAGTATCGGTCGATTCTCAAATACCTAGTAAGGATGTATATACGGTTATCGCGTTAAAAAACATTGGGTTTAGTACGCTCTAATGCTTATTTACAAATCAATTTTAATCGAAACTGAACCAGTTACCCTATCCAACTGCTGAACCATTATTGATGTGAATGCCCTGTTTCTCTTCCCACTCATTTTTTATCGCACGATTAATTTTTCCGTCTGGAATAATTGTTTTTCATCAAAAAGTTTTAAAAAATAAATCCCGGGTGTTAATGCAGCTGTTTCTACCGAAAAAGCATGTGTTCCCTTTTTAAGTCGGGTATCCAATATTTTTTGTACCAGTCTGCCATTCACATCATACAATTCGAATTTGACTTTTTTACTTTCATTCAATTCAAAACGAATCGTAAATCTTTTGTCGGAGACCGGGTTTGGAAATACATCCACAACATCTTCTTTTACATCAACAACAGAAGTCGGATAATCGGTATGATCGACAATACTGACCCAACTATTCATGGTTGTACTTTTACCCCAGGATCCCGATAAATAGGCCCGGTTACTGGTGTTGTACTGACGTTGAATATTGGTATAATCTCCCCATCGATCATTGGTATCGACCAATACATTGATAATGGATGTGCCATTTTTCACGGCGATGATATCAGAGTAATTTCCATTTGCATCTTTGTACAAAATCGATGTTCCCGGAAAACTATCCGTAATACAATGCGAGAAGGTATAAAGCACCTTATGATCATTTGTGCCAGTCCCCATCCAGGTCATAGAAGGATAACCGTATTCCATGGTTGCATCTGAAAAAATTTCGGCAGTTACGGTAGGTGTTGTACTACTCACATTCGCAATTGTACCAAGATAGACCCCTGCATTCATGAATTGAGTGTTCACCGTATTTGACCCGAAATGAATATGATCATTTTCATATATCGCCGCCAATACCCTTGCATCATTGGTCATCAGATAATGATTTACCCCACCCACTTTCTTCTGCCTTGCATTTGGCGGAAAGCCATAGGATTTAGGCGTTGTAATCACTCGTTGCACCAATGCCGCATTGCCCGATGTATAAGAATCCGTAATCTCCGTTAGGAAAATAGAATCATTACTGGCAGCTACATTGCGCAAGGTTAAAAAATGCATGTTGTTGCCCATGGTGCTTGTTTGATACTTTGCCGGACAAATATTTCGATTATAAATGCCATTGTGCTTGATATCACTCCAAAGGGTATACTGCAACGGGTTACCGCTATATCCGGTTTGTTTATCAATTTGCCAAATGACGGATTGTTTAAATCCGACCGTCCAGCTGATATTGTCCTTCACAAGGTTAAAAGTCATAAACAAGTCTTTATCGGAAAGGGCAATAATCGGATAATCACTCCAGGTACTATCCGGAAATGGACTTCCGTTTAATGCATAAAAATTCCAGTTTCCTTCTGGTTCAGGTGTTTGTGAAAAGCCCACTAAGATGACACTTTCGGTACTGAGGTTTCCTGAAAAACAAACCAATACAAAACGATCAGCGGTAGGATCATACAATACTCTTGGATCCGAAATCCAGGAATAATTTCCAGCACCGGCCACCAGATTGGTCAATGATTTACTGACGATAATTCCACCGGTATCATCATATACCCGCATATTGGAATTAACAACACTCACCACTTTACCTGCATTGGAAACCGCAATGTCATTGTCGTTGGGCGTTCCATTGGCCGTATTGCCTTGAATCCCCTTGACGATATAAGGATTCGGGGCAAGTCCTCTTTTTTTCATGGCCTGCGGATTTGATTTTTTTTGTGCTTCAAAATCGTTCCGCTGTTGATTCAACAACTCCTTCCGATTGGCATATTCTGAAGCAGGCAATGGGTATTGGTCCAGATGAATCAGATTTGGTTGAAGATCAGGAATACGTTGATCCGAAACGTTTAATACCACCGGCTTTCCGCTCACTCCATTGGTTTTGGTTGCTTGAGCTCCACAAAATTGGCTGAATAAGACGAATAATCCGAAGAGGAAAATTTTCTGCATGACTTGAAGTTTTATGCGTTTACGATAAGGTTAAATGTAAAACAATCCTTTCACATACCACTCACAGATGGCAAATTTTATCGATCGATAATTCTGATTCCCCTAAGTCTAACAGGGCATTGATCAGCCCGACCCGCGTAAAGTATTTTAAATCATCTGGTCCTATTTCGCGTTCATGAATCTGTCCGGTTCGGAGCAGATGTTGTCGACGTATGCCCTCGAACAATGGTTTCCTGGGCGTCCACCAAGTAAAATCATCCCAAAAAACCAAATTGGCATAAGAAGCATCGGTGATACGGCCATCTTGCAGCATGATGATATCCGAATCCGGCGGCACCTGTTTTTTTAACTCCTGAATATCATGTCGATCAAGGTATTTGTAGGGATAATGAATGTGATCGGCCTTTAGAAGGTAAAGCCGCTCCGGAATAAATTTTTGATAAGGCTGAGCCGTTATTTGATATCCTTGTTCCCCGTAAAGAATACGCAGCTTCAATGTTTCCGACTCAACATTCAATAGGTCTAATTCTTGTTTCAAATAATCCAAATCTGGCACCTGTATTTTATGTGCTTCACAGGTACGAATCATTCGGTTTAAATGATCATTCAATAGCGGCATCTGCGCCTGCTTACACATTAAAGTTTCAACAAAGCGGTACATAAATTTTATCAATCATTTCCTGGTATTCCAACCGTGCTTTGCTTTTTGTGGTAATGCCGCCACCACTCCGATAAACTAAACCCTGATTCTGTTTTTCGATGAAGCGAATGAGTACACAAGAATCCAGATTTTGTCCATCATCATAAAAAGCAACACCTGTATAAAATCCTCTGTTTTGTAGTTCGGCTTCACGGATGATTTCCATTGTTTTTTTCTTCGGGGCTCCACTCACTGAACCGGCCGGTAAAAGTTGAAAGAGAATTGCGCCTAACCTGCTTCGATAATTCACGGGCAATCGACCGCGAATGGAAGAGCTCACTTGCAACAAATTTTTTCCCCCTGTTTTTATTTCATCTAAATATCTGAACCGATCAACCCTGACCTCATTAGCTACCTGACTCAAATCGTTGCGGATTAAGTCGACAATCGTATAATGTTCGGCCATCTCTTTTTCATCTTCCAAAATGATTTGTGCAGCATTTTGAATACTGGCATCAATGGTGCCTTTCATTGGAAAGGACCATATATTACCCTCCTGAATTTGAATAAATGTTTCCGGCGAAAAACAAAGCCATTGGTCCTTGAATAAAATCTTATAGCGGGCATGTGCCTGGGTAAAAATTTCTTCCAGGCTGCTATCCGTTTTGATAGGCGTAATACTGGTTAGATTGGTGAGAAAAGAATTACCATAACACAGTTCCTGATGTACGCGATCAAATTGGGTTTGATACGTTTCGAAGTTAACAGGTGTTTTTTGCAGATGGATTTTTTTAATCTCCTTCTCCCCTTGATTGCCGGTACGAAAATGTGGAAATTCAATCCTGATTTGCTGCTGATCCAGTTCATCTGCTGCACACAAAAAGGGTTGTTGCATCTCGAAATCTACAAACAAGAAAAATGGACGTTTTTCGACGGCCCATTGATTCACTGTTTGAATGATGCGTTCGATTTGCTTCATCGATTTGTTTTAATTTGCGTAAAAATACAGTTTTGCCCATTCTGCTGATTGATAATTACGATTCCTTTACGTTCAATATTGTGGAGATGTTACGATCGATATCGAATCATCCCATCACCGTCGTCAAAAACGATCAAATTGATTTATCTGCTTTAAGTCAATTCGAATATATCATCCTTTCTCCGGGGCCGGCCTTACCTGCGGATTCCGGTCAATTATTGGAATTATTTTTTCATTTAAATGCCCGCCATAAAGTATTGGGTATTTGTTTGGGGCATCAGGCCATTGCCGAATTTTTTGGAGGCCAACTGATTCAACTTCAGGAACCCCGACATGGGCATGCCACTTCATTGCGCCTTGTAAATCCACATGTGTTGTACGAGGGCATCGACATTGCCAAAAACCGGGTAGGGCTATATCATTCCTGGGCAGTAAATCAGGATACCCTTCCTCCTGAGTTGTGCATCACTGCCTTTTCGGAAGAAGGGCATGTGATGAGTTTAAAACATCGTTCAAAAGCCATACATGGTGTTCAATTTCATCCCGAAAGTTTTATTAGTTCGGATGGAGCCAGGATCCTTCAAAATTTTTTAAAGCTGGCCTGATAACCCGGTGAACCCTGCCTAAATAGGGGCTCCTGAATAACGCTCAAAATAAGTGGTGATGGGCATTAGATCGAAATTTCCTAATCGCTAATGCACACTTTTTTAAAGCATATTTCCAAATAGCGTTCACAAGAGATTCAGTAATTTTCGCTACTCAGGTGCCCCTAAACATTTAAAAACTAAATCCTAAGAATACATGAATATCTGTTCCCCGTCCGGCTTTATCCGAAATAAGCGGTAAAAGATTATTGGATGCAAAACCAAGTTTAAAAAAATTGGCTTTCAGGCTCAAATGTGCACCCGCCATAAATCCATTCAGTCCGCCTAAAGTCATACCTGTACCAATATTAAGGATGTTGAGAAAACTGTAGGTATAACCTGCGTGCAAAACGGGTTTTGTGGTGGTATTGAGATAATCTGCCATTCCTTGCACATAGGTGGCAGACAGATTATGTACAAAATAGGGAATACGCCTCCGCTTTTTTGCCTTCAAACCATATTGTCCGTTCAGGATTAATTTTGCACCCAGTGGCACCCGAAATGACTCAAAACTTCGTTCAAGTTTGAGAATTTCTTCCAGTTTTCCAATTTGAAACAGCGAATCCGAACCATTATTTAATTCATTGATATTCACACCATCATAACGCAATTCACCTTGCTTGCTGTAATTGATCACATTGCGGTCGAAATTGATTCCACCCAGATCATTCAGGGCTGCATGGATTTGTAAATTTTTCAACAGATAAACGCCCACACCCAAATCGTAGCCCCAGCCCTGACCGCCTCCATTGAGAGAGCCCGCCAAGTTTTCACCAAAGGCACCATTCAGTAATGGGGTGTCTACCGCACTGGCCATATTGATTCGCATATCCGTGGCAAAATCGATATACTTCCCTTCGGGATCGGTATACATTTCCAGGGTATTCGTAGGCATCCGTAAAGCAGCCAATCCATTCAAATACCTGACCCGAATGGCGGGTTTCACACGAATGATGTTTTTTGATTTCCAGTCGGTAATTTGAAACTGGGCACTTGCGGTTAAAAAAAGTTCGTTATAACTCAACAGATTGATAGCAGGAGAAAGTGAAACTGTTTGTCCGGCAAAATTTTTGTTGCCCCGCAAAATCAACTCAAGCATTTCGCGATTAAAATCAAGACTAAAATCTGTTTGATTTTTTGCCCCAAATCCGAACGAAATAAAAGGTTTTCGTTTTTTAGGAATATTAAAATAGAAATTAAACAGGGGTAGTTGGTACCCAGCCCAAATGGTATTGCTTGCCTTAAGTTTAGAGAGATACTCATTGATTTGCTCGCTGCCCAGTATATCGGCCGAAGTGAACTGATTGATATCTGCGGCTGAGATAAAATTATTTCCAAAACCGGCATAAAGCGCGAAGGGATAAAATTCACCTGTTTTGGTATGATCACCCAACAGAGAAGGTAAGTTAGCCGAAGCCTGATTGGCCAAATGTGGATCCGTGAATGTATAAAAATTGGTTTGTGCCTGTAAGGCCCATCCACCATACAACAATGTACAAAGGGTTAATAAAATTCGCATAACGTTAATCGAGTTTGAGATGTAACTTGAGATCACCACTCAGTTGAAGTTTAAAAAATGTTTGTTCACCGGCATGAATCAAGGGTTGCGGATAACCCAGGGTATTCAAATCGTAATTCAGCACTATTTGACGACATTGCCGGATTCGCCGTATTTTATTCAATGAAATATCCACTACAGATTGCGACTGTGTTGTATTCAATGGCGTACCATTTTGATCGGTTTGACATCCGGAAAGATTGATCGCCGCAGTAAATAATGAATCGTAAATAAAACTACTGTTGGGCTCCAGAAAATAAATTTGTAAATACTGATTGAGCGGCATGGCATTTTCCATGTAAATATTTATTCGGGCGCTCGACAAAGTGTCTTCAAAATCTTCTTCCTGCTCACCCCATTCCACATCAATGGTATCGTAACTGCGAAGGGATTTATCGGGATATAAACTAACTTTTTTCAAATCCACTACTTTTAACTCAACGCTTAATTGACAAGGTGTTGTGGCAAAAGTTACCGTACCGCCCGGTGATTTAAAATGTTCGAGGTAAATGTAAATGGTGTCACTCACCTGGTTTTGTCCAATCACGACATCAAAGCTGTACTGCTCGGTTGGATTAATTTGTTGGGAAATGGTATGACTGTAAATGATATTACTATTACTGTTGGTATCTGCACTGTTTCGAAATGTGAAGGCTGTGCCCTGACCAATTGCAATGGGAAATAAATTATTAAAACCCAAACGGATATTGAGGGAGTCGAACTGAATGGCCTGGATCCAATCGCTGAGCGCCTGTTTGTAGGGCCCTACCTGAGGAATATCGAGGGCCGGCACATTGACCTGAACCCCTTCTACAAATCCAATATCCATCGCAGGAATCAGATAAGAAGAGTTTATATTGCTCAGTTCACGAATATCTTCAAACCCAAACTGACCTTTGGCCAAAGGAAGTAACCACTCGGTTTCCAATGCAGGAAGTGATTTCTGATCAAAGCGGTATTTACTGCAGGAATAAAGTATCATCATCCCGCAGAACAGCAGCATCAGGGTGTAGGTTCGTTTCATTGTTCAAATATTCAAGTCAGTCCTCCAAAATAATGCCAAAGATTCAACTTGTTTTTGAAAGCATCTATTGAGACCGTTGCAAAAGTCATTTGGCAAAAAAGTTCAAGGCTTTTTAAATTTTTGATTTGCGATTTATCTTGCTGATAATGAGCGGATTAAAAATTTAAAGTAACGCAGAAATTTGAAGCCAAATGACTGTTTAGGTTATTTACAGAGGTTTTGCAACGGTCTCATATGATCACTTACACGAATCAGACTAAACACAGCTTTATTCCAGATGAAGTGAAAAACAAAAGAAAATCTATAGCCCTGATGGAGGCAATATCCATGCCGGCGGTGAAGGATACACATCAAGCATTTCGCGCATTTTGCCGGCATGATAACGCCGACAGCAGGAGTGAGGATAATAAGAAATGATGCGCACGTGCTACTCAACCACTCGTTGATTCGTCACCAAAAAATATGATTGCGCGGTTGTGAAAGAGAAACAGATCAATCAGGCCAAAACGGGATTTAACCATTTTCGCATTTCATCGATGGGTTTATTTTTTCGCGCTGCATAATCCTGCACTTGTTCGTCGGTGATTTTACCGAGGCCGAAATATTTACTATCGGGGTGGGCAAAATACCAACCGCAAACAGAAGATGCCGGATACATGGCCAAAGACTCAGTGAGTTGGATGCCTGCAACTGAACGGGCATTCAAAAGTTTAAACAGCGTTTCTTTTTCGGTATGATCCGGACAGGCCGGGTAACCCGGTGCAGGACGAATGCCGCGATATTTTTCGCGAATCAAATCATCAGATGTGAGTTGTTCGTCGGGTGCATAAGCCCAGATTTCGCGTCTTACTTTTTGATGCAAGCATTCGGCAAAGGCTTCTGCCAGTCGATCGGCCAGCGCTTGTAACATAATTTTGCGGTAGTCGTCGTGCTCCGCTTCGTAACGGGCAATATGGGGTTCGATGCCATGAATACTCACCGCAAAGGCCCCCATATGATCCGGTTGATCGGCGGCAATAAAATCGCTCAAACAATAGTTGGGTTGACCATCTGCCTTCAGGGTTTGTTGTCGCAGAAAATGTAATCGGATTTTTTGATCATTGTCGTGCACTTCCACATCATCCGAACCCAGACGCTGTGCCGGCCAAATACCAATGACCCCTTTGGCTTGCAGGCTGTTGTTTTGCACGATATCCGCAAGCATTTCCCGGGCATCTTCATATAATCGCGCTGCTTCGGTACCGATTATTTTGTCGTTTAAAATTTCCGGAAAGCGGCCGTGCATTTCCCAGGTAATGAAGAAGGGCGTCCAATCGATGAATGAGCTGATTTCCTGCAATGAAATATCGTTCATTTCAAACACACCGGTTTGAAGTGGTTTGCTCAGGGTTTGTTCATTAAACATCAAAGGTGTTGCATGATTCCGGGCATCCTGTAAGCTGCGATATTGTTTGCTGGCATTCTTTTTTTGAAAGTCATCCCGCAGGTTGGTATACTCCTGTTGAATTTGTTGCAGCAATGGCATTTTCCCCTGATTGAGTAAATCACTGACGATGGTTACACTGCGCGAAGCATCCAAAACATGAATCACACCATGCGGATAGTTTGGTTCAATTTTTACAGCGGTATGCATACGACTGGTTGTGGCTCCACCGATGAGCAGCGGAATTTGAAAATCGCGACGTTTCATCTCCAAAGCTACATGAACCATTTCATCGAGTGAGGGCGTGATGAGTCCACTCAAACCAATAATATCTACCTGATGTTGAATGGCCTCATCGAGAATTTTATTGGCCGGTACCATCACACCTAAATCAATGATTTGATAACCGTTACAAGCCAACACAACGCCCACAATATTTTTACCAATATCGTGTACATCTCCTTTTACGGTGGCGAGCAGCACTTTGGGAGCCTGGGTACTTTCCTTTTTTTCAGCTTCAATAAATGGCGTCAGATAGGCCACACTTTTTTTCATGACGCGGGCACTTTTTACCACCTGGGGCAAAAACATTTTACCACTGCCAAATAAATCTCCCACTACATTCATGCCATCCATGAGCGGTCCCTCAATGATATCGAGTGGCTTTGGATATTTTTGACGGGCTTCTTCGGTATCCTGGTCGATATAATCGGTGATGCCATTTACCAAAGCATGGGTGAGTCGCTGTTCAACAGACCATTGTCGCCAGGCTTCATCTTTGACTTGTACTTTCGCATCCGATTTCACCTCATCTGCATAACGAATCAGGGCTTCGGTTGCCTCGTTGTTCGTATTGTTCCGGTTCAGAATAACATCTTCGCACAATTGTTTTAACAGCGGGGGAATTTCGTCATACACGGCGAGTTGCCCGGCATTGACAATACCCATATCCATTCCGGCGGCGATGGCATGATACAAAAAAACGCTATGCATGGCTTCGCGCACTGACTCGTTGCCCCGAAAAGAAAAAGACAAATTACTAACCCCACCACTCACACTCACACCGGGCATCCGCTTTTTAATTTCGCGGGTGGCCTCAATAAAATCAACCCCATAATTATTGTGCTCCTCAAGACCAGTAGCAACGGCAAAAATATTGGGGTCAAAAATGATATCCGTGGGTGGATAGGCTGCCTTTTGCGTGAGCAGTTGATAGGCTCTGAAACAAATATCTACTTTGCGTTGTTGGGTGTCGGCTTGCCCGTCTTCATCAAAAGCCATAACGACCACGGCAGCGCCGTACATCCGGCAAATGCGGGCTTGCTCCAAAAATTTACTTTCGCCTTCTTTGAGCGAAATGGAATTGACGATGCATTTACCCTGAACACATTTTAGCCCGGCCTCAATGATTTCAAATTTACTACTATCAATCATGATGGGAATACGGGCGATATCGGGTTCGGATTGTAGCAGATTGAGATAAGTGGTCATCGCGTGCACACCATCCAGAAGGGCATCATCCATGTTAACATCCAGAATTTGCGCGCCATTTTCCACTTGTTGTCGGGCCACGCTGAGCGCTTCATCATATTTATTTTCCCGAATGAGTCGCGCAAATTTTTTACTGCCGGTTACATTGGTGCGTTCGCCTATATTGATAAAATTCGACTCAGGACGAACAACAAGAGGTTCAAGTCCGGAAAGATTTAAATATTGATTAATCATCATGAAATAAATAGCGTTTGAGGTAATGGACGAGGTTGCAGACCTTTGACATCTTGGGCGATACAGCGAATATGATCGGGTGTGGTACCACAGCAGCCCCCTACAATATTCACCAGACCTTCGCGGGCCCACGACTGAATGATGGAGCCTGTTTCGTGGGGTTGTTCATCGTATTGTCCGAAGGCATTGGGTAAACCGGCATTGGGGTATGCACTCACATAACAAGTAGCGATTTGACTCAGCTCTTCGATATGGGGTCGCATTTGGGTAGCCCCCAGGGCGCAATTAAAACCAATACTTAACGGTTGTGCATGCTGTACCGAAATATAAAAAGCTTCCAATGTTTGTCCACTTAATGTACGTCCACTGGCATCTGTAATCGTACCTGAAATCATGACGGGTAATTGTTTCAGATCCGGACGATCGGCAAAATATTTTTGATAAGCAAAAATGGCGGCCTTCGCATTGAGGGTATCAAAAATCGTTTCGATTAAAATGAGGTCCACACCACCTTGCACCAAAGCATCTATTTGTTCGTGGTAAGCCGACATCACCTCATCAAAGCTGACTGCCCTGAAGCCGGGATTATTCACATCCGGCGAAAGGGATAAAGTGCGGTTGGTGGGTCCAATGGCACCCGCCACAAAAACTCCGGGAGAATCTTTGCCTTCGGGCGTATTTAAAAATTGGGTGACGGCTTCGCGGGCACATTTGGCTGCCGCGACATTCATTTCGAAGCAGAGGTCCTGCATGTCATAATCGGCCATGGAGATCCGCTGAGCGCTGAATGTATTGGTTTCGATGATGTGTGCACCGGCTTGCAGATATTGCAGATGAATACCCGTAATGATATCGGGCCGGGTGATGCAGAGCAAATCATTATTCCCTTTCAGATCTTTATGCCAGTTGGCAAAACGCTCACCGCGGTAATCGGATTCCTGCAACTGATGGCGTTGAATCATCGTACCCATGGCACCATCAATGATGAGAATTTGTTGTTGGAGTAATTCCTGTATCGTTTGCATTGGTTCAATTTATTTTAACTGAACCTGTGTACACAACTTTAATCAAGCAGGGAATTGATTGAGAAAGTGAGTATTAGTTCAGTTGTTTGTAACAGGCCGAACAATAATCAAATCTGCCTGCGGGGCAAATGTACAGGAGAAAATGAATTTTAATACAAATCATCTTTGAAAATTTAAGTGTTAGGTTTGTATAAAATACCAATATGAATTGGTCTATCCTTTACGGATTATGTGGAAGTACCTGAGGAATGAAGGTTACAGCCACACTACTTGGTATTACAAATATCATATCTCTCTAACTTATTGTAACAAAATACAAATCAATAGATGATGTGTTTTTTTTATTTGCTCGTAATTCTCACGGAATAAAAACAGATCCTGTTTTCCTAAGTCAGACATCGCTATCAATCTTCTTTTCCACCTTTTGTCATGAAACAAAAGGTGGAGCCAAAAATTCTAGGCTGTTGCTCTTTCGCCTAAAAAATTCTCATCGAGCTGCCTACTTCCGAAACTTGCCTTCGCTTTGGCTTCGGCTTCGAACAGCCGGAAGCAGGCTACGCTCGATTTCAAATTTTTCTTAACGTCCAAAGAGCAAAGGCCGAAAATGGCCCTGCTATATTCTTACTTTTTACTAATGACTAAAGTTCGATGGTGTATACTTGAGTCGCGACTCAACGTTGCATCGGTATAAAACACCCTGTCCCACATCCTTCGCGAATTAAAACGCGAAAAGCCCATTCAATTTGGCATCCTGTTTAATGAAGGACATTGCCTAATTTTGAACCTTATGAAATTCACCATTGCATACGGATTGGTATTTATGTACGTGATTGCCGCCATTGTTTTTTGGGGTTATAGTCTGCAAAAAGCCAGTCAGAAAGTGTATATGCTGGAAAAAGAAAATGTTTCTCTCAAAAATGAACTTCACCGAACAGACGCCTACAATGCCGATTTACAAAAGGTGGAGGAAGGTCGAATTCGCCGCACCCGACAATATTGGGGAGAGGGAACAACCTTTTTGGTTTTGACCCTCATCGCCTCAGGAATTGTTTATTACGCCTATTACCGGCAAAGGCAATTGAGCAAGTTGCAGCAAAATTTTATGCTGAGTGTAACCCATGAACTCAAAACACCGATAGCCGGCATTAAATTAAATATGCAGACCATCGAAAAGAGAAAATTAGATGAAGCGTTGCAGAAAAAATTAGTTCAATCGGCGATACAGGAAACCAATCGACTCAACGACCTCTGTAATAATATTTTGTGGGCCACACAAATTGAAAACAAAAAACTGGCTTTGTATTCCGAGCAGGTATCCTTGCCGGAATTGATTGAAGAAGAAATGGAAGAATTTATGGTTCGGCATCCACAAATGCAGATCCAGACCAACATTTCAAAAGATATAGAACCTATTTCGGGTGACCGAACCTGGTGGAAACTCATCCTGTCAAACCTCATCGAAAATGCCCGTAAATACACCGAAGCCGGAACACCTATTGCCATTCACCTGTTTAAACAACGGGACAATATTCTCTTACAAATAGCCGATCAGGGCATCGGCATTCCGGATGAGGAAAAAAATAAAATATTTGACAAGTTTTACCGCAGTGGTGACGAAAACACACGTAAATCCAGCGGAACGGGATTGGGCTTGTTTTTGGTCAAAAAAATTCTGACCCTTTACAAATATGACATTTCCGTGAAAAACAATTCTCCCAAAGGTTCTATTTTTGAAATCAGAATTCGCCATTAATTTATTTATGAGCCACAAAAACGAAAAGACCAGAGGATGCATTTTACTGGTTGAAGATGAGATTAACCTGAGAGAAGCCCTGAAATTAAATCTGGAATTGGAAGGATATGAAGTGCGTGCTGAGGACAATGGAAAGAAAGCCATACAGGCATTTAAAGAAGAATATTTCGACTGTATTATTTTGGATATCATGATGCCTGAAATTGACGGACTCATGGTATGCGAAACCATCCGACTATCAAATGATCAGATTCCGATTTTATTTCTTTCGGCAAGGAACTCCGGTGCCGATCGGGTTCAGGGACTGCGTAAGGGTGGCGACGACTATCTCACCAAACCTTTTAATCTGGAAGAACTTCTGCTTCGGGTGGAAAAACTCATCGAAAAAAACAAAAAAATAGAGCAGCCTTCTCAGGAAATAGAAATGTATGAAATCGGGCCTTGCCGGATTGATTTTCATTCGCATGAATGTATCGACATACATGGTGATAAAAAACCGCTGACTAAAAAAGAAGTGCATTTTTTAAAATTGCTGATTGATCATAAAAATGAAGTAGTAACCCGTGAACATATCTTAAAAATGGTTTGGGGCTATAATGTATTTCCAACCACCCGCACCATTGATAACTTTATCATGACCTATCGGAAGTATTTTGAAGAAAATCCAAAACAACCCCGGCATTTTCATAGCGTACGAGGTATCGGTTATAAATTCACTGCCTAGTGATAAGTACGCCGGTCACCGGGCGTTTTAAAAAGCATTAAACAAAGGAATAGCAGAAAAAACAGGCCTCCTGGCTGACTTTGCATAATATCATCAAATAAACAATTGAATAAAAACAAAATCAGCAACCAAATTCCAAGGGTATCTCTGGCCTGAATGAGTCGTTGAAAAGCCAGTAAAAAAAGTATACTTAAACTTGCAATGCCCAATAAACCTGTTTCGAGCCAGGTTCGTAGAATTTGGTTATGGGTAAACATGCCGTCCTCTGATAAACGCAAATATCCATCCTTCTTTAATTGGCGATTCAGCAAAACAGTTGAACTGCCCGTTCCGCAGCCTACCAACCAATACTTCCCCAACAACTTAAATTCAGTGAGATAAGCAGCCCTACGCGCATCGGTAGATTGACCGATACCAATTTCAGATTTACTGATTTTACCATTGCGGTTAAATGTTTCATATATTCTGCTTCGTAGCTGGGGAGAAAACATCATGAGCATAGCAGAAAACAGGAAAAAGGCGGCAAAACCTCCAATACGAATGAGGGGATGTTTGATAAAGGCGGTAAAATTCCAGATAACAAACGCCAGAAATAAAACGAGCACAATTAAAATAGTCCGTGAAATCAGGATAAAAATAATAACCAGAAACAAGGGAATCATGATCCCATAAAACCACCGATATACTCTCTCCAGATGACGGGTTTGTATCCAATCGATGGTCATAAAAAAAAGTCCCAGTAAAAAGTAATTTGAATAAGTACCCGGGTGCCAAATTGTATAACCCAGATTCATTCGATGAAGAACCTGCCACCACCCCTGTTGATGGTGATCGTAATAGGACATCCCCAAATTATACAGGAAGGATAAAAAACAAGAAAGCACAAAAATGCGCAACAACATCCTGAAATTCTCTTTTTGCAGATAGGACTCGGTAGAAAATAAAATCGGCAGAATAACAAAACCTAGTTTCACTTCGATACTATGCCATCCTTCTGCGGAATCCAATGAAAAAATCATCCAGAGTAGTTGAATCAGAAAAAAACCCATGAAGGCCCATAACAGATAATCCTTTCGAATGGACAACACTTTTTCGCGAAAGTTTTTGTCGGTCAACCAGTGAATCAAGAGCAGTATGATGCCAATGGAACTGAAGCGTTCATGCCAGGGAAGCATGATGAGAGTTAGTGTGATGATAAAAAACCAAACCGATGAGCGATCCAGTTGCTGGTAGGCATTCATGAACTACGAAGGTAAAAATCTTCGTGAAAGTAGCAAAGCAGGAATAGATTGTACCCTTTCGTGTTTTGATGGTCTTCATGGTTCTTTTGAAATCCTTATAAACCCATATTCGTGATCAAAAATACCGGATGAACGGAAATCAATACCTTTGCGCATATGTTGGTTCAAATACATCCTAAAAATCCTGATGAACGTAAGATTCGAATGGTGATTGATTGCCTGAAAAAAGGCGGGGTCATTATTTATCCAACAGATACCGTTTATGGAATTGGCTGCGATATCGAACACCCCGAGGCCATACAACGTATTTGCAGCATCAAAAAAGTCAATCCCGAAAAAACCCAATTATCGTTTTTATGTGCCGATCTCAGTCATTTGAGCGAATATACAAAACCCATTGACACCCCGATTTACCGATTCCTGAAGCAGTATTTACCCGGTCCTTATACCTTTATTCTGGAAGCCAATAAAAGGGTTCCCAAATTGCTGCGTACCCGAAAAGATACTGTAGGGATTCGTGTACCTGACAATCCCATTAGTCAGATCATCCTGAAAGAATTGGGCCGACCAGTGCTTAGTACCTCTCTTCCTTTGCCCGACGATCATGCCATTTATGCAGATCCTGAAGAAATTCATGAGATTTTTGAAAAACAAGTAGATATGGTGATCGATGGTGGATATGGAGGACTCATCCCTTCGACGATTGTTGACTGCACAGTGCATCCACCAGTCGTTTTGCGGGAAGGTGCGGGAGAAATTGAATAGTTCGGACCACATTGAAAGTTAGACCTAGCGCCATTCCACGCAAAAATTGCCAACGAATTTTCATTTATAGCGAGTTTTGCTTTATTTTGGACCCAAATATTGATTCATGAACAGGATTTTTCTTGTAGGGTTGTTGATGCTTGTTTCCTCATTCGGTAGTCGTGCCCAGTTTTTTACCATTCCCAAATGGGATTATAACTGGGATTTGAAAGCCCACGAAAAAGGTCAGATTCACTTTACCTATGGCTACGGCTTACCCCGTATGGATAAAAAACTGTTCGAATATCATAAAAATGAAATTGACTTTCGGGTTGTCGGCGTCGGTCCTTTCTTTTGGCGGGTTGAACATGGTCTTTCTCGTAAATTGAGTGTCGCCCTATCAGCCAGTTATATCCTCTACAAGTCCGACTGGAAGCGGCTTCGCCCTGATCCGCTTTATACGTTCGACCTACCTTTTACCTATGGTAATACCCTGCACGATATCTCTGCTAATTTACGCTTCAACTATCATTTGTTTGTCAACAAAGAATGGGATGTGTACATAGGTGGTGGTGCAGGATATAATCATTTTATGTCGAAAGATTTTACCACGTATTTACCGGAAGACAGCACCTTTAAATCGCAATTCAAAATTCCTTATCCGGTTTCCTACGAGATGTCATTGGGTGTTCGTTACTTTTTCCTCACCCGAACCGCTATTTATCTGGAAGCCGGTTTAGGAAAAGCCTTGGTTCAGGGTGGTTTTGTCTTCAAATTTCGACATAGAAAAAGAGGATAATTGTTTTATATTTGCAGCACATTTTAAAACAGATTCATGTTAAAAAGTTTACTCTCCATTTTTGAAATAGGCAATGTCATCGGCTATTATGGTTGCTGGCTGTTTATCATTATCATGTTTGTGGGATTGGTTTTCGTTATGAAAAACTACCTCAAAGACAACTAGTTAAACCCTTCCCACTTTCGGTTAGCCCCTGGGATGGAATCTTTTTTGGAATCTGCCAGGACAAAAGATATGGAATGGTCATAGGACAAGATTCGATGGTCATTTTTCTTCGTTTAAAAAAGTCGGATTTTGTTGGATTCCCAAACATCGTATATGAACAGCGAACAAATAGCCGCCATCCGTCAGGAATATATGTTAGCCACACTCGATGAATCGGGCATGTATGCAAACCCCATTGATCAGTTTCAACAATGGTTTCAGGAGGCAGTAGAAGCCGAAACCCAGGAAGTGAATGCTTTATCGCTGGCCACAGTAGACCAGGACCATAAACCCCACAATCGAATCGTATTACTCAAAGGCATAGAAAACAATCAATTTGTCTTTTATACCAATTACCAAAGCCACAAAGGACAACAGATTCTTACCAATCCGGATGTTAGTCTCAACTTTCTTTGGAGAGAATTACAGCGACAAGTTCGGATTGAAGGTTATGCGACAAAAGTAGATGAAAGTATTTCGGATGCCTATTTTCAAACCCGTCCGTTGGAAAGTCAAATTGGAGCATGGGCTTCATTCCAAAGTGAAAAATTATCGAACCGTGCAGCATTGGAAGCACGCTACGAAGAATTACAGGAAAAATTTGCTGGTCAGATTATACCACGACCTCCTCATTGGGGTGGATTTGCGGTGAATGCACACCTCATCGAATTCTGGCAAGGACGTGCCAGCCGTTTACATGATCGAATTGTATATGAAAAAGCGGATGGACAATGGCATCGTTTCCGGCTCAACCCCTAATCGGACAAACTCATAAAACTCATTCCGGCCATTGAACAAGATAAATGGCGCCTTGGGTACCACAAACTAGTACCTCTTGGTTATTCACCATTTTGACCGCCTTTAAATCGCTATTGGTAAACGGACGAGCCGTTCGCCATGAAAAAGCTCCCGCTCTTTTAAACGCCATAAACCCCTGCTCTCCGGCAATCACACAATCGCCCTGAATATTTATATCCACGTTCAGGCACTTTCGATTCTTAGGCAATCCTGAATCAGAAATCGCCTCCCAGTTATCGCCGCCATCCTTGGTTTGTAGAATAAGGCCGGCATAACCAACAGCGACTCCTTCCAAAGCATTGATCCAGGCCATTCCCTTGAAGTAATCATTTTTGGCAGCCGTGAAATCCCATTGCCGGCCGCGATTGGTTGATTTCAGGATGGCCCCATATCCGGCTAAATAATACACATCCTTTTCGGCATGATCGATATCGACAATCTCAAAATTTCGTAAATCAAAATCCTGAATATCGGGTTGATGCCAAGTCGAACTTTTCAAACTAAAACCTTTATTAAAACTAATCCCTCCCACAATCAATACACTATCCGTTGTAAGCCATGCTATATCCTGATAAGGTTTACTTTCAATCTGCCTCTGTATTCGCCAACTCTTCCCACTGTCATCACTCACATACAATTGGCCTTCATAACCAACCGCCGCAATATGACCATCGGGTAAACAATCGACTCCATACAATGCCTTTTGCTGATCATTGACATCCAGCGAAATTTCGGTCAATTGTTTATCGGCGTTTAAAAGAAGTAGACTCGAGGCAGACCATCGTGAGCCACCGGCAATAAAAAACGTATTGCCTAATTGAGCGATACTGCTATAGATATAGTCGGATTGCGGCCTGCTCAAATCAACCACATCCACCGAAACCCGATCTTTTTTGCAGGCAGAAAAGACGATTAAAAGCAGCACAAAAAATAAAAAAAGCTTACCCATTTTGTATCAAACGTTCCAAATCCTGAACACCAAATTTCGAAAAAACTTTTTTGCCATTCGGCGCGTACATAGGTTGTTCACATCTGAATAATTGCGCAAACAACTCTTGCATTTCATCTTCCTGCAACACTTTACCATGCTGAATACTCCTTTGTGCGGCAAGTCCACGAAATAATCGTTCGCGACGATCATCTTTCAATGCTTCATTTTCATGTTTCACCGCTTCCAATATTTGTTCCAAACTGCTTTTCTCTTGTCCTTGCGACAAATCGGCCGGAACACCCTGAATGATAAAAGTATCTTTTCCAAAAGGTTCAATTTCGTAAGCCAGTGCTTTTAAATCCGGCAACAAGCCTTGTAATAACACGGCATCAGCGGGACTCAATTCTATCGTAAGTGGCAAAAGCAATCGTTGCACGGACAGAGGTTGCATGCTGCTTTTACGAAATTGTTCATATAAAATACGTTGATGGGCTAAATGCTGATCGAGCAGCAAAAATCCGGAACGGGTACTTACGATGATATAAGCCTGATGAATTTGAAGAAATGTAGATTTAAACTCTTCTTCCCGATGTGGCAGTTCGGGTGCAGAATCCATGGCCGGCTTTGCTTCGCCCTGCAACTGAAAATCCTGCTGCACCTGGTATAGTTCCTTCCAGTTTCGGGTATCCTGACTGCGTTCCAGAAAATGCGCTTTACCGGATTCAGTGAACGACTGAAAAAGATAATCGTTTTTGGTGGCCTCACGGGTTGTTTGATGAAAAGGCTGGGTGACCGCAGGCATGGAAACAATTTGGGCATCCAAACTAAAATCCAATGAAGGCGCAATACTGTACTTACTCAAAGCATGCCGGATAGCCGCATTTACAAATGAATACACGATACGTTCATCCTCAAATTTAATTTCTTGTTTGGTGGGATGCACATTGATATCAATCCGGGCAGGATCAATATCGATAAAAAGAACAAACAACGGAAATTCATCTTTGGCAATCATGTCACTAAAGGCCTGACCAACCGCATGTGTGAGATAAGGGCTTCGTATAAACCGGTTATTCACGAAAAAAAACTGATTCCCACGTGTTTTTGATGCGGTATCCGGTGCCCCAATAAATCCGCGAATACTCACCACATCCGTGGGTTCTTCAACCGGTACCAGCTTGGTATTGAGAGGTTGGCCCAGAAGTCCGAGTATACGTTGTTTTAATTTGCCGGCCTCGAGGTTAAACACATCCGTTTGACCGTTCGTCAGGCGAAAAGCAATTTCCGGAAAGGCCATGGCCACACGGGTAAATTCATCTAAAATATGCCGCATTTCGGTGGAAGCCGATTTGAGAAAATTTCGACGCGCCGGAACATTAAAGAATAAATTTTTGATAGCCAAACTCGTGCCTACCGGAGCCTGACAAATTTCCTGCGAACGTATGGTACTGTTTTCAACGGATAAGTGGGTGGCTACTTCATCCTCAGCCCTTCGTGTTTTAAGTTCCACCTGGGCAACCGCTGCAATGGAAGCAAGTGCTTCGCCCCGAAACCCCATGGTTCGGATTTGAAATAAATCTTCGATGGTACTGATTTTAGAAGTGGCATGTCGCTCAAAACACATGCGGGCATCAATGGGGCTCATTCCCCGACCATTATCAATCACCTGAATCAATTCCTTACCCGAATCCCGAATAATCAGATGGATGCGGGTGGCGCCGGCATCGATGGCATTTTCGAGTAATTCCTTCACCGCACTGGCCGGCCGTTGAATCACCTCCCCTGCTGCAATCTGATTGGCAATATGATCCGGCAAAAGACTGATAGTATCCGTCATATTGCGAAGATAAAGCAAATGCCCCGACCAAAAAGTTTTCAAAATCGCGAAGAAACTGAGAAATTGACCATGCGAGAAAATGAACAATTTATTTCAAAATATTACATTTGGTAAAAATTAGACTATGCCCAATACAACGAACGGATATGTACAAACAGACCTGGACCATGGAATCGCAACCATCGAATTTTATCATCCATCCAGCAACGCCCTCCCTGCGCAAATTTTAGGCGATCTGGCGAAAGCCATTGACAAGGCCGGGCAGGACGAGCGAGTGAAAGTTATTGTACTGCGCTCAGCCGGAAAAGGTGCATTTTGTGCAGGAGCTAGTTTTGATGAACTGATTGCCATTCAAGATGAAAAACAAGGCTTGGCCTTTTTCTCAGGATTTGCATTGGTGATTAATGCCATTCGCAAGGCCCATAAATTTGTGATTGGGCGCGTGCAAGGAAAAGCAGTAGGCGGTGGTGTGGGACTAGCCTCAGCCTGTGATTATACCCTTGCTACCGAAGGAGCAGCTATTAAATTGAGCGAATTGGCCATTGGCATTGGGCCTTTTGTAGTCGGACCGGCCGTGGAACGTAAATTAGGCACCTCTTGTTTTGCGCAATTGGCGATAGATGCCACAGAATGGCGCAGCGCGGAATGGGCTAAAAAACATGGTTTATACGCTGAGATGTACAAAACCACCGAAGAATTGGACGATGCCGTAAACAGACTGGCTGATAAATTGGCACATAGTAATCCCGAGGCCATGGCCATGCTGAAAAAAGTATTCTGGCAGGGCACAGATCATTGGGATAAATTATTACCGGAGCGTGCAGCCATGAGTGGCAAACTGGTATTGAGTCAATTTACCCGTGATGCAATCGAGAAATTTAAGAAAAAAGGATAACCCATTTTGCCAGGCAGTCGAATGATAGCGGAAAGAACCAGCTCTATTTTCCGCCAAAAACTTTGCGTAAGATATCGTTGACTCGCGCTGCAGGGTTTTGACGAATATTTAATTCTTCCTGGGCAACCGTTGTAAACAAACCATTCAATGCTCTTTCAGTTACATAACCCGGCAAATCGGGATTCACTTTTTGACGGGTGATTGGCAGACGATTATAAATATTAAACACATCTGTCCAATAGCGGGTAGCCCCTACCTTACTTAAGCTATTTTGTATCACCGGCCGAAATGCTTGGGTTAAAGCTCCGGTTGTGGTTCGTTTGAGAAATTCAGTGGCTGCATTATTGCCTCCGCGCAGAATGCTTAAACCATCATTGATATTCATGCTGGTGATGGCATTCACAAAAATTGGCACAGCTTTACCGGCGGCATCTTCGGCAGCACGATTCAAACTCAGTATCAGACGGTCGCATTGTTTGGCAAAACCAAACTGACGCAAAGTAGATTCTACCTGACGCACTTCCTGTGGCAATAAAATTTTAATCAATTGATTTCCAAAAAATCCATTCGGTTTGTTTAAGGTTCCGGAAGCATTTCTGGTGCCCACACGCAATGCTTCTTTTAATCCATTCACGATTTCACCATTGGAAAGGTTGCCACCGAGCAAACCGGAAATAGGATTATTGTTGTTGTTATTGTTTTGATTCCCCGAGCCTCCATTGAGGATGGTGTTGGCCTGGTTAAACAAATCGTTGATGGTTTGTGCCTGGCTTGAATAGGTACAGGCGGAGATGAGTAGGATAAATAGTGTTTTTTTCATGATCATATTATTTTATGAAAGACGGGCCTCAGACCTTTAATTCAGGAAAAGGTTAAATGCCTGAAAGAACCATCAAACAGATTATTCAAATGTAAATCCTGTATAGATAGAGCAACGTTAACAGACTTTAAAAACCTGAAGGCCTGACAAAAGCTGCGAAAGTATATTGAAATAGCTGTTTGCATTCCTCCATTTGCGGATGCATTCTATACCGATTATAAATATTCTATAGTCCAATTTTCACCTTGCTCAATTGTACTATGAATATTTTATATCGGCATTACCATTGTATATTTATAAAATAGCCTATGGACTAATTTATAAATACAATTGGTATTATCTGATAATCCGTTGTATACTTCAAAAAAACATCCAATACCTAAAGTCCTTATTTACAGGTGCTCACAAATCATCTCGACCAATTCCCGGGCATGATCTCCAAATAACATCGTTTGGTGATTCCCATGCATTTCGCGAAGCGTTGCATGTTGCATCCTGGAAATAATTTCCCGGGCCTTTTGATCCGGCAGTAAAGGCATTTGCAGGGTATATTCATCGAGTGCGACTACGAGTAATACAGCATGCGAGATACCGGTAAAATAAGTATCCCAGTGTACTTTGGAAACGTGGGTGGCAATTTGAATAATATCGGAAAGGTTACTGATGGGTTCTACACTTCCATCCGCGGCTGTGGCAACATCTGCCCGATAATAGGCTTCCATGGCAGGATCCCAAAAATGCAGGTAGGGTGCCTGACGAATCGTTTCGAGATATGTTTCAAAATTGGTAAAGCGGGTATCTATTCTACTCAGTGCCGGGCCCAACATTTCAGCCGCTTTCGGGTTCATTTGAGGAGCTGCATCGAGTATCACGATCCGTTCAAAACGTTCAGGATGATGATAGGCCAGATAGGACGCCATCAAGCCACCAAAGGAATGCCCGCAAACATGAATTTTATCAATGCCCAAATGATCGAGCAAAGCCATCACATCTGCAGCATGCTCGCGTATACTGTAATGAAAAGCCACTTTGGAACTGAGTCCGCGGCCCCGAAAATCGATACTAATCACCCGAAAATGATCTGCTAAACCGGCTTGAATGAGTCCGTTAAATGCAAAAGCATTCGCCGTTAATCCATGCAGGAGTAAAAGTGGAGGGTGCTCATTTTTATAATCCAGATAATGGATATTGATTTGATTGACTGCGGCAATTTTACTTTCGTAGGTATACATAGTTCCTTTATTTATGCGGCTGTCCAGCCACCATCCACAGGCAATGCTACACCGGTTAGGGTGGAAGCTTTTTCGTCCGTTAACATCATCACCATATCAACAATCAGATCAATTGAAACAAATTCCTTGACCGCCTGTTTAGCGAGCATGACTTTTTCGATAATCTCTTCTCTGCTCATCTGATGCGCCTTCATCTGATCGGCAATTTGGTTTTCAACAATGGGTGTGTGTACATAACCCGGACAAACAGCATTCACGGTAATATTATGTCCGGCGCCTTCCAGCGCCAAGGCCTTCGTTAAACCAATCAATCCATGCTTGGATGCCACGTAAGCGCTTTTATAAGCAGAGGCTGTTAAACCGTGGGCAGAGGCCATGTTAATGATACGCCCGAAGCCATTCTTCTTCATGCCCGGCCAAACAGCTTTTGCCAAATGAAATGCTGCCGATAAATTGATGGCCAGGATGGCATCCCATTTTTCGTCGGGAAAATTTTCAATCGGTGACACATACTGTATCCCTGCATTGGCCACTAAAATATCAATGGCCCCAAAACGTTCGATACCTGTTTCTACCATTCCACGAATCGCTGATGGATCGCGCATATCAGCAGCAGAAAATAAATATTCGGCCTGGTAACGGGTAGCTAATTCTTCCGACAATTCAGAAGCGTTGGGTTCAATCCCATTTAAAATGAGCTGATACCCTTGAGCGGCAAAACGTTCTGCAATCGCTTTACCAATGCCGCTGGTACTTCCGGTGATGAGTGCGGTTTTTTTTCGGGTCATCTTTATGTATGTTTCGATTAAAAGCAAACATACACGCACATCCCTGAATTTGTGCTGTTTATTAAATACACAATCCTTCTGTCTGATAGAGGATTTTTATAGATTCCGTTTCGAATCACATTTACCAACGCCATTACTATCGCTGGGTTGACATTCTGTTGGGGTGATGAGCTGTTTATCGAGATAATCCGGAATGCCATCGGCGTCTGTATCACGCGGACACCCTTTTGAATCTACACGAATGCCGGCAGGAGTATTGGCACATTGATCAAAACAATCGTTGATGCCATCATCGTCTGCATCTTTGCGACAATCCTTTTTCGGTTGATCTTTTTGGGCCTGTATCGGTTGATTCGCAAACCAAAGAAAGAATATCGATATCGTTGCTAGTAATAATTTGGAATTCATCATTCTTACGATTGTCCTACAAATATAGTCATGCTGAAGGAAGTACGTGTCCCTGAGGTGTGCGACGCAATTGCGATGGACAAAGTGACCTACGATGACCCCACAAAAAAGCCCCTTCGCAAAAACGAAGAGGCTTCTTTTTCATCCTTTGCCTGCACTATTCGACCTTACCAGTGATAGCCGTGTGCGACAATTTTTGATCGAAGTATACCTGAATGGTATATTGTCCGACCGATAATTCTTCCATATTGATTTGCATCGTATGAGAACCCGGTATATGATTTGCCCGAATTTCTTTCACCAATCGACCACTCACATCCATGAGTCGAATCAGGGTTTCCTGGTGTTGCGATGCATAAACATCGACCATCAATTGACCTTGAACCGGATTGGGATAACACTGCACCGACTGAGGCATATGGATGTCGGAATCAGATTCTTTGGATGACATCCCGGTACTGAAGTCGTCGAGTGCACTCCATGCTCCGGTAGAGAAAGGACTTGGTAAACAAATCGCACGAAGTTGCCATTCGTAAGTGGTATTGTTGGTCAAACCTGTAATGAGCTTAGTAGCAGATGCAGAAGTACCGCTAATCCAGGCTCCATTAAGCGGGCGATAACGAATTTGATAATAAGAGGCATTCGCGATAGGCGTCCAGCTTAAAGTAGCCGTTGAGGAGGTAATGTTCAGCGCTTGCAAATTTTGAGGTGTTGCACATGCGGCGCCCGTTGAAAAGAGGGTTGGACTGCCCCATGAACCCGGAGAATTTACGGCACAAAAACCTCTCACCTCAATTTCATACGAAGTGGCTGGAATCAGTCCAATCAGATTTTTAAACGTTGTAGGTGCTGCCTGCGTTCCGCCGCCTATCCATGATGTCGTACCGATTGGTCGGTATCGTACCTCATACCACAATAAACCCGGAACAGGATTCCAATTCACGGTTGCTGTATTGGCACCGATATTGGACAAATTCACTCCGGTAACCGGCGCGGCCGGTGTGGCAATGATATTGGCACTTGCCGAAGCAGTACAACCCATGGCATCTGTGAAGGTATAGGTATAACTTGCAGAAGGACCGATATACGGATTGGACACATTAAATGTACCACCTGCAGGAAGACCTTGCAGCGGAATAGGACTGCCCGGACAACCGCTCACATCTTGTAAACTCACAACAGGTAAGGCGTGAATGGTGAGATATAAAATACTTGAATCATTACATCCGGAACCATTGGTCACCGCATAGGTGTATGTACCACTTTGGGTATAGGTGGTTCCGTTCACCGGCCATGTGTAAGACCCACAAGCTGTTTGGCTGGAAGTATTTAGATTACCATTGTTAATCGTCAGCATCAAGGTCTGCATATCGGTACAACCGGAAGCATTGGTGGAAGTATAGGTATATGTTCCAGACTGCGTATATGTATTTCCATTGGCCGACCAGATATACGCGCCACAATGGGTGACTTGTATACTGCTTTGCACACTGGTATTGATGACCAGATTTAGGGTATGTAACACATTACAGCCTCCTGCATTGGTACCGGTAAAGAAATAGGTGCCGCTTTGGGTATAGGTATTCCCATCTATTGGCCAGGTATAGGTTCCACATGCCGTATCGTTATAAACCAGATTGGAATTTTGACCAATGGTTAATACCAATACCGAAGTATGCGTACAACCCGCAGGATTGGTAGACACACTCATATAAGTGCCACTACTTGTGTAAGTCATATTGTTTACCGGCCAGCTATACTGATCGCAGGCACTGATTACAGAAGTATCGGTACTACTTTGATTGATGACGATATGGGCGGTCACCAAACTATCACAACCTGAAGCGGTGGTATAGGTATGCGTATAGGTACCGCTCTGCGAAATAGCCTGTGCGCTCCAAGGCAGGATGTATGAATCACAGGCTGTATCGGCGAAACTACTTTGAATGGTGGTTTCAATGATGGATGCTGATGCTGAAATGGTTTGTCCATTGTTGTCGGTTACCGTAACGGTATATGTTCCGGCACCTCCGACGATTACAGGTCCTACAAAGCCATTGTTCCAGCTATAATAATACGGCGCATCTCCACCGCTCACATTTGCCGTGAGGCTACCGTTGTTTCCACCACTGCAACCATTTACAGAAAGGATATTGAGTTGCATATTACCCAATTGCAGGTAGCCCTCATTATCGACATAAGTTGCCTCGAGGATCGATGAATTCACGATGCGGGCCACGATGGTTGTTTTATGATCCAACACCATCCAGGGTTGAATGAGGGTGGTGCTATCGTTGGCATTGAGATTCACATGGTTGCTTCCGATGAATAAGGTATCCTGATTATTATCGACATAGAACAATTGCACATCGGCTTCGCAAGGCAGATCACCGTTGTTTCCGATACGATATTCGAATTGTATATTATCATTCAAAGCAGGTGTGTTATTACTGGCGCTGAATGATTGAACATACAGATTCGCTGATTCACCCACCACAAAAGCACGCGTGGCTTCATTGTTCATTTCATTGATTTCAGGAATAGTCGCATCTGCATCAATGATTGCCCGAATGATATGCACACCCGGCAAGTTGGATGAAAATGTACCCGGAATTGGGATGGTGGTATTATCGCCTGTTACCAAACCATTCACCGGATACACCGTTGCAAAAGGTTGATTGTCGATCAGCACATTCAAACGCATTTGATCGTTGACATTCGAAGCGCCGATATTTTCGTAACTCACATCCATGCTGATGCTTTGTCCGGGTTGTGGATTCAGCATCGACGGATTGATGAATTGCGATAAGATGCGCATGTCCGGAAGATTATTCACCGTTACTGAACGAACAATCACGTTGTTGCCTTCTTCACATTCGGCATAAACATTATCCGGGTCAGCGGTCATGGTAAAAGTATAAGTTCCTGCTTGCGGGAAAACAAAACTAACCGGCAAACTCACGCCCGGAGCACAACCACAGGTTTGCCCCAAATTGTTGTAAGTGCCATATCCTAAGTTGATGGTACCGCTGAGGCCTGGTCCGCTCACTTCAAATTTTACTTTCACCGAATCGGCATTGTACAGTTTGGTATTATAAATTCCGATAGATGGATAAACACTTTGATTGACGAGATAAGACAAATCCCAGAAATTACCATAACAGAAAGGAACAGGTTGTAAGTCCCAACACATATGATTGGAAATGGCATTATCTCCATTCGTGAATTCGACAATTTGGTCCAGAGGATCAATCATCATGGTCAACAATTGATAGCTGACAGCAGGCACCGGAATCTTTTTGCTGACTGTCACATTCGCATTTGGCAGGATGTTGAGGTTATATGTTGCGGTGTACACATCTCCTCCCGACAAACTAAACTGTACTTCTACAGGCCCGTTAAACGCCAGATTACCTGAATTGCTGATCACGCCCTGAATAGTTACCGAATCACCAAATGCATAGGTGCCGTTATCAGATTCCACATCAAAATTTTCACAACCAGATGCACTCAGATTCGGCAAACAAGGAATCACCGAATATCCGTAATTGCCTGTATTGTTGAATTCGTTCGACTCAACGACCTGGTTACCCGGTGCATCACATCGCAACTGAAAACTATAGTTCCCTAACTGATTGAGGACATAAGGCACACTAAAATCAACCCAATTAAAATTGTACAAATTGGAGGTAACATTACTGATCGGATGATTGAGCGTGGTTTGGAATATATTGTTGTGATACACATCAATTTCGCAATTGAATGGACCACTTGCTGCAGCACCATTATTATATACCCGGAATGAAAGAAGTCCCGAATTACTACAATCATAAATGGTTCCGTTCGGACCATAACCCGGTACCAAATCTGCTATATTCGGATATACATTTATTTGTGCACACTGTCCGTTATTGGTTTCGTTGGATTCAATGATAAGACCAGCTGCATCTACCTGAGCACATAAAGAATATTGTCCGGCATTGGCAAATGTGAGGCTTATCGGTGAAGTCCAGGAAGTACCCGGATTCAAGGCAGGCACCGTGAGGATAGTTGGCAAAAGAGGTGTACCGCCCACTTGTGAGATACTTACTTCTGTAGCAGGCGAAGTCGCACAACCTACATTGCTAATCTGAAACTGACCAGTGGTTGTAGAACCTTCTATAAAGGAAGTAGCAGATAATTGCAGGGACATATTCAAATCAGGCAAACAAGGGGGCACCGGTGGTAAAATCACTTCAAACTCCGTGGTGAAATTTCCGGTGAGGGTGAAGTCGGTAATATTTCCCTGAATATGGTAAATACCCGGAAGCAGTGGACGTGGGAATGCCATACCATACAATCCGTTGGAATTGGTAAAGGTGAAATAAGTCGCACCTGTTTCTACAATGGTATAAGTAACCGTTGCACCTGCCACGCTCGAATCAGGCAAAGGTACAGCAGTGCCCGTGTAATGTGCAGTGCCGTAAATGGTATTGCTGGCTCCATATTGCGAATAACCTACTACAGGTGTTACGTTCGCTGTGGTGAGAATAGAACCCGGCAAATTATAAGGTCCATTGATGAAAGGACGAATGGCAGTATTGTCTAATTCATTCGATTCTGTAATCACATCCAAATGATCAATACTCACCTGCATCGGACACCAGGCCGGTACGGCAGGCGTGGTGATGGTCCAGTTGACCGTGGTAGTACTATGCGCACCCAAATTGCTAATGGTGATATCCGGATAAACCACCGTAGTATCATATTGATTCACCAGATGTACGACAAAATTTTGCGCATCAAAATCGGATACATTATGAATGGTTGCACTTACCGTTAATGGTGAAGCAACCGGTGGATTGGGATCGCTGAATGTAATATCGTTCGCAAAAATTTCAATATCGGGCTGAATCAATACATCCGGATAATTGAAGGGACCAAAGTAAGAAGCACACATGCCAATGTTGGTTTGAACTATGGTTTGCCAGGTGGTTCCAATCGGCAGAGAGTTGATGGTTCCAATATATTTTTTACCATCAGCCGTATTCAAATCATTGACATCATCGGGCGATAACATCACAAAACGATCATTGGGATTGGTATAAATTCCATTGCCTTCATAATCGAGAATGATACGTGGGAATGTGACCGGAGGCAAAGCCCCGTTCATATCATGATACACCACTTCAAACTGAAAATTGGTATAACTATCGCCGTTGAGCGGATTGGCTAATACATTGCCATATCCCGAAGCAGCAGAGAATGTAAAATACTGAGCGCCGGGATTAATGGTCGGATCAAGATCATTACAATCGCCCGTGGTGGCTGTTAATTCAGCAGGTAAATAGCCATGCAGTGGTCTGGCGCAAGCAACCTGAGTTGCTCCTGTTCCATATCCGTCGTCGTCCTGATCAATAAACCAAACCTGACCCGGAAATTGTAATGAATCATTGTCGTTACAATCGTCGGAGTTAGAAACATAATTCAATGGTTGACTACATTGAGCCAGTGTATTGTTGATATCTCCAAAACCGTCACCATCCGTATCAGCATACCATACAGGTGCGCCACTCAAGGAAGGATCGGCCATATCTGTCAGTCCATCACAATCATCATCTATGCCATTACAAATTTCACTGGCACCCGGATTCACACTGGAATTTCCATCGTTACAATCGGTATTATTCGTCGCATAGCCCAATGGTGGATTGAGTAGACAAAGCATAGCTGTGGCGCTTGAACCATATCCATCCTGATCATTGTCGACATAAAACAATTGCGGTGCATGGATTAAAATTTCATTATCGTCGCAATCGGTAAAATCGCTCACATAACCCTGAGGTGCTGAACATGCCTGAACAAATACAGCAGGATTTCCAAAGCCATCCTGATCGGCATCGGCGTAATAGGTATTCAGGAGACTTTCATCTACCAAACCATCACAATCATCATCTACCCCATTACAAATTTCGGTAGCACCCGGATAAATGGCATTGTTGTTATCATTACAGTCGCCGCTTACCGCAACATAGCCAACAGGTTGTGTACAATTGAGTAGCGTCAGTGCGTTATTACCAAATCCGTCATTGTCTGAATCGGCATACCACAGGGTTTGCACATTTTCATCAATTTGTCCATCACAATCATCATCCACCCCATTGCACAATTCAGTCGCACCCGGATAAATGGCATTGTTATTATCATCACAATCGGTATTGGCAAATACATACCCCGATGGTTGCGAACAAGCCTGTAAGCTATCTCCGGGATGACCAAATCCGTCGTTGTCCTGATCACGGTAATAGGTATTGACAGGCAGCACAGATACATTCACAATGTTTGAAGTCGTAAAACTGCTTCCGCAAACAGATCGCAGGGAATAAGCGCCTGCCGCATTCACATAAATAAATGTATCGGTTTCGCCCGGTATCGGTACGCCATTGAGTAACCATTCATACGATACACCTGCAATGGGTGAAGCGTGCAACAGAATAGAATCACTCGGACAAACAGAAACGTTGCCTTGCGGAAAAACGGTAGCTGTGGGTACCCCTGAAGTAATGCTGATGGTGTCGCGGGCAATGATACTCCACACACCCTGATCGCCTTTGGCCCTCACATACAAGTAATGTGAACCTGAACTCAAACAAGGCACCTGAATACTCGCTGTAAAATTGACAACCGAGTCGGCATTTACTGCAAGCGGATTGGCATTCCCCACTCCGGGATCATTATCGAAATAATATTCCATGGCAGTCACCTCTTCGATATAACCACCACCAACAACGAGTACTTTTTTGTCGGTAATACTCCAGCGGCCATATTGGTCACGCGCACGGATAAATAAATTATGTACGCCTGAACTCAAGTTAGACGGCAGATTAATGGCAATCACCTGATTCAAACTGGATGTAGGCGGAACCGGCACAATGTCTCCGTTGCCGGCATTGCCTACTCCCGGATCGGTATCAAAATAATACTGATATGCGGTGATTTGCATGGGGTCGGTGCCGGGTTGTACAAACAACATCTTCCGATCGGCAATGCTCCATCGGCCATATGCATCTTTAAATCGAACATATAAAAAATGAATGCCTGCGCTTAAATTGGAGGGCACCTGTAAGTTGACATTCTGATGAAAAGAATCAGTGGGTGTGATGGGTACAATCGCTCCATTGCCGGGCGTATCTACCCCGGGGTCCTCATCAAAAAAGTATTGATAAGCCACCATTTCCTGTGTAGCATGAATCGATTCGATCAGCAACATGGTTTTATCGGCCAATCCCCAACGGCCATACTCATCTCTGGCCCGCACATACAAATAGTGTACGCCCGCACCCAAATTAGGTACATTCAATTGAACCGTTTGTTGAAAGCTACTACCGGGCGTAACTGTTACCACGCCACCGTTTCCGGGAATGCCGGGCCCGGGATCTGTATCGTAAAAATATTGATATGCGGTAACTTGCTGCGTGGCATGAACAGCTTCCACCAGAAGGGGTGTTTTTTCGGCCACACTCCAGCGACCAAATTCATCCCTGACTCGCACATATAAAAAGTGTATACCACCGCCCAGCGATGCAGGTACATTCACCTGTATGGTCTGCTGGTAGTTAGCAGTGGGTGTAATATTCAACACAGCCCCATTTCCATTTTGTCCCAATCCCGGATCCGTATCAAAAAAATACTGGACAGCCGTCACCAATTGAGTATGGTTTTGCGCTTGTGTATTTGTTGCAGCACCCAGCAATAAGCAAAGGATGATGCCTAATAATTTTTTCATGTTAATACATTTAATGTGAACAATCGTGCAGGGCAAAATATCACCACTGCAACCTTGAAGTGCTGCCTCAGCTATTCGTTCGGCTTGGAAGCATGAATATTCACATTAATTGTCCCTCCCGGTGCAGCATTGGTTTGGTTGATGGTCATAGAACGGATGATGGGTGTAATCAGCACTTCACCACTTTCATGAAATTTTGAATAACCCCCATGCACACCGATATCCGTACCATCGTTGGCTGCACCAATGGCCGCAGAGCCTGCCTGTAATGCGTAGTTATGACTATTGGCATACAAACTACCGAGGGTATAATTCACAAAATTCGGATTGGTATTGAGGATATTGCCACTGCCCGAACTACCATTTAAAGTATGGAAAACGGTACTGCTTGTAGACATATTATTGATCCAACTACTATTACTGGCGCTTGGAGAGGCATTCATAAAAATGCTGTTTTTCACCAATGCATTAAATATACCCGAAAAAGGATTACTGGTTGATAAATACAAACAATGGTCAAAAAGCATTCCACCAATTGTATTATTATTACCGGAAATAGTTCCATCAAATACACAATTCAAAAACTGCACATTGGTTAAAGAATTGCCTGTACTACCAACTACCACATTCGTAGAATTGTCTACATCAAAAATACAATTCACAAATGCGAGCCCTGAGGCACTATATCCATCAAAACTATAAAAGCCGTTAAACTCACAATCTTCAAAAAGTACATTGTTCAATGTTCCGTATGAATAGACATTCACGGCAAATTCGATGCCATAAAATCGGCTTCCTGAACCATTGGCACCGATATAAAAACCTGATGCCAAATACGAAGGATGGGCATTAATTCCGATACGGGTTATACGTGGATGGTCTTTTTGCGGGTTAAAACCAATTCCAATCACGGTCAACGATTTATTCCAGGGGCTGGCGGGTGGTGCTCCGGTGTAGTTGTTATATTGTACATTGGTACCTTCCAGCAAAAGGGTATCGCCATTTACTGCGGCATTGTAGGCCGCCAATAAACTGCTGTATTGCGAACCACCTGAACCATCATTGGTTACGGTTAATACACTGGCCCGGCTGAATTGAACGGTTGCACAAATCAAAAGAATGAATAATAAAATTGGCTTTTTCATGGTAATATAATTTTAAGGATGAATTTGACCTCAAAAGTATTGCCATGCCCCTACCCGGGAAATACCCTGAAGAGGGTATATTTCTCCCGGGCTGGCAATCAGGGTTTTGATTTCCAGATACGCTCTGAGGCATCCAGGTATAGGGGTAAAGCGGCCGAACCATACCAATCCAGGAGGATCAGATCAAAAATGCCTTCCCGAATGGTGGGATCTGCATCCAGGAGTTGTCGTGCTTCGGATTGATCATCCACCGACAGGATAAATATACCCCGATACTGCTGATCATTTTTTTTAAGCGGACCGGCCACAATCATTTTTCCGGCTTTTACCAATCGGTTGATGTTGGCCATATGTTCGGCAAACAAACTATCTCGTCGCACTTGATTTTTTTCTTCCTTTTTTCCGGTTTGTAAAATCACCAGCACATAGGGACTCTTGAATAACTCAGAAATGCTGTAGATTCAAGGCGCGGGTAATGAAGCTGTATTGTTATACTGCGATTTACCCGCAACGCAGAAGATGCAGTATTTCTGAGTAGCGAAAAATTCCGAATCTCAACTGAACACTTTTCGAAAATACACCTTCAAAAAGTTTGCACGAAAGAGTCTAAAATTTCGCTTGAATTCGCATAACCACCAATTTTGAGCGTTATTCAGGAGCCCCTACGTATTTTTTCATGCCGTAATCATCCGCTCCAAGTTTGGCGGCCAGCACAGAATCATAAATCGGATTTTTTTGTTGTGCTAAAAGTGGAGCTTCTGTCCCGAATAGGACCAATAACAATATCCATCGCATGATAGTGGGTTTTAAAAACAAAGGTAATTTTTTTAGGAGGAAAATGCCATTTGCTCCACGCCATCTCCTCACCCGCCATACGCACTGCACGGCAGTTTGCTGCTGTCGGGCCTGGGATGGTGGGTGGGAGTTCTGTGATGTTTTTCAACCTTGGAATTCTATCATGGGTAACTGCATCTTGATCTTTGAAAACACAATTTATTCTATCAACTTCCTGATCGATTCTGCCCCCCTTTACACCATCTCTCCCGCTTTCATCTTCTCGGCATTTTCGGCAAATTGCAGGGAGTCCAGCATTTCTTGTAAGTCGCCGTTTACAAAAGCATCCAGGTTATAAATGGTTTTATTGATTCGATGATCGGTGATACGGCCCTGAGGCCAGTTATACGTACGTATTTTAGCCGAACGGTCGCCACTGCTAACAAGCGTCTTACGGCTCCGGGCAATCTCTTCTTCATGTTTACGTACCTGCTCTTCGTAGAGTTTGGTTCGCATCATCCCCGTGGCTTTTTCGCGATTCCCCAACTGCGTCCGCTCGGTTTGGCAAGTAATCACAGTTCCTGTCGGCACGTGGGTTAATATCACCTTGGTTTCTACCTTATTCACGTTCTGTCCACCTGCACCACCTGAGCGCGCCGTTTCCATTTTTAAATCGGATTCCTTTAATTCAAAATCAATTTCCTCCGCTTCCGGCATTACAGCCACGGTAGCTGCCGAAGTATGTACCCGCCCGCTGGCTTCAGTGGCCGGTACCCGCTGTACCCGGTGTACTCCACTTTCATATTTGAGTACCCCATACACATCTTCTCCTACCACTTCCAGAATCACTTCTTTATAACCTCCGGCACTGCCTTCATTTTCATCCACTACCGATACCTGCCAACCCCGGGCCTCACAATATTTTAAATACATACGATAGAGGTCGCCGGCAAAAATACTCGCCTCATCTCCCCCGGTACCTGCCCGAATCTCCATCACCGCATTTTTTTCATCTTGCGGGTCTTTCGGAATCAGCAATTGCCGAATCTCTTCCTCCAATTGCTCTTTTTGGGCCTCTGCCTCCACCAAATCGGTTTTGGCCATGCTACGCAGTTCTTCGTCACTCTCTGTTTCTAATACTTCCTTGCCAAATGCAATGGAATCCAAACAATTTTTGTACAAACGATGGGCATCCACAATTTTTTCCAACTTGCGGTACTCTTTACTGAGTTGCGAAAAACGCTTTTGATCCGAAACCACCTCGGGATTCGTGAGCGATACGCCAATTTGATCAAATCGCGCCTTAATGGCTTCTAATTTATCGAGCATAGGGGCGCAAAGATAATTCATATGGCCAAATACCCATCATTCCGCTTCTCCGTTCCATGAATCGAGCCAGATTTCCCGGACGGGCAAAACACATTCCCGTATCCAAGATGCTCAGGAATTGTTTACTTTTGCCCCCGAACCAGTCTGCCCAAACGGACCGGTTAAAACAAGATATGAAACACCTCTACCTACTGTGTCTGCTCATTTTTGGCCTTCTTGAATCTCAGGCCCAAAACAAACCCGAAATACTGCGCGATACCATCATCAATAAATACGGCGTAACAGCCGGGCGTCGTCAATTATTGCTCATGATTGAACGCGAACAAAAAAAGGCCGATGTCGTGGACGGGCAATATGACAAACTCGTCGGGATTGACGAAAATATGGACCGCACAGCCATCATCACCAATGCCGTATTTAACCGAACCAATAAAACCATCGCCTATATCGAAAACAACGAAACCGACGATATGGTGAAACGTAAATATCTCGGACGTGTGATCGAAAATCTCAAAGTTTTTAATACCGATGCCAACGATGGTTATGTGGATGTAGCCTATTACCAAACGATATTTGATCATACTTATCAAATCATTCGCGGACTGCACAATGGCAATCTCAACGATTATGTGAAAAACAATATCGGTAAACCCCTCTACATCCAGGCTGCTTTGTTCGATACCGATAGCGAAGCCACCAAAACCCTGATGTCGGGCATGGTGGACCTATACCCGGAAGTGCTTATCAAAAAAATCCGCACCATTTCTAACCCCGAAGCTGCCGATATTGTGGTGGCTAAAGCCGCTCCCCGCAGCCCCAAAACCATTTTAAATTTCGCAACTTCCACCGCGGTAGAACGTGAAATTGTTCGTCGCAATAAAGACCCCTATGTGCAAAAAATAGTGCAAATCGCCGATGAAAGTAAATCGCCTTTAAAAGCCATCTTTTTTATCGAAGAACTGAACAAAGGCTCTATCACCCTCGAACAAATTAATCAAATCACGCAAAACGAAGATGCCTATTACAAAAAGCTCATCGAAATGCGACAGATTTATTTTAATAGCGATTTGCGTAAAACATACGACAAGGAGCTCATTCACGAATCATCGCGTTATGTCACCAAAATGAATGAGCTGCACAATGCCGCCGATGCTGTTCGATTTAAATGCGTAGAATCCTTTAACAGCACAGAGTTATATTATGTATTGGTGTATGGCAGCGACGACCTCTATACCAGTAGTTTTCTGGGTTGCTACAATCGCCTGATGGCCCGCATCAAACCCAAAAGTGGTTACGAATTTTTGCAGTCTGTCGGTAAAGATAAATTCCGCACTTTCCTCCGCCTCTGCGCCAATTACAATACCATTGGTTCGTTTTTGGGCACCATGAAGGACTCCAGCAAAAATGATTTGATGAGCGAATTTGTTACGAATCTCGATAATACCCTGGAAGGAGATCTGGAAGGCACAACCGATGTGGCCAACTCTTTCGGAAGTATTACCGACTCCAACCTCATGAAAAATATTGTGGAAACCATCCGCCTCAACCGCGAAGAAGATAGTGTACAAAACAATGTGAAAGGTTTTAAGATCTACGATATCCTGTATGCCATGCTCACCTATAGCAGTGATTCACTCACGAAAAAACTGGGCATCCCGCCCATTACGATCATGCCTTACAACCAACTGATTAACGACAGCGGTGAAGTTGTACAGCAAGTATTTTTTTATGGTGATACCGATGGCAAAGGCGTTTTTAATAGTTTTGTGAATGGTTTTGGCGCCCCCAACTGGAAGGTGAAACGCAGCGAAAATTGGGTAACCATCAGTAGCATCAAGGGAAAGCCGGTAGTTATTTATTGTAATGTGCCCCACGATGAACCCAATGATGAAATGGCCCAAACTGCCTTGCAGGAATTTTTAGATTCCAGCGATATTGCGCCCACCGTCATCATACATCGCGGGCATAGCTATCACCTCTCTACTACCCTTGATCACATCAATTACCGCCACAAAGTGGTGATTTTAGGTGCTTGCGGCGCTTATCAGAATTTATCGGCTGTACTTAGCCAAAGCGAGGATGCACATATTGTATCCACCAAACAGATTGGAGTCGGAAAAATAAACGGACCCATTATTCGCGCATTTAATCAACGTTTATTGGAGGGCAAGGATATCAATTGGGTAGAAATGTGGGCAGAGTTATCCAAACAATTCAGTTCCGGCGAAATGAAACAACTCTTCGATGATTATGTGCCTCCGTTCAAAAATATGGGCGCTCTCTTTTTAAAAGCCTACCGACGCAGCGGTATTGCTACCGAATCGATGGAATAATATCTCGCTCTCGTAAAATTTCTTTCAGTGTATTGATGCGTACCGTGGCATAGTCCATACTGGTATCGGGCGTTTCAAAATGCATGGCAAAGAAATAAGGCCGGTAATTCACCTCATCCTGCTTGGTGAGTATGCCTTTTTGTTTTTCAATGCGCTCTACAAAACCAACAATCCATGCTTGTATACGCTGGCTATTCATAGAAGTGCCTGTCTTGTAATACAATTTATAACTGGCGCTATCTTCACGCAACATCAAACTGCGAACAATCCGATGTGAGCGCTGCGAAAAAGGTAATTTGTCGAAATACAATTTTTTCATCAGACCTACCTGTTCATCCGGACTGATTTGCATGGTATCATTGAGCCAAAACTGATCAATGGCTCCACCGATGCGTTTGTTGCCATAACGAATGGTATCAATCCATCGCTGCATTTCGGTGGGCCCGATACGCCGCGCCAATTCCTGATAATAAGGTACACAACTCACTTCAAAGGCTTCACGCATATTCATATCCTTGTTCCAGCTTTCACGACGAATTTGACCATCCCAGGGGATTATCAATTTTTCATCCTTGGCAATATTGGTTTCCAGCGCAATCAATGAATTCACAATTTTAAAGGTGGAAGCCGGAGAATATCGTTGACTGCATCGATGTAAATTATACAGTAAAATCTGGTCGTGGCTATTATCAGAAAGTTCAAAACAAGCTGAATCAATGCCTTGTTTTTTAAAAATTGTGCCCCATTGGTTTTGTTCAAGAACATTATCTCTTCGGCAGGCAAACAACCCCAAACTCATGATCAATAACAATAATCCGTTTTTCATGGCGCAAAGGTAAGGGGCAATTGTACTAGGCAAAATCAAAATTTGTAATAGGGCCCATACAAATACGATTGGTATTACCTTTGCCCACATGTCACAACCACGAACAGAAATATCTGCATTGGGCGAATTTGGCCTCATCGATCATCTAACCCGCAACAACGAAATACGCAACGCCTCTACCTTACTCAGTGTGGGCGATGATGCGGCAGTTATTGATTCATTCGGCAAACAACTCGCAATCACTACCGATATGCTGGTTGAAGGCGTGCATTTTGATTTGATGTACACCCCCCTGAGGCATCTGGGTTACAAAGCAGTGGTTGTGAACCTGTCAGATATTTATGCCATGAATGCCGACCCTACCCAAATTACGGTGAGTTTGGCCATTTCTAATCGTTTTAGTGTTGAGGCACTTGATGAAATATACGAGGGTATTCAACTCGCCTGCGAACGTTATGGCGTAGATTTAATTGGCGGCGATACTACCACTTCTCTCAAAGGACTGATTATCAGTATTACAGCCATTGGTGAACTGGCCGACAATCAGTTTGTGACCCGAGCAGGGGCAGAAATCAATGATCTTATTTGCGTGAGTGGTAATCTGGGTGCGGCCTATATGGGTATGCTCATACTAGAAAGGGAAAAAAAGATCTTTCAGGAAAACCCGAATGTTCAGCCTGATTTTGACCAACAACAATATGTTTTGGAGCGTTTTCTGAAGCCCGAAGCCCAGCGTGAGACGATACAATTTTTGCGGAAGAAGAGCATCTTACCCACCGCAATGATTGATATCAGCGATGGCTTAAGTTCGGAATTACATCATATTTGCCGACAAAGCAAACTGGGCGCATTGATATATGAAGAAAAATTGCCGATTCATGAAAACACCCGCGAAATGGCTGAAACTTTTGGCATCCCCGCTACAACCTGCGCATTAAATGGCGGTGAAGATTATGAACTGCTCTTTACTGTGAATGCCGCCTCTTTTGCCGTCATCAGTGCCTGCCCTTGGATATCGATTATCGGACATACCTGCGCCGCTGAAGATGGAATCAAACTCATTACTACGGCCAACAATAAAGTCGCTATTCAGGCACAAGGTTGGAATCCACTGGCTTGATAAGACGAAACTCCTTTCTATTTCCCACTCAAAATCTGATTATACTTCGCCTGATCGCCTAATACCTGCGTGGCTTCAGCCAATTCAGGATCGCTCTGCAATAAATTTTCGATACGTCCCTTTTGGAAATAATAACGCGAAATAATTTCTTCCTGTAAGGTCAGCGTTACTTCCTTGCGATGCTTCATCAGATCTTGTTTTTTATCCGCAGCCAGGGCTTTGCGCAAGTTTTCATAATCGCTTTTAATAGCTGCAAAATAATTTTCCTTTTCAGATACTTCCTTGAATTTAGTCAGCAATTCTTCGGCTCGTGTTTCGTATGAATAATCCTTGCCATCCAGCCAGGTTACAAAGGCATTAAAATCCGTTTCACTTAGTTGAAAGGATGAGGCCGAAGCAACTGTAGGATGAGTTTTAACATATTGAGTCGCATATTCAAAAATGAGGGATTTGGCATTCAAAGCGGCGATCACTTTTAAGGCATCTTTGCTTTCTACCTTAATGTCCGGATCCACACCACCGCCGTCCATCACGGTACGTCCGTTCTTGGTTTTGAATTTGGTTTTAATCGAATCGGGTACATGTCCCACACTACCATCTTCATTGCGATGCGAATAATCCAGCATCTGAATACATCTGCCGCTAGGCGTATAATATTTAGCGGTAGTCACTTTTAATTTTGCATTGTACACCAAATTCCGCGTGGTTTGAACCAGTCCCTTCCCAAAGCTTCTTTGCCCAATCACCACGCCCCGATCCAGATCCTGCATCGTACCGGCTACAATTTCTGAGGCAGATGCCGAATTTCGGTTGATGAGCACAACGACCGGAATTTTTTCATCCCACGGACTCCCGGTGGTTTTGTATTCTTTATCCCACTCTGCATTCTTGCCCTTGGTGCTAACGACCAGCTGACTCCCGTTTATAAACAAGTTACACATATTGACGGCCTCATCCAGCAGCCCGCCCGGATTAAACCTTAAATCCAATACAACCCCTTTCAGGGACGGGTTGGCCTTTTTTAAACTATCTAAAGCACTGCGTACAAAATAGGTACAACGTTCGGTAAATTGCGACAAACGCACATAGGCATATTCTTTATTCGTACCAACCATTCCGGCGTATGGCACACTGCTCACATTGATTTCTTCTCGTTTGAGGGTTTTTACACTTTCCTCGTTGGTAAAGGCATCTTTTATTTTGAGTTTTAATTGGGTACCCGGAGATCCTTTTAAAAATTTGCTCACATCATCGATATCTTTTCCCTTGGTACTGCGACCTTCGATTTCCAGAATTATGTCACCCGCTTTAAGCCCGGCCTTAATCACCGGACTATTTTCATAAGGTTCACCAATGCAGAGGTAGTCATCCTTTTTACGAATGGTGCTGCCAATGCCGCCATATTTTCCGGTGGTTTGAAAACGATAATCTTCAATATCCTCTTCGGTGATATAGTTTGTGTAAGGATCCAAATCATCCAACATCGCATCGATGCCTTTTTTCACTACCTTACCCGGTTGTACTGGATCCACATAATAGCTGTTGAGTTCTTTAAAAAGGGTATTAAAAATTTCGAGGTTCTTGGAAATTTCGAAATAGGATTCGCTCTCTGCCGTTTGGGCCTGAAGATGATTGCTGATAAAAAAGATTCCGAATAATAGCCCGAAGAGACTTTTCCGTACAAAATCAACGCTGTTCATGATTTGTTTTTAAGGTTTGCAAGTTAGTTCAAAAAAAAATGAAGCACGATGAGCCTTGCTAACAGCTCCCTGTTAAATTATTCAGAAAAACCACGCCGTCCTTTTCAACTCAGGGCAATGGATCTTCTCCATGTCCGCCCCAGGGTGCACATCGCAATATTCGTCGAATGCTCAGATACGCGGCTTTAAAAACCCCATATTTGATAAAAGCTTCACGCGCATATTCGGAGCAAGTAGGTGTGTACCGACATTTAGACACGCCCAAATACGGCGAAATGGCCCCCTGATAAAAACGAATCAGTCCGATAAAGATTGTTTGGACGACTTTTTTCAGCATCTAAACCAAAATATTATTTTGCAGGGCCACCGGCTTAATCGAATGCGGTTCATCCAGCATCTCCAGCATATCAATCTGAATATTCCGGCTGATGGCTGTAATCGGCACATCATTGGCACTTCCTTCGAACGGATTTTCGGACGACTCCCCAATTTTTTCCAAAGTGGTAAATATCCATCCCGACAAAGCCGAAAACGGAATACTTAACCATACCAGAAATTCTCCCATTTTTTCAAATTCGTTGAGCATGCCCATCGGAACCAGCAGTACAAATATTTTGATGAACCATAAATTTAAGGTCGCATATTGCCGGGGATAAGGAAAGTTTTTAATCCGTTCCGAAGCCCCTTGTAAATTGTACAATTCTGCAAATATTTTTTCGAGTTCCATATGACGGAAATCTTCTATATAACCTTCTCCGAGAAGGCGTTTGAGATGTGCCGACTGCAAAGCAATTAACTGGGCTGCTTTATTGCCTTTACGCATCACTTGCTCATATTCTGCCTCGCTTAAATAAGGCTTTATCACATCCGCCAGTTGATGATCATGTTCCTCCACCCGAAACCATTTATTTTTGTATTCGGCATTGTGTTTTTTATAAATGGCCTCCCATTGCCGCGCTTCCCGCAATTGAAAACGCAGGGCCGTCAACCAGGCAAAATGTCGCTGATAAATTTCCAAATGGATTTGTCGTAAGCCCGCTTCATCCAATGGTTTTTGGGCATGTCGGTTGGTAATAAAATCACGACTCATGATAGCCAATGTTCTGCTGCTATTGATGATGGAACCCCAAATACGACGGGCTTCCCACATTCTGTCGTAAGAGGCATTGTTTTTAAACCCTACTACAAATGCCACTGCCGTACCCAATAATGCAATGGGCAGCCAGGGCAAAGCCAACCAGGTCCAACCCAAAACTTTGTACAAAATGGTTGGGATGCTGGCTACAATCAGTAGGGCAAAAATATCTCTGCGTGTCCAAAACACGACTTCCTTAAAGCTGTAATGATTTCCGCTATGCATAAAAAAATAGTTGTCAAAGATAAAGCCAATTTTGGCAGCGCATCCAATCAACTTAAGTCAACGTAATTCCCGCTGTACGCCGCACATGGTGCCTGGCTGCCATCGGGGCTGAACATCATCGCAGGTACAAATATTGAGCAAAGAAAACCGGGTTAGATCTTTATTCTTGGTTTGTTTCCTACTCCATGGTTTGTGAAGACACAAACCATGGGGATGGAAAGCAGAGCGAGAGAACAGAAAGAGAACGGTGCAGAATGGATGGTTTGTGAAGACACAAACCATGGGGTTAGAAAGCAGAGCGAGTGAACAGAAAGAGAGCGGTGTAGAACTGATGGTTTGTGAGGACACAAACCATGGGGATGGAAAGCAGAGCGAGTGAACAGAAAGAGA
>JBMOFV010000024.1:0-45035 GCA_049318705.1 Chitinophagaceae bacterium
GGAATCCTTGGCCATCATATAATTGACCGTGATGTATTTTCCAACATCGCGAATAAAGTTTAAAAAACTAAAATCCTTGAACCAATCATAATTGTTTACCACTACGGCCGCGTTTGGTTTTTCAGAGTCAAAATCTAAAAACTTACGCAACTGATTGGCAATACATTCGGTATTATGTCGAATCAAATCTTCGGAAAGCATATTGCGTTCTTCCGATTTGCCCGAAGGATCTCCCACCATTCCTGTTGCTCCACCCACCAGGGCATAGGGTTTATGACCGGCTTTTTGCAAATGCATCAGCAAAATGATAGGCACCAGGCTTCCGATATGTAATGAATCTGAAGTGGGATCAAATCCAATATAACCTGAGGTCATTTCTTGATTGAGCTGTTCTTCCGTTCCGGGCATGATATCCTGTATCAGCCCCCGCCATTGTAGTTCCTGTATCAAATTCATAGGATTGCAAAGGTGCTAATTTTAGGCTTAAAATTGACAATAATCATTGCAAAATCCTTATTTTTGGTAACCCGTGCAATAATGTCAGTAAAACGGCGTTTTTGCGGGTGATTACATCTTTATCTATGCTTAAAATAAAATGGATTGGGCTGGGGGTTTTTTGCACCTTGGCGCTTCAGCATACCGTTGCTCAGCAACGTAAATACGTGAACGAATTTATGAATCTGGGTGTAGGCGGCCGGGGAATGGCGATGTCGGGCGCACAGGTGGCCAGTGTGAATGATGTAAATGCCGCATTTTGGAATCCTGCCGGTTTGAATTGGATACAAACTGATTTTCAAGTTGGAGCTATGCACTCGGAGTATTTCAGCAGTATTGCAAAATTTGATCATATTGGAGCTGCTTTTCCCCTTCGAAACAGAAAAGGCGTTTTAGGGATTTCTATGATTCGTTTTGCGATAGATGATATTCCGTATACCATCAATTTAATTCAACCGGACGGATCTGTGGATTATTCAAAAGTAAAATCTATTTCATCAGCCGACTATGCCGGACTCATCAGTTACGCCCGCCCATTGAGCATCAAACGCTGGAAAGATCGTGAGGATGTATCTGTATCAGTAGGCGGTAATTTCAAAATTATCCATCGTACGGTAGGATCTATGGCCAACGCCTGGGGTGCAGGTATTGATTTAGGTGCACAGGCCCGTTATGGCAAATGGCGTTTAGGAGCCAACTTCAGGGACATCACAACAACCTATACTTTGTGGTCCTTTAGTTTTACCGACAAAGAAAAGCAGGAGTTTGCGAAAACAGGTAACGAAATCGTTTCCCGAAGTACTGAGGTGAATACCCCTAGATTTGTATTGGGCGGTGGGCGCGAAATTCCGATTCGTTTGAGAGATTCTACCCGAAAGGCTTATTTACTGGCTGAGTTAAATTTAGATATTACGACCGATGGCCGGCGTTATGGGAATCTCATCAATTTAAACCCATTGAGCATTGATCCGAGATTAGGATTGGAATTTGGGTATAATCAACGATTTTTTGTAAGAGGTGGATTAGGAAACTTTCAACGGGTATTGGATGATGCAGATACCAGTAATTCTAAAAAGCGGACTATGTTTCAACCAACTTTGGGTCTTGGTGTGAAAATCAAACAGTTCGCCATCGACTATGCATTCTCCAGTTTAAATGTTCAGAATAGTCCTTTGTATAGTCATTTTATTTCTTTGAAGTTAGATATCAATCGTAAGGGAAGTACCTACGGAATAGCGAATAGTGAATTGGATAAAGAGGCCGATAAAATTTCACGTCAACTCAAAAAAAGGCCTTAATTTTTATCATAAAAAAAACTACATGAAACGAATTATACCATTTCTTTTTCTGTTACAGTGCATTTGTAGTCTTCGTGTTGCTGCGCAGAATTATGGCAACGAGTGGATTAATTACAGTCAGTCGTATTATAAGTTTAGCATATTTAAAGATGGCTTGTATCGTATTCCCGTCAGTAATTTGTTGGCACTTGGTTTGCCTTCTACAATCAACGGCAGTCAGTTGCAAATGTTTCGGGATGGCAAAGAGGTTACCTTATTTGTAACCAATGCTGGCACTTTAAATGGAACAGATTATATTGAGTTTTACGGAGAGAAAGCCAATGGTGATTTGGATAAAGAACTCTACCTGAATCCGGCCTTTCAACTCAATCCCCAATTGAACTTAACATCAGACACCGCTTATTATTTTATCACTTATAATACATCTTCCAACAATAAACGATTCGCTGTTCTTGCAAATAATTTGAGTTCTCCACCACTGAAAGAAACCTATTACTGGGAGAAAGTAAAAAATAATTATCGAAGTGTTTTTTCCAATGGGCCGTCTTATTTTGGTCAATACGAAAATCCGGTTCTTTATTTAAATTCATCACAGTATGAGGATGGGGAAGGGTATGTGAAATCATTTACGACATCTGCCGATTCGATGGTTTATACACTGACAAATCCTTATACCGTAAGTGGAGGTCCCAATGCCTATTTCAAAACAACAGTTTCCGGATTTTCGTACTTAACCCAACATCGGGTAAAAATTGCTGCGAATAACAATATTCTGGCAGATTCTACTTTTTCCTCTTTCGGATACAAACGCTATAATATTGCAGTACCTATGGCGTATCTGACAGCTCAAAACAAGCTGTCCATGAAATACACTTCACATAATTCTATTCCATCACAAAACTTATTCGACCGTTTTGGGATTGCTTCGGCAGAATTGCGTTATCCACGTTTATTTAATTTTGATAATAAAACAGAATACTATTTTGAATTAGATCCCAAAGCCAGTGATTATTACCTCGAAATTTCCAATTTTAACAACGGGAATATTTCACCGCGTTTATTGGATTTAAGTAGTTCGGAATATATCATCGGGGATATTTCAGTTCCCAACATGGTTCGTTTCAGAATTCCGGCTTCAACGGATGTCAAAAGATTGTATTTAAGAAGCTTGGCTGCCAGTACATTTGAAAATGTATCCGGTTTAAAACCAGTCACGTTTAAGAATTATACCCTTGCTTCAAATCAGGGCGACTATATTTTGCTCACTCATCCGGGCTATGCCAATGATGGTACAAACTATTTAACCGACTATGAAAATTATCGTAGTTCATTATCAGGTGGATCATATCAGGTGGTAACGGCTTTGGTTGATGAAATCTACGACGAGTTTGGATATGGCTATCAATATAGTCCACTGGCCATTCGGAATTTTTTCAAATTTGCAGTGAAAAATAATCAATGGAGTAACAAACCAAAATTTGCTTTTATTATCGGTAAAGGCATCAATTATAAAGATTATTTGACCTATTCTCAATCACCGGCATCCAGCTATCCTTTCTATGCCATTCCTTCATTTGGTGAGCCTTGTTCAGACGTTTTATTGACCGATTTTGACAAGAATAATAAAGTTCAATTACCGGTAGGGCGTTTACCCATCATGAATACTTATGAGATTGGCGATTACCTCAACAAAGTGAAAGATCATGAACAACGAATTGCAAGCACCAGCTGGCAGTTAAGTGATTCTTTATTATGGCAAAAAAGAGTCTTGCATTTGGCCGGAACAAAAATAGCCGCCGAACAAGCACCAATTCTGAACTACTTAAATAATCAGTCAAATTTACTGGGAAGAAGTTTTTTTGGTGCTAAAGTAACCACGCTCAAAAAAGGTTCTACTTCCGAGGTTGAAGAAATCAATAGTTCGCAAGTGGATCAGATGTTTAACTCAGGTGTTGGAATCATTCAGTTTTTTGGACACTCTTCTGCCAGTGGAATGGATTATAATCTGGATTATCCGGAGAAGTATACCAATTATGGGAAGTATCCTTTGTTTATCGCCAATGGTTGCGGAGCAGGAAATGCATTCATATTAACCGGTCAAAAATCTTTGGGTGAAAAATTTGTAATGATTCCGAATAGAGGAGTTATTGCATTTTTAGCCAGTGTGAATACCGGATTGTCGGATAACCTGGGCACTTATACCGATTCACTTTACCGCAAAATTGGCCTGAATGAATATGGTCAGGCTTTGGGGATTCAGGTGAACCAGAATGTGAATACCCTCATCAATGTCTTTCCGAATTACAGCCTTTTGAGATTGCATACCGAACAAATCTTTTTAAATGGTGATCCTGCTATTAAAACCTATCATTATCCGAAGGCCGATTATGCTGTAGAAGAAAATGGCGTTTCATTCAAACAACAAAATTTAACCACCAGTATTGATTCTTTGGATGTGGATATTGCCATTCATAATTTAGGCAAATTTACCGGAGATTCTGTAAGCTTGTTAGTGAAACGAAAACTTCCCAATGGAGTGGAGTATGTTTTGATGAATAAAAAAATTGGAGGCCTGTCTTATTCTGATACTTTATCCTTCAAAATACCCACATTGGGTGATGCCGCCTTGGGGGTAAATACGCTTGAAATTTCGTTGGACGAAGAATCTGTTCTGGATGAAGTTTCAGAATCAAATAATGAAATTAAACGTCCGTTTACCATTTACAACGACGATTTGGTTCCTGTGTTTCCTTATAATTTCAGTATTGTCAGCAACCAGGGTGTTATGTTAAAGGCTTCAACCCTCAATCCTTTTTCGCAATTGCGCAAATATGTACTTCAAATCGATACAACGGAGAAGTTTAATAGTCCTTTATTACTCAACCAACGTATTGATAGCAAGGGTGGGGTAGTGCGATGGCAACCTTCGCTCACCTTACGAGACAGTACGGTGTATTATTGGCGCACGGCCATGGATACTTTGTATGGGAATACGCTACATCGTTGGTCTACAAGTTCATTTATTTACCTCGATCAGAGTATGCCTGGTTGGAATCAGTCGCATTACTTTCAGTACACAAAAAATAACTACAATAGTATTGATCTTGATTCAGCAAGTCGCCGCTTTGAATTTTTTGATTTGAATAAAAAATTACAAGTTCAGAACGTCTGTATGTATGCACCGCCACCTTACCAATATGATTGGCCGGAGTATATCGTCAAATTGAGTGGAGCAACACTTTATAATTTTGGATGTGATCCTTGGCCCGGATATTCAAGTTTACAGTTTGTAGTCATCGATTCTTTAACCGGGATGCCATGGATTAATACCAAACATCCGACCTTAAATGAAGGCAGATTTGGCAGTTTTGCACCTTGTAGGATTGATGAACCCAATTACCAGGATCCGTTTTTTGAATTTTCATTTACCAATGCAACGGGTCGAAAAAAAATCATGGATTTCATGGATTCCATTCCGCAAGGCACATACATGATGATCCAACCGCGTTTATGTGTGAGTCCTTCCTCACCAACTGCTCTCAATGTGTGTGGTTCAAGAAACGTGATTTTTGTTCGACACTGGAAAGCTGATACAACCACTTTGGGCAGTAATAACTCTTTGTATCATAAAATGTACGACATGGGTTTTACACTCATCGATTCATTTTATAAGAATCGATCTATGGTGTTCTGGACCCGAAAAGGCATGCCCAATACGGTACAGCAGTTTGTTGAAGCCGACAGTACCAAAAAATTATATGCCGAGTTTGATTTTAAATCCTATATCTACGAAGGTGAAATCAATTCAACCATTATAGGACCTGCTTCAGTATGGAGTCAATTTAAAAGGCGCACTTCAAGCAATGATCCCGGAGCAGGCGATTCTGTGGCTTTCGTCATCAAAGGCATTACGGTCGATAACCAAAGTCAGTTGCTGGCAACCGTGGTAGGAGATACCTCGCTAACTTTTATTGACGCAAAACAATATCCTAAACTGCAAATCAGTATGGTGAATTCGGATAATATTTATACATCGCCGGCAGAATTAAAATATTGGCGAGTACATTATCAACCTGTACCGGAAGCGGCTTTAAATCCGAACAGACATTTTGTATTTACGGATACCGTTGGTCAGGGTCAAAAAATGAAAGTGGGATTGGCTATTGAGAATCTGACTGAGATTCCAATGGATAGTATCTTGGTGAAATATGAAGTGATTGATGCCAGTAATAATCGGATTCCACTTGGCGTAAAACGATATAAACCATTACCTATACTGGATACGATTCTCACTGAATTTGATGTATCGAGTGCGGGATTAAATGGAAATAATACTTTTTACGTGGAAGTGAACCCTGATAATGATCAGCTTGAACAATTTCATCCGAATAATATTGGATTCAAACCATTTTACGTGGTTTCGGATAATAAGAATCCTTTGATAGATGTCACCTTCGATGGCATACATATTATGGACAAGGATATCGTCTCATCTAAACCGTTTATTCATATCACCCTGAAAGATGAGAATAAGTATTTGGCGTTGGATGATACATCGTTGATTCAGGTATATATGCGTTATCCGGGCGATAATGTAACTTCTGAAACTTATATCCCTTTTGATGGAAATACATTAAAATTCTTTCCCGCGGAGGGGAGTCAATTGGGTTCAAAAAATACGGCATCCATTGAATATCGTCCGGAGTTTACCAAAGATGGAAACGACTATATGCTCATTGTAAGGGCGAAGGATAAATCAGGAAATACAACCGGGCAGCAAAGCTATAAAGTGGGTTTTGAGGTGAATACCAAGCCGGCTATTTCATCGGTATTAAATTATCCCAATCCTTTTACGACTTCCACCCAATTTGTATTCACCTTAACGGGATCAGAAATTCCGCATCAATTCAAAATTCAAATTATGACTCCAACGGGCAAAGTGGTTCGTGAAATTCTCAAATCTGAATTAGGGCCTTTGCATATCGGACGCAATATCACGGAATATAAATGGAAGGGTGATGATCAGTATGGTCAGCCGCTTGGGAACGGGGTTTATTTATATCGTGTCGTTACAGCGTTGAACGGTACAAAAATGGACCATCATACAACCGATGCGGATAAGTGGATTGACAAAGGTTTTGGGAAATTATATATCATGCGCTAGCATGACAGATATTTCATCTTTTTTTCTAAATTCTAGCGCCTGCTTTGTCTGAGTTGTTCTGTTTGTTGTGCCTTCAATGCCCAACGTTCGGCTTCCTGCACATTACTCATTTCACGATAAGTGCCTTCTATCATTTTACAGGTCCAACTGGCACTAATCGCTAGTGTATCCGAATAGTAACTTCGATATAACCAATTCAAAGCATTCGGTCGGTCGCCCATCGAACGAAACACCACGCCGATATTTCCTTTAAACACCGGAGAAGTGGTATCTGATTGATAGGCGATAAAAAAGTATCGGTAAGCACTGTCTAAATAGGATCGATTAGATTGTATACGGCCAAGTTCACTATAAATCGTTCCAATATTGTTCACAAATGCAGCATTTTTTGGATTCTTTTCATAGGCTTTTTTGTAATAAAATAAAGCACTATCGGTATAGGTGTTGGGTGTTCCGGGTGCTAATCGTTTGATTTCACTGAATGTTTTTCCCAGGGAATTAAATCCTTCGGCAGGTAAATCCGGATGAATCGCTAAACTTTTGCGAAACGCCACCAGGGCTTCCTGAAGCGCAGGAATTATTTGTTGTGGCGTTTTTCCTTCAGCATATTCACTCCCGCTTAAATAGTTACCCCAATAGAAATTTAAATGGGTCGAATTCGGAAATTCACTGAGGTCCTTTTTAACGAGCGTTTCCAAATTGATCCAATCTTTATTTCTTTGTATACTCTTAATCATGAAAGGCAGTGCAAAAATTAAAGTCATTCCCAATAAAATTGGCTGAGACTTGAGCATATTCATCCATCCAGATTCCTTGGATTCATTCATGTTATTTTTTGAAAAATATAAAGCGATTCCTACTATTGCCAGGCACCATCCTGCACTGGGCAAAAACATTAATCGTTCGGCAAAACTGACGCCAATTGTAATAAATAAATTGCTGACGATACTATAGGCAATCATAAACCACCAGATGCCTGCACTCATTGGATGTTTGCTTTTAAATTGTCGTACGAGCAAAACGATCAATGCAATAAGCAGAATCAGTGATAATATAAACTCCCAATCGGTCCAGGTTTTTACCTGTACCACAGAATAACTGTAATCACTGCTGAGTACAAACGGGAAAAATAATTTAAATACATAATAACCCATCAAATAAACAACGGTCGGTAGAAGTAAATTCAGGTCATATGAACCACCTGCTTTACTGGGGTCTTTCTTCGTCATTGATATGATATTGTCTAAAATACTCGGATCGTTTTGATACGTTTTTAAATACCAGCCAATGGCATTTTCACGAGCTATATAAAAGATGCCGAATAATAAAGTCATAGAAGCCACGATCACAATACTTTGTTTGAGTTTAAAATCGGATGAACCGAAATATAACATCATGGGTGTAAGTGCAATTCCGACAACAGCACTTTCTTTACTGAACAACGCAAAAAGAAAGCCCATTAAAGCAATAGGAAACCAGATGATTTGTCGTTTTTCGTAATAGCGTTGAAAGCCCCAAATGGAAATTAGAATACCCAACATGCCCAGTATTTCGTCTAAACTTTTCGCATTCGCGACCACTTCTGTATGAATAGGATGAACCACAAAGAGCAATGCGACAGCAAATGCCGGCAAAAATTGTTGTTTAAAAAATCGAAACATCACCACAAACAACATGACGGCTGTGAGTGCGAATAGAAAAATATTGCCCCGATGAAAAGTTTGCGGATTGCCTTCACCCCATTGCCAGAAAAAAGCAAAAAAAGATTTGGTCATCGGACGATACAAGGTATGCTCCTCGTCACCCTGCATGCCATATCGGTGACTAGTTGTAAAAATAGTTTTTAAATTTTCAGCTGAAATGCCTGTTTGGGTTACTTTGTTTTGTTCAATGATTTGAACATCATCTAACACAAAACCGTGTTGAGAGGTATTCCAATACGTGATTAAAGCAAGAATGGCAATCAGAATCACACCCCAAAGCCAGTAAGACTTAGTGGGCGTACTTGCCTGAATAGGTTCAGCAACATTTGTTTGTACAGGTCGACGAGCCGGCGATTTTTTTATATTTTTATTGGAGGCCATTTGAAAATTTGTTGGCCCAAGATAAGCAGTAGAAGTGGAATTAGAAATATGCAGCCGGCATCCATCCATAAAAAAAACGCCACTAGGGCGTTTCATTAATATTCATCCTCGTTGAAGAAGAAGTCTTCCTGGGTCGGATAATCAGGCCAGATATCTTCAATGCCTTCATAGGCTTCACCCTCGTCGTCCAACTCCTGAAGATTTTCAATCACTTCAATAGGTGCACCCGAACGAATAGCGTAATCAATTAATTCATCTTTTGTTGCCGGCCAAGGGGCATCTTCTAAATGAGAGGCCAATTCTAAACTCCAGAACATATCTATTTTTTTTTAAATTGTATACTGATTTGCGCAAATGTAAGATTTAATTTATAACTGCCAAATCTTTAAGTTTGCAAGATGTTATCCACAAAAAACCTCTGTAAAAGCTATGGAAATTTAAAAATCTTAAACGGGGTGAGTATAGAGGTGGCGGGGGCCGAAATTGTGAGTATCACCGGTGCTTCAGGTGCAGGTAAAAGTACTTTATTGCATATTTTAGGAACCCTTGATCGTCCGGATTCAGGTCAACTCATTCTCGATGGTACAGATGTATTTAAACTTTCGGATAACAAGTTATCTGCTTTCAGAAATCGAAAAATTGGATTTGTATTTCAATTCCATCACCTGTTACCTGAATTTACGGCATTGGAAAATGTTTGTATGCCGGCACTGATTGCCGGTGAATCGATGGCAAAAACAAAAGGCCGGGCCATGATGTTATTGGATCGATTGGGGCTTAATTTGCGGTATCAACATAAACCGGGTGCATTATCAGGTGGTGAACAACAACGGATTGCTATGGCACGGGCACTCATCAACCAACCCAGTATTGTTTTAGCCGATGAACCTACCGGAAATCTTGATAGTAAAAATTCACTCGAATTGTTTGAAATGATTCAGGCCCTCCGGGATGAATTTAAACAAACCTTTATTTTGGTAACACACAACGAAGAATTAGCGGCCAAATCGGACCGTATTTTACACATGGTTGACGGAAAAACACTTTAAATGCCATTTACAAGCAATTATATTTCATTAAAAGATACAGGTCGTTTTTCAGAATTGATATTGGATTATATTCAGGGGCAAAGTCCACTGAAAGATATCGTACCCGCATATCCCGAAATAAATAATATTGGCAAACAAATAGCGCTCAAATCGCAACAACCAGTCAATCGCACACTCTTACAACAAGTGTTCCGTGAGCAATATGAATCAATCGAGTTACATCCTTTACAGCACAATCATATTAGTAGCTTAACAGAGAACAATACCTTCACCATTTGTACTGCTCATCAACCTAATTTGTTTAGCGGTCATTTATATTTAATTTATAAAATTGTTCATGCAATTGAGCTAGCCGAAGTATGTCGGCTCAATTTTCCGGAGTATCAGTTTGTTCCAGTTTATTATATCGGAAGCGAAGATCATGATTTGGATGAAATTGGTTCCTGGAACTGGAATCATCACGATTTTCGATGGCAAACGAATCAGTCAGGTGCATGCGGGTCTATGCTATTAAAGGATATAGAACCTTTTATTCAATATCTTGAAAAAGTCACTAATTCAAATTTACCCGAACAGGAAACCATGTTGCGTTTGGTGAAGGAAGCCTACCAACCCAATCATACCTTGAGTCAAGCGATCAGAATTTTGATCAATGGGTTATTTTCGAGTAAAGGGCTACTCATTTTGGATGCGAATCATCCGGCTTTAAAAGCAACATTTAAATCTCATTTGATTGCTGAATGTATTGAACAGAAAAGTGAAAAAGTGTTGAAAGGGATTTTTGATCAATGGCAAAATCATTACCCGGTGCAGGCTTTTTTAAGACCTATCAATTTGTTTTATCTCAAGCCAGGATTAAGAGCGCGTATTGAGAAAGAGGGCGACCATTGGAAAGTTTTGGATACAGATATCACTTTTACTGAAAACATGTTACAGGAAGAAATCAATCAATTCCCGGAACGATTTTCGCCGAATGTGATCATGCGTCCTCTATACCAGGAATTTATTTTACCGAATATCGCTTTTATTGGAGGAGGTGCTGAATTAGCCTATTGGTTACCCCTTAAATCTTATTTTCAGGAAAATGAAGTGATGATGCCTTTGGTGTTTTTAAGAAATTCGTTTCAATTGATTGAACAAGAACTTCAGCTCAAAATTCAAACGATGCGCCTTGGCTGGAATGAACTATTTGAATCAACCAATTCCAGATTGAATCGCCTGGTGTCCGAACAAAGCGAATTTCAACATTTCCTGGAAATCAGGGAAAAACTGGATTCCACTGCTCAGATGTTACTTCCTTTAAGTGAATCCATTACTGCGCCTTTAAAGGAAAGCACTTATGCGCATCTGACAAAATTGAAAAATACCCTGGATGCACTTGAAGTAAAATTTAAACGACATCTGAAAAGGAAAGAGACTCTTCAAGCTGATCAGTGGCAAAAAATACATTCATCCTTTTTCCCGGATGGACATTTACAGGAGAGGCATGAAAACTTTTTGAGCTGGCATCAAAAATGGGGCGATGATTTGTTAAAAATATTGCATCAATCGTGTCAACCTTTTGGAACCATTTTTTGTTTGATAGTTGACGATCAACATGGCATTTAGCGAGATACGATATCTATAAACTTAAGTAGATGATTGTAGGGTAATGATCGGAGTAGCCATCATTCCAAACCCCGTTACTATAGGATCGTTTGGGATAGCCTTTATATGTTCCAAATTTTTCAACCATAAATCCGCGATTAAATACTTCGGCTTCTTTAAAATGTAAACCCGGACTGCTTCGTTTGATAAAACCATACGAAACAATGATTTGGTCAAAAAGCCCCCAGGTATCCTGATAGGCCATTGTGCCTAAACCCTTTTTGTAGAATGTAGTCCAGGGGTTGTACAAACCGCCTTTCGCAACTTCCTCTTGTTTCCATTTGGTCGCTAAAACTTTTGTAATACTTTCGTTGATTGGATCGTCATTTAAATCGCCCATCACAATCACCTTAGTCAGCGGATCAATTTGCATCAAAGAATCAATAACATGTTTACTTACGCTTGCTGCTATTTTCCGTTTTTCGCGAGTAGCACTTTCACCACCGCGGCGTGAAGGCCAGTGATTCACAAATACGTGCACCGGATCTCCGGAAAGTTTACCATACACCCATAAGACATCTCGAGTAGGTCGATCACCTTGTTCAACCGGTACAGTTAAGGATGTAGCACTCAATACTTTAAATAAATTGGAATTATACAGCAATCCGCAGTCAACACCTCTTTCATCCGGGCCATCAAATTGAACCACTTTCCAATTCCGGTTTTTGATACGGGGATGGTTTACCAGTGTTTTAAGAACCGCTTCATTTTCAATTTCAGCAACACCTAAAAGGGCCATTCCATCCGGTGTTTGTTCAGTTCCCATAATGGTGATAACATCCAGCAGATTTTCAACTTTCTTTTTAAAAACTTGCGGCGTATATGCATTCGCGCCATCCGGTGTAAACTCATCATCATTCACATTGGGATCATTGATGGTGTCATAATAGTTTTCCAAATTATAAAATCCAACCGCAATGATTTGCTTTTTTTGGGCAAATCCGGATTGGGAAAGAAACAGCGCAGCGAAAAGCAGACTAAGATATTTGAAGGGCATATTGGGCATTTTAATCTTTGAAAGTAGGTTTTAAAGGGATAAAGTAAACAGAAATAATATCCATCTCAAAATTTCATTCATTATTGAATTGTAAATGGCTTAATCATGATCTCCATAAATGGCCACATGATTGATTCCCGAAGATGATTGAATCCCCCTGTACATTCCTTCGCTATTAAAACAAAGTTCGTAATTCCCTTGGGTGTCGACAGCGATTAATCCACCTTCTCCACCCATTTTAACCAATTTATTTTTCACCACTTCTTCGCAAGCTTGCGCCAGCGTATATCCACGATATTCCATCAAACAGGAAACATCATAGGCGACAACAGCCCGTAAAAAGTATTCACCATGACCTGTACAACTCACCGCGCATGTTTGGTTATTGGCATAATTGCCTGCACCTACTACCGGAGAATCACCAATTCTTCCATACTTTTTGTTCGTCATGCCGCCGGTTGAAGTGGCAGCCGCAAGGTTTCCAAATGAATCGAGTGCAACAGCTCCAACGGTTCCGAATTTTTTCCCTTCAGGAACGGGGGAATCCTCAGCGTTTTTTCGATGATCTAATTGATACGCATCGCTGTCCCGAATTTCGATCCATTGTTCATATCGGAATGGTGTGTGAAAATATTCATCGGGTGCTGTTTCAATTCCTCGTTGAATGGCAAAATCCAAAGCACCTTCACCACTTAACATCACATGCCCCGAATGAAGCATCACCGATTTACACAATCGAATCGGATTTTTAATGGATTTAACGCCACAAACAGCTCCTGCATCTAAAGTGCGGCCATCCATAATACAAGCGTCCATTTCATGATCTCCCTGATGGGTGTAAACGGCGCCTTTACCGGCATTGAATAAGGGATTATCTTCCAATGCGCATACAGCAGCTTCAACCGCATCTAAAGCATTTCCACCTTTTTGCAAAAGATGATAACCTGCATCCAGGGCTTCCTGCAATCCATGTTTGTAACGTGCCTCTAGTTCGGGCGTTAGCATCGACTTTAATATCGTACCCGCACCTCCATGTATCGCCAATGTAAATTTCGACATGATCCTGTTTTAAGTCGCAAAAGTACAACCGACAGGGGAGTTTATCTTATAAAATGAAGTCTGACTGATTATCGTAATAGAATGACATCACCTTTTATCATCTGATGAACGCCCATGCCATCTGATACTTCAGCCATATAAAAATATGTGCCCATTTCGCAGCGTTCGCCCTGATAAGTTCCATCCCATTCAGGTTTTGTAGAATAATTTCTAAACTGATACACACTCTGTCCCCAACGATTAAAAATTTGGAAATTGGTAATGGTATAATCACCTTTAATGATCGGACGAAATACATCATTCAGGTTGTCTCCATTGGGTGAAAAAACATTGGGGAAACTTATCACACCCTGGTCAACGACTTCCACACATTTAGTAATCGAATCTTTTTGATTACAATCGCCAAAAGCAATGAGTTTAAAATAGAATTTACCCACTTGATTAATCGTCCAATTCAAATCTTTATTGGTACTAATCAATACATCATCCAAATACCATTCGTAATTCTGCGCATTTATTGAAGTGTTTACCAAATCGAAGTTAGGATTACTAATACCGGCTATCAAAGGACTCACAATAAAATCTGCTTTTGGTATAGAATATCCGGATATAGTGAATACAAGGGTATCATTTAAAAAGCAAGGGTCGTTGGGATTGAGTGAATTGGCAGTGAGGGTATAGGTATTGGTTCCCGGACCAAAAAAAGAAATTTGTCCGCTTGCGGTATTGTAGTTTGCGCCGGTGCTTGGTTGAAGATTAATTTGAACATTCCCCGGTACATTGTATTGAATCGTATCGCCCGGGCATAAGGTTGTTTGAGCAGGTGGTGCCAATGTAATACCGGTAAGACCTGTTTTAAAACAAGAGGTATCCGGGATAAATTTCCACAAGTCATTTAAATAACCCCAAGTTGAATTGATATTTCCACCGCCACCACAAATCCAAAAGTTACCGGAATTGTCTGTCCAAACACTATGGCCACCTCTTCCCGGTGGCATATTCGTGGGTGATGCCACACCTTGTGAACCGAAACTATATGGCGCAGGAACACCCGCCAGGGAAGCCTCACCGCTCACTTTTGTCCATTCGAGGTTTTCAGTATTAAACAGCCATAAATCATTGTGAAATGAAAGTCCGCTAAAATCAAATCCGCCGAAAGTCCAGAAGGCGTTGATACACGAACTGTTGGTTTGTGCCGTTTGATTTTCAATGCGTGAAACGGGGTACTTCGTGGTGTCCGGTTCACAAAAAGGAGGATTAAATCCTAAATTATCACCGATATTACTCCCACTAATCCAAACCCATTCTTTGCTGCCCATATCAAACTTCCAAACATCGTTTCTTCCGAGTTGAAGAGTCGTAAAGAATTGCCCGCCGGCAAACAAATACAAGTTGTTATTGGCATCTTTCCATTTAGTGTATGAGCATCGGGAAGGTGGAATATTACTAGGACTTGCTACACCCTTTATACCATAACTGCCCGGAAATGCTAAAGCCTGTGTTCCGCCTTGCCAAGCCCATTGGTTGGTATTAATATCGTAACTCCATAAATCCCCATAAGAACTGGAAGTCGCATCTTGTCCGCCATATAACCATAATTCATCACCCAATAACCAACCAGATTTACATTCGGCCCTTGAGCCGGGCAGAAAGGCATTTCCATAAACACCTTTGGGTCCATAACTGGCAGAAGTCACAACAAAAGAACCGCTTCCTTGTACCCAGGTCCATTCGTTGGTAGGGATGTGATATTTCCAGAGATCATCAGTCATACCAAATGTAGATTGATCAAAACCACCAAACAACCATAAATCTCCATTTTTATCGGTCCAGCAATTGGATCCATAACCCAAAGCGGGAGGATAATTTAAAGTGGATGGAATTCCCATGGTGCCATAATTTCCGGATGGATTTACACCTGTCATTTCTCCACTCACCCATGTCCATTGGTTACTGGATGGATCGTACTTCCATAAGTCGTTGTGTCCCGCACCCATAGCTTCTGAGCCTCCAAACATCCAATAGTTCCCTTGCAGGTCAATCCAATACGCGGCCTGATAACGTGCCGGTGGTTCATTGCTGGGGCTGCTTACTCCTTTAATGCCGAAATTACCCATAGCGTTAGGAGCACTACTTCCTTTCATCCATACCCATTGTCCGCTTTGAGCTTGAATCATTTGGGAACTCAGGCAAACCAGCAGCATCCATAATATTGTTCGCTTCATAGTATTTTAAAATTTTGGGAGTACCGGAATTTCATTGAGTAGTTTTCCATTCCGGTCAATGTATCTTTTTTTACCATTTAAGACAACAATCGCTTTATCACGAATAAATGGAAATGCACGTTCAAAGGAACCTTGAATCATGGTTTTATTGGAAGAATTAATATAATAATAATGCCCCCCTTTGGATACAACCGCTAATCCATCTTTAAAATCACTCGCAAAAGTATATTGACATTCTATCACCTCTTTACCTGAATCATTGACAAAGCCAAAGAGTTTACCTTTTTTAACCCGCGACAAATGATATGAAAATGGATAAGCCTCATTGTATTGAGGTCGAATCATCCATCTTCCGATGATATCAATATAACCATATAATTGATCAAACTTTACCGGCGCACAAGCATTGGAAAAAGGGTGTGCATCTCTGTAATGCAAAGGGATAATTTCGGTACCATCCGCATTGATAAAGCCTCGCAATCCATTGAGCATCACTACGGCAAAGCCATTGATAAACTGGCTGCCTGCATCGTACTTTGCAGGAACAATCACCTTGCCGGCCTGATTCTTATAACCGGCCTTTTTGTTTTGGTAAAATGGTTGCAGGCTTTCTTGTGCATAGCCAACCATGTTTAGGACAAAAAACACACTGAATAAATAAATGCTCCGCATACTTATAGGATTTCGATTTGATAGACGCTAAAGATTGAATCGCTGTTAGGAGATTTCACGCAATAAAACTGTCGTATACCGAAGTTATAACTTTTCAGGCAGAATATTGCTTATCTTGGGATAGAAACATACATTCATGAAGAATCGTCTATTGATATTGTTGTTATTGTTAGCAGGTTTGATTGCCGCAATGCCGGTGCCTAAAAAAATTGACAAACCAAATTATTTCCTTTTTCAACTATTACGGTCAGACAATCTATTGGAGTCAATGCGTAAAAGAGGCATGAGTCGGGCACAATTGCAAGAGGTGATTCAAGCCGATAGGGAGATCAATGAATCGATTATCCGGGATTTCGCCACAAATTTCACTTTTTGTCCGGTTTATTTTTTTTATTCCGAACATCTCGATTTTGTGATTAAACAACAATGGGATAGTGTTACTTTTTACGACAATGATTATCGGGAGGGGCGAAAAAAGATTAAACTCAATCAAATTTCTAGTTATTATATCGCTGAGGTCAATTATCCTCCACCGCAGGATTTTCCTGAATTGGATTCACAAAGTCATAACCGGCCTCCTTTGGAACTACTCTCAGGCGATGAACCATTTACATCCTCCCGCGATTATGGGATCCGATTATACAATGAGTCCTACCAACTGTTGAGAAGCAAGTTGGTATTTACCAATGGTACCCTTTATCAAAAAGGGAATCCCTTCAAAAAGGATGATTTAAGGTATGAATTCACCGGAGCCGCTAAATTCCAACGTAAGCTGGAAAAATATTTTGCGGAACCAACGAAGGATGAGTGAATGTGCTTGAATCGAATTCCCTTTTTGATTTATAAGGCCTAATACCTACTTTTGCGGGCTAAACGATCAAACTTTTTCAAATGAATTACGACGTAATAGTTATCGGTTCCGGACCGGGAGGATATGTGGCTGCAATCCGAGCATCCCAATTAGGTTTCAAAACTGCAGTGATTGAAAAGGAAAGCCTTGGTGGTGTCTGCCTGAATTGGGGCTGTATTCCTACCAAAGCGCTTTTAAAATCTGCACAGGTTTTTGAATATTCAAAACATGCTGCAGACTACGGAGTGCTGGTTGAAAATCCTAAAGCTGATTTTGGCGGGATGATCAAACGCAGCAGGGGAGTAGCCGATAAAATGAGTAAAGGGGTTCAGTTCCTGATGAAGAAAAATAAAATTGATGTCATCATGGGATTTGGAAAAATCAAGGATAAAGGAAATGTAGAGGTAACATCCACCGATGGTAAAGTAACAGCTTATGCTTGCAAACATATCATTATCGCTACAGGCGGACGAGCACGTGCCCTTCCCAATTTACCCATAGATGGCAAAAAAGTGATTGGCTATCGCGAAGCAATGGTTCTGCCTGTTCAACCTAAATCAATGATTATTGTTGGTAGCGGTGCTATTGGTGTAGAATTTGCTTATTTTTATAATAGTATTGGATGCAAAGTGACAATCGTAGAATTTATGCCGCGAATCGTGCCGGTCGAAGATGAAGATATCTCTAAAGAATTGGAAAAGAGTTTCAAAAAGCAAGGGATGAACATTATGACCAACGCTTCTGTTGAAAGTGTGGATACCTCAGGCCAGGGCGTAAAGGCCAGTGTGAAAACTGCGAACGGTATTGAAGTGCTTGAGGCTGATATCGTTTTAAGTGCAGTAGGAGTGGTTGCCAATATTGAAAATATTGGCTTGGAAACTGTAGGAGTAAAAACGGATAAAGGGCGCGTATTGGTTGATGCATTCGGGCAAACAAATATTCCGGGCATCTATGCGATTGGAGATATTTTACCTACCCAGGCACTCGCGCATGTGGCAAGTAAAGAGGCCATCGTTTGTGCAGAGAATATTGCCTATATGGAGAAAAAAAGTACGCATAAACCTGAACCAATTGATTATGGCAATATTCCGGGATGTACCTATTGTAGTCCGGAAATAGCCAGTGTGGGTATGACAGAAAAGGCGGCGCGTGATGCAGGTTATGAATTAAAAATTGGTAAATTCCCATTTGTGGCCAGTGGTAAAGCTGCTGCATCCGGAAATACCGATGGATTTGTAAAAGTGATTTATGATGCCAAGTATGGGGAATGGTTAGGCACCCATATGATTGGAATGAACGTCACTGATATGATTGCAGAAACTGTTCTTGGACGTAAGTTGGAAACAACCTATAAAGAAGTATTAAATGCTGTTCATCCACATCCGACTTTGAGTGAAGCGGTTAAAGAAGCAACAGCCATGGCTTACGGTGAAGCAACCGATATATAAATTGTAAACAAAATTTTTTAAACGAATAACGCCCTTTTTAGGGCGTTGTTCTTTCAATGTATGATGCAAAAATTTCATCCCAATTCGGCACTGGTCCTCAAACAAACACTGTTGCTATTGGGAATATTTACCATCATACGAATCTTGTTTCGCTTAATTCATACTCTTTATTTTGAGCAGGTCGATTGGGCAGAGATGTTACATATGCTTTTATGGGCTTTGCGTTTTGATTTGTCAGTCATATTTATCCTGAATGGAATTTATTTTTTAGCCATTTTACTCCCTCTGAAATGGACGACTTCAAAATCTTTTCTGAGATATTCGCAATTTCTCTTTCTTCTGATCAATTCAATTGCGTTTTTGTTTGATTTGGCGGATATCGGTTATTATCCTTACGTGCGAAAAAGGATGACTGCTCAGGTATTTGATCTGATCGGAAATCAATCTGATTTTATCGATTTACTGCCCTCTTATCTCAACAAATTCTGGTACGTTTCACTCAGTATCCTTATTTTTTTAGGATTATTTATGCTGATCAACCGAATATTTCTCCGACAACAAAAAGAAATCACAGCGCCGTTTTCCATGATCTGTACTTCTATACAATGGATGATTTTTATGGGTCTGTCTATTTTTTTATTCGCGGTGGATTGCAATTAAAACCGATCCAAACGATTCTGGATTTGCTGCATTATCCTGATTCGTTTTATGCCGTAGGAAGTGGTGCTCTGGATTCCAATCGGAAAGGTTTTTTGTTTAATCAAATGGACAGTTATATTCAGTTTTTGTATGGAAATAGGTTGTTGACCTTTCAGGATACCCTGCTCACTGCCGCTTATGAATGGCCTGCGGATAGCCTGTTGCGATATCCTATTTCTTTAAAAGATTCCCTGATTCCTGAATCACTTAAATTTTATCAGGCCTTCCGGCAAACATTGGTCAATGATCTGATACACGACAGACATTCTTTGAAATCGAGGTAATTTCATTTTATTAACTATGCATTATTGTTAAAGGTGAAGGCTGAATTTCAGGTTTTTAAAGGGAAAAACTTAGCTTTGCCCTTCTAAAAATAATCGTATCATATGTCAACATTATCAAAAGCAAACATTGACTTACAATTACCTTACAAAGTAGCCGACATGAGTTTGGCTGATTGGGGACGAAAAGAAATCCGTCTTGCAGAAGCAGAAATGCCAGGTTTAATGGCTATCCGGGCTGAATATGGATCTCAAAAACCATTAAAAGGTGCAAGAATTGCAGGTTGTTTGCATATGACCATTCAAACAGCTGTTCTCATTGAAACTTTGGTTGAATTGGGTGCAGAGGTGAAATGGAGTTCTTGTAATATCTTTTCAACCCAGGATCATGCAGCCGCTGCAATTGCTGCAGCAGGTATTGGCGTTTTCGCCTGGAAAGGTCAGTCTTTGGAAGAAGCTGATTGGTGTATTGAGCAAACCTTGTTTTTTGGAAGTGAAGATCGCCCATTAAATATGATTTTGGATGATGGTGGTGATTTGACCAATATTGTTTTTGATAAATACCCTGAACTGATTCAACATCTTAAAGGCTTGAGTGAAGAAACCACAACCGGTGTTCATCGTTTGTATGAGCGCATGGAAAAAGGCACCTTGCCAATTCCGGCCATCAATGTCAATGACTCTGTCACCAAATCAAAATTCGATAACAAATATGGTTGTCAGGAATCATTGGTAGATGCTATTCGCCGTGCTACAGATGTGATGATGGCGGGTAAAGTTGCCGTTGTTGGAGGTTATGGAGATGTTGGTAAAGGAAGTGCAGCTTCTTTGCGTGGCGCAGGTGCCCGTGTGATTGTTACGGAAATTGATCCGATTTGCGCTTTGCAGGCTGCCATGGATGGATATGAAGTAAAGAAAATGATTGATGCGGTTCAGGAAGCAGATATTATCGTTACAGCCTCTGGTTGTCGTGATTTGATTACCGAAGAGCATTTCCGTGCCATGAAGGATAAAGCCATCGTTTGTAATATCGGACATTTTGATATTGAAATCGATATGGCCTGGATGAATCAAAATTATGGCCAAACCAAAAACACCATCAAACCTCAGGTGGATATGTATACTGTTGACGGAAAAGATATCATCATTCTGGCCGAAGGTCGATTGGTGAATCTGGGTTGTGCTACTGGGCATCCAAGTTTTGTGATGAGTAACTCATTTACCAATCAAACATTGGCTCAAATTGAGTTATGGACCAATGGCGATCAATACGAAAATAAAGTGTATGTATTGCCTAAACATTTGGATGAAAAAGTTGCCAGATTACATTTGAAAAAAATTGGTGTGGTATTGGAAGAGCTAACTTCTGCTCAGAGTGAGTATTTAGGCATACCGGTTGCTGGTCCGTATAAAACAGATCATTATCGTTATTAATCTTCATCGTCAAGATAACAGCCGCCTCTTTTTGAGGCGGTTTTTTTATGAAGCAATTTCTTAAACCGTGAAAATTCACACTTTAAAATAGAATGACCTTTTTTTCAATAATAAAGAATCCCAAACTTTTCCTACTTTTGAGCCTCAAATAAGAATTTATGAAAAAGATATTTATACTGATGTTTGGATTACTGAGTGTGGTCGCTTGTAATGAAGAAGCTAAGGAGTCTGCACCAGATCAGAAAAACCAAGCCCAAACTGCAAAAGTGGAATATTTTGGAGAAAAAATTACTGAAGATGGCGCAGTGCCTACTGACAGTTTGAAGGCCATGATGGGTACTGATACCCTCCTGAATTGTAAACTCAGTGGTACGATTGATGCTGTTTGCCAGAAAAAAGGATGCTGGATGGAGCTGAAAAATGGAGAGGGCAGTACGGTAAGGGTTACTTTCAAGGATTATGGATTCTTTATGCCAAAAGATGCTTCCGGTCGTACCGCTATTGTAGATGGTATCGCCAAAGTGGAAGTAACTTCAATTGGCGATTTAAAGGAATATGCGAAAGATGATGGACAATCTCAGGCTGAAATTGATGCTATTAAAGAGCCTTTGCGCGAATTGGTTTTTGAAGCCAAGGGCGTAATCATTAAATAGTTGATGATGCGAAATTTTATTTATTCCGTCTTTGTTATATCACTTTTTACGGTTTTAGCTTGTCAGGAATCGGAAAAAGAAAAAAGTCATTCGGATAACGAAGAGTCTTGTGCGAATCCCACCAAAGATCCTAATGATGTAAAACCTATGGCACTCATGATGCGTACCATGGCCAATTATTGCGACAGTATGCGTTTGGATTTGAAAGCAGGAAAAGTGGTAGACTCCATCAAATATCCCTTGATGCCTTTTTGGTCGGCAGAGCCTACCGATTCGTCGGTGCTTGAAAAAACCTATTTTGACCACGCCGAGCGATTCAAGGTAGCTTACCGAAATTTAATGTCTAATCAGGAAAATCAAAAAGAGAACTACGAATTAGTCATTCAACAATGTGTTCAATGTCATAGTAGTTATTGTAGCGGACCTTTAAAGAGAATCCGTAAATTACCGCTGTCATATCAAAATTAGCACCAAGCTGATTCTACATTACTTTTCATGCGCTAATCCATCGGTTTGTATTAGATTTGAATCATGGATGATCATGAATTGAACCAACTGCGTTTTCCCATTGGTGAATGTGTGTTTCAGGAAAGTTACAGCGATTCGACACTGAAACAAATGCTGTTGGATTTACAAACATTTCCTGAACGATTAGAAATGGTGGTTCAGCATCTTTCCGAACAACAATTACAAACTCCTTACCGGCCGGGTGGTTGGACAATCAATCAGGTTATTCATCATTGTGCAGACAGTCATATGAATATGCTGATCCGTTTAAAGTTGACATTAAGTGAAGAGCATCCTACAATCAAACCTTATTTGGAAGCTGATTGGGCAGAAATGGCTGATTATGACCTACCGTTTAATATCGCGCTGACCATTCTTCACCCCGTGCATCGCAAAATCAATCAAATTTTAAGGGCCTTAAATCCGGAACAACTGAATCGAACCTATTTTCATCCACAATATCAGAAAAGTTTTCGGGTGTATGATTTAATCTGCCTGTATGCCTGGCATGGTAATCATCATTTGGCGCATATTACTTCACTGATTAAACGTCAATCATGGTAAAATATATTTGTATATTCTCCAGCATTTGTTTGTTCATCATTGGATGCAATTTTAAAAAGGTCACCAATGTGGAACTCACGAATCGAAATAATTATCCGGTGACCATCACTATTCGGACAAATAATGTTGAAAAGTCATTTCCAACGATTCCACCCGGAGAAACGATTCGGGATATATATGAATGGACCAATCTTGAGGATCGGGAAGGGCATTGGGACATATTTGTGGCTTCATCTGCCGGAAGGGATTCCTTCGCACACGGTTATTTTACCCATGCCGAACTCACCAATTACCTCGAAGCCATTTCGGAAGGAACTGAGTTAAAAATCAAACTCAGCAATTAAAAGCCCTTTTGGAGGTAAAAAATCGTATATTTCTTAAAATATTTTGAATTTCTAATATGTTTACCTTACTTTTGCGACCCAAAACAGAAATTTATTTATGTTAATCATTGATTCAAAAGACTGCGAAAGCATTGATAAGGCCCTCAAAAAGTATAAGAAAAAATTTGAGAAGGCGCACATTCTTATTCAATTGAGAGAAAGACAGTCCTACACAAAAAAATCAGTTCGCCGTCGTGGTGAGGTACTGAAAGCTGTTTACAAGCAGCAGATTCAGGCTGGTGTTGTAGACCCATCCAAATAATTATCGTACTTTCGGCCAATGATGTCGAATATGGACTCCATATCAGACTTTATTGGATACATCCGAACAGAAAAAAGATATTCAATACATACTGTTCAAGCTTATCAAAAAGACCTTGAACAGTTTTTTTTATTTATACAAAACACTTTTTCCATTCAGGCATTGCAGGACATTGGTCATTTGCAGATTCGATCCTGGTTGGCCCATTTGAAGGAAAACGGCATGGAATCCAAATCCATGAATCGTAAAATTTCTACCTTAAAATCGTTCTTTAAATTTCAGATTCGATCCGATTTATTGTCTCAGAATCCGATGCAGAAAATCGTTTCTCCGAAAAATAGTAAACGCCTGCCCGTTTTTGTCAATGAAAATCAAATGGATCACTTATTGGGTGAGGTCCATTTTCCGGATTCGTTTGAAGGGAAAACCGAAAGATTATTGATAGATATCCTTTACCAAACCGGAATGCGTAGGGCTGAATTATTGGGTTTACGCCTGATAGATGTAGATTTTGGCTTGAATCAATTTAAAGTTTTTGGCAAAGGAGGTAAGGAAAGACTTATTCCATTCGGGAATGATTTAAAGGAGCAAATACAAACCTACATCCATGAGCGCAACATGATTCCCACCGAACATGAATTTTTATTCACTCGTATAAATGGGAAACCCCTTTATGCGAAATATGTTTATCTGGTGGTGAATCGTTATCTGGCTCAATCAACAACGCTGAATAAAAGAAGCCCCCATGTGTTGCGGCATACTTTTGCTACCCATTTATTGAATCAGGGTGCAGAACTCAATGCAGTGAAAGAATTACTCGGACACGCCAATTTGAGTGCTACACAAATTTATACCCACAACACCATTGAAAAATTAAAGGAAATTCATGCCAAGGCCCATCCCAGGTCTGAATGATTCACGCTGGCCTTCGTATATTCGTACCTTCGTGGTCCGGTAACACGTAATCGACTGAAAGTATGAATTTGAAATTTACTTTTTTAGGCACAGGAACCTCTCAGGGGGTGCCTGTTATTGGGTGTAAATGTCCTGTTTGCTTATCTGAGAATCAGCAAGATAAACGATTGCGCACTTCATTGATGATTCAATCCGAAACGACTACTGTGGTGATAGATAGTGGTCCGGATTTCAGGCAGCAAATGCTGAGAAGTAAGGTCGAACGACTGGATGGATTGATTTTTACGCATGCCCATAAAGACCATATCGCCGGTATGGATGATATCAGGGCTTATAATTACTTGCAGGGAGGGGCCATCAATGTTTATGCTACAGACGAAACAATTTCTGTTTTAAAAAGAGAATTTGAATATGTTTTTTCCAATTCTGGTTACCCGGGTATTCCTGAGGTCAACCTTGTACAAATTCAGTCTACAGAATCATTTTTTGTGGGTGATATTGAATTTATTCCCATCGAAGTTATGCATCATCGGATGCCTGTTTTGGGCTTTCGGATAGGGCCATTTACCTACATCACTGATGCCAATTTTATTCAGGATTGCGAAAAACAAAAAATTTATGGTTCGCAAATGCTGGTGTTAAATGCCCTGCGTCGCGAAAAACATATTTCTCATTTTACCCTAGAGGAAGCCCTGGCTATGGTGGAGGAAATTAAACCACAACAGGCGTTTTTTACCCACATCAGCCATCAGTTAGGTCAGCATATCGAGGTGAGTCGGGAATTACCCGATGGTGTTGCACTGGCCTATGATGAATTGGTGATTGAACTCCATGATTGTTAATCGATAAATTGCCGAAAAAATTTTTGAATTTCCTGAAGGCACTTTGTCTGAAAAAAATGATTGAAAGCGATTATCTTCACAACCTAAACGTCGAACATGGATTCGCGAAATAAACCCGTTGTGAATGTGTCTTATTCTTACAATCCTTTAGAGGAAACCTTGGAATATGCCCATAAAAAGAAACAGTTATTTATTGGAATTCCGAAGGAAACTTCTTTTCAGGAAAATCGTGTACCCTTAACCCCTCAGGCTGTAGCGGTGTTGGTCAATAATGGTAATCGGGTGGTGGTTGAACACCAGGCGGGTCTTGCATCATCATTTACCGATAATGATTATTCAGAAGCAGGCGCAAAAATAGCCCATGGGAAAGAGGAAGTTTTTGAATCGGATTTGATTTTAAAAACCGCACCCATTTCTCACGAAGAATTGGATTTACTCAAAGATGGTCAAATCATTATTTCGCCGATTCATATTCCATCCTTAAGTAAAGAGCATCTTCAAAAATGTTTGGAGAAAAAAATCATCGGCATTGCTATTGGTAATATTAAAGACGATGCAGGATATTATCCGATTGTTCGATCGATGAGTCAGATTGCCGGGGTCCAATCTATTCATATTGCCTCGAGATACCTGGGGAACAACGATCAGGGAAATGGCATTTTAATGGGCGGTATTGCCGGTGTTCCTCCTGCCAATGTAGTGATCATCGGTGCTGGCATGGTTGGTGAATATGCTTGTCGAACCGCATTAGGCTGTGGCGCTCAGGTAAAAGTGTTTGATAATTCTATTTATAAATTGATGCGCTTACAACGAACAGTTGGGCAGTCGGTATATACATCTGTGATTAATCCGGACGAGTTAACTTTAGCATTGAAAGACGCCGATGTGGCCATTGGAGCGCTAAAAATGCAAAAAGGAGTCATTCCGATGGTTGTTACAGAAAATATGGTCAAATCCATGCGACCCGGTTCTATCGTCATTGATGTGAGTATTGACAATGGCGGTTGTTTTGAAACTTCGAGTTTGACGACCCATCAGGATCCGGTTTATATGATGCATGATGTGATTCACTATTGTGTTCCCAATATCGCATCGGGTGTTTCTAAAACGGCGTCAACAGCAATCAGCAATATCTTAATGCCTTTATTATTATCGGTTACCGAAACCACTGGTGGCACGGATCATCTTATTGAGAATAAACCGGGTCTGTTATCGGCCACATACATGTACAAAGGCAAATTAACCAGCAAAGCATTGTCTAGAAAATTTAATTTAAAGTTTACCGATTTGAATCTCATTTTTTCAGCGAATATTTAAGGTCATGAACAAGAGAAGAAAAATGAATAAAACCATTGCAGGTTATCATATGTTGATGATACTTTCGGCAGTAGATTTTAGTTTTCATATTGAAGAAGAAAAAATCATTCGCGAGTATATCTTTCAGGAATTCCCTTTTAAAGTGGATTTGGACAATGAGATACACCTCATCAGTTCCTTACATCATGATGAATGGCACGCTCATTTTTTGCAATGTATGGATGATTTTTATGAAGATTCAATCGAATCGGAACGAAACAGTTTGCTCAAATTTGCCCTCTATTTGGCCAAAGCAGATGGCGTGATTACCATGGAAGAAAATTTTTATTTAAAACATTTATTCGAAGCCTGGGATCATGACCATGAGTAATCAAGACTCAGGTTAAACGCATTTTCCAAACACCGAGAATGGCTTCTTTCACAATGCCTTTGGTCATTTTAGATTGACCTTCCTTACGATCAACAAAAGTGATGGGGATTTCAGCAAGCCTGAAGCCTTTTTTCCAGGCCCTGTACTTCATTTCAATCTGGAAGGCGTAACCGATGAAGCGAATTTCATCCAGATTGATGGATTCGAGTACCTTTTTGGTATAACAAACAAAACCCGCAGTACAATCTTTTACTGGCATCCAAGTGATTAATCGCACATAAACTGATGCCCCATAAGAAATCAGAATTCGATTCAAGGGCCAGTTTTCCACTTTTCCTCCTGTAACATATCTGGATCCGATAGACAAATCGCTGGACCCATTTTTGCAATTTTCGTATAAGCGGATGAGATCATTTGGGTTGTGGGAAAAATCGGCATCCATTTCAAAAATATACTCATATCCTTTGGCCAGGCTCCATTTAAAACCAGCAATGTATGCTGTTCCAAGACCTTGCTTGCCTTTTCGTTCAAGAAGAAACAACTTTTCAGGATATTCGTACTGCAAACCTTTTACGATATTGGCCGTACCATCCGGAGATCCATCATCGATGATTAAAACATGAAATACCTCAGGCAGATTCATCACTGCACGAATAATCTTTTCGATGTTCTCGATTTCATTATAGGTAGGTATGATGACGATTTTGTTCAAAGTGTAAAAATAATCAGATTAGTCAGAGTTTTTCATGCAAGGGTTGGACGCTGGAATGCTTATAGTTTTTTTAACATGGTCTCGGTAAAAATTTTTGAGATGACATTTTTTGTATCTAATGCAAAATCTCCTTTCATCATCCAATCGTAATAGCTGGGTTCTTTGCGAAATATTTCAGCAACCGGTTTGTCTTTATATTTTCCAAAATTAAACACGGCCTGACCATTGATTAATCGGATTCTACGGGTATAGTCCAGAAAATCTTCTCCTTTGGAAAAATCACCCAGGAAGGCCACATTATTTTCTAAATCATTATACCGTTGTATTTGGGCAAACAGGATTTCCATCGTTGCTTTAGCATCTGCTTCTGCACTGTGCGCGTCTTCCAGTTCTTTATCGCAGTAATACTTGTAAGCTGCTGTAAGATTTCTGGGTTCTTTTTTAAAAAAGATTTGTTGTACATCTACCAAATGACGGTTTCTGAAATTGACATCGATGCCGGCACGTAAAAATTCTTCAGTCAGAATAGGGAAATCAAATTTATTGGAATTAAATCCACACAAATCACAATTGTCCAGGAATTGTTTAATCCCATTTGCCAGTTCTTTGAAAGTGGGCTCATTCGCCACATCCTCATCGCTGATACCATGCACGGCAGTGGCTTCGGCTGGAATGGGAATGGTCGGATTTACCCGACGTGTACGTGTTTCGGTTTGGCCATCCGGAAACATTTTTACGATGGATATTTCTACGATGCGATCCTGGGTAATACTAACACCGGTCGTTTCTAAATCGACACAGGCAATTGGGCGTGTTAAGCTTAAATTCATAGATTCAGTTCTGAAAGAGAGTCTTCAAAGGTAATTGAGTTTACCTATTTTTTTCCTAACCAATTTAGGATATCCTTTTCATACAAATTCAGGTAATTTGATTCCCGGACGACAACGGTATCTTCGAACCAACGAATACCCGGAAAGGACGGACTACCGTTCATTTCTATAAACTGCTTCGGACCTTTAAATAAAGTGTACGGAATGTGGTTCATATTTGTTTCTTCAAAAAATGATTTCAAATCGGTGGAATCTCCGTTTAAAACAGCATAAAAAGGAATTTGTGGATTTTTGGAGTGCATGATGTCCAGTCGTCGCGCTGCTTTTCGGCAATACCTGCAAGTCAGACTCAAAAATAACAGAATATGTTTTCCCTTGCGTAATTCCACTTGAGGCGGCTTATTCCCTGCGGTATGGTATAAATGACTTAAAGGAACCCCTTGGCGTATGGTTTTATCTTTTTCATAAACATAAATACTCTCAGGCGGAAACAAAACCACCGGTAAAGCCAACAAAAGGACAAGAAGCGCACTGATCATCCATTTTGAATAGGGAAATGTCCAAAAAGTAGACCATCTGAATTGCAAGACCATCAACGCACTCAAAAGCAAGTTCTTGACAATCGATTCGAGGGGTGTCATACTCACAACTTCACCAAAACAACCACAATTGCCATCATTGCCATGGTCGATGATTAATAAAATGAGGTAAACGGTAAACAGGATCAATAAAATTTGTCCGATGGGAAATGCCAGTTTGCGGATGTTGATTTGAGCCAGATACAATACACCAATGAAGAGTTCAAGACCAATCAGGATTCTGGCCAGCCATTCTGCCAATGTCCAGTTCAGGAAAGTAGTCTCAACTATGGTCCATCCAAATTGTTCAATACTGGGCCATTTGGAAATAGCAGAAAAAATAAATGTTGCACCAATGAGTGTTGATAAGACCCATCCAATGATGCGTTGCCATTTCAGGAGATTCATAGAATAAATAAACGGCAAAAATAGGAATATGAAACTGAACGGAAAGGGATTAACCGTTTAAATCAAAAAAGTCGGAAAGTATTTGAAGGGAAACGTCTTTTCCGTTTTTTAATTTTTGGTTGATATAGGTATAAAATTCTTCAGTATTAAAATTATCCAGGGCTTTCAACTCTTTGTTGTAACTTTTAAACGCCATGTTCCAGGAATCAAATTTGCGTTCATCAATAAACCCTTCCTGTATCTTGATCACCCCATCATGTCGGTGGTCAATGCTGATTTTCTCAAATAATTCCACCACATCCTCTTTGTTGCCCTCCAGAATTTGGAAAAAATGTTTATTGCAATAAACGAGTATTCCGGTAATGCTGCTTGATTTATTATTCGCGTTCGAACTTTCAAGGATCGCTTTAATATCCTCGAATTTCAAACAATCACATCCGGTACTTACGTAAGACAGATGGTACACTTTTTCCTCGTTCATGGGGTAAAGTTATTACCTCTCACGAAGGTTTTACATTGTCATATGCAATATTGCATAAAGAATGCAAATTTTGTGCACGGAATGGGGCTGCCCATGGGTTCATATGGATATTTCTGTATTCCTGAAGCAGGCGATTGGTGCGATTCTCAGGACTTTCACCATTTAGGACGAACATATTTTCCAGCCTGTTAGCGTTTTGTAAGGATTTCTTCTTGCAGTCTGCTTTTTAAAGAGCAAGCCCGATTTCATGATTTGCGCATTAGGGGTTCCCGAATAACTCAGAAATGCTGTAGATTCAAGGCGCGGGTAATGAAGCTGTATTGATATACGGCGATTTGCCCGCAACGCAGAAGATGCAGTATTTATGAGTAGCGAAAAATTAGAAACTCAAGTCAACGCTTTTTGGAAATGTTTCTTTTAAAAGTTTGCATGAGAGTTTCTAAAATTTCGTTTAAATGCCCGTCACGAATCATTTTGAGCGTAATTCAGGAACCCCGAATTATCTTTGTCGCAACTATGGCGATGCAACAAGAAAGAAAAACGGACTCCGGAATAGAAATTCGAGCACTTTATACAACTGCTCCTAGTATGGATGAACAACCTGGTCAATTTCCTTTTACCAGAGGAGTGCATGAAGGAATGTATCGCGATAAACCATGGACGATGCGACAATATGCCGGCTTTAGTACGGCTGAGGCTTCCAATGAAAGATATCATTTTTTATTACAACAAGGTGTAACCGGATTGAGTGTCGCTTTTGATTTGCCTACTCAAATTGGTTATGATAGCGATGATTCAATGTCCAATGGAGAAGTTGGAAAAGTAGGTGTGGCGATTGATACACTCGAAGATATGGAGCGCTTATTCAAAGGCATTCGTTTGGATGAAGTGAGTACTTCCATGACCATTAATGCAACAGGCTTTATTTTGCTGGCCTTTTATATTGCGCTTGCTAAAAAACAAGGAGCGGATGTGCGCAAAATTTCCGGTACCATACAAAACGATATCCTGAAGGAATATGCTGCAAGGGGGACTTATATCTATCCGCCCAAACCAAGCATGCGAATTATCACAGATATTTTTGAATATTGTAGTCAGGAAGTTCCCAAATGGAATACCATTTCAATTTCAGGATATCATATTCGAGAAGCAGGCAGTACAGCAGTCGAAGAATTGGCATTTACGTTGTCTAATGGAAAGGCTTACCTGAAAGCGGCTATTGAGAAAGGGTTGGACATTAATATTTTTGCGAAGCGGCTTTCATTTTTTTTCAATGCGCATAATCATCTTTTTGAAGAAGTCGCAAAGTTTCGCGCAGCACGACGGATATGGGCCAAAATGACTGCTGAACTTGGTGCCACGTTGCCCGAAGCACAGAAACTGCGTTTTCATACACAAACAGGCGGCTCGACTTTAACGGCGCAACAGCCCATGAATAATATCATCCGGGTTACCATTCAAACCTTGGCAGCAAGTTTGGGAGGTACCCAAAGTTTGCATACCAATGGTTATGACGAAGCGCTCAGTTTGCCAACCACTGCGGCTGCTTCACTGGCACTCAAAACACAACAAGTGGTGCAGGAAGAAAGTGGAATATGTGATACGGTAGATCCTTTGGCAGGTTCGTTTTTTGTTGAAACGCTCACCACACAAGTGGAAGAAGCCGCTTGGAAACTGATTGATAAAATTGATGCCATGGGCGGTGCAGTTCAGGCTATTGAACAAGGGTTCATTCAGGAGCAAATAGCTTCCAGTAGTTATGCTTATCAAAAAGCCATTGAGTCTGGCGAAAAAGTGATTGTCGGGGTGAATAAATTTCAACAAGAGGAGAGCACTCCGATACCAATTCTTAAAATTGATGAAAATGTCCAGGTGCAGCAAATCGAGCGATTAAAGGCCTTTAAAGCCAATCGGGATCAACAAAGAGTGCATGAAAAATTAATGGTCATTCAGGAAGCTGCGAGAGGAACAAACAACCTCATGCCGTATGTGATTGATGCCGTTGAACACCAATGTACCCTCGGTGAAATATCACATGCACTGCGAGCAGTTTGGGGTGAATACAAAGGGTAGTCGACTATAAATGCCGGATGATTTCGTCGGCGAATTCGCTTGTTTTTAAAAGGGTGGCTTCTTTCATCAATTTGTGGAAATCAATGGTAACCTTCTTATTCTTAATGGCTTGTCCAACCGACCAGGTAATTCTCTCTGCCGCATCCGTCCAGCCCATATATTCAAGCATCATCACACCACTTAAAATAACGGAAGATGGATTCATGGTATTGGTATTGGCAAAACGCGGAGCTGTACCATGGGTGGCCTCAAAAACTGCATGTCCTGTCAGGTAATTGATATTGGCGCCCGGTGCAATGCCAATTCCACCAACCTGAGCGGCCAGGGCATCACTGATATAATCTCCATTCAAATTCAAGGTGGCAATCACACTGTAATCCTGCGGGGCCAGTAAGGCTTGTTGTAAAAAATTATCTGCAATGGCATCTTTAATGATGATTCGTCCACCGATTCCGGCAACTTTCATTTCTTCGTTGGCCACGGCTTCGCCACTTTCCTGCTTGGTTTTTTCCCATTGATTCCATGTATAAACCTGGTCTTTAAATTCACGCTCGGCTAATTCATATCCCCAATTTTTAAAAGCACCTTCTGTAAATTTCATAATATTTCCTTTGTGAACAATGGTCACCGAGGGTAATTTATGATCAATGGCATATTGAATGGCCGCACGAATTAAACGCTCACTACCCATTTTACTCACGGGTTTAATCCCCAAAGAGGTCGATTCCGGGAAACGAATGTTTTGGACGCCTAATTCTTCGGTTAAAAATTTCAACATTTTATCGGCTTCCGGGGTTCCGGTCATGTACTCAATACCTGCATAAATATCTTCAGTATTTTCGCGAAAAATGACCATGTTTACTTTTTCGGGATGCCACATGGGAGAGGGTGTTCCTTCAAAATATTTTATGGGGCGCAAACAAACAAAAAGATCCAATTCCTGACGCAGCGCTACATTTAAACTACGGATTCCACCACCCACAGGAGTCGTTAAAGGGCCTTTAATAGCCACTAAATAATCTTTAAACGCTTGCATCGTTTCTTCCGGCATCCAAGAACCCGTTTCGTTGAAAGCTTTTTCACCGGCAAGAACTTCTTTCCATTCAATTTTTTTATGGCCATGGTAAGCTTTTTCAATGGCAGCATCAAATACCCGAACACTGGCATTCCAGATATCCGGACCTATACCATCACCGACTATAAATGGAATGGTTGGATTGTTTGGGACTATCAATTTTCCGTCTTCACCCATTTGTATTTTGCTACCCATTGATTCGAATTTTTGTGGCGCAAATGTATGCAGAGCCATGCTTTTAAAAAAATGGAATGCCGTTCAATATTTAGGTTGAAATTTTACAATCAACCAATTCGAAATTTAGTTTTGATCCTCTCTTAATACAAATATGAGCAATTTCCAAAATGGGACGAGATAAAGAATTCCAGAAGAAAAGAATTCCATTTCCTGTTGGAAATTTTCGATTCTTCTGATTGGAAATTTTAAAGAAGGGATTAAAAAAATGTTCTGAAAAAAGATTATGACAACATGCTTTGCAACTGTTCAACCATGAGTTTGGAACCAATAAAAACCGGAACCCTTTGATGCAATTCGGTAGGTTGTAAATTCAGAATGGAATCATGACCATTTGTACTCAGTCCACCGGCCATTTCAATGAGATAACTCATCGGATTACATTCGTAAAGCAAACGTAATTTGCCATTGGCATTCGATTTATCTGCCGGATACAAAAAGATTCCCCCTTTGATCAGGGTTCGGTGCATATCTGCTACCATGGAACCTATATAACGATGTGAATATGGCCGTGAAGTTTCCTGATCACTTTCCATACAGAAATTCAAATAATTTCGAATGTTATCATCGTATTTCGACCAATTACCCTGATTGATAGAATAGATTTTTCCTTTTTCAGGACATTTCATGTCTCTATGTGACAAACAAAACTCACCGATGCTTGGCTCCAGCGTGAAACCATTCACACCCAGGCGGGTTGCATAAACCAGCATTGTACTGGAACCATAAATCACATATCCGGCAGCCATGATATTGCGCCCTTTTTGGAGAAAGTCGGCTTCAGTACATACTTGCCCTAAAGGACTGACTCTTTTATAAATGCAAAAAATGGTACCAATGGATGCATTGACATCTATATTTGAAGAACCATCTAAAGGATCGAATAAAACAACATATTTTGAATTCTTGGAATGTTCGTCATCAAATGCGACAAAGTGGTCGTTTTCTTCTGATGCAATACCTGCGCAATCTGAACTATTTTTTAAAACATTGATCAACACCTGATCTGCAAACACATCTAATTTCATTTGCTCCTCTCCCTGAACGTTTACTGCACCCTGAGCGCCTAAAATATCGGCAAGACCCGCTTTATTGACCTGTTTGTTGATAAACTTGCAAGCCAAACCAATATCACGCAATAAAGTTGAGAGTTCGCCCGTAGCTTGTGAGAACCGACGGGTTTGCATAATAGTGAATTCGTCCAGTGTAACTAAATTTCTGTTTGGATTCATGATAAAAAGAAAAATTTTATAAGGGAAGAAAATTAATCATCAAGTTTTAAAACGGCTAAAAAGGCTTCCTGAGGGACTTCTACATTTCCAATTTGTCGCATCCTCTTCTTACCTTCTTTTTGTTTTTCAAGGAGTTTTCGTTTTCGGCTGATATCACCTCCGTAACATTTGGCTGTCACATCCTTCCGCATAGCGCTGATGGTTTCGCGGGCAACCACTTTGGCGCCAATGGCAGCTTGAATGGCAATTTGAAATTGTTGACGCGGAAGTAACTCTTTCAATTTTTCGCAGAGCTTACGGCCAAACTCATGCGCCCTGCCGCGATGGATCAGTGCGCTTAAAGCATCTACTTTATCTCCATTTAAAAGGATATCCATTTTTACTATATCACTTTCACGCATATCAATTGGATGATAATCAAATGAGGCATATCCCCGAGTTTGGCTTTTTAATTTATCATAAAAGTCAAAAACGATTTCGGTCAACGGCATTTCAAAGGTTAATTCAACCCGGGTAGGGGTCAGATAACCCTGATTAATCAACATTCCTCTTTTGCCAATACATAAAGTCATGATATTGCCAATGTATTCCGGTTTGGTAATGATTTGCGCTTTAATAAAAGGCTCCTCAATAGAGTCCAATCGGCTAGGATCCGGCATCTCTGTCGGATTGTTGACAATGATAGTTTCTTTTTTGGTGGTATGGGCTTTGAAGCTCACATTCGGAACGGTGGTAATCACGGTTTGATTAAACTCACGCTCCAATCGCTCTTGTATGATTTCCATGTGTAAGAGTCCCAGAAAACCACAACGGAATCCAAATCCTAAGGCTTGTGAGGTTTCCAGTTCAAAGGTGAGGGAAGCGTCATTGAGTTGTAATTTTTCCATACAACCTCTAAGTTCTTCAAACTGATCTGTTTCAACAGGGTAGATACCTGCAAAGACCATAGGTTTTACATCTTCAAATCCTTGAATGGCTTCTTCACATGGATTGGTAGTAGTTGTGATGGTATCTCCAACTTTTACTTCTTTGGCGACTTTAATTCCGGTAATAATATAACCCACATCACCGGCACGGACTTCTTTCCGTTCTTCCAATCCAAGTTTCAGAATGCCCACTTCATCCGCTTCATATTCAAGTCCGGTATTGCTAAATTTAATTTTATCGCCTTTATGTAAAACGCCACTGAAAACACGGTAATAAACAATAATTCCCCGAAAACTATTAAAAACGCTATCAAAGATGAGGGCTTGAAGAGGCGCATTTTCATCCCCTTTCGGACAAGGGATACGTTCAACAATAGCCTTCAGGATTTCATCGATACCGATTCCACTTTTTCCGGAAGCCAGCAAGATGTCTTCATCTTTACAGCCAATAAGTTCAATGATTTGATCTTTTACTTCAGGAATCATAGCACCTTCCATATCGATTTTATTGATCACCGGAATAATTTCCAGATCATTGTCAATCGCCAGATACAAATTTGAAATGGTCTGAGCTTGAATTCCCTGAGAAGCATCCACCAATAATAAGGCTCCTTCGCATGCAGCAAGGGCTCTGCTCACTTCATAACTAAAATCCACATGCCCGGGAGTATCAATCAGGTTAAATACATAATCCGTGCCCTGAAAGGGGTAATTAATTTGGATTGCATGACTTTTTATGGTAATTCCTTTTTCCCGTTCCAAATCCATATCATCGAGCACCTGGTTCATCATTTGCCTTTCGGTAATTGTTTTGGTATGTTCAAGCAAACGATCGGCCAAGGTACTTTTGCCGTGATCGATATGAGCGATGATACAGAAATTGCGAATGTGTTGCATAATGAAATAAAAGCCCGGCATTTAAAGCGGGCCACAAAGGTAAATGGATAAGAGGAGGAAAAAAAATCAGAATGGGGGAGAACCTACCAATGATCTACATCGGGTTGATGGTCCTGTTGGTTGTTTGAATCTTCAGTGGAAGTGCTTTCAGTTGGAGCGGAATCATCTTCTGCATATTCATGATTGAATGCATCGAAATCAAAATCGGGCATCAGATCTGTTTTTACGTAGTCAATTGTTTCGCCCAAGGCTTTCAGGAATTTATTAAAATCTTCCTTGTACAGAAAAATTTTGTGCCGGTCGTAGCCATTATCGTTGAAACGTTTTTTACTTTCAGTCAGGGTAATAAAATAATCGTTACTTCGAGTAGACCGGACATCAAAAAAGTAAGTTCTTCGTTTACCGGCTTTGAGGCGCTTGCTAAACAAGGTTTCGCTGTTTCTCTCATTGTTATTTTCGTACGACACGGGCAAATAATGTTTAAAAGTGAAAAATTCGACTAACAAATATACTATTTCGCCTGAATAGTCAAAATATTCCGCTTTTAAATCTACAGATAAATTTGTTTTATCTCACTTTGTAAATTTTTTTTTAACGACGGTGATTTTTGAACTATTTTAGCGCTCAATTAAACAAAGTACAATGAGTTATTTAAATCGATCTGTATGGCCCGTTCTGGGAATTGCCCTTGCTGGTGTTGCAGCAATTGGAATTGGAACCCAAAAAGGAGTGAACAAAGATTACTCCCGATTTGTGTCTATGAAAGTGGAAGAGGAATCAGCGGAAAAGAAAAATGAAATTGCAGGTGCGGCGGAATGGTACAAACTAACCAAAGCCAACCAGGTAACAGGGTTTGTTGATCCGGCAGATGTGATGTCTGCACGTGAGCAAGCCGACAAATTGGTTCGACAGTCATTTGGTAAAAAAAGTCGTGCATTTGATCAGATGAAATGGGAAGAAACAGGCCCATCTAATGTAGGTGGCCGTACCCGTGCGATGATTACTGATCGAAATAACAGTAATACCTTGTACATGGGTGGTGTTTCCGGTGGATTTTGGAAATCAACCGACAACGGTGATACCTGGGTAAAAGCTCTTGGCAGTGATACGACTTCAGCCATTAGTGTTTGTGCCATTGCACAGGCTGCGAATGGTGATATCTATTATGGTACCGGAGAAGGCCATTATTTCCCAACAGGAAGTTCAGGTGGTGGCCAATTAGGTGAAGGTGTCTGGAAATCAACCGATGGTGGGAACACTTTCACACAATTATTATCCACAAAACCAGCGAATGGAAATGTAATTTCAGATCCTTGGGTATATGTAGATAAATTAGTCGCACATCCTACAGACCCGAATAAAATTATCGCAGCTACTAACGGAGGGTTAAAAATCACCTCGGATGGCGGTGCAACTTGGGTTAAACCGGGAACTTTAACCATCAATACCCAAATCAATGATGCGGAAATTTCAACCGATGGCAATAAAGTATTGGTTTCTACAGCGAATAATGTTTATTTATCGAATGATGGTGGTCAAACCTTTGGCGCCAATTTAATGGGCAATAATGGTTTGCCTTCTTCATCAGGAATAACTCGTGTTGAAGTGGCCATTGCACCCAGTGATGCCAACTATATGTACGTTGTTGCCGCTTCGAATGATGGTAAACTGAAAGGGGTTTATAAATCAACAAATGGAGGTACTTCATGGACAACCATTGGAACTGGTGGTTCGGCTGTGTTTGATCCACTTGGTACACAAGGTGACTATAACATTGCCTTAGGTGTTCACCCAACCAATCCAGAAATGGTCTTTTTAGGAGGTCAATTGGATTTATGGAGATATACTCCAACTGCTTTATGGCAGGCCATAGCTTATTGGTTAGGAAGTCCTGTTTTCGGGAAAGAAGTGCATGCGGATATGCATGGAGTCATGTTCAATCCAAGTAATCCTGAAAATATGTATGTAATCACGGATGGTGGTTTTTACCGAACTTTTAATTGTAGTGCGCCGGAACCATTTTTCGCTGTTCGTAATAAAAATTATTCAACTGCTCAGTGTTATGGTCTGGGTGCTAACCGTCTTGGACAGGTGGTTTTTGGTACTCAAGATAACGGATCAGGTGTTTTAGGACGTATCGTCAATGATCCTCGACAATCAAAAGATTTAACAGGCGGAGATGGAACCCGTTGTGCCTTGAGTGATTTGAACACAAATTATATTTTTACTTCGGTTGTTAATGGTGAAGTGCGAAGAGCGAATGATGGTGGTAGCAATGGTGCAGCATCATTTAAAAGTATGTTTGACCGTAATATTGATAATTCACCAGCCGGGTCTCCGGATGGCGCTCCCGATGATGATGCCGGTTGGATTGCTCCGATTCACTTTGAAGAAAGAGTCATTGATGGTCAGGAAAAATCTGTGTTCTTATTGGGTACAGCAAAACGACTTTGGTTGACTCAAGGAGCTACTGCCAGTAAAACATATTGGTTTAATTTACGTGATGGCAATGGCGATAATACAGTAACTTTTAGTGCAGTAACGATGAGTAATGATGGTAAATTTATCTATGCCGGAACACAAGGTGGCTTGGTTTACCGAGTAGAAGTTCCAAGTGTTTGGGATTCTACCTATAAGTATTTTGATACGCTTACCAATTTATACGGGACCCAGGGATATCCATATCGGAATCAAATTGTATGGACACAAATTGCCAACTACGGCCGATATGTGACCGATTTAGATTGTGATCCAACAGGAAATACCCTTGTGGTTACATTAGGGAATTATGGAAATAGCAGCTATGTGTTCCGTTCCAATGATGCTCGTAACGCCGTCTCCCCAGTATTCTCTGATATTACAGGTAATTTGCCAAAAATGCCTGTTTATTCAGTCGTTATGGTTGGAAGTTCCACCACGAAATACATCATCGGAACTGAAATGGGTCTATATGGCACTTCCAACAGTGGTTCTTCATGGGATGATATCAATATGAATTTTACCAATCCGAATGACTGGCATCCTAGAGTGGCAGTTTATGAAGTGATTGAAAAAGGCAGCTACGAAACTTCTACCGGTATGTACAAAGGTTCAGTGATTTACTCTGGTACACACGGGCGTGGAACTTTCCGTTCTGTGACCCTTGCGCCAAATTTCTGGCCTACCTCAACCAATGATATTTCTGCTGATGTTCATCAAATTAAGGTTTATCCAAACCCTGCACAAAATCAAATTCAGGTAGATTTAGGGGCAACTTTTGATGGAACAACCCAGGTTAAAGTATTCTCATTAACCGGAAGCTTGGTTAAATCAGTCGTACTAAATGGATCTTATCAAACATTCCAGATGAATGTTGAAGGCTTACCTGCCGGTGCGTATATCATTTATGCCAATAACGGAAGCCAAAAAGCGACCAACAGATTTATTAAACAATAATTTCCAATAGAGAAAGAATGAATGCGACTCAGTGATGGGTCGCATTTTTTTATGTTTGGCCTGAAAGATTGATTGATTCACCGCAAATTTTTTTATAAAAAAAACGGCTTTTCTGAATGAAAGTTTATGTTATTTAAATAAAGTATTGTAATATTACGCATATATTTAAGTGAGATGTATTTATGGTAAAGAGAATACTCGTTCTTTTATTGTTTCCGATAGTAACGTTTGCTCAAAAGCACCATGAAGTGGGTATTTTTGGTGGTACATCAAGTTATTATGGGGATTTACAGGAAAGACTTTTTCCTGAAGAAGGATACAGGGCATGCGGTGGATTAACGTATAAATACTTTGTTCATCCTAGTGTTGGTTTTCGTTTTGGCGCTACATATGCCAGCTTGTATGGTGCAGATAGTTTGTCAGAGTCTTCAGCCGTAAGAGCAAGAAACCTCAACTTTCAAACGAATTTATTCGAATTCCATGGAGGTATAGAAGTCAATTTACTTCCCGTAGATTTTGATGAATTTAAATTCTCTCCATACGCTTTTGTTGGTTTGGCTTTGTTTTATTACAACCCTTATACCATGGGGCCAAACTATGAAAAAATATATTTAAGGCCACTTAGTACTGAAGGACAAGGTTTAAAACAATATCCCGATCGTAACATTTACAGCCTGGTCAATGTGGGTGTCCCATTAGGCGGTGGTATCAAAGTGCTTATCGGTAAAAAAGTTTTTGTAAGTGCAGAAATTGGTTTCCGTTATACCGCTACCGACTATCTTGATGATGTAAGCAAATCTTATGTGAACATGGACACTTTGTTCCGTTATAAAGGAAAACAAAGTGTGGATTTATCATTCCGTACCGATGAATTATCAACCTGGGATGGTAACTACCCCAATGATAAATTTGTGAGAGGTGATAACATGAAAAAAGATTGGTATTGGTTCGCCGGATTAAACGTGGCAATCTATTTTGATGCTTTTGGAAATGTGATGCCTTATAAAAAAACTCGCTGTCCGAGAAGAATCTTCAAAAAAGATTTTTAAAATCCTTTTCTATTAAATCATTTTATGGGTTGAATTTGTATCAGCCCATTTTTTTTGTTCTCCTTTTTCGAATCTTTTTACGAAACTGCTTGCAATGTTTTACTTTAGCATGCTGAGGTATGATTAAAAATTTCTTGAATTGGAAAACCTTTTTGGTATTGATAGCCATGTTGATTGCTGCTATCTCACTATATTATGCCAACAACCTCACTAAGAAACTGGCCATTGAAGAACGCAAAAAGGTTCAGGAAATGGGATTGGCCTTCGAAGAAATTCTGCAGTCAAAAGAAGGCGATATTTATAATTTGGCGTCCTCTCTCATTTCGGAGAATACAACCATACCGGTTATTATTGTCAACAAAGAAGGTAAGATCATCGATAGTAAAAATATCGATTCGGTCAATAATGCCGATATTATGAATGAAAAACTCATTCAACTTAAAAATTCACAGGATCCTATTGAATACACTGTTTCTGAGTCCGAAAAACATTACATCTATTACGGGGAGTCTCAATTATTGACTCAGCTTCGGTATTTTCCTTATGTACTCTTGGTCATCCTCTTTCTTTTCCTCATCATCGTAGCCTCTTATATCAATTCGTCAGGCAGATACATTCAAGACCGGGTATGGGTGGGAATGAGTAAAGAAACGGCTCACCAATTAGGAACGCCTCTTACCTCGTTGGTTGCCTGGATTGAATACTTAAAGGATTCGGAGATTGAAAAAGCCGCGCTCACCGAAATGGAAAAAGATGTTGAACGCTTACAACTCATTGCAGATCGGTTTTCAAAAATTGGTAGCCAACCTCAATTGCAAGAGGAGATGTTGTTGGATCACCTCAATAATATTGTCGGTTACATGCAAAAAAGAGCTTCACGCAATGTGAAATTCAGCATTGAATCCAATAAACAAGATGTGTTGGTTGTAATCAGTGGGCCATTATTTGATTGGGTGATTGAAAACCTGATTCGAAATGCGCTCGATGCCATGGATGGAACCGGAAATATACATATCGCGGTGCGTGATGAGATTACCCTAACATTGATTGACATTTCTGACACCGGAAAAGGGATAGCCCCCAAGAACATCAAAAAGGTATTTAAACCCGGATTTTCTACCAAAAAAAGAGGCTGGGGGCTTGGCTTATCCCTATCTAAAAGAATCATGTCCGAATATCATTACGGAGATATTTTTGTAAAAAAGTCGGAAGTCGGAAAAGGGACCACTTTCAGGATTATTTTGAAACGATAAATCAAAACCTTTACATTTCTATCCCCTTATGGCATAAAAAAAGAGCAAGTGTTCATTCAACACTTACTCTGTTCTTTGTGCGCGAGAGGAGATTCGAACTCCCACAGCCTTTCGGCCACTACCACCTCAAAGTAGCGCGTCTACCAGTTTCGCCACCCACGCAAAAAATTGAAGTGCAAATGTAAAAGATTATTTGTGTTTTTAGGTTTTTCCTTCAAAAAAGTCAATCCTTTCGCAAACCGTATTTGGAATGTTTGAAGTATCCATCTTTTAATTTTAGTCCGGCTAAGAAGTTAATTGCTTGACATTTTGCCAGCGACTTAAATATTTGCCCAATATATCAAACTCAATGTTGACGGTATCTCCAACCCGAATACCTTGAATCGAAGTATGCGTATAGGTATATGGAATAATACTTACTGAAAACGAATCAAGTCCGATATCATGACAAGTTAAACTTGTTCCATTCACACTAATCGATCCTTTTTCAATCACCAATGCTGCAAATTCTGAAGGGAAATTAAATTGGAAAACCCAACTTCCATCCGCTTCGGTAATTTGTTGGCACACAGCCCTGCAATCGACATGCCCCTGCACCAAATGTCCGTCCAATCGACCATTCACCGGCAGACATCTTTCCAGGTTTAGTATTTTACCTGCCTGCCAATTTCCGCAGGTGGTTTTCTCAATGGTTTCTCGAATGGCACATACCCGATGTTTACCGAATCCCTGCTGAATGACCGTTAAACAAATGCCATCATGCGCCAAGGATTGATCGATTTTTAATTCATCGCTTATCGGACTTTCAATTTCAAAAATCAGGTTTTCAACTTCTTGCTCAATACTTAGCAAAGTGCCCATACACTCAATAATTCCGGTAAACATACTTTACAATTTGGTGGCGGTGCCTGCATGTTGAATGAGGCCCGTATCTGTTTGAATCTGATAAGTAAATTTAATCAAGGTGGTATCAGCAATTCCACTTTTAACGCCCTTGCCAGATAGGGTATCGTCGAAGCCGCAATACTCCTGTCCGTTACCCAAAAGGCTGTCAATGGTAAATTGAAAAAAGCGACTGGCTTTAGCTGTAAAAAAACCACTTGCACAAAATCCACTGATGGTTAAGTTCACTGAATCCAAAGCCTGGATGCTTAATGGAAAAGAATCTGTTTTTACTACTTCACCGGTTGCATTAAATAAAGAATCCCGATAAAAATACTGACCGGCAAATATTTCAGCAGGGTAGATGCATGTTGAATTGTCCGCCACTCCCGGAAAATCCCAATTATAATTGATCGCTGAAGGATCATTGCAGTATTTGTTTTTAATACGCGGGTCAGTAAAAGGTTCAGGATCTTTGTATTTTTTACAGGCTCCCAATGCCAATCCGAAAAACAATATCAGGGCCAATCTCATGTCCACAAATGTAAACCAATCCAACTTCAACTCAGTCAATTGTCCGAAAATTTTATTGTTGTCCGCAACCAAATTATGTACTTTTACGCTTCAAAAAACCGATCATTAAAATGGGCATGAATAAAACCGTTCTAAACGCAGATGAAGCCATTCAGGGAATTGAAGATGGAATGACCCTCATGTTGGGGGGCTTTGGATTATGTGGTATTCCTGAAAAATGTATTGATGCGCTCGTTCGAAAAGGCGTCAAAAATCTCACCTGTATTTCCAATAATGCCGGAGTTGATGATTTTGGTATTGGTTTGATGTTGCAAAACAAACAGGTTAAAAAAATGATCTCCTCTTACGTGGGCGAAAATGATGAATTTGAACGACAAATGCTCAGTGGCGAACTCGAGGTTGAATTGGTTCCTCAAGGCACCCTGGCCACACGTTGCATGGCAACCGGCTATGGAATGCCTGTTATTTTTACACCGGCCGGTGTTGGTACTGAAGTCGCCGAAGGCAAGGAAACACGTCGTTTCACTATGTACGGTGTCGAAAAAGAATACCTGATGGAGCGTGCTTTCGAAAGTGATTTTGCAATCGTTAAAGCCTGGAAAGGTGATACCCAGGGTAATCTCATCTATCGCGAAACCGCACGTAATTTTAATCCTATGATGGCGATGGCCGGAAGAATTACCATTGCCGAAGTGGAAGAATTGGTTGAACCGGGCGAATTGGATCCCGATCAAATTCATACACCGGGCATATTTGTGCATCGTATTTTCAAAGGAGAAAACTATGAGAAGCGCATCGAACAACGTACCGTTCGCGCCAAAGATGCATAGTTTTTAGGCTTGCATTTTGTTCAATATCTTTTTTCTAAAATTCAAATTTTGTGGGCGGCCGGGCACGCTATCCACTGCAAGTCCTCTCCGCCACGGCGGATCCGGGCTTTTCGTTCCTATCGTTGCCGCAACGCTGCTTTACCTTCAATCTTGCTTTTTATTCAAGCTAACATCTTTGGAACAATTGGTTTAATCTAAGTTCTTACACAAGTTGTAATTCTAAATTAGTGAAATCTTTTTCGAATTTTACTATTATAATACGAATTCAACGTTGAGACGCGACTCAAGAAAACACCATCTAACTTTAGTCATTTGTAAAAAGTAATATCCTAGCAGGGTCATTTTCGGCCTTTGCTCTTGAGGCGTTAAGAAAAATTTGAAATCGGGCGTA
>JBMOFV010000025.1:0-44719 GCA_049318705.1 Chitinophagaceae bacterium
TAATTTTTCGCTACACAGAAATACTGCATCTTCTTCGTTGCGGGCAACTCGCAGTTTTTAATAATACAGCTTCATTACACGCGCCTAGAATCTACATTATTTCTGAGTTATTCAGTAACCCCTATTTAAACAGAGGCAAATTTCACAACTGGCATAAGCTCCAAATCAACTATCTTAGCAGCAAGGTGAATGGATGGGAAGCGTACATAAAAGGGTTTAAATTTTTTCTGCAATTAGAAAAATCCCTGAGCGAAAACTCAGTAGAGGCTTACATCCGGGATGTTCAAATGCTGGCTTCATTTTTAAACCATGAGCATCCTGAACTTGCCTTAAAGGATATTTCTCAGCGAGATTTGAGACAGTTTATTGAAAATATCCATGCCATCGGCATGAGTGTGGCTTCACAGGCTCGAATTATTTCCGGCATTCGAAGTTTTTTCAAATATCTTTTACTGGAAGATGAAATAACACACAATCCTGCTGAATTGCTGGAAAGTCCGAAAGCCTTGCGAAAATTGCCGGATACGTTATCTATTGAAGAACTGGAAAAACTTCTTCTGCAAATTGACCTAAGCACACCCGAAGGAACCAGAAACAGAGCTATCCTCGAAACCATTTACAGCTGCGGATTGCGCGTGAGTGAAGTGATACAATTAAAGATGTCAAATATTTATCCGGATGTTGGATTTATTCGGGTAATTGGAAAAGGGAATAAAGAAAGACTGGTACCAATCGGCCAAATTGCCTTAAAATATATTTTGATGTATCAGACACATATTCGCTGCCATCTTCTCCCTGCTAAAAATTGCGAGGATATTCTTTTTTTGAATAAACGTGGTGGGCAATTATCGCGCGTCATGATTTTTTATATCATCAAAGATCTTTGCTCAAAAACGGGAATTCAAAAAAACATTCACCCCCATACCCTGAGGCATTCCTTTGCCACTCACCTGGTGGAAGGTGGCGCAGACTTAAGGGCAGTTCAGGAAATGCTTGGACATGAGAGCATCACAACCACCGAAATTTACACCCACCTCGATCGTGATTTCCTGCGCGATACTTTGAATCGTTTTCACCCCCGGCATCGAAATAACAACCCTTAAATAAAATTAGTTTATGATACCAGTTTACACGGCGCAAGATATCCGGGATGCAGATGCCTTTACCATTCTGCAACAACCCATTACATCGATTGATTTAATGGAGCAAGCGGCAAAAGCCTGTGTAGAATGGCTGACTCATCAGACAGATTCCGATCTTCCCTATATCCTATTTTGTGGCCCGGGAAATAATGGAGGTGATGGTCTTGCAATAGCCAGGCTGCTCCTTGAAAAAGGCAAGAAGGTGCAAGTTGTTTTATGTCCTTCTGAAAATACTTCTCCGGATCATCAGATTAATCTGGAACGTTTAATAGAAATTTTACCTTCCTCCGTGCACACCTGGAGCGATGGTTTCCAATTGAGCAACCAATGTATCATAATCGATGCATTACTTGGCACCGGCATAAATCGTCAACCTGATGGAATCATAGCGCAAATCATTCAACAAATAAACCACTGCCCTGCCTTGACGATCGCCATTGACATCCCTTCAGGTTTGTATTGTGATGAAAGCAGCCATCATGATTGCATTGTAAAGGTTGATTATACCTTGTCGTTTGAATACTATAAAAAAAGTTTTCTATTCCCTCAAAGTGGTCCTTATTGTGGTTCTATACAAATATTATCTATTGGACTATTGCCATCGTTTCAGCAACAACGCAAACCCTGGGCAATGGTTACAGAAACATCCGATTTAACAACCTGGATTCCTGAGCGTTCTGCTTTTTCGCACAAAGGTGATTATGGAAAAGCACTCTTAGGTTGTGGCGAAAAAGGCAAGATGGGTGCATGCGTATTGGCCGCTAAAGCCGCTCTGCGATCAGGTTTGGGATTACTAACCGCCTTAATTCCGGAGAGCGAAAAAGATATTTTACAAACTGCTGTTCCTGAAGCCATGTTAAGTTTTCAAACAGCGAAGATTATATGGGATGATGTGGACGCTATCGGTTGTGGAAGTGGTATCGGCACCAGTCAGGATGCCATTGACAAACTTGAACAGATTCTGAAACATACCCGTAAACCCCTTGTACTGGATGCCGATGGTATTAACCTCCTTGCTTCAAATAAGATGCTGCTCAAACAATTACCTGCAAGAAGCATTTTAACCCCTCATCCTAAAGAATTTCAGCGGCTAAGTGGGATTGATACGAACCGCGAGCTTCAGATAGAGGAACAATTAAACTGGTCGGTAAGGCATAAAATTTACATTGTTCTAAAAGGTCGGTTTACAAGCATTTCAACACCTGATGGTAAATTATTTTTTAATAATACCGGGAATGCAGGAATGGCAAAAGGCGGTAGTGGAGATGTGCTGACAGGAATCATTACAGCGCTTTTGGCCAGATTACAAGATCCATTTAAAGCAGCTATTTACGGGACACATTTACATGGATTAGCCGGCGACTTTGCCCAAAAAAAATATGGGTCAGAAAGTATGCTCGCCACCGATCTCATTGAATCCTTGCCACAGGCCTGGAAACAGATTCAATCTAATCAAAATGAATCGTTCGTGTGATAATTCTTTAAAATGGCCTGACAACCTTTTTCAATCACCTGATACACTTCATCATATCCACTGGGCGGGCCATACCAGGGATCTTTGACAGATTGGCCTTTGGTTTCAGGTTCCAAATCTAAAAAAAGTTGAATTTTATCTTTCTCCCAGTATTTGCCGGCAATCAGTTTCATTTCAGCCAAAACATCGGTCGACATCGCATAAATCCGATCAAATTGGGCACAATCCGAATGAATAAATTTTCGAGCATGTAAATGGCTGATGTCTATGCCGTTCTCCTTGCAGACACGTTGAGATTCGATATGCGGTTTTTCACCAATATGATAAGATTCCGTACCCGCGCTGTCAATCTCCCAATCGAGGTTGGCCGCTTTACACAATTGTCGCATAATACCATCTGCTATGGGCGAACGGCAGATATTTCCAAGACAAACAAACAAGATTTTCATACTTCAAAGGTAGTAAGTTGAATCGTAAGCAAAAACTTCGTTTGAGAAGATTTTTTAGCTGCCTGATCTTTCATTAGACGAAAGGCTGTAACAAATAAAATGTCCGGAAATTCGGATTCGAAAGCATTATCTTTGGGGCTCAAAAATTCATCATACAAATGCAATACCTGGATTTTGAAAAACCACTGGAAGCTCTTCAAGAAGAAATAGAGAAGATGCATGAGGTGGCACAAAAAACCAAAGTCGATGTCAGTTCAGCTGTCAAAGAATTGGAAAAAAAACTAAAAGAAACCAAAAAGGAAATATATAGCAATCTCAACGATTGGCAGAAAGTTCAATTGAGCCGTCATCCGGAAAGGCCTTATACCAATTTTTATATTAGTCGGATTTTTTCAAAATATCAGGAACTTCACGGCGACCGGAATGTTCGGGATGACAAAGCCATTGTTGGTGGATTTGCTATGTTGAATGATACGGAATCTGTGATGGTGATCGGACATCAGAAAGGTGTAAATACCAAAATGCGTCAATTACGCAATTTCGGGATGGCCAATCCTGAAGGATATCGAAAGGCTTTGCGATTGATGAAATTGGCTGAAAAATTTAATAAACCCATCATCACATTTATTGACACACCCGGAGCTTTCCCCGGCCTTGAAGCCGAAGAAAGAGGACAAGGTGAAGCCATTGCCCGCAATCTCTTTGAAATGATAAATCTGAAAGTGCCCGTTATTTGTATCATCATTGGCGAAGGTGCAAGCGGTGGTGCTTTAGGTATTGGCATTGGAGATCGTGTAATGATGTTGGAAAATACATGGTATACCGTTATATCCCCTGAAAGTTGTTCGTCGATACTTTGGCGTACCTGGGACTTCAAAGAAAAAGCGGCAGAAGAACTTAAACTGACCAGTAAACACATGAAAGATTTTGGTTTGGTAGATGGTGTTATTCAGGAACCTTTAGGAGGTGCTCATGCCGAACCGGAAGAAATGGCCATCATCCTGAAAAAATTTATCGAAAAAACATTACTTGAATTAAAAAGTATCGACCCCGAAGAACGAATTAATCAGCGGATTGCCAAGTTTTCGAACATGGGTTTTTATGAAATCAATTAAACATTGAATCCTCATTGCCCTTGTCATTCTTTCAAAAAATAAAAGAAAAGATTTTACCGCAGGCCGCTCCGGTTCCTGTTGCACCCTTGTTCACGCCTCAGGACCAAATCAAACATGAATTTGTAAACTTTTCGGCCTCATACAGGGTATGTATTTTGAGTGAATATGAAAATGAAGCACAGGTTGAAATAATCATTGCCTATCAAAAAAAACTGGAGAAGATGGGCTATGATGCAGATGTTCTTTTTTTTACTGATAATATCGAAAAAGAAAAAGCTTTTTATCACCAAAAATTCACCCCTGAAGATTTGGATAAAAAAACCTTGTTGCCTCATAGTCCGAGAACAGATCGGGTGATTGTAAAAAAATATGACCTCTTACTGAATTTATACTTTCGCGAATGTTTGCCCTTACAATATGTTTCGCACATGTCTTACGCGAAATGCAGAGTGGCCCCTTTTATCAGCACCTTTACAAAATGTGCAGATCTGCTGATACCTTGTTCACCCGGAAAGCTTGAAGAACTCATTCAGCAGATCAATGAAACATTAAATCTTAAACCCCATGAACGCAAAACGTTTTAGAGGAACCGGGGTAGCCCTGGTCACCCCATTCGACTCCGAAGGAAAAATTGATTTCGAATCATTACGCAAACTCATCGAACATGTGATTGCAGGTGGTGTTGAATTTTTAGTCGCATTAGGTACCACCGCCGAAACACCCACACTGAGTGAGGAAGAAAAAAAAGAAGTGTTGCGTTTTGTAGCAGAAGTCAATCAAAAACGATTACCCTTGGTATGCGGAATTGGCGGAAACAATACACGTGAAGTTTTAAATCAGTTTAAAAACTATCCATTGGATGATGTCGATGCGATACTGAGCGTTTCACCTTATTACAATAAACCTACACAACAAGGAATTTATGCGCATTTTAAACTGCTCAACGAACATGCACCGAAACCCATCATTTTGTATAACGTTCCAGGCCGCACTGGAAGTAATATGGGCAGCGAACTGACGATTCGTTTGGCCCATGAATGCGAACAAATTATTGGAATTAAAGAAGCTTGCGGACAAATGGGGCAAAGTATGGAATTGGTAAAAAATTGTCCGGCTGATTTTACAATACTGAGCGGCGATGATGACTTAACCATGGCACAAATTGCTTGTGGATTTGATGGCGTTATTTCTGTGGCAGCAAATTGTTTTACCCGCACGTTTACGGACATGGTTCGATTAAGTTTGAATCAACAATTTGCAGAAGCCAGAAAATTACAATATCAACTGTTGGACGGGATTGCTTTACTTTTTGCTGAAGGAAATCCTGCAGGCGTGAAAGCTTTCCTGCATAAAAAAGGCATATGCCAAAATCAGTTTCGTTTGCCGGTTGTTCCGGTAAGTGAAAAAACAGCACAGTCCATTCATGCATTTCCTGATTTAGCATAAGTCATGCAATTGATTTTGTTTGACGGTCATTGTATGCTTTGTAACAGAAGTATTTTATGGATCATCCGAAATGACCGAGCTGGCATATTCGAATTCGCACCTTTACAAAGTGATTACGCGAAAAAAAAACTATCTGAGCGGGGGTATTCATTTCAAACGATACCCGACTCGGTTTGTCTATTAAATGACAAGGGCGTTTATTTCGAATCAAACGCTTTATTGGAAATCGTTTCAAAGATTCCGCGTTATCATTATCTGACCCTGTTTCGGATTCTGCCCACTTGGTTTAGAAATCTATTGTATCGATTTATTGCAAGAAATCGACATCGAATTTGGGGTAAAACAGAGAAATGTTTAATTCCGGATTCTAAACTTAAAGATAGAATTCACAGCGGAGAACATCATTCATAGAAACGACTAGAAAACAACTTTATTCAATGATGTATTCGTATTTCATAGTTTCAATTTTCGCATACTGATTGAGAGTCAGCGTTTCCAGAATCACCACATCCGAACCAATAATTTTGTTGACCGTTGTAATGACTTTATCTTCTTTTTGGATACTGATTTGATTTACTTCGTAACCGCCGGTAATATTTCGTAGTTTGATCCAATACCTCCTGACTTCCTCTCGGCCCTGTATCATCATTTCTTCATTTTCCGGATACACTTTTTTAACCATGGGCGAATATAATCGCACCTGCTCAGTCATCATCGAACATAATTTATTGATATCCCACTGATTCCAATGTTGGGTAAATTCGTTTGCGACCTTTTCTAAAATTTCATGAAATCTCATGTAATTAGTGCTTTGAACGGTTCTGAGGCCATCTCGAAAGTAAAACAAAGTTAATAGATTAAATAAATTTTCATACTTAGTTTGGTAATAAATAAATATATAAACATTTAACATATTATATTTTATACATGTTTTAAATTTGCCCGATGAAATGGATTCATGGGCTTGTCATCCTGATTTTATTGCCTTATTTAATGGGAGCGCAAACACATCGCAGAGCGCATTATTATGAATCTTTTCTGGAGGTAAACAATACCATTGACAGCATAGTTGTGTACAAAGCAAAAAGAGAGATGCTCACTTTCCACCAAGGGCAAAAGGTAAAAAAGTATATCATCTCAATTGGATTGGAGCCCATCGGGAAAAAACAATTTGAAGGCGACCTAAAAACCCCCGAAGGCCTCTATTGGATCAACGAACGGGATACCATTAGTGCTTATCATACCAATTTAGGCATTTCCTATCCCAATACAGAGGACTCAACCTTTGCCGCTTTACAAGAGAAAAAAGCAGGCGGTGATATTAAAATTCATGGATTTCCTAACAACCACAGAAAGGATCAGGAGAAAGAGTTTTTAGATACCGATTGGACCGTCGGTTGTATTGCTGTGAGCGATTTTGAGATTGACGAACTTTACAAATGGGTGATTGAAAATTGTCCCATTCTCATTCTTCCTTAAGTTATGCATCAGAAAATCATACTAAAGCCCCTATTTATTCTGTTAAATGAGGCGTATTAGATGTCAAAAGTTGTTCCCTCCAAAGCCAGTTCGGTATTGGCAAAAATTGATTGAGCCTCTTCTAAAAAAGGACTCAAATCTTTATATTTGGATGAAAAATGACCAATCAAAAGTTTTCTAACCCCTGAGTTCAAAGCCATTTCTGCAGCTTCCACCGTTGTGGCATGCATGCGTAAATGAGCTTTAGAAGTATCTGCTTGCAAGTAGGTCGTTTCGTGGTACAACACATCGGCATCCGCAAAATATTGTTTCAGTTCCGGAAGAAACTGAGTGTCTGCAGCATACACGTATTTCTTCGGCACCGAACCGGGCAGGGTCAAATGTTCATTTGAAACGACTGTTCCGTCTGCTTTGATATAATCAGTTCCCTCCGTAAGTTTAGTATAAAAATATTTAGGGACTTCTAATTCTCTGGCTTTCTCCGGCAACAATATTCGTTTTCGTTTACGTTCAATAAACTGAAAGCCACAAGTGGGTACACTGTGTTTCACGGGAAAAGAAATTACCTCCACTGCTTTATGATCCACTATCGTAATGGATTCCTGAAAATTTAAGGAATGGAAATTCAGCGGGTAACCCAATTCCCAAACGAGTTGAATGTCGAGAATTTGTTTTAATTCTGGTGGACCAAACAAATCAAGTTCCTGTGTTCTCCCTAACAAGGATAAACTACTGAGTAAACCGACCAATCCAAAATAATGATCCCCATGCAAATGGCTGATATAGATGCATCGAATTTTAAAAGGGCTAAAACCAAATATCTGCAATTGCATTTGGGTACCCTCACCACAATCGATGAGATGAAATTGTTGATTCACTTCCAATAATTGAGCGGTGGGATGTCGGCCATAAGCCGGAAGCGCTGAGTTATTTCCAAGTATGGTTAACTTCATGATGTCCTCATTTCACCCTTACCTGCCGATTTTACTTTAAAGGAAAAATATTGTTGTGTGAAGTAACTATACACAGCAACGATAACGGTTGTAAGCATTTTGCTCGGTGTTGCAAACCAATGAAATCCTTCTACGAAAACCTTTAAAAACAAATAATTTAATCCTACACAGCTTATAACCGTTAGTCCATATCGAAAGAGTTGAACCCGGCCGCGCAAGGCAGAATTCGTAAAAACAATAAATTTATTCAAGATGAAACCCAAGGGAAAACTGACCATAAAAGCAACAATGAAAGCAGCAATATGAGCCCCGATGGTAATATCGCCGATAACGACTGGCTGCTTTTTGAATACAAACTGATAGGATAAAAAATACACGAGGATATCCACCACAACCGTCGTACCTCCACAAGCCAAATACCTGAAAGTCTGATAGGGGATAAATTTTAAAAAATCAAAATAAAAGAACCCAATGAAGGCATTAATCAATTTTCTCAAAACCGAAGAATCAAATTATTCAAAAGGCGCTAAATGTAATTCAACCGAATTATCCAGCTTACGAATCCAAAATTGTTTGTTGTAAAGCTTCAGGATGCTATAGTCGTTGGTGCTATCAATATTTCCGGAGAAATTTTTAGTAGTCAATGCTATTTTGCGGTCATCATCATACAATTTCCAGGTTCCTTGTACATTGCGCGCTTCCAGTGTGACCGGATCAATGATGGTAACGATATACTTGCCATCACTGTACATATAATGTTTTTGTTTTGCCCAATATGGATCAAATGACTTTTCAATGCCATCCACCTGTGCACTTTCAATTTTCCAGTTATTCGTAACCCGGGCTCTTTTTGTACGCAAGCTGATATTAGGCCCTTCTTCATATTTTCTGCATGAAGTCATGGAACCTGAGACCATTAAAACCAATAATAAAACGAGAAGTGATTTATTCATACCATCTGGTGTATAAGGCCACTAAGATAATCAAATTGGCCAAATTAAAAAAAATACGCATGCATGAAGTCAAAAATCCTCATTTTCGCCCCTCTAGTTCAAACCACTCGTCTTTATATCACGGGCATCCCAATTATAAACGTCTTTTAGAAACATGACATGTCCGGCACTGTCGACAGAGGTGGTTAAATAAACAAAATGTACATTCACCAGACGTTTCATTGGCACGAAAATCGTCTTTCGCTTTTTACAGATTGAATCGATCATGGAATATGAATACTTGAGACTATCCCTTAATAAAAAAGCCGCAAACTCCTTTGGTTTTTGCACCCTGACACAGCCACTGCTATAAGCCCGGTTAAACTTTACAAAATCCTCACGGTGCGGCGTATCGTGCATGTAAATGCTCCAGGGGTTGGGCATATTAAACTTCACTTCACCCAAGGAACTTCGGTAACCGGGTGCCTGACCAATTGAAAAACTTCTAAAGTTCTTGGCATTAATCATGGATGCATTCACCACACGACCTCTGCGATCATAGGCTTTTAAACCTCTGCGGGCCAGGTAACTTCCTCCCCTTCGCGCAATACCAGGCACTACTTCTTCACGCATAATGGTGGGCGGTACAATCCATGGCGGACTGAAAACAATATTTTCAATTTTCGAATCCAATGTAGGTGTAGGACGGCCGGGGCGGCCAATAACCACCCGCATTGCAAACTGGATGGAATCTTTTTCGACATATTCCATGTCCATTTTTGGAATGTTCACCCAGATAAATGGTTGCTGAAAATCGTGACGCAACCATCGCATTCTTTCCATATTCAAGGCTAATTTCCTGAGCTTTTCGTCAAGATTCGTATTTAATCGACGAATGGTTGCCGTATCCATCTTACCTGTTTCCCGAATTTGATGACGATACTGGAAAAACTTGAGAGCCTCCAATAAATCAGGCGTCCAGGATTGATTGGAAGTATCTGTTGGCAAAGCAATTTCAGCATATAAGCGTTTACGCACGGATACAATTTCCGGCGAAACAAATCCAATTGGAATGCTATCCTTCAAAGCAGTAACCTGTATAGTTTGAAAGCCTTCTCGAAGTGTATCCAGGCGAATAAATTCATTGCGTAAAGCCCGATACCATCTGTGATTAGGGCGCATATGATTAAAAACTTCTTTAAAATCACCGGCAGTAGTACTGGATTGAAATATTTTTTTCCAGTTAATCATGGAATCATTGCGATTCTTCCATTCCTTATTTTGTTTTTGATAAAAAAATCTTCCGGATAACAGATCATGAGAAGCCTGAATGAATGCTTTGCTCATCTCAATTTCCCAGTTCGCAATTGAAGTCGTATTGCCTGGATCCAGAGATTGCTGCAACGATTTTAAAGTGCTGGCTTTATAAAAAGAATCCGCAAGACCATCATATCGCAAATCGGCTAATTGAGCAACCATATCTGTGGCATATTGGGGCACCCCTTCCGTTTTGATCCAAAATGGTTGAAATTCAACCTGATCATATAAACGCAAAAGTTCCTGTTCTACAACAAAGGTATCTTCAGGGTTATATGATGTGTCCTTAGGCCATTCCATTACTTTTTCCCGGATGGATTGACTGAGTGCTTCAGGTTTCCAATTTAACTCCTGGACAATGGTTTCAGGATGTTTTTCGCCATTTTTTTCTCCATTGCTAAATCCGGCATCACAGGCGGACAGGAATAAGATAAAAAATGAACCCAAAAAACCGGGATAAAGACTTTTTTTCAGAGGTAGGCAGGTGACAGTCATGCCCGACAAACCTATGCTTTTTTTTAAAATCAATAATCAGGGAATATCCACAAATTTTGAAGCATTAAACCATATATTTACGCACAAGTCAAAGCGCCGCCATGCCCGAATATCAACAAATCGTTGAAGACCAGGACATACTGGATCTGTTCCGTAAAGAAGAAACCAAAGAAAAAGCATTTTCCATGCTGGTTAAAAAATACCAGGAACGCTTGTATTGGCATATCCGACGCATGTTGATTCATCATGAAGATACCAATGATGTCCTTCAAAATATGTTTGTAAAAGTATGGCGAAGTCTGGACCAATTCAGGCAGGATGCCGCTTTGTATACCTGGTTGTACCGGATTGCCACGAATGAGAGCCTGACTCATATTGAACAAGCCAAAAAACGACAATCAAGAAGTCTTTCTGACCATGAAGATTATATTGGAAACACCCTGAAAGCTGAAAAGGGCTTTGATGCGAATCAATTGGAGTGGAAACTTCAATTAGCGATACAGTCATTACCCGAAAAACAAAGAGTTGTATTTAACCTGCGATATTATGATGAGATGCCTTATGAAAAAATGTCAGAAGTCCTCGAAACTTCAGTTGGTTCGCTGAAAGCATCCTATCATCATGCCGCAAAAAAAGTTGAAGAATTTATCAGAACCCATTAAACTTTGATTGTTAAAATTTGTCACATGGCCCCAATGAACAAAAATCCACAAATAATGAATGAGTTACAGGAATTAAAACTGGAACTGCCCATGGTGGATACGCCGTTTTTGGCTCCTGAGCATTATTTCAACAATCTCGGTGAAGAAATTCTGACATTTGTCCAATCAGAAACCCGTTTGGATTATTTGTCGAAAAAAATGCCCGGGGATATCCCGAATAACTATTTTGATAGCTTCCACCAAACCCTGATGGAAGAAATCAAGCAGGAAAATGTTTTAGATAAGCTACCTAAAACAATGCCATTTTCAGTCCCGAATGGCTATTTTGAACAATTGCCTTTGGAAGTCTCAAAACGCATTACCCCCACCCAAAAGCTAAAACCGCTCAACTTTGTAAACCGTACTTTTTCAAATTGGTCGATGGCAGCTGCATTAATGGCTTTTGTTTTTAGTGCCTTTTTGCTGGTCAATCGTAATACCCATGTTCCGGTCGAAAATCAATTATCTCAACTTTCTGATATCGAAATAGAAACTTATTTGAACGAACACCAGACTGAGTTTGAAATGGCCAACTTGAATGAAGTTCCTGACCCCCAAAAAATAGATCTCCGACAATTGGAAAAAGATATTTTTGACCAACAGCTCAACAATCTCACTGAAGAAGAGATTATTGATTACCTCTAAGAACGAAACGACTATGAAATACACCTTACTTTTTTTACTCTTCTCACTTTGCTTTTTAAACCTGGCCGCACAGGATGGCAAGGGGCAACGCGTTGAAAGTTTAAAAATCGCCTATTTATCGGGCGAACTCAACCTTGACCCGGCTACTGCTGAAAAATTCTGGCCGGTTTATCATCAATATGAAGATGAATTACAAGCGATCATTCGTGAGAAAAGAAGAGATAATCAAGATGGACGTTCCGTGGAAGAAATGTTGGACCAGGAACAGAAAGTTCTGGATTTAAAGAAAAAATACACCGCTATGTTTGCCAGGATTTTAAACCCTGAGCAAGTGAACCGACTTTATAAAGCAGAAAAGGAATTTCGTCAAATGCTGATACGACGGTCACAACGCAACGAAGCTAAAATGAATCGTGGTGCAGAACGACCTGTACCTGCCCGTGGCGAAAGAATGCAAAATCCGAATATGCGAGGAAATGGTGTTCGTCCTGAACGCAGCGCACCAGCCACGGAACAAGCACCTTCGCGCAGACCACTCAGGCAATCCTAAGAAATTACTTCCGGCCGCATCTGCGGAAAGAACAATACATCCTGAATACTCGGTTGCCCGGTCATCAACATGCATAATCGGTCGATGCCAATACCAATCCCTGAAGTAGGTGGCATACCATACTCAAGTGCTCTCAGGAAATCATGGTCGATAAACATGGCTTCATCATCACCTCGCTCCATCAATTTCACTTGTTCTTCAAATCGTTCGCGCTGGTCAATCGGATCATTTAACTCTGAATATGCGTTGGCGATTTCCTTTCCATTGATAATTAATTCGAATCGTTCAACCAAGCCAGGTTTACTCCTGTGTTTTTTGGTGAGTGGACTCATATCAACCGGATAATCAATGATAAAAGTTGGCTGAATAAAATCGGCTTCACATTTTTCTCCGAATAATTCATCGATGAGTTTTCCTCTTCCCATAGAGGCTTCTACCGGTACATGCAATTGTTTACAAACCTGTCGAATTTCATTTTCATCCATCTGGCTAATATCAATTCCAGTCTTTTCCTGAATGGCATCATAAATACTGATTCTGCGATATGGCGCCTTGAAACTGATTTCGTGATCACCCATACGAACAGAAGATTGACCATTTGTTGCCAAGGCTACCTTTTCGAGCAAAGTTTCAGTTGTATCCATCATCCATAAATAATCTTTGTAAGCCACATAAAATTCAAGAATGGTAAATTCAGGATTATGGGTTCTGTCCATGCCCTCGTTGCGAAAATTACGACTGAATTCATACACAAAATCAAAGCCTCCAACAATTAATCTTTTTAAATACAATTCATTTGCAATGCGCAAATACAATGGCATATCAAGTGCATTATGATGGGTAATAAAAGGTCGGGCTGCTGCTCCACCGGGTATACTTTGCAAAACCGGTGTATCCACTTCCAATCCATTCTGTTGATTTAAAAAATCACGAATGGCATTCATCATTTTGGTTCTTTTGATAAAAGCCTCCTTCACATGCGGGTTAATAATCAAATCTGCATAACGTTGTCTGTATCGAAACTCCGGATCTGTGACTTCATCAAAAACATGGCCCTGCTCGTCTCTTTTAACCACTGGCAATGGCTTCACCGATTTCGACAAAAGCGTTATTTCTGTAGAATGTACCGAAATTTCACCGGTCTTTGTCGTAAACATAAAACCCTTCACGCCAATAATATCACCTAAATCAAAGCGCTTGATGACCTCATCAAAAAACATTTTGTCTTCATTCGGGCAAAGTTCATCTCTTTTACAATAGAGTTGAATGATGCCTTGCATATCCTGAATTTTCAGAAACAACACCTTGCCCTTATCGTTGATTGACAAGATTCGCCCTGCCAAACAAACTTCTAATTTTTCTTCGGGTTTTGCCTCATAAGATGCCCTGGCCTCAGCACTGCTATGCGACACGGGATATAATGCAGCAGGATATGGGTCCACGCCGGCATTCCGAATGGCCTGCAACTTTTCTCTCCGAATTATTTCCTGTTCTGATAATGACATACCTTGATTTTATTTAAGCTTTGAAATTGGTGTGCAAAACTAAGCATATTCATTGATATCCCTCTTTCTGCCTGACAACTATTCAAAACGTTTGGTTCTGAAAGGCACTTTACAATCTTTAAAAATACGAATGGCTACATCACGAGCCATATTGATGGCAACAGGCACTCCCCCACCCGGTCTGCTCCAATGACTGGCATAATAAAAATTTTTCAAGCCGGGCAAAGTGAATTTGATCGGTGTGGAGGCAAAAACATTTTCGCCGGGCAACCACCCCTGTGCACTTCCTTCCCAATTATTGGTATAACGAAGCACCGTGGCAGGTGTCGCAAAATCAACCATTTCAATTTGATCCTTCATGCCCGGATAACGTTCTTCCAACAATGCAATGATTGCATCGACGAATTTTGTTTTTTCTTCCCGATATTTTTTACGATCATTTTTCCGAAGGTCTATCCAATACTTACCATTCTCTGTATAAAAGCTACAGGCCATAACAGTTTTGCCTTCGGGCGCTACAGTCGGATCGTAATGATAAAAATGGGTTTCCAGTCGATTCCATTTTGTACCACATGGCGATTCGAGAATATGATTGATTGGGAATCGGCTAAAGTGGACCTCTTCTTTATAATCTTTTTTTAAACCGAACGTGACAAGCAAAACGGAATAATAAATTTTTAGGAGTTGTTTTTCTTTGAGTTTAAGAATTGTATCACTCACATATTTCCCTTCCAAATATTCGAATACTGTTCTGTTCCAATCTGCTGCCGATAAGATAATATCTGCTTCATGGACCCGGTCGTTTCGCACCAATAACCCGGTAGCCTGATTGTTCTGTGTCAGTATTTTTTTCACCGGGGTATTGTAATGAATCACCCCTCCCAGTGCTTCGAATCGATCGGCAAAACGCTGGGCCCAGGCCAAAGAGCCTCCAATCGGATATCCCGCACTTTTCCGATCAAATGCAGCCATTGGGAAATTAAATACCAGCATATTCACTTCATTGTCATCAAACAATAAACGAAATGCCTCTCGCACAAAAGGATTTTTGAATTTCCTGGAAAGTGAAAAATTAGTTTCTTTTTTTTGTTTTAATAAGATATACAAGAATCGCAAATACCTTGACATCTTAATCCCCCTGACTATGGAAGGCCATAAGGGTAAGGGATCCAAAACAGGTGGTAGTTCGAAGTCCTGTAAATCACGTATGTCTTGAATAAATCGCCGAATAACCTTTTGATCCTCCGGAGCTAAATCCAGGAGATAATTTTGAAAGGCCTCCAAATTTGTGTAAACACGAAATATTTTTGACCCATATTTATTGGTATTCTCCTTGACTTCCAATTCCATTCGAACCTCATGGTTGTAAAATGAAACTTGTTTTAAGTCGATAATTTCTGACCACATTTTATAGAACCCACTTCCTTTGTCAGAACCCAAAATCCAATGAATGCTTCCATCAATGGTGTAATCGCCCTTTTTCCAGCTTGTACACAATCCGCCCGGAATGCTATGTTTCTCGAACAACTCCACCTGAAATCCATTCATTTGTAAATAACAGGCGGCGCTCAGTCCTGATATGCCGGCACCAATAATCAGTACTTTTTTAGGTTGGGTATTTGTCATTATTCCGGCTATTGATTGGTTTTGCAGATGGCCATTAATTACGTATGCTGGCACCTACTTTTTCCTGAAGCGATTTCAACAAGACAGACATTTCGGATTCAATTTCTGCATCGGTTAATGTTTTTTGCTGATCATAAAATGAAAAGTTCAAAGCATAGGAAATTTTATCTTTCCCTAATTTTTCACTCTCAAAAATATCGAACAAGTTTACTTCTCGTAACAATTTTGACTTAGCCTGACGCACGGCCTTTTGAATATCTGCATAAGCCACCTTCTTGTCAACGACCAGCGATAAATCGCGCCATACAACCGGAAATTTAGGAATATCCTGAAACACGACTTTTGTTTGTTCGAGGGCTTTCTTTAAGATTGTCCAATTAAGTTCAGCATACCATACCTCTTGTTTGATATCCATTTGTTTCAGACGTTCAAGAGACACCTGCAAAATCTGACCAATAGGTTGATTGCGGTATAAAATGTTCAATCCGGAATTCATTTCTTCAAAAACAAAAACCAATTGAGGAAATAATGCCTCAATGAGACCTCTGAGGTAGTAAATATCTGCCTGACGTGGGCTCATGCTCCAATGAGGTAACTGAACAGTAGCGGAAACGAATAATGCCAACATTTCCGTTTCCTGAAATTTTTCATCCTGACGGGTATATACTTTTCCGAATTCGAAAAATTTCAAATGTTGATTTCGGCGATTAAAATTATAAGCCATACTTTCCAAACCGGTTTCAAGCATGGAAGGTCGCATCACGTCCAAATTTGCTGACAAACTATTCATCATTTGTACCAGGTCATTTCTTTCCGGATAATAGGCAGCATTGGTAATAGAATTGGTAAACATTTCATAGAATCCTTTAGCAACCAACTGTGCTGAAACCTGTCGTTTGATATTTGAACGAAACGCATGTTCAGGATCAGGCATGGTGTAGGATAATTTGCCCGGAAAAGCAATCTGATCCAAACCATCCACACGCATAATTTCTTCTACAATGTCTGCAGGAAGAGAAATATCAGATTTAGAGGATGGCACTCCAACAAGGATACCCTCTGTATCAGTGTGAAGAATTTCGAAACGCAATGACTTCAATATCTGAAGTATAGTTTGTTCGGAATATTTTTTTCCTGAAAGATGATGAATTTGGCTATAAGAAATCTGTACCTCAGGAGTTGGTTTGGGCTGAGGATATAAATCAATCAAAGTTCCGGATATGTCACCACCAGCCATTTCAAGAATCATGCCTGCAGCACGTTTGAGTGCATAAATGACTTGATTGATATCAGCCCCTTTTTCGAATCGGGTTGCAGCATCAGTTCTCAATTGGTATCGCATGGATGTTTTACGGATGGATTCGGGTTGAAACCAGGCGCTTTCGAGAAATATATTTTGGGTATCCGCCTGAACACCGGAGTGAAGTCCTCCGTAAACCCCGGCAATACACATTCCACCTTCGGAATCACAAATCATGAGATCATCATTGCATAGTTGAATGGTTTGTCCATCGAGTGCAATAAATGAGGTATCATTGGCAAGGGTTTTTACCTGAATTTTTCCACCTCGAATTTTATCGAAATCAAATGCATGAAGAGGTTGTCCGCATTCGTGCAAAACAAAATTGGTAATATCTACAATTTGATTGATGGGTCTTAAGCCAATGGATTTGAGCTGCTGTTTTAACCATTCGGGCGATTCCCCAACTTGTATATTTTTAATAACCAACCCACTGTAACGTGCGCATCGGGTAGCATCCTGTATTTCTACCGAAATTTCTGCCGGATTTGTGTTATCTGTTGATATATCAACATTTGGTATAATGGCTTCAAAGGATTGCTGACGGTGATGAGATAAATATGCGCAAACATCCCGGGCGACACCTAAATGACTCATGGCATCCATGCGATTGGGTGTTAATCCAATTTCATAAATATAATCGGGTTCAGGAATTTGAAAATAATCACTGGCTTTTGTTCCTGCCTGCAAATGGTCGGGAAGGATCAGAATTCCATCATGACTTTCACCCAAACCAATTTCATCTTCGGCACAAATCATTCCCTGACTTTCTTCACCTCTAATCTTAGCTTTTCGTATTTCAAATGAATCGCCTTTGAGCGGATGAATCACACAACCTACCGGCGCGACCACCACAGTTTGACCTGCTGCTACATTTGGCGCACCACATACAATAGACAATAAGTCCTGCTGCCCGATATCCACCTTGGTTAAACTTAATTTATCGGCATTGGGATGGGTTTCGCAATGAGTTACCTTTCCGATCAACAAACCTTGCAATCCGCCTTTCACGGTCTCCTGTAATGCCATATGCTCCACTTCCAATCCAAGAGAAGTTAAAATCTCTGATAAGTCCTGCGGCTCTAATTGAACCGGCAGATATTGTGAAAGCCATTTGTACGATATCGTCATGTCAATAAATTGGTCGGCAAATATAACCCAAACCGCGCAGTGAATCACCCCGATTTTGAACAGAATGACAAAGAAAAACAGTGCAAAAAAAAAGGCGTCCCAGTTGCATTAAAAGGGTTTCAAAAATCCCGGAAAGCGGATTGATTGGATATAGACTCGAAAGATATCAGCCCAAAAGAGCTATTGTCAAAACCACTAAAAAATCAACCAAAGCAGAAAGAATATTTTTGCACCGCGAATGTGTACACTGGCGAATATTGAAGGAAAAAAAATGATGATTGTGTATAAAGTCGCTTTTTCGTCCAGTTATTTGTGAATAACTTTGTGGACATTCACTGAATTTACCTGCATAAAAATTGAATCGTGTAGATTACGGAAATGGAACGCCAGTCATCTACATTCGTTGTCTACGTTAAAAAAAAGGAGAAAGAATCATTCATGGCTGTTACGAACAAAATATCTACCCGCACTAAAAAACCCGACCTCTCACCACTCCTATATGGCAAAATGCCTCCTCAGGCATCCGATCTTGAAAATGCGGTTTTAGGGGCCGTCATGCTTGAACCTCAAAAATTGGCTGAAGTATTAGAAATTATTCAATCAGAAGATTGTTTTTATGCCGATGCCAATCAACGAATCTATGCGGCCATTCGGCGTTTGTTTGACAAAGGATCACGCATTGACTTCATGACTGTTTGTGAAGAATTGCGAAAAAACAACGAATTGGAAATGGTTGGCGGTAGTTATTATGTAACCAGTCTGACCAGAGATATTGTAAGTAGTGCCAATATCGAAGAACATGCCCGTATCGTGATGCAGAAATACATCATGCGCGAATTAATCCGTATGAGTGGAGAGGTCATTAGTGATGCTTATGAGGATACCACCGATGTGTTTGACTTATTGGATAAAGCCGAAACCAATCTCTACGAAATCACCGACAAACATCTTCGTAAAAACTTTTCCGGCATCAATTCCATTCTGGCAAAAACAATTCATGAAATTGAAACCCAGGCCAATAAAAAAGATGATTTAACCGGAACAACTTCCGGCTTCAGGGATTTAGATAAAATAACATCCGGATGGCAAAAAACAGATTTGATCATTCTTGCCGCCCGACCTGCGGTGGGTAAAACAGCCTTTGCATTAAATCTGGTGATGAACGCGGCCCTTGACAAAAACAATCCAACTGGTGTGGCGTTTTTCTCGTTGGAGATGAGCGCCGGACAATTGGTCAAAAGGATGCTATCGGCTGTAACAGAAGTACAATTAGGGAAAATCACCAAAGGACAATTGGCTGATCATGAAATCGTACAAATCCATCAACGCATGGGCCGATTAGGAAGTGCGTCTATTTTTATCGACGACCAGGCTGCATTAAATATATTTGAACTCCGTGCCAAATGTCGACGTTTAAAACAAAAACACAACATTGGGTTGGTCATCATCGACTATTTACAACTGATGCAAGGCTCCATTGCAAATGGTGGAAACCGTGAACAGGAAATTTCAAAAATCTCTCGTGACCTAAAAGGTCTTGCCAAAGAATTGGAAATCCCAATCATCGCTCTTTCACAGTTAAACCGGGGTGTTGAAAACCGAAAAGAATCCAAATTGCCTCAATTGAGCGATTTAAGGGAATCGGGGGCGATTGAGCAGGATGCAGACATGGTTATGTTCTTGTACCGCCCTGAATACCATGGTTTGGATAAAAACCCTGACGGCGATGTAATTCCAGGTGAAACATGGGTCAACATTGCCAAACACCGTAATGGCAAAACAGATATCATTAAAGTAATTGCTAAACTAGAATATCAGCGATTTGAAGATATGCCTGAAATGAATGAATTTGGCATTCCGGCGGCAGCGCCTGATCCTCGGAGTGGCATTAAAGGCAGTTACACTGAAATCCCCAAGGTTTCTATTGATCAGGAATACCAAATCAGAGGTAGCAAAGTCAATAAGCTGGATATGCAGGATGATGAATTTACGGCCGGAGCAGATGATGGGGATGTCCCATTTTAATTGACTGAATTGCTCGCAGAACTTTCAACATGTAAACGATTCAAGGCCGTTACTACATATTTAAATCCTCCCGAATTTGGCGGAAGGATATATTGATTTCCGCGAACGATATCCATCAGATGCTTGCTTTCAAGAATATCAACTTGTTCGTTTTTTTCGAATCGATAGATGGCAAATTGTAAATCATTGATTGCTCCTTCGGTTGTCCAGCTAATCATCTCGCGCCCATCCTGATTTCGTTGAATTTTTAACACGGGTGTTGGAGGCTTTGAAGATTGAATCCAAGGCATTAATGGCAAGAGGGCTTTTCGGGGATAAATGCTATGTTGAAATGAGTAATTCAATCCGCATAAATCTTTTTTAAATGCATTTGCGCTATAAAAAGAACTGCCTTGCACATTTTTTGTCGTTCGTGTACCATCTACCTGATACTCCACCTCATTCATACTTTTCCAGCAAACTTTAGAGGAAGTGCCTACCTGATAAACACCATGTCCAATATATAAATGGCGCCCATAAGCATGATTACTCCACCATCGAATGAGTTCGTCATAATCTGCAGCTTTGTGCCCCTTTTCCCAATATAACTGCGGTAAAATATAATCGATCCAACCTTTTTTCAGCCATAATAATACATCAGCAAACAAATCATCATAGTTCGTCTGCCCGGCATTGGTTAAACTTCCTTCAGGATCTTTTTTGGCATTGCGCCAAACCCCAAAAGGACTGATTCCAAATTTTACCCAAGCCTTCTCTTTTTTAATTTTTTCAGCAAGGGTTTCAATCAATACATTCACATTTTCGCGCCGCCAGTCCTCGCGGTTCATCCAGGTTTTGCCTGAAACTGCAAAGGATTGATGGTCAGGAAATTCTTGTCCGGCAATACGATAAGGATAAAAATAATCATCAAAATGAATGGCATCTACATCATAACGCTTGACGATATCCAACACAATTTTAATGAAATAAGCCCTGACCTCAGGAATTCCCGGATCGAAATACAGCTTGCCCCCGTATCGTAAAAACCAGGAAGGTTGCTGATAAGTAATATGGGAGGGCGTGTGTAGGTTTTTGGAGGCATCAACCAAAGCCCTGAAAGGATTTAACCATGCATGAAACTCGATACATTGTTTGTGACACTCATCAATCATAAATTGAAGTGGGTCATAATAAGGAGATGGTGGTTGCCCTTGTTTCCCACTCAGATATCGACTCCAATTTTCGTAGGGAGAATCATATAATGCATCCGCAGCAGGACGAATTTGCACGATCACAGCATTCAAACCATTTGCTTTGGTACGTTTTAAAATATCCAGAAATTCCTGTTTCTGAATATCTGCACTCAACCCTTGTTTACTGGGCCAGTCAATATTTCCAACTGTTGCAATCCAAACAGCCCGGAATTCACGTTTAGGAATGGGGGACGCCCATAACTGTATAGATAAAAATACACTGAGAATAAATAAGAGAAACTTATGCATCCTGCAAAGATAGAAGCCTCGAAGAAAGTTCATTCACTATTATTTTAATTTGGATGACCAATAAAAAGTAGAACAAGTCAATGATTAAACAATCAGCATTTTCTCACTCTCCTTCATGCTAAAAATCAACCTCGAAATGACCAGGCCCTATTAACTTGCAAAACCGGTTTTAGAAGTTATTTTTGAAGCAATGCGTTGGATAATCAGCATAGCCATTCTCTGTTTGACCGTGTCATTCAAATGTATAGCACAAGTTTCGTTCGGAGCCAATTACTTGGGCGGCAAGGTTATGTTACACACTTCAAAAATTTATATTCAGGGCCCAGATTACAGTCAGGCGCTCGAATTGAGTTATCAGCGTCAGAGTCGCGGACATCAATATTGGCATAAACGTTACGGTTATCCCGAAACATCATTCAACATGGCCCTGGTGCACTATGGTAGATCGGAATTAGGTTCGGCCATTGGGATATACCCTGCGATTCAATTTAGTTTTTTGAAGACCCCAAAAATGAACTTTTATTTCCGGATAGGCGGCGGAATCGCTTATGCGACACAACGATGGAATCGCCTGCCGTATTCCGATTCAATGAACAATATCCTTGGGAGTCGAATCAACAATTTTACGATGATTCAGTTGGGGGGAAAGATGAATATCACCCCACATTGGTCGATCCGAACAGGCCTGCATTTTTTTCATATTTCAAATGCTGCTGCCCGACAACCCAACTATGGCATCAATACTTCCGGATTTTTTATTGGCGGCGCCTATTGTCCGCAATACCATTCAACTCAAGTTGCGAGCGGTTCTAAAGGAAGGACCCCTTATAAAAAATTTACAATGGGTGCAACAGCGAGCATCTCATTTGCGGAAGACAAAGTAGCGGATGGCCCGATTTATCCTAACTATACTTTTGGTATCCTGAGTGGATGGCATTGGCGCGAAAAATTCAGAAGTAGTATTGGTTTGGATGCGGCCTTCAGCGAAAAAATGCGCTCGTTCTATAAGAATAACTATTTATTTCCGGGCAAAGAAAAAAGTCAGGCGTGGCGATATTCTGTTTTTCTGGCCCATGAATTTCTATGGGGGCGTGTAGGATTGCCGCTTCAATTGGGATACTATTTGAACAGGCCTTTGGGCGGTGAACCGATTTATCAAAAAGTCGGACTGAACTATCACTTTATCCGAAATTTACGTAAATACAAACTGGGAGACTCCTATTTGATGTTACAACTAAAAACACACTATGCAAGTGCCGAATATGTGGAAATGGGATTAGGAATTCTTTTTTAAAAAGATATTTACGTTATTCAGGAGACCAATTAGCGACTAAATTCATCATAGTACTTATCGGCATGTTTTTCATACCGTTTAATCAATTCAATGTTTTGTTTTTCAATCGCCGTTAGTTTATGCCTGACATCCACAGATACCGGCATATACCATTTGACAAAATTATCGAACAGATAACGCATCCGACGATTGCGAAATGAATAACCATGACGGGCATAAATGGTATTTCGAATCACTTCCAAATCGCCCTGATACATATTTTCGATATCCTTTTCTTCCAATTCATCCGTTGAAGCATTCACCGTTAATACATCTGCGGTCACCGCTTCATATTTTTCGGTTTGATTGGTCGGATCATAGAATTCGGCACCGACTATATCTTCTGTCAACATATATTCAGCCACATATTTAAAATCTCTTTTTTTCAGAGAATAACTTCGAACCGGCACTGCCACACCTGGATCATTACAATACCATTTTCCCGTCATCACATATTCCATGGTATCAAGGGTGAAATCAAAACGCCCATCATGCTTATCATCACCAGGCTCAGTAACTTTAATGATGTAATTGCTGCCATCTTCGGTGTAGGTTCCGAAAAAAGGACGATCATTTCCAGCGACTATACTTTGTCCTTTTACTTTGCCATCACGAAATTCATGGATGGTGATGTTGATGAGATTTGTAGCACTTGGATTTTTTTCATAAACAATCACTTCCCCTTCAAAGGCCCCCACATAACTCCCCACTGCTCCCCTGCTTTCCAAAACAACTTGTGGTGGCCCCTTTTCGGCCAAGGAGTCCAAAGCCTCCGTGATTTCAGGATCCAATTCAGATTCTGATTCCTGTTCGGTTTGACAAGCGAATAAACATGTTAAACACCATCCTAACAAGAGTAGCTTTTTCATGAAGATGCAATCTTTGATAAAATAAATGATAATTGTGTCGACAAGATAAGGCGTTCCTATTACTTTTTTATGATTTTTTCACGACGATGAATTTGAAAGATCAGGTATTCTGCAAAAATCAGATTGAGCCCCCAACCCAGCCAGGCTATCCAACGATAAACATCCATCGGGTGTGGATGAAATAATGCCACCAAAATCCATTTCCATAAACGCAGCGTAATTGCCGATAACATAAGCGCAAAACTCCTGATCATCCAATCGCGGTGTTCCAACCATTTTCGTTGCAGCGCACATTTCATGGCATACCATGTACTAAAAAACCAAAGCAAGCCTAAAATGCAAAATGCTAATTGCGCCGACCATCCACCATTTGCAAACAATCCCATGATTATTCCTGTGGGCGCAACAAAAATCAGAACGAGCCACACATAGCTTTTCCCAAACAGCCGATGCCAATGAGGCCATCTCTTCCGAATGTATGGACTAAATTGCACCAATCCGGGAGGCAAAAGCAGAATGCTGGTAAATACATGGATAAAAAAAACGGGTTCGTAAAAGGACCATGTTAATGCTTGCTGTTTGATATTCAGAAAAGCAACATGACTGCTCCATGGAATATATTGAAGCATGATTTTTAACATCAAGTAGCAAAACCATAAATAGCACAGCCCCAAAAGTGAATTTCGAAGGATATGAAGGCGTCTTGACATTGACACAAACATACAATCTCTAAGGATTTATTCTTCGAGTACCCTGCCACAAAAATAGTTTTGGTCAAACCATCAAGAAGAAAATTACCCTATCTTTAAATACAATGAGAATTCATTGAAGTGAGCCCAATGGACATCCTAAATTATAAATACAAGAAGTTACCTTTACCTCTCAACATCCAATATCATATGTCGAATATTCAAAGAATAGGATTGATGACCTCGGGCGGCGATTCTCCCGGAATGAATGCAGCTATTCGAGCTATTGTGCGAACAGCTATTTACGAAGGGTTACAGCCTTTTGGAATTTACCGCGGTTATCAGGGAATGATCGAAGGGCAAATCAAGGCCTTACAAACCACCGATGTATCTAATACCATACATCGTGGAGGAACTGTCCTGAAAACGGCACGCAGCAAGGAATTTATGACAGAAGAAGGCATGAAAAAAGCCTATGAACAATTAAAGAAACATGATATTGACGCCCTGGTCATGATTGGTGGTGATGGTACTTTTAGAGGTGCTGTTGAGTTTTTTAAACGTTTCGACATTCCAGCTATTGGTTTACCCGGCACCATCGATAATGATTTAAATGGAACAGATTTTACCATTGGCTTCGACACGGCAGTGAATACCGCTATTCAGGCCATTGATAAAATAAGAGACACGGCAGATTCACATGACCGCGTATTTATTGTGGAAGTGATGGGCAGAGATGCAGGCTACATTGCACTTTATAGTGGAATAGCTTGCGGTGCTGAGCATATATTTATTCCGGAAAAGGCAGAATCATTGGATATGATTATTGATCACATACAAAACGATCAATTGCGCAAAAAATTAACCAATATTATTGTAGTGGCCGAGGGCGATGAATTCGGTGGCGCACAGGAATTAAGTCGACTTTTGTTGACCAAAATTCCAGGATTGGAAACACGGGTTACGATACTTGGTCACGTACAACGTGGAGGTGCTCCCACTTGCAACGATCGTTTATTATCCAGTCGATTAGGCTATGCTGCCGTTCAGGCTCTTCTGGTTGGCAAAAAAAATGAAATGGCCGGATTAATCAACGGCGAAATATGTTTTACACCATTTGACCAGTGCGTCAAGACCCGAAAACCTTTTCCGGATGATATGATGCAAATTGTGGATGTGCTGACAAAATAAATTTTGAAGGATTCGTTCACGGTTACGCTTTATCTCATTTTCGTTCACTTAGAATATTTAATACAGGTAAATTATATTTCCGGATTGTGATCATCTTCATGGCATAAGTAATCCTTTGGATTAGTTTTGGTTTGTTTTAACCCTGAATATTCCAGTTCAAAGATGATATTCAAAATTTTGGTAAAAACAACCTGAGTATAAATCCCCTGGGCAATAAGTGGACAATCTCTCTTTAGAATCAATGATTTGTTGTCGGGGAGTGTTTACAATAAAATCTGTTACATTTGCGTTTTCACCAATCATGCGATTCACGAGTATTTGCTGCCTGTTTATTCTTTTTGTCCAAAATATGGACGCTCAGGTTTTTTATCGACGTTCCGAGTTCGGTATTGGGGTCGGAAGCTCGAACTACTTTGGCGATTTGAATACAAACTATGGATTTCAGGAAGCCCGTTATTCCGGCAGTTTATTTTATAAATTCAATTTCTCGCATTATATCGCCTTACGATTAGGCGCTGCTTATGCGCATGTCAGCTATAACGATAAGTACTCTTCCAATATTTATCAGCAATTAAGAAACCTCAATTTTAAATCCAATATTTTTGAAGGAAGTATCCAAGCAGACTTCCATTTTTTTGAATACAATGTGGGCGATTTTGATCATCGTTTTACACCTTATGTCACGCTTGGAATGGGCATGTTCACCTACAATCCTTATACCACACTAGATAACAAAAGATACTTTTTGCGACCAATGGGGACTGAAGGACAAAATCTGGAGATCTACAAAAATCGAAAATATGGAACAACAGCTTTCTCTTTCCCGATAGGCGCAGGCGTAAAATTTTGGCTCGACAAGGGTATTACCGTTCATTTGGAAGTTGTGAATCGAAGTACGACAACGGATTACCTCGATGATGTGAGTCGAACTTATGTTGGCCGCGATAAATTCATCGATCAAACACCCTCTCCATACCCGTTACCTGCTGAATTACTGCAAGACCGCTCTTACGAAAAAACAGATAACCCTATAGGTATTGAAGGCAGACAGCGTGGAGTGAGTACTACCCGCGATAAATTTATGACCATGCAGATTGGACTTTCGTTCCGATTACCAACTTATAAGTGTCCCGATTTCCGCTAAGCATCCGGGGGCTCAAACTATTGTTCTGGAGTATTCCTCAATCATTTTTTTAGTTGATAAAAACCCAATGAAAACCAAAGCGCAGATTAAAATTCTGAGCCGGATAGAAGGGATAATTCATTGCGTTCCGAACAAATATTTGTTGAAACTGATCGGCGGCAATTGTAGCCCGAAAACGTTTGACTTTAAAATTGAAGAAGGCTGTCCATTGGGGCCAATTTGAAATTTGTTGCGAGTATTGCGAAACAAATGAAAATACAACCGGGCTGTAAGCATCGGCGAAATAAGGTGTATGAAATCGCAACTCTAAACCGGTAGCTACTTTTAATTTTTGTTTTAAGATTTTTGATTCATAAGCAAGTCGGTGCCGGCTTGCCCATAGAGGAAGATGAATCGGACTGCTTTGCGGGCTCCATTGCAAAATGGCATCGTTTTCGTTGACCCAATTTCGCCAATGAAATATTTTACGGAATGAACTTCCCCAAACCGGAAGAGCTTGCTGATATTGTTTCGCCTGTAAAGTTGTATCCCGATAAATGAATCCATTATAGACTGTGAAATGTAGCCTTGCTTGTCCATTTAATTCAGGAATATCTATGAGTGCGGAAACGCCGGTACTTAAGGTGGGATTGAGATCCTGTTGAAGCGAAAAATAATTGCTCTGCAAAAAACGGAACATAAAAGCAGGTTTATTCAATTGTTGAAAGAATCCCAATTTGAGGTTCAATCCATTATCAGAAGAACGACCGGCTGATGCCTGCAATAAATAGGCCCCTGCATTTTCACCGGCGACAAATAGTTTCAAATCCGCCTTATAAAACCATTTCATTTCTGCCGAAATATTCTTGTTAATTTCAGCATACAAATAGGGTTGAGTAAATCCTTCCTGATTCCAATCGTTGGAATACATATTGTATTCAAATCCCAAACCGGCTTCTGCCGAAACAGGCTTTTCCCGAATACGCAAAATGGCCTGTAAACCCAAACTACTTCCCCAGCTACGCCAGGCATATCGGGTTTTTAAAGAATCTCCAAATACAATATTCTGAACATTGAGCGGCCCATAAAACAACGAGTCCGGGACTTTATCCGTCAATTTATAATAGTTGGTTTCGGCGTATAACTGATGACGAAGGCCTGCATAAGCTTTGAAACTGGAAACATTTTTTTGTGCTTTATCGTTCCAAACACTGTCGACGCGCCCCAGATAATAAATCTGATCAAAACGCAATCCGGCCCGCCGAAAGTAGTTTTTGACGGAGGAAAGATTTCCGGAACCATATGATTCAGCCACAACAGGTAATACTCGCCTGTCATTATAAATAGGATTATCTAAAAAATCTTCATTGACAATTCCACCATTTTCATCCAATTGAAATTTTTGATAATTGGAAACTAACGTCGCCTGATACTTTTGGTTTTCTGAACGGTAAATGGAATTCACTGAAAGCAAATCATGATTGCTTCGTTGTAATTTATAGAATCCGGGTGATCCGATTTTTCGGTACCGCACGCTGATATTCCAGGATGGTTTAATATTTTGGGTATGCAATAAGTCCAAAACCTGCTCTTGCTGAGAGGCCATGTGATAATACACATCCGTATAAGGTCTGGTTGTATTATAAAATACCGGATTGCTTTCATCAGAACGGTAGGCATCCAAACTATTTAAGCCGCCCTGAAGAGAAGGATTCAACATAGGTTGATGGTACATCGACTTAGATGCTGTTCCCAAATTCCCCAAATCCACAAACCAAATGCCCTGCAAAGGATTCCGATGCAGATGCTGAATGCCGGAATCCAAGGACATCCTTAAAGTATCTTTGATATTAAAACGATAAATCTGTGTTTTGTCTTCCCGCCATTTGGATGACTGCCGGCTAGTATCGGACTGGATGCGTTGATCGCTGCTGATGTTATTGTTATTATTCCGATTGGAAAACAACTGCGCTTTTAAGGTGGAGGTCACGGCAAATGGCATGAGACTCAACACCATCAAAAATTTAAAAATATTACCGGGATTCATTCGCTGCGTAATCACCTTCTTTCTTCTGGCATTAAAGGGTTGCGATCAATTCTTTCACAATCAATGCCATTTTAGGGGCAGCAGCCTGAGCGGCTTCGAGCACTTCCTCATGGGTGATTACATTCATTTCATCGCGAATACCCAAATCAGTAACCACACTCATTCCAAACACATCCATCCCCATATGTTTGGCTACGATCACCTCAGGAACGGTACTCATTCCAACAGTATCTCCACCGATCACTCTTAAATATTTATATTCAGCTTTGGTTTCAAAAGTTGGGCCCTGGAGTCCAATGTATACGCCTTCGTGAACGTGGATTTGCTGTAATTCAGCAATTTCTTTCGCTGATTGGATGAGTTTGTGGGAATAAGGTTCTGTCATATCAGGGAAACGAGGGCCCATTTGTTCATCATTTTTGCCACGCAAAGGATGCTCAGGAAATAAATTAATATGATCGTTAATGATCATCAGATCCCCCACTTTAAAATCGGGGTTCATCCCTCCGGCGGCGTTTGAAACAAAAAGAACCGAGGCACCTAATTTTTTCATGACCCGAACCGGATAGGTCACTTCCTGCATATTATACCCTTCATAATAATGAAAACGGCCACTAAGCATCACGACGGGTTGTTGGTTCAGCTTACCAAAAAGCAATTTCCCACCATGCCCTTTTACAGTACTTACGGGAAAATGGGGTATTTCTTCGTAAGGCAAACTGAGTTCGACGTCTAAATCATTGACCAAACCACCAAGTCCACTTCCTAATATAATACCCGCGATGGGTTGCAGGCTGGTACGGGATTGAATAAACGCGACTGTTTCATTCAATTGATGCATATCCAAATTCTGTAACATGCGGCAAAGATAACCAAAGAGCTGATGAACCTTTTCGTTAAATTATTTCTCGCATAAAATGCCCCTTTTATCAGTAAAATGCTGGCTTTAACAGATATTATGAAATAAACTAATCGGTTACAATTTCATAAATGCTTGATAATCAATAAAAATAATTTTCATTACACAAAGGAGGTATTTTATATGTTGATAAATTCCATATTTTTGTTTAAAACTTACACTATATGAATCTGGAAGTCAGTAAACGACAAATCATCTACGACATCATCTTGTGTCAGGAAGAATGGATCATCAGAGCGATTAATCAATTGTTGCAGCGCAGTATTGCCTCGCCGGCCAGTGGACAAATAGAATACCGAGCCATTGAATCCAAACGGGTGGAAGAAGAAAAGGAAAAAAAAAAACACCAAATATGATTTTATGTCAGTGGATGAATTTATGGACATGATGCGTCGCGAAAGTAAAAATTCTTAAACCCGGCAGGCTTTTAAGTGAACTATTCACTGGACCATCAACAACTGGAATCACTGGAACCCTTAAATCTTCAAAAAGGAAAGCACGTTCTCTTCACAATTGTGGTTGCTTTCTGAACTTCGACTTTATTTTTCAAAAGACAGCACCGTTTATTCAACTCCGTTTGCTATTTTTACGGCCTTAAATTTATTGCATGCCTACGATTGATTTGGTTATGCCCAAAATGGGCGAAAGTATCATGGAAGCCACCATTTTGAAATGGCACAAGAAGCCGGGCGATTTTGTAAAAATGGATGAAACCGTTCTTGAAATTGCAACCGACAAGGTAGATAGTGAAGTTCCTTCCACCGCCGAAGGAGTGATTACAGAAATTTTATTCAAAGAAAACGACGTTGTCGCGGTCGGCAAAGTGATTGCACGAATTAGCGCTGATGCCCAAGTGGGAGCTGCTCCGGCTAGTGCACCAAGCCCTGCACCAACGCCCGTGCCTGCATCGGCCCCAACACCGGCACCTGCTGCTCCTGTAGCATCTCATCAAGCAGCCAGTGGTGGTGGAAATAAATTTTACTCCCCCCTTGTATTAAATATTGCTTCTTCAGAAGGCATTGCCATGTCGGAGTTAGAAAATATTCAGGGGACCGGAAACGAAGGCCGTGTAACCAAAAAAGATATTTTACAATACGTTGCTGCTAAAAAATCGGGCGTGGTTTCTACCCCTGCAGCTGCTCCTGCTCCTGCACAATCATCTGCGCCGGCACCAGCCCCAGCGCCTGTTGTGGTTGAAAGTCCGGCTCCGGCAAGTGCAAATACTTACGCTGGATCTAATGTAGAAATCATAGAAATGGACCGTATGCGTAAACTGATTGCCGATCATATGGTAAAAAGTAAAGCAACCTCTCCACATGTGACCAGCTTTACCGAAGCGGATGTAACAATCATCGTTAACTGGCGCAACAAAGTCAAAAACGCTTTTGAAAAGAAATACGGTGAAAAAATCACCTTCACACCCATTTTTATTGAAGCCATCGTGAATGCAATAAAAAAATATCCGATGATTAATTGCAGTCTGGATGGGAATCAAATCATCGTAAAAAAAGACTTGAATATTGGTATGGCTGCGGCATTGCCATCAGGGAATTTAATTGTACCTGTTATTAAAAATGCAGATACCAAAAACTTATATGGACTGACCAAAGAGGTGAATGCATTGGCAAATAATGCCCGAAACAATAAACTCAAACCTGATGATACCCAAGGAGGTACATTTACCATGACCAATGTTGGTACTTTTGGAAGTCTGATGGGCACACCAATTATTAATCAACCTCAGGTGGCAATTCTGGCAGTAGGTGCTATTAAAAAGCGCCCTATGGTACTTGAAACGCCGCAAGGTGATGTGATTGCCATTCGTCATATGATGTATTTATCCTTGAGTTATGACCATCGTATTGTGGATGGTTCATTGGGGGCTAGTTTTTTAACCGAGGTGGCCAATGAATTAGAACGATTTGACGGAAGTCGAGAAATTTAATTGATCCAGCATGCATATTTGGACTGAAGATGAGCTAAAAAAGCAATTGTCGCAATTTCCGGGCTGGGAATTGAAAGATGCTGCATTGGAAAGGCATTTTTTATTTAAAAATTTTTCTGAATCCCTGGCTTTTATCGTTCAAGTGGGCATTTTAGCAGAAAAAGCAGACCACCACCCCTTCATCCATAACGTGTATAATCAGGTCAGTTTGCGACTCAACACCCATTCCGCAGGAGCCATCACGAACAAGGACACCGAAATGGCGTTACAAATCAATGCCATCCTTGCTTCGACGGATCCTGCATAGGCTCAAATTTTTTCTTCAAACGGGGATTGTATTTTTTGATGAAAATATCCCCCCAAAGCACCCTAAATATTCCCTGCTTGCCTTACTTTTGTTGGATTAATTTCAGAATACATGTTTGCACTGGCTATTACGTTTTCCCTCATACTTGAAAAGGTTATTCTTATTTCGGTCATTCTGGGTGGATCATTGGGAATTGCCATGTATAGCACCTGGGCAGAACGTAAAGTTGCTGCGATTATGCAAGACCGTCGAGGTCCAAATCGTGCAGGACCTTTCGGCCTTTTCCAACCACTGGCAGACGGTTTGAAGCTATTCATGAAAGAAGAAATCATACCTGCATTTTCATCGAAGTTTTTATTTATTCTTGGACCTTCGCTGGCTATGTTGACTGCTTTGATGACGAGTGCAGTGATTCCATGGGGGCCGGATATTAAAGATCAAGCAGGTAACATTTTAATTAATCTGCAGGTTGCTGATATCAATATTGGGATTCTATTTGTATTTGGAGTAGTAAGTTTAGGTGTTTATGGAATTATGCTGGGAGCCTGGGCCTCCAATAATAAATACTCCTTGTTGAGTGGTTTGCGTGCAGCTTCGCAAGCCATTTCTTATGAGCTAGCCATGGGCATAAGTTTAATTGCTTTAGTGATGATGACCGGATCTCTGAGTTTAAAAGAAATCGTAGAACAACAACATGGTTTTTGGGACGGCAATTATTTTAGCTGGAATGTTTTTAAACAACCGTTGGCATTTATCATTTTCTTGGTTTGTTCGTTTGCCGAATTGAATCGCGCCCCTTTTGATCTTTCGGAATGTGAAAGTGAATTAATTGGTGGATATCATACCGAATTTAGTTCCATGAAACTTGGTTTCTACCTATTTGCCGAGTACATCAACATGTTTATCACCTCTATCATTTTGAGTACCTTATTTTTTGGTGGTTATAATTTCCCGTTCATGGATCAGGTACAAGCTGCAGTACCTCCTCTATTATTTACAATTATTGGAATTGCGGTTCTGCTCGGCAAGGCAGTTATGTTTATCCTTTTCATCATGTTTGTTCGATGGACGATTCCAAGATTCCGATATGACCAGTTGATGAATCTAGGCTGGAAAAGTCTGATTCCATTGGCTTTAATTAATATGTTGGTTACAGGTGCTGTTATTTTAGGTTTTCAATTTTAAAGCATAAATAAAAATATGTCTATCACAATTACTGACAGGGCTAAAAAGGTTGATCGTCGTCCACTTTCATTTACGGAACGTTTATATCTTCCGGGCATCATGAAAGGTTTGAAAATCACATTGGGGCATATGTTTCATAAGACTGCCACCATCAATTACCCGGAAGAAACACGACCTTTCAGTGAAAATTTTCGCGGTTTGCATATTTTAAATCGTGATGAACAGGGTCGGGAGCGTTGCACAGCCTGTGGACTTTGTGCATTATCCTGTCCGGCAGAAGCTATTACCATGGAATCTGCAGAACGCCAAAAAGGAGAAGAACATCTCTATCGGGAAGAAAAATATGCGGCTAAGTATGAAATCAATATGCTACGCTGTATTTTTTGTGGTCTTTGCGAAGAGGCTTGTCCAAAAGATGCCATTTATTTGACCCAGACATTTGCTCCGGCCAATTATCAGCGTAAAGGATTTATCTACAAAAAAGAAGACTTACTGATCCCACAAAAAGCCCAATAAACAAACGATTTACCCACATGGATATTCAACAAATCATTTTCTGGACATTAAGTATTCTGACTTTAGGATTGGCGATTGGTGTAATTATGAGTCGCAATCCTATTAACAGTGTACTCTTTTTGATTCTTACTTTTTTCTGCATTTCTGCGCACTATGTATTGATGAATGCCCAATTTTTAGCTATCGTGAACATCATAGTTTATGCCGGCGCTATCATGGTACTCTTCTTGTTTGTGATCATGTTAATGAACCTCAATTCAGACACCGAACCGCAAAAGAATTTTTTGGTTCAATTTGCCGGCGTGATTTCAGGTGGAGTATTGTTATTGGTTTTAGTGGCGGCTTTAAAAACCACATTAACCGGATTAGAAGGTAAAAACATTGATCTCACTCAATCAACGGATATTGGGTTGATTAAGAATTTGGGTAAAGTACTTTTTACCGATTATGTATTTCCTTTTGAAATTGCTTCTGTTCTTTTTCTCAGCGCAATGGTTGGTGCTGTGGTTTTGGGCAAACGTGATAAGGACTTAAAGGTGATTAATCAATAACCTAAACTTCGCATAATCATTTCCAAATCTCTTTCTTTTTCAGCGTTATAATTTTCGTTCAGGTCGATGCCATTCAAACGGGCCCATGACTGATAGTAAGCCGCTGTAATTGGATTTTTTAACTCTCTGACGATTGAATAACAGTTTTTTCGAAGTTGTCGGTTGATGATTTTAATGAGTAAACGCCCTTGTGTGATATTCAATTTTTTGAGCTGATCCTCAAAGTTGATTTTAATTTCATCTTCTCTGGTTCGAATATATTTACGTTTGGCTCTTTTGTTCATCCCGGAGGAGGCCGTTTCAATTTCACTAAACATTTTCACAGCTGCATTTGCATAGGGCATAACCATTTTTACATAATGTTTGGTTTGATTATAATGATAGCGCAGGGTATCATTGGCGAATATCCGGGTATCCAGAACCACTGCTTCGTTCAATTGAACCCGCCCGTCCTGGTCGATGCTATTGATGGTTGGAAAAACCTGTTGCGCTTGGAGTGAACCAAAAACAGATATCAGGCAAAAAACAAATAGGTACTTCATAATTGTCATTCTGTTTCGTAAAATTAAGTAGCCTAGAATCGTATACTCGTTAATTAAAACAAAAAGGGCAATCAAGACAAATTGCTTGGATATTTAAACAGATATTATGAGCATCACAATGAGTCCTGTTTGTGACGAATCCGAAATATCAATCAAAAAAGGCTAAGTTTGCCGCCCACATGAAAGCTCCTGAACAAAAATACATCCGCCTGCAAAACGATATTGAAATCGCTTATTTAGATCAAGGCCCGGAAAATGGAGAAATGATTGTGTTTATTCATGGCCTTGCGAATGCCTCTATGGTATGGCAATGGAATACCCTTGTATTGAGTGAAACCCTGAGATGTATCAGTATTGATTTACCGGGAAATGGCCTTTCATCTCGCGGGGAATACAGCTATGGTATGGCTTTTTATCAGGAATGTGTATTGGCATTTTTACAAGCATTAAACATTCAAAAAGTAACACTTGCAGGCCATTCGATGGGAGGACAAATAGCAATTGGCTGCGCGTTAACCGCACCAAATCTCGTAAAAGATTTATTGTTATTTGCGCCAGCCGGTTTTGAATATTACACCCCCGAAGAAGCTATCTTATTTGAAAGTGCTATTCGTTTTGGGAATTTTTTGAACATGGATGAATTACATATTGCCCAATCCATTAATGCCTCATTTTTTCAGACTTCGGCAGATTCAAAAAAAATCATTGATACCTTGAATGAATACATCCAAAAAAACAATCGGAATATTTATCGACGAATGCTGGATTTGAGTATTTCATCCATGTTGAAGGAACAAATATTTTATGATTTGCAAAAAATCACACAACCGGTATTGGTCTTTTTTGGTGAAGATGACATGTTGATTCCTAATCGTTTTTTACATCCCATTTCTACTTCCGAAATTGCGCGAAAAGCTTGCAATGAAATCAAGCAGTCATTTCTTTTCACCTATCCTCAAACTGGTCATTTTGTTCAAATAGAACGAGCTGTTGAAGTGAATCACACCATTCAACAATACTTTAAGGGGCAAAATCCCGGCTTATAAACTAAATGGACACTTGATAAAATAGATCATTTTCAATTTCGGTTGTTTTCCAAGAACACTTATTTCTTTTCGAGTGCTTCCAAACGTTGCAGCACATTTTGGTAGTCTTCCTTCAATTTCAAAATCTCTTTCTGTTGATTTTGGTTCATTTTTTCCTGTTCTTCATGTTGAGCGTTTAATTCCTTTATAGCATTGATATAAGCAATTAAAATGGCATGGGTATTTAAGCTCAGATAACCATCATCATCTTGTTGCACACACTCCGGAAAATACTGTTGAACTTCTTGAGCACTCAGTCCTATTTGTTCTTGTTTTAAAACAAGGTCCGGGAATTGTCGTTCTCCAACATTTTTGTATTGATATCGAATTGGATTTAGATTTAAAATTTCCTGCAACCCTTTTTGATAAGACCCATGAATCGTTTTTAATCGTTCGTCTGAAACAACGGTCCAGGTATTTGTTCCGGGCTTACGTCCCTGATCTAAACTGAGTTCGAATTGTCCGCTCGGCGAATTTGCCCCAATGCCTACACGCCCATTATTTCGCGCGACCATCACATTCGACAGTACAGTCGGTGAAGATCCATTACCAATGATAAATAAAGGCGTATTCGCGAACATGGTATTTTGTGGTGAAACCAGAGAATCATTATATTGACCAATAACCAAAGAACTGAAGCCATTGGCTTTGGTATTGTTGCCCATCGAATAAGATGCAAAACCCCCACTTATTGTTTTTTTACCCGTTGCCATTGAGGATACGCCTGTTGCATCAGTGCTATCACCCGCGCTAAAGGAATTATTTCCGCTTGCCTTAGTTTGAACGCCCGTTGAGGTGGAATAATCTCCAATGGCTTGTGTGCCAGCTCCCATGGCCGTTGATGTAATTCCAATTGCGTTTGATGCCCCACCCATTGCCACAGAGGCTGAACCATAAGCATTGGTTTGAAAACCTATGGCTGTTGAAAATGAACTCTTGGCAATGGTACCATATCCACTAGCCATTGAATAAACACCAATACTATCCCGGTTCCAATTCAGGGAGTCTACCCCTTCGACATGCCCTACACGGAATGCTGCTCTTTCCGGATACCACATCATTCGTCGACCAGCACCTTGAATCGGCGGATTCACGACAAAACTGCTTACCGTTGTATCTCCGGTGGCCGTAAAAACCACCGCGCTGTCTGCAACATGAAATCGGGCTTTTGGATTATTCGTACCAATACCGACTTTGCCATTATCATAAATGGATCCATTTACCAATGTTGTACTGCCCCATATTGGAACGTATTGCGCCGTTAGAGCCCCTACCTTGGGGTCGGATTCAGAAAAAACGGAACTTGGATTCACCCAAGTCACATTTCCACTGGCATCGGTTTGCATGATTTGATTTACCGTACCTCTGCTCAACGGAAGAATATAATGATTCGAAGTGGAGGACCCGATTGAAACACGCCCCCTTAAATAGGCTGCATATCCAATAACTGTTTTCGTAGCGTCTATGTATAAACCATATTGAGTTCCTCCACCATTCGGGTCTATATAAACATAGTGTCCATACTTGGTACCTGCCCCTGTGCTGGTCAAACTAGTAAAAGTACCGTATTGTGAGCTGGCTCCATTGCTTGCAGAGGTATGGACTCCGTAAAAAGTTGATCCGGATCCGGTATAAGAATTAAAAACACCATACCGCGTTCCGGTTCCGGTTCCTGTAAAATTATTTTCAATACCTTTTACGGACGTATTGTTTGTATTTTGATCAAAATCATTTTTTACCCCGTTAATATACGATGAGGTATATCCGGACCCTGACTGAAACCAATTTCGCATGCCGGTGATTTCCCCAGACCCGGAAGTACTTGCAAAAGAATTATATACTCCAAACAGATTTTGGCCCCCGGTTGATTCAAATCTTGAATTAAATCCTACGTTGATTCCAAAACTTGCATTGCCGGCCAAATTTGTAGAGAATCCAAATTTATCTACCGTAGAGGCTAAATCGACATAAACGCCGGTTTGAACTGAAGTTACCGGGGAAGTATTTTGCGTACTCACTAAAAGCATAGGTCCACCGGTATTTGTACTAACCACTTCCACTTCTCCAGTTACCTCTAATTTTGAAGTCGGCGAATTGGTCCCAATTCCTACATTGCCCCCATTGTTATATATATTATTTGAATTCAAAACCCAGCTTAATCCATTCCAATATGGTGTGTTACCGGAAGCGGTTCCAGCACTTAACAAACCTGTTGGCCCCGCTGGGCCTGTCGCTCCTGTAGCACCAGTTAAACCAATCGGGCCTTGTGGTCCCGTTGCACCTATCGCTCCTGAAGGACCAGTAGCTCCCGCTACACCTTGCGGGCCAACCATTGAAACACCACTGCCCCATGCTCCTAAAGACTTAGGTCCAAATATCTGGTTAGTGGTCGTATTGATATAAAAATCACCGTCCGAACCTGTGCCGGATGCCGGATTAATGGTGCCGCTTAAAACAGTTTTGCCATTTACACCAGCGGCGCCTGCCAGGCCTGTTGAACCTATTGCTCCGGCCGGACCTGTTAAGCCAATCGGACCTTGAGGACCAGTGGCTCCTGCTGCCCCTTGTGGACCAGTGGGACCTGCAGGACCAGTAGCCCCAACAGCACCCTGTGGACCGACCAATGAAACACCACTACCCCATACTCCAGATGTCTTTGGTCCGAAAATTTGATTTGTAGTTGTATTGATATAAAAATCACCATCGGTACCAATTCCTGAAGTCGGATTTGTAATTCCATTCAAAACGGATTTACCATTTACGCCTCCCCCTCCTGTTTGCCAGGAAGCAAGACCATTGGCATCACTGGTTAAAACCTTTCCAACTCCCGGATTTCCACCGGATATTTTAACTTGTCCGTTTACATCCAGAGCAGCAGCAGGTGAGGTTGTGCCAATGCCAACACTATCACTCACGTGTAATCCATCCGGTCCATTAATCCAGACAGCACCGTGGGTTGTTTGAATCATCCTTCCCGCACCTAATCCACCGTAATCGTAGGCTGAGTCCAAAGTCGTTGCGCCCAATAAAGTAGAAGGAATAAATTGCCAACTGGCTGTACCGCCGGCATCACTGGTTAACACCTTACCAGCACCCGGTGTTCCTCCTGTAATTTTCACCTGACCATTCACTTCCAATTTCTCGGAAGGTGTGTTGGTTCCCAAACCTAAATTTCCATTTTTAAGTAAGGTTAAAGCATTGCTTCGATTGAGCGAGTTGCTTCCGTTACCAATCAGAAATAAAGGATCCGTGCTGATAAACGTATTGGCATTTGAACTTGAAATGGGATCATTATAAACGCCCATCGCAATAGATGAATAAGATTTGGCAAGAGCCCCCTGACCAATGGCCGTGGCTCCATCTGCACCTTGTGCTTCACTGTAAGCGCCCAAAGCTACAGCACCTTGCCCTGTTGCATACGACGCTATTCCAAATGCAGTAGATGCCGCCCCTGAAGCTTTTGTATCATAACCGGAAGAGGTTGAATAAATACCAACGCTATCTTCATCCCAATTGCTATTATTGACCGTTCCTGAACGAAATGCTCCTTTACGAGGATAATAAAACATCCTCGACCCTGGACCGCTCAAACCCAATAAATCTCCGGTACCGAAATTACCTGTAACCTGAAAGCCATCCTCGCCACTGATGAGTACAGCGCCCTGATCGGCTGTAATGATTCGCCCTGAACCCGATCCACCAAAATTATATGATTGATTCAATGTGCCTCCACCCGAGGAAGTAAGTGTTTGCCAACTGGCTAAACCAATTGCATCAGAAACCAATACTTTACCGGCACCTGGATTTCCGCCCTGAATACGAATTTGTCCGTTCACATCCAATTTGGCTGAGGGCGAATTTGTTCCGATCCCCAACTGACCAGCAGGGCTTATATGCATCTGTTCGACATTGTTGGTTGAAAAACGTAAAGCCGCATTTTCTTTTTGAAGCAAATGAGCGTCATTGCCATTTTGTACAATGGCAAAACCATCTGCGGCACTGTGTCCTGAAGTATTATTACTCAAATTCAAATCCATGATACTGCCATCTGTATTGTTTAAATGAACACGTGATACAGGAACAGATGATCCACCAATGCCTACATTTTCGGAAGAAAAATCAGCATGAAATTTTAACTTACTCACACCGGATTTAAACAAACTAATTCCAATATTTCCACCGGTGCTGATCAGAAAACGCCCCAGTCCATCACCTGCCACCAAACCATTGTTTCCAAATGCGAGCAAATTCGCATACGGATAAAGCGATGTAATGCCCGCATATCCACCAGCATAGGTACTTCCGTATTTGGTGAAGGTGGCATAATTAGATGCGCCGTCGCTGTATAAGGTAAAACGTCCGGCACCGGTTGCACTCAGATTTTGCATTCGCACATGTTCCAGAACGGAAGCCGAATTTTGCGAGATATGCAATTTGGCAGTCGCCGCTGGTGTGATGGTGCCGATACCGATATTCGTGTCATTGTCAAAAATCTGCGAATTGATTTCAGCACTTGAACTTCCGGATGCATCAAACTTCGAGAGATAATGTTGATTGCCGGCCCTTTGCGTATTGCCGGATGATTTGGCCACACCCGCCCGATCGGCATAAATGGCATATGGTACACTGAGCAATTGAGTAGTCCCCGCATCGATATAATTTGTCCCACCAGAAGGATCTATAGCTACCTGAATAAATTGATTTCCGCTTTCCCACTGAACAGATTGCATACTCCCCGCAATGGCCTGTCCTTTGCCTATCTGCAAAGTATACAAACCAAATTCGTTGGTTTTCACCTGATGAATTTCTTCAAACGATGGCTGTGTAACCGGGCTTGCCAGAATCCCGATTTTAATACTGAGATTTTGAAAACCCAAGGGATTACCAGAGTTATCCCGTGCAATACCTTGATAATTAAACTGATAGGGGACTTGCGCTTTTACGAAAAATGGAAGATTGCTGAAGATTAAAATAAGCAGGGCGCATAAACGCAAAGACTTTGAGCCAGCCACTTTGAGGCTGCTTTGGAAGCAAATGTTCATAGGTTAAAATTTGGATTAGTAAAATAATACGCGCGTCCGGATATTTAAAAGCCTTTAACATTTTTCTTGCTGACAATGCCTGTTTTTAACGCCCTTTACAAGCAGGGTGACTCAACACAGCCCGGATGGCAGCGATATCACCGACAGCCAATTCGGAGCTCCTGAATAACGCTCAAAATAAGTGATGATGGGCTTTCAAGGGAAATTCCAAAGTCGTTTATGTATACTTTTTGAAGGCTTATTTCCGAATAGTGTGCACTTGAAATATATCATTATCGCTACCCAGAAATACTGCATCTTCTGCGTTGCGGGCAAATCGCAGTATAACAATACAGCTTCTTTACCCGCGCCTTGAATCTACAGCATTTCTGAGTTATTCAGGAGCCCCTCCTATTCATGGCCATTCTTGTCAGAAAAATGTTTCAGGCTGGCGGTATACTAGCGAACAGCCGGACTAAGAACACATTGGAAATCGGCGTATGATGCTGCCAAAAAAGGGTGATAAAAATGATGTACGAAACACAAAAGTGTTCAATGCGAAAATTTGAAAAACAAAGCTTGAAAATGCAGTTATCACAAGGTTTTCCACAAAAGCCAAAAAAAGTATAAAAGTGTGTTGTTGAATTTTCATTTGTAAAATAAAGCCTCTAACTTCGCCAACGTTTTCATACAGGGATTCACACCAGATTTATGGGATTATTTAATTTTTTTACACAAGATATTGCGATTGACCTCGGCACGGCCAATACGCTCATCATACATAATGATCAGGTAGTGGTTGATGAACCATCTATCGTTGCCGTTGACCGAACCACCAATAAAATTATTGCCGTTGGAAAACGTGCGATGATGATGGACGGCAAAGTGCATGAAAATTTAAAAACGATTCGCCCCTTAAAAGATGGTGTAATTGCCGATTTTAATGCCGCTGAAGGGATGATTCGGGAAATGATTAAATTGATTTATCCTAAAAAACCTTTGTTTGCACCAAGTTGGCGTATGGTCATTTGTATTCCATCTTCGATCACCGAAGTTGAAAAACGTGCGGTTCGTGATAGTGCGGAGCAAGCAGGTGCTAAGGAAGTGTACATGATACACGAACCGATGGCTGCCGCTTTGGGGATTGGCATTGATGTAGAAGAACCTACCGGAAATATGGTGATCGATATCGGCGGTGGTACTACAGGCATTTCTATCATCTCCTTATCGGGCATTGTGTGCGACGAGAGTATTCGTATTGCAGGGGATGAATTTACAGCAGATATTATCGAAGCGATGCGTCGTTATCATAGTTTATTGATTGGTGACCGCACCGCTGAACAAATAAAAATCCAGGTTGGTAGTGCCTTAAAGGAATTGGATAACCCACCCGATGATGTGGCTGTGAATGGCCGGGATTTGGTGACCGGTATTCCTAAACAAATTATGGTGAGTTATCAGGAAGTGGCCGACGCCTTGGATAAATCGATTTTCAAAATTGAAGAAGCCGTATTAAAAGCCCTTGAAAAAACACCCCCTGAACTGGCCGCAGATATTTTTCGACGGGGTTTATATTTAACCGGTGGAGGTGCATTGTTGCGCGGATTGGATAAACGTATTTCCCACAAAATCAAATTGCCTGTACATGTAGCCGACGATCCGTTACGAAGTGTGGTTCGTGGCACCGGAATGGCTTTGAAGCATGTGCATAAATATCCGTTTTTGATGCAATAATTTTTTCACACAACCCTTGAATTCAACTTGCAGTGAGGAATCTGATATTTATCCTGAAGCGTTATTATAACTTCTTCATTTTCCTCCTCCTTGAAATTATCTGCCTCAGTATTTTTTTACGAAACAATCGGTATCAACAAAGTTCATGGGTTAATTCGTCACGAAGTATTTCGGGCGCATTGTTCACCCAAAAAGAAAAATTGTTTGGTTTTTTTAGCCTGAGAACAGTCAACGATAGTTTGGTGCGTGAAAATGCCCGACTCAAACAACAATTGGGTATTCCTCAAATTCCTAATCATCTGAAGGATACTTCTTACACAAGTACAACAGTTCGAGATAGTGTTAAACAAACGACACATTACCGTTACATCCCATGTAAAGTTTTGAATAACAGCGTAGACCTGAAATACAATTTCCTGACGCTCAATGCAGGTTACAAACAAGGTATTCGTAAAAATTTCGCCGTTATCTGCGACAAAGGCATTGTTGGACGCATCACCCATGTAAGCGAAAATTACAGTGTAGCGGCCTCCTTATTGTCAGACAAATTTGTAGTGAGCGCTATGGTGGGTGATGGCACAGTGGGTAAATTATTCTGGGACGGAGATAATCCAAACCTGGTAACCCTGAGCGGCATTCCACAAAGTGTGAAGGTGAAACAAAAAGACTCTGTGCTCACCAGCGGGTTTGGAATTTTTCCGGAAAACATCCTGATAGGCCGTGCTGCTGAAAAATCCAAAAACGGAACTACTTACAAAGTATGGCTAAGTCATGATTTCCGAAAATTACATTATGTCTATGTCATCGAAGATATAACCCAGATTGAACGCATTCTACTGGAAGATTCAACCCAAAGCGAATAACATGAGTTTACCTGTTCGAATTATTTTTACGTTTATCGTTGTTATCCTGATTCAGGTCGTGCTACTCAATCATATTGCCATACGCTCTTCAATAAACATTTTGGGCATTCCGGTATTTACACCTTTAATTTATCCATTGGGACTTCTTTTACTTCCGGTCAATATTCCTCATTGGTTATTGATGCTTTTTGGATTTATCACCGGCCTTGTAATCGATATGTTTTGTAATACACCGGGCATGCACGCCGCGGCATGTGTTTTGTTATGCTTTATCCGCCCGTATTTACTGGCTTTGTTTTTTCAGCAAAGTATTAAGGAGTTGGGAAGCACCACACCCAATTTATTTAAAATGGGCTTCAACTCATTTATCCTTTATGTATCCATGGCGATTTTGGTCCATCATTTTTCGTATTACCTGTTACAAATCTGGAGCCTCAAAAATATCCTGATCATTCTGTTTAAAACCATTCTATCGGGTGTATTGAGTTTGTTATTGATCGTACTCGGACAACTATTATTTGGACAGCGCGAAATTCATCGATCATGATTTCAGAATCACTCTTTACAGCCCTCACTGAACGAAAAGGATGGGGTGTTTTTTCCCGCGACCCAATTCAATCCGGCACCTGCATCGAAGTCTCTCCGGTTGTGGTGATGTCGGCCGCCGAACGATTGTTACTTGATCAAACCACCTTATACCACTATATTTTCGAATGGGAAAACGAACAATGCTGCATGGCCATGGGTCTGGTACCTGTTTACAATCATCATTATCAAGCCAATGCCGAGTACTTTCAGGATTATGAGGCCGGCGTAATCATGATTCAAACGGTGAGAGATATCGAAGCCGGCGAAGAAATTACCATCAATTATAATGGCGATTGGAATGACCCAAAACCTGTTTGGTTCGAAGTGATTGATGAATGATCCAATGCGTGACCTTAGGTAAATTTTTTTTGTAGCACATCCACACTTTCATGCTTCATCCACTCTCCTGCTGTTCGCTTGTATCCCGGCGCGCCGGGGATATCGT
>JBMOFV010000026.1:0-43299 GCA_049318705.1 Chitinophagaceae bacterium
ATTTAGATTGGTCTAATACATAATTCCTTTCGGTATTATACCTGCTGAATCAGCCATACGAAAGACAGGTTTCAGTATTATATTTGCACCCACATTTTCAATCACAATGTCAACACCTAAATTTTATACACTCAACGTTTCCGATATCCGAAAAGAAACCGGCAATTGTATTTCTGTAGCCCTGGATATTCCTGAAGCGCTGAAAAACGACTTTAAATATGAAGCCGGTCAATATATTACTTTCAAAAAGGTGATTGATGGCGAAGAACTTCGTCGTTCGTATTCATTATGCAGCTCACCCGATGATCAGGAGTTTCGCGTGGCGATTAAAAAAGTATTGGGAGGTAAATTCTCGGGATACGCCAACCATGATTTAAAGGTAGGCGATGAACTGGAAGTGATGACACCCATGGGCCATTTTACCACCGACATCAATCCCGATGAATGCAAACACTATATGGCATTCGCTGCCGGGAGTGGTATTACACCCATGTTGAGTTTAATTAAAACGATTCTTAAACGTTCCCCGCAAAGCACCTTTACGTTGGTGTATGGCAATCAGAATTTTTATTCCATCATCTTCCGCGAAGAAATCGAAGCACTCAAAAATCGTTACCTCAATCGTTTGCAGGTTTTTCATGTACTCAGCCGGGAGCGTATGGAAACCGATTTAAACAATGGCCGCATCAATGCCCAAAAATGTGATCAGCTTTTTGCAAAACTGATTGATCTCAAACAAATGGATCAATTCTTTATGTGCGGGCCGGAAGAAATGATTTTATCGGTGCGTGATTATCTGCTCGACAAAGGTGTTGAAAAGGAAAAAATAAAGTTTGAATTATTTCATACGGCCGGTGCTGCAAAAAAACAAAACAACGAATTGGGGCAGGGCGAAGAAGCGTCGAATGTTAAAATGAGTATGGTCACCATTAAGGCCGACGATCGCAGTGTGGAAATTCCTTTGGCTTACAATGGCATGTCCATTCTCGATGCGGCTCTTAAAGCGGGTGCCGATTTGCCTTTTGCCTGTAAGGGAGGGGTTTGTTGCACTTGTCGGGCTAAAGTGATCGAAGGTAAAGTAAATATGGAAGTCAATTATGCCCTCGAAGCCGATGAGGTGGAAGCGGGGTTCGTACTCACCTGTCAGGCTCATCCACTCAGCGAAAAAGTGGTCATCGATTTTGATGCGCGATAGTGATGATATCAATCTTGTAAGGCCAATTGGTCTGTTACAAATATTTTATCTTTCTAATTTACGGAAACAAATTGCAAATCAATTGATGATGTGTTATACTTTTTTGATGGTCGCTTCTCTTTCTAACTGAGTAAAATCAAACCCTGATTTCCAAGATAGGACATTGGTATCATTCTTGTTTTCCACCTTTTGTCTTAAAACAAAAGGTGGAGCCAAAAATTCAAGGCTGTTGCTCTTTCGACTAAAAAATTCTCATCGAGCGGCCAACTTCCGAAACTTGCCTTCGCTTTGGCTTCGGCTTCGAACAGCCGGAAGTAGGCTACGCCCGATTTCAAATTTTTCTTAACGCCGAAAGAGCAAAGGCCGAAAATGGCACTGCTATAATATTAGTTTTGCTAAGGATTAAAATTAGATTATGTTTTCTTGAGTCGTATCTCAGAGTTGAATTGGAATTTAAAGTACTTTAAAGAATACCATCGTCTTGTCTCAATGCACTTTTTTTCATTTTTTGAGCGAGCTCCGCACCCAGGTATTTTTCTATCCAGTGATGTACTAAATAAATGAGGGGGGTGATTACAATGGCAATTACAAATTTATAGGAGTATCCCACAAGGGCAATGGCAATCACTTGAGCCCATGTCCAACCTGCGCCGACTTTAAAAGCAATAATAATGACAACCAGGCTATCAATCAGTTGACTAAACATCGTTGATCCGGTTGCTCTGAGCCAAATCATTTTTTCGCCGGTTTTTTCTTTGATTTTATGAAAAATAAAAACATCCAAAACTTGTCCGATGATGAATGCAATTAAGGAGGCCACTACAATCCACATTCCTTGTCCGAAAATTTGTGCAAACGCTTTTTGCATATCCGGAACGCCTTTTTCTACCTTGGTACCTATCCACCAATCGGCGGGGACAAGATGAATAGCACCATAGGCGGCAAAAAACGAGATGCTGATTAATGCAGCCGTGAGGTAAGACAAAAACTTCACGCCTCTCATGCCATAGTATTCATTGATGATATCGGTCATGATAAAAACGATTGGCCAGAGTAATACCCCGGCAGTCAGGTTGAATGCCAAACCATCTTCACCGAACAAAGAAAAGTTTACAGGGTCCAGACCCAGCGTTTTTTCCAATGAAAATATTTTGCCACCAATAAACTCGGCAACAATGGCATTGGTGCTGAATATACCTGCAAGGATGATAAATAATTTCACCGATTTGTCGCCTAATATTTCCCGTATCATTTTGCCTTTTAAATTCGAATGTACAAAGGGAAGCAGGAACTTTTTTTAATTTTATATGAAGCGGTATTGATAATCAAAAATCAATTCAAACTGCAGTTCGAGATTATCAGCTCAACAGGCTCTCGCGCATCCCACAGTGCTGATGGCTTTTGTTAACGCACCCGTGTTTTCTTTGAAAAAATTTGGCATTCCAATTTTATTTCGTAAACTTTATAATCTAAAACTTTTACTATGAAACACAATAACACCGCGAGGGTCTATCGACCTGATAGACGTTTATTCTCTCCTCAGTTCGCATTTTTATTTTTTTTCTTCATTCAAATTATCGGAATTAATGGATATGGTCAAACTGTTGATTCGAACTTTGTGGATGGTCAAGTATATATTCGAATTAAAGGGCAATTAAATCAGATCCCTCCTTACGAGATTGGAGATAGTTTGAGTAATTACCCAATTCCCATTCAGACGATCATAGGTAACTACCAAGTCGAAAAAATTAAAAAAGCTTTTAATTTACGATCGGATACAACAGTTGATTACATATATAGGGTGATATTCTCCGATATCGCCAACATTGGGAGTTTATTGAATGATTTTAATGCTCTTCAGTTTGTTGATTTTGCAGAGCGAGTTCCACTCTATAAAGTTAATTGCACCAATGAAGCGATGGGATATTGGAATGTGGGCAATCCTGCAAACTATCATTTAAATTTAATAAATGCCTGTAACGCTTTCCCCCTTTTGACGATAGGTAATCAGCCGGTAAGGGTAGCGGTAGTGGATAATGAGTTTGATGTTAACCATCCTGATTTAGTAAATAAGTTTAATGCAACATTGTGTTGGGATGTGTCCGATAATGACCCGAACGTTGATGGGCCTCCAAGCTATAATCATGGGACGCATTGCGCAGGTATTATTGCAGCTGAAAATAACAATAATCTTGGAGTTGCTTCTTTGGGTGGAGGCTGGGGGACAATAAATCCAATTGAAGTGATGGGGATTAAAGCTACGCCGAGTTCCTTGCCAACTGGCAATAGTCTTATGGATGGATTTACTGGGATTGACTGGGCGGCAAATAATGGTGCAAGAATAATTTCATGTTCATGGGGGACTCAAACGGCAAGTACCAATTCTGTTATGGCCACAGCCGAACAATTGGCCTTGAATCAGACTTTAAACAACCATCCAAATGTAATTGTTGTATTCGCTGCGGGAAATAGCAATACTATTAATAACGCCTTTCCTGCCGCTGCAAATGCAATAACAGCTCCATCTATTTCGCAGGCTAATTTAGATCGTATGTTAAGCGTAGCAAGTGTGGATGCATTGTCGGCTAAATCATTTTTTAGCAATTATGGTCCGACAATAGATATTTGTGCACCTGGTACAAATATATTTTCTCCCATACATGATGGCAATTACCAATTTAGTTCAGGTACTTCGATGGCAGCACCCATGGTGGCCTCTCTCTTAGCACTTGTGGCTTATAACAACCCGGCATTTACAGCACAGCAAATTATAGACTGTGTTACAAACAGCGCATCGAATATAGATAACATGAACCCTAACTTTTTAGGGCAATTAGGTGCTGGACTCATAAACGCACCTGATGCATTGACCTGTGCACCATCAAACAATATTACTTTTGCTCTAAATGATAATACGTTTTGTGTGAATAATGCACAAAATATCACTGTTACAATTGGCGGATTGCCACAAGGGGTTACAGTAAATAGTATTCAATGGAATTTGCCTGGCTCAAATTTAGGAACAGCAACAGGTGCAACTTTAAATTCGTTATCTTACGCTCAATTTGGTATTTTTCCTGTGACTTTGACCTGTATACTTTCCAATGCCAATACGGTTATTTTTCAAACTTCTTTTTTATGTCTTGGAGACATGCAACTAGTGCCTACCTCATCTATGCCTATATGTGCAAATAGTATGCAACAAATTTCAGTTGTTGATGCGGCTTCTCTATTTGTATATAGTTCATTTATTGCTAACCCAGCGTTTAATCCAGTTCCCTTAAATCTAACTAATAATTTTAATGGCACCCATCAAAGCTATTTTCAAATTACAGGTAATCAAACGGTTAATTTGCCACAGGTAACATATATTTTTCAAAATAATAGTTTTAACCAAATGTGCCTATTAAATGATAATTCAATACAATATAATCCAATGTGTTGTGAACTAAACATGGTTCAAAATGGCGATTTTAGTTCAGGAAATACCGCATTTACGACGAATGCAATTTTTCATACAAATTGTAATGGTCCAGGTACATATACCATTGAAGCTGCTAACACACAACCAATCGGTTTTTCTAATGGCGATATATTGTATTATGACGCCCCATACGACTACACTAATTTTGTCACTCTCCCACCATCAAATTGTGTTCCTTTTACGCCAGTGTTATTTGCACCGCCAGCCCCTGTGGATGTCCGTATGCATACACAACTCGGTTTAACTTCCGCCGCATGGCAGCAACCATTCATGATGACAAATAGCCACGATTATAAATTTTCCTTTCTCTCCAAACACGGGCATTCCAATCTGATTTTTCCATTTCGAGTTAGGGTGAGAATAACAAATGGAACTAATAATGTTTTTACGTCTCCAGTTCTGACCCCGTTTCAGGCTACTAATCAATGGACGCTAAATGATATTCTTATACAGAATTTTTCAGGTGCAACAGGAATGTATGACGTAGTTCTTGAACAAATAGATAATTATGGAGATATGGGATTTGACTTGTATATAGATGACCTCGGTTTACAGATAATTTACCCACTCACCATTACAAGTTCAAATTCTAACATATGTCTATCAACTGGAACAACCAATGTACTTACTGCGACTATACCGTCGTCTGGAATCACCAGTTATTTTTGGACTGGCCCCAACGGAGGAATCCTCGGAAGCAATTCTGGGCAATCAGTTACTGTGGGATTACCGGGTGTTTATACATTGAATGCCATCAACGCATCTCCTTTAGCTGTTAATTGTGCAAATTTATCTAGCACCTTTGTAGTTAACGGAACGGCTATAACTGCAGCAGTAAACTATTCTAATTGTCTGGGCACCATTACAACGAATATTGTATCTACAACCGGTACTAATTTTTCTTATGCGTTAAACGGAGGTACACCTCAACTTAGTAACATCTTTGCTGGTTTGCCCGCTGGTACTTATACTGTGGTAGCTACTGACAACAATGGATGTACAGGTTCAGTTATAGTGACCTTAAACCCAAATTCCTCTATTTCTGCCTTCGCTTCACCCACTGCTGTTTGTATTGGGTCTTCCTCTTTATTAACAGCAAGTGGCTCTAATTCTTACATTTGGCAACCAGGGAATTTAAGCGGGTCTAGTGTGAGCGTGAGTCCAACTTCAACTACCATTTATACTGTTACGGGTACGAATTCTTCTGGATGCACTTCCTTATCTCAAGTTACTGTAAATGTGCTAAATAGTGGCCTTATCTGTTGCAACCCAAATTCAACATTGCCCGTTTCTCATATTTTTCCGCCAAATACCACCGCCACTCAGGTGCTGGCTTGGTATAATAACGGAAATGGGTTGCCCCTCTCTAATTCAGTAATTGATTTAACCAACAATCCCGTAGGCAACGTCAGCAAAATATATTTCGAAGGAGGTTTTGATGTGAATACCAACATACATTTTTTAAATTGTGATGATGTGTTTTTTGCTCCAGATGCTTTGATTCAGATTGCTGCCAATACCTTAACTATCGAAAAATCGGCATTCAAAGCTGCTTGTAATACGATGTGGAAAGGAATTCAAAATATGACTTCTACATCAAAAATAGTTGCCTTAAATTCAAGTACCTTGATGCAAATGAAAGACGGTTTAAAGATACCATTTGGAGAGCTGTTCGTGGATGATTGTAAATTTTATGATAACTATATCAGTATACAATTAGCCAATGTATCGGGGAATTTTGGTCATATTCAATCGAGTATTTTCAAAACTTTATCAAATAGTTTACTGGCACCATATGCAAGTCAATCCAATGGTCAACATGGAATAATTATTGATAATTGTACAAATATAAATATAGGTCATCCTAGTATCGCCGCTCAAGGCAATGTGTTTGATAATCTGCGGAATGGCATCTATATCCGAAATACTAGTAATCTCAGTCCTAATAATATAATTACGACATCCTTTAATACCTTTAAAAACATTACAGGAACTTCAGCAATTTGGGACCCGTTGAATTCAGGAGTATCGATCAGTCAGAACCCATTGGGATGTGCCATCTATGCACTTAGTACAAGCTCCATAAACTCCCCTACATTAAAGCACTTTGGTTATAATAACGCCAGTATAACGGATATATTCAATTGCCAAAAGGGATTTGTCTGTAATAATTTTCACACCATCATTCAAAATAACCGGATGCTAAATACAGAAGGTGGAATGATGTTGTTTTCAGCCGGTCATACCAATCTGATACGGTCAAATACATTGGATAATACCTGTTTGGGTATTAGTATATCCGGAGCAAGTTGGGGCGGCATTAAAGATAATACCTTAAACAATATCAAGCCTGCCTACCAATTAAGCGGCAATCCAAACACGCAGTATATCTATTGGGGAAAAGGAATTGTCTGGCAACAACCTTCAATTGTTGCGAGTGGGTTGAAGATAAAAAACAATACGATTACAACACCAGCCACCGATTTTTTCATCGGCATTGACGCACTTAATTTAAGTAAAGCAAATATGGAGGGCAATACAATTGCAATGAGTTCCTTAAGCAATGCATCCAGCTTGTCAACCGTTCAAAATATGATAGGCGTATCATTAAATCGCTGCAGTGGAGTTGAATTATTTTCTACTTCGGTTACAGGTACGAATCAATTGTCTGTGCAGGATGTTCGTCGCACTGCAGGACTTTATATGCAAAAGAGCCCTAACAACTTTCTGCATTGCAATATTTTTGACAATCTACAATATGGTATGGTTATTCAGGGGAACTGTATTGGCTATAATTTGTATAACAACCAACTGAATGCCGGTGTAGAGCAAAATCGGGTTACAACTACTCGCTTTGGCTGGCTTTTCAGGCATTTAACCACCAATGGAACGGTGGGTGATATAGGGCAACAGGGAATCTATGATGCAAATAATAAGTTCTATCCACCTTCAGGCTCCAACAAAAAAGTGCATCGGGTGTTTAATCCGGGGTATGTTTGCAATCCAACTGCACCACAACCGACAATTTATACAAACACGAATAACATACAAATTAATGATTCTTATTCAAATATTTCAGGCAATGGATGTCGGTATGGTGTTGAGAATTTCAACCCTGGAACACCTGTTATCTGTTCGCCGGCAATAAATATAGCCCCTAGCACTAGTGGTGGGATTGACGAAGAATATGCGGAGGACATCGCACAGGATGAAGTGGAGTACACTGAATTTCCTGAAGGCGGAGAGTACTTTGATGAACGTGCTTTATTCGCTTACCTGGTACAGGATAGCTTGAGACGCGTTGCTTATCCGGTTTTAAATACCTTCTATATCAATAGGCAAGGAAGTACTTTAGAACAACTCGCCGTTATTGATCAATTGCTTTCCCGATTGAGCGATAGTACGACACGTGAAGATCTTACACTTTTTGAAAACCTGTTGGCAGAAGCCAAGCAACTGAATAGTGTGGTTTCGACCATTGAACTTTTTGATTTAAACGAACACCATATCAATGCGTTACACCTCAAAGATCTGGAGTATGGCAGCGAATCACTAACGCTGGCAGATTTACAGTGGATAAGCAATTTGGCACAGGAGTGTCCTTATGTTGCAGGTAATGCGGTATACAAAGCCCGAAGTATGTATGTTGCAGTTGACCCGCTTGCGTATTTTGACGATTTGGTAATTTGTAACAATGTGGGTGTATATAAAGGAGGTAATAGTTTGTTTGATGCTGAGAATGCCGCACTTGATAGTATGTCAGCACAAGATGGTTTACAACTAATCTATGCTTTGGAAGGTGACCGCATTACATTATACCCCAACCCGGCAAACGATCAGGTTACTGTGAGTTATAAATTAAATGCACTAAGTACCGGAACATTGCAAATATTGGATATTCACGGCAGGGTATTGCAAACGATCACTTTATCACCAACTAAAACCAAATTCAGTTTTAGCGTACGTGAACTACCAAACGCAGTATATACGTATCGCTTCCTTGTCAACAATATGCCTTTACAACATGGTAAATTTGTAAAAGAGTAAATGGATAAAGTAATTAAAATAGGGTGTCTGGTGGTGCTATTTGCGATATGTGGTATAACCAGCTCTGCTCAATATAAAAATGATAAGTGGATCGTGGGTGTTGAACCCTTGCTTTTTAATTTTCAGGATGATACATTGACAAATACCGTCATGCCGTCCAATTTAGTTTATTTCAGGCAGGCCCATAGCAACATAAATGACTCTTCGGGTTTATTACTTTCCTGCGATGGGTACAATATTTACGATAAGTCAAATACGTTAATTGAAAATGGTGACAATATTCTTCCGCATAAGATTAATTCTTTTTACACGAATCAACTTATCCAGCAAAGTATTATTCTGCCTAAAAAAGATAGTCAGTTCTATGTATTCGCTTGGGGTATTAGTGATAAGAATTTTGACCTCGCTCAAGTTAATGGTGGGTGGTATATCTATGATGTTATGACGTATAGCGTTGTAGACATGAAGGAAAATAATGGCAAGGGGAAAGTCATATCGAAGATGAATTATCTCATCGAAGATGATAGCCTAAGTATTTGTCAGATGAGTGCCACGCGCCATGCCAATGGCCGGGATTGGTGGTTGCTTAAGCCTCATTTATACAGACATAAATTTTATGTTTTTCTTGTTACGCCAGAAGGTATAGAGCGCCAAGCTGATCAGGAGTTTGATTCACCTATGTTTGCAAATGGTGTGAATGGACAAAGCAATTTTTCCCCTGATGGGAGTTTGTATGTGATGACTTCTGAATTCAATAACAATATTACACAAATCAATTATTTCGATCGGTGTACTGGAAAGATGAGTAAATATAAAACGATTCCATGGGTCTATGATAGTATTATTCAAATGTACCGCGTGGTAGGGGTGTCCTGCTTTTCCTCGAATAATAAATATGTTTACCTAATTAATAATCTGTCCATCTTACAACATAATTTGGAAACCGGGGAGCAAATTGAGTTGAATATTGATGGAAAGTTGTTTGAAAATGGAAATAATCTAGCTTATAATGCCCCAGACGGACGTATATACATTGGTAATTGGATAAAAGTGTATAGTGCCATGAGTTATATTGAATTTCCTGATAAAAAGGGAGCAGATGCACATTTTTGTCGAATGTGTTATCAAACAAAAAATATAAATACAGCATCGCCACCAAACATGCCCAATTATCGTTTAGGCGCTTTAGTTGGTAGCGCTTGCGATACCTTAAACCCTGTACCACCGGTTGATACCCTGTACACGATTAAAATTTATCCGGTACCTGCCAACGATGTATTAAATATTGAATTACCAACGAAAACGCAACGTGTGGCAATAGTGGTGTACAATGCGATGGGGGCTGTCGTAGATCGTTATGCTGCCTCGCCGCTGCTTACTACGAAACTAAATATTCGTACTGCATCTTATGCCAGCGGTGTTTATCACCTGAAAATTAGCACAGAATCCGGCGATTATTTTCGTAAGTTTACTATAGAATGATATCACACAACATTTAACCCAAATCTTGTCACGGTCCGTTGAAGGAGATAATTCCGGTTTCTTTCAATATCATTCGCGTTTGTCATTTAAAGATCCTGATGTATTTTGCACAAAACATCGAACATGAAATACGTACTGAGTACATTATTGTTAGTATGCCTTGCAATGATTGGCTGGGCACAAGATGCAGCCGATGCCGTAGTTGGGGTATGGAAAAATGGCGAAGGCACCGGTTTTATTCAAATCTACAAAACAACATCCGGGCATTATGCCGGTAAAATTGTTTGGCTGAAAGAGCCTATCGATCCGGATACCGGTAAACCCAAATTGGATAAACGTAATCCGGAAGATAGTAAAAAATCACAACCGGTATTGGGTATGGTTAATATGAAAGGATTTACCTATGATGCAGAAGAAAAAGAGTGGGTAGATGGATCCATTTATGATCCTAAAAATGGTAAGGAGTATTCATGCAAAATGGAACTCGATGGCAACAATGTGCTGAAGGTTCGCGGCTATATTGGGGTTTCACTCATTGGCCGAACCGATACCTGGACCCGTCAGGTAAAAAAGTAAAATGTAGATTTCCCTAAGGCGTTACTAAATTAATACTCAGATTAAAATAGGGTGAAGCCCCCCATTTATTTTTAAAGACCTCGTCGTCTTCTTGTCCATTATAGCGGTTCACCAAATTAAAGCGTCCATTGATTCGATATCCAAATTGTGCGCTGAGCCACACAAATCCAACTAATTTTTGTTCAAATACGAGTCTGGGTTTTATTTCACCGCGTTGTAAAAACCGATCGCTACCTGCTAAATCATATTGCTGTCCTTCGAGTTCATATCCGGCCATTAATAATCGATCCGGATTAAAATTGTAGCGCAGGTGTGCTCTTGCCGGTAACAAGGCTTCAATGCCCCATTGTTCATTAAAGGTTTTATTATACAACAAAACAGGTACGATCAAGGGTCTGCCCATCCGATAAGTTCGACTCACACCCAATCCCAACATCCGGTAATCATTTTTTTTCCAGCCAAAAATGGCGCTTCCGTAATAGGTAATCGACTCTTTGGTTAATTGCCATTCATTATTGGTGCCAACATAAGAGGCATCAACATTCAATTGTGCAATGATAAAGTGGCGATTATTGAGTGGTTTAAACATCAGGAGGTTAATGCCTTCAACATCCATCCGATTGTTATACACTTGATTCATGGTTCCTGATTTGGAAATATCATCTGTGCGAATTCTGGAACCCCAATAGTTCGCACCCAAACTCAGAATTAATTTGTTGGTACTAATCGCCAATATATTGATAGAGGTTCTTAATCCTCCCATAGAATTAATACGTTCTACCCCTAAATCGTGGTTATTCTGAAAGCCGGGATTAAATTCGTATCCTATACTAATTTGTTTGCTCGGGCTTTGATTTAAAACCTTTTGGGTACAAAACGATTTACTCTGCGAAGCATCGCCGTATTGACTAAAATCAAATACCTCGGTGCTGTCCTGCGCATAAAGCAAGGAACAACCAAGCTGCATGATAAGCGCCAGAAAAGTTTTTTTCATGTCTATTGATTGAATTCGTTAAATACACAAACCACCACAAACGCTGATCACCTGTCCGGTGATATAATTACCCATATCACTGCCTAAAAACAAACAAGTATTGGCAATATCTTCTGCGCTTGCAAAACGACCCAAAGGAATACCTGCTTTATATTTTTCGGCCCCTTCACCTTCCTTTAAATAGGCCGTCATATCGGTTTCTACAAATCCTGGTGCAATGGCGTTACATCGAATATTCCGGCTGCCAATTTCCTTCGCGACCGATTTCGTAAATCCAATCACTCCGGCTTTACTGGCTGCATAACTGCTTTGTCCGGCGTTGCCCATTTCTCCAATCACTGAGCTCATATTGATGATACTTCCGCTACGGGCTTTCATCATGGGCTTCATCACTTGTTTGGTCATATTAAATACGCTTTTCAGGTTGATGGCCATCACTTCATCCCATTGTTGTTCGGTCAGGCGCAGGAGTAAATTGTCGCGTGAGATGCCGGCATTGTTGACACAGATATCAATGGCTTTAAAGTCCTGCATCACATCATTTACCAGTTGTTCGCAATCTGCAAATGATCCGGCATTGCTTTGATAGGCCTTGGCTTCAACGCCCAAAGATTTACATTTTTGTACCAGTTCCTCACTCCGTGCAGCACTATTTTCGCTGATATACGTAAAGGCAATATGGCAACCATGTTCAGCATATTTTAAAACGATGGCTTCGCCAATTCCACGGCTACCTCCGGTTATCAGTGCTACTTTATTCTCCAGTAATTTCATATCTGTTAGTTTGAAAGGATAAACATCAAAGACGGCACAAAATACATCACGAAATTTGAAAAACGATATTCAGACTACTGCTTTCCAATGGTTGGTACTTTTTTCTGACAGGGATTCGTTTAACGGCCCCGATATTTTGCGTGGCTTTTTATGGAACAAGTATTCCTTTTAGCGCATTTCTTTAATCAGTTGATATCGGAAACAATCCATTAAATGATCATTCACCAATCCGGCTGCTTGCATATAAGCGTAACAAATGGTGGGGCCCACAAATTTAAAACCCCGGGCATTGAGGTCCTTGCTCATGGCTTCACTTTCAGGGCTAGTGGCCGGAATTTCGGTGTGCATTTTTCGTTTTCCTATAAGTGTTTTTCCGCCGGTAAATTGCCAGATATACGAATCAAAGGTCCCAAACTCCTGTTGGATTTTTAGGGGCTTACTGAATAACTCAGAAATGCTGTAGATTCAAGGCGCGGGTAAAGAAGCTGTATTGTTATACAGCGATTTGCCTGCAACGCAGAAGATGCAGTATTTCTGAGTAGCGAAAAAATCTGAATCTCAAGTGAAAGCTTTTGGGGAATATGCCTTAATAAAGTGTGCATGAATAGGTATAAAATTTCGCTTGAATGCCCATCACCAAAAATTTTGAGCGTTATTCAGGAGCCCCTATTCAGAAAAGCCCGGGCGTTGCTAACGGTTGCCTTTATTTTTAATCCATTCCGAATGATGCCGGTATCCTGCATCAGGGATTCAATTTTTGATGGCCGATATTTTGCGACCTTTTCAACATAAAACCCATCGAAAGCTTTCCGAAAGGCTTCGCGTTTATGAAGAATAGTTTTCCAACTCAGTCCGGCCTGAAAAGTATCCAAAACAATAAACTCAAAATGTTTACGGTCGTCATGTACGGGTACGCCCCATTCTGTATCGTGATAATGTAGTTCCTGAGCGTCCTTCATACACCATACACAACGTTGGGGTTCAGAGGTATTGGATTTATGGGCAGGCGCATTCATGAAAGCTAAATCGAATCCTAAATGGGGATGAACAAATTTTAAAACTGCTCAAAAAAAGAAAGCTTAACGCTCGCTATGCAAAGCAATTCGATTTCCTTCGGTGTCAACAATAAAGGCATAATACCCGGTGTCTTCACCAATGAGTGTTTTAGGGACGATTATTCGTCCTCCGGCTGCGGTTGCCCGATCCAAAACAAGATTTACATCCGGATTGGCATTAAGGTATAAAAGTGCACCTGCTCCACTGGGGATATAGCCTTCACCATAACAAATGGCTCCACTCACAATACCTGCTTCATTGGGGAAAAAGGCCATCTTATAACCTTGAATTTCGGTTACGGACATTTGGATATCAAAGATGGTTTCATAAAACTTTTTGGCCCGATCAAAATCAGAAACCGCAATCTCAAACCAGTTAATCATATTCATCGCCGGCATGCCTTATTTTTTCGGGAAAAGTACAATCAATTTTTTGTAAAAACAACCCAATTAAGGGCTGTTTGGCTTCAAAAGATGATTCGCTAAAAAAGATGGTCGGAAGTTTCATCCACAATTTTACATGGGTTATGCACACCTCAAGGAGTTGGCACTGCATTTGATTCTCCATTAATGGATTCCAAGAACCACTTGTCACATTTTGATGGCCATATTCTGAATTTACAGAACTTTGCCAAAAATATTTAAAATGAACGCACACGAAATAGATTATCGGATACATGGTGAAGAAATGCAACATGTAGAAATTGAATTGGATCCCAACGAAACAGCCATTGCTGAAAGTGGTGCATTTATGATGATGGAAGAAGGCATTCAAATGCAAACCATTTTTGGAGATGGAACCCCGCAACAAGGCGGATTGATGGGTAAACTATTCTCGGCAGGTAAACGTTTGTTGACTGGTGAAAGCCTGTTTATGACCGCTTTTACCAATACCGCTGTGGGCAAGAAAAAAGTCCATTTTGCATCTCCATATCCCGGTAAAATTATTCCATTGAATCTGGCCGAAATGAATGGAAAGGTTATTTGTCAGAAAGATGCCTTTTTATGCGCTGCCAAAGGCGTTAGTGTCGGCATTCAATTTCAGCGAAAGTTGGGTACCGGTATTTTTGGAGGTGAAGGGTTCATCATGCAAAAGTTGGAAGGTGACGGATTGGCTTTTGTGCATGCAGGTGGTCATGTTTTCGAAAAAACCCTGGCACCCGGCGAAGTACTGAAAATTGATACGGGTTGCGTGGTGGCATATACCTCAGATATTGATTTTGATATTCAAATGGTAGGAGGTATAAAAAATACCATATTCGGAGGTGAAGGATTATTCTTCGCGACCTTGAGAGGACCGGGTAAGGTTTGGATACAATCATTGCCCATTAGCCGTTTGGCTTCGCGTGTACTCTCCTACGGGGCTTTAGGTAAACGAAAAGAGGAAGGCAGCATTCTGGGCGGAATAGGTAATCTTTTAGATGGTGACGGTATCTGATTTTGAGATATTAAACAAAGGGCCGGTATCGGCTGCATTTCTTCAAGTAGGAGTACTCAGTTTTATACAAGCCATGGATTATGTGGCCCATTTGCCTTACCGGCGCATTGCAGATAAAAATAATGTGGTTGGCGTGATTCACGAGGGCTGTGGCACCTGTTCCAGTAAACACCTGGCGCTGGCTGCATTGGCCAAGGAACAAGGTCATCAGGAAGTGAAATTGGTATTCTGGGTATTTCGGATGAATGCCCAGAATTTACCAAAATCTGCAAGCATTTTAAAAAAATACCAGCTTGATTATTTGCCGGAGGTCCATGTATGTTTGGATATCAATGGGGCCTTACACGACGTGACCTGGAAAGGCAGGGCTTTACCCGCACCGGAACAAGATTTTATGTTCGCTCAATTTGCAGATACCAAACTCATTTATCAGGTGAAGAAAAGCCTGCACCATCGCTGTATGGAGGGTTTTTTGAAGGAACATCCCATGTTACCTTACAGCATAGAACAGCTATTTACCATTCGCGAAGAATGTATTCATGCGTTGTACGACAGCTAGAAGCTATCTGTTTTTGAAGGATTCTTTTACAGAATATTTTTTGCTGGTCGTTTCCTTGCGGTGAACTCCCTCAAAGGATTCGAGTATAAATTTTGCACGCTCAGCATTGGAATATGATGGATGCTGAATCGGTATTATATTTGCCAATAACCCATTTATCTGAAGGGTGATTCGTTCAACAATCAAAATGAATATGCATATGAGACTTTTCAATTTCGCAGGAATTCTTTTTCTGTGTTTTACAGGAATAATGATTTCCTGTGGAACGAGCAAAGAAACCACTCAGTCAGAAACGGAACAAAGTCGAAAAATTGATTCTACTACATTGGATACTCAACAAGAAAGAGCGCCTGTAGCCCCTGCAAAAAAAACACGGACTGCCGCCAATCCTGAACGAACCCGTCAAACTCCTCGTCCACTTGAAACCAAATAAAGAGTATGGCTAAAAAATCTTCTCCTGCTAAATCAAACGCTCCCAAACATAACCCGGCTCCCCTGCCTGCCGAAAGGCCTGAGGAAACAACCGCCAAAAAATCGTTTTTCCCCTGGTTGATTGGGGCGGTTTTATTTGCAATTGCCATGCTCATTTACAGCAATACTTTTGAGCATCGTTTTGTATTGGATGATCATGGGATTATCAAAAATAATAAGATAACCAAAGCCGATCCGAGTTGGGAGAATACAAAAACAATTTTTACAACACCCTTGCGTAAAGGGGATTATTCCGATTTAGAAAATTCCTTGTATCGCCCGTTCACCAAATTGTTATTTAATCTGGAATGGAGTTGGTTCAATGGAAATGACAATTCTTTTGAGGCTGCCCACAGTTTTCATGTCGTCAATGTATTGCTTTACGCAATGACTTGTCTGATTCTGTTTTTTGTTTTGTATGATGCCTTCAAGAAGAAATGGGTATTGTCTTTTTTAGTAACCCTATTATTTGTCGTTCATCCAATGCATGTGGAAACGGTAGCCAATATAAAAAGTGGAGATGAAATTTTAAGCATGTTAGGGGTGTTGTTAGCGATTCGATGCGTTCAACTTTATCTGAGGCAACATCAAGGGTTATGGCTCATTCCGGCAATATTGGCCTATCTCATGGGCTCATTTTCGAAGGAATCAACAGTGGTAGCGGTATTATTGATTCCGGCATTTTTTTATTTTTTTAGTGATATCTCATTCAAAAAAAATGCGGTCATTTCAAGTATTTTTCTCCTATGCAGTTTGTTCTTTTTATTCGCACGTCATCAAAGTTTGTCGGGGTATCCGAAACCCGCTCCAACTTCTGTGATGGATAATTATTTGGTTGCCTGCGACGATAGTTTGAAAGTGGATTTAATGCGTGGGAATAACAATCAACCCGTGAATGATAGTTCAGTTTCTTTTGCCGTTCAATCGGCTGTAAATCGTTTCCCGTCTGCCTTAACGACATTGGGTTATTATGTATATAAATTTGTTTACCCTCAGGTTTTATCCTGCGATTACTCCTATAGTTCCCTAAAGCCATTGGATGGAGAAACAAGAATGTATTTCTTTTTGGCCCTGCTACTTTTCGGTGGGATGATTTATTATATCATCCGATATCGTAAGCGTAAGGATGCTATATCATTTGGATTTGTGTGGTTCTTCATCAGCATCTCCATTACATCGAATATCTTATTCCTGATTGGTACTTCTTTTGGAGAGCGTTTGTTTTTTATGCCATCATTAGGACTATGTATTTCATTGGTAAGTGCCTTGTATCTTTTGTCGAAACCAAAAACAGACTCCGAAGATACACCTGCATTCAAGCAGTTACTATCAACGCCCATATTGACAGGAGTAGTGGTTTTAATTTCCATTCTTTTTGCCGCCCGTACGTGGGCTCGGAACAACGATTGGCGTTCAGACTTTTTATTGTTCTCTACAGATATAGAAAATTTCCCGAATTCAACCCATTTATTGTTTTATATGGGTAATCACCTTTCAGGCACGGAGCGGAAAGAAGTACTCACAGATGAATTATCTCAACTTGGTTATAATATGAATCAAATCAATGATTCTGTTTCTAAAGAAAGTGCCAAATCAATCGACTACTTTAATCGATCATTGTCGATATATCCTGCTTTACCATCCGATGGGTATAATCAATTGGGAAAAGCCTATTTTAACCGGGGCAATCTGGATAGCGCCTATCGGTATTATATGAAAGCATTTAAGGAAGATTCCACGAATGGGATATTCATCAATAATATCGGCACGGTGTATTATAATCGGGGAATGGCACTGTTGTCGCAAGGTCAATTACCTCAGGCCACCTCACTATTGATGGAATCATTTCCTTATTTTAAAAAGGCTCATACGCGTGATACCACGGAAAGCGATTTTATGAATAATATCGGATGTGTATATGGTACGATGAACAACCCGGATAGCGCGATCTATTGGTTTGAAAAGGCCCTGGCTAAAGATTCTCTTGATTTGACATCCTTAAATTTTTTAAGCATGACCTGGCGCAATAAAGGCGATTCAAATCGTGCTCAATATTATCTGTTGAAAGCAGAAGATGCCAAAAGGATTAAGACGGCGCAGATACGGCAGTAGGGGTGTTGCAAACCCAGACCATAGCGTCAGGTACAAATTTCGCAACAGTAAAATTTCGATTAAAAATCAAGTGGATTGGGATAATGAAATGACTCCAATTCTCTCTCAAATTACAACCGCTCATTCTATAAGATTTTCTTTTGACATGATATCTGTATTCCCTGGATTTCTTGGCTTGGCTTATGTATGGGAATATGATTGTAATTCTCTTTTTGAAAAATTCATTTTTAATTTATTATCTTAGACTGATAATCAAATAAACAAACAAATATGAAAAAATCTAAAGTTCTATTGATTTTATGGGTGTGCGTTAGTTTCGCTTCAATACAACTTACAGCCGGCCCCTTAAAAAACAAAAAAGATTCGGGGGTGAAACCTGCCTTCGACAAAGGATCAAAAACACTGGGAATATTTATGGGCATAGGAAGAAACTACGACTATGGCTTTTATTCAAATATTGATCAAATTCCAGCTTTTGGATTAATCTACGACCATGGTATTGTTGGGAATGCCGGTCCGGGTACCGTTGGAATCGGCGGTATGTTAGCATATAAAGGTGCTTCGTATAAATATGCCAATGGTAAATACCGGGCTAATTGGTCTAATTACATCCTCGCTGTTCGAGGTACTTATCATCTCACGATACTGAAAGATAAAAACAATAAATTTGACCCATATGCCGGAGTTATGTTCGGATTGCGTATTAATCGTTATGAGGATACTTACTATAATCAATTAGGTTATAATCCATACAATTATGGGAATGTTAATCCAATATCTGGTTTTTTTGTGGGTGCCAAATACAACTTTGCCAAAAGGATAGGTGCCTTTACCGAACTGGGATATGACATCTCATTTTTTCGAATTGGTCTCAACTTCAATTTTTAATGATACATTCCGCAACATTTACACGAGCAAACATTTGTAACATACAATAATCCTATTATAATTTTCAGATATTGTAATTTTACGAATTCAATGCTGAGGTGAGACTTAAGAAAAAAGGGTAAAACTTTTGTATAGGAAGGTGGCTGAATCAATTTGTGCTCCAGCTGATAACAGTATACTTCGTTGCTCGCAATGAGGTTCACCCGAAGAGGAGCCTAGCATTGACTGCGGAATAGGTGACGGAAACTTACGCAACAGCTGGTGCATCTATGCTGGCTGCAAATGGTCTGGAAGCGGGTGCTGTTGATAATGCAGAGTTAATTGCTCATAAAAGTGCTTTCCGTTCAGTTGGAGGTCTCATAGCAGATTACATGATTGAACAACTGTGTAAGCGGACTTTTAGATAGTTGGCTTATTAATCATGAACGATATGACGGATTGCTTGATCCGTCATATTTTTTACTCATAATTCATAATCCCATCTTCGTATCGAATGATATACAAAAATTTATTTTCGTAAAAACGTGCAACACCCTTTTCCTTCACCGTGACAATTTTGTAAGGCGTTAAAAAGGTATAAGAATTGTCGCCAATTTTTTCATTAAAAGGAACACCATATTTTTTCATGAGGTGCGCAAAAAAGTACAAGCTTTCAAATCCTTTGTACACAATATCTGCCGGTGCACTGCCCATTAATTTTTTATATTGACGGTTGATATACATACTCGCCGGTGTAATTTTATCAACAATATAGGAGGTGGTGTGATAAATAGGCATGCCCGGAAATTCATCCGTTTTACTAAATGCCTTGATGGCTTCCGAAGTAGGCATACAATATACTTTGAGTCCGAATCTTTTGGCATAAGGAGACAATATCTTTAAATATTGATAGGTCATATCCGGATCAAGTAAACCCAACACAATGGTCGTGCCATAGGTTGTATCAATCTTTTTAATCAATGAACGAATATCGAGTGTACCCCCTTCTTTGATTTCCATTTCTGCAAATTTTCCCGGTAGCGTATTGAGCACATCCTGTTTAAAATAATTCAATGCATTTTTTTCGGTGGCTTTGTCGCGATGAATAAATACGACATTGTCTTCCGGGTAATGAACATTGATATGTTTGTGCAATTTCTCGATATGGGAAACCAGCCGGGGTTGCAGAATAGTAAAGTATGGATTAAATTCCTGGTCCGCATCGGAAGGGGACACCGCTGAAATGAAGTTGATTTTTTTTCGTTTTGCAAAATCAGCAATCAGTTTAAGGTCACTCACGCCTGCATTTCCAATGATACAATCCATGGAATCCAGCTTATCTGATTCTATCAAACTCTGTATATCCAGGTAATTCGACTTGCTATCATAAATAAATAAGTTGAGTTTAAACCCGGCATTTTTTAAGGTATCGGCTGCAATTCTCACCCCTTGATAAAAATCAATACCGGGCATCATGAATTTGGGAATACGTGTGAGGTTTTTTTCTAAATCCACCGAATCCAGAAACATAGGGGATAAAACCGCAATATTGTATATTTCCTTTTTCTGAGCAGGAGGATAACTGAAAGATCTGGTTTCAGTGCGGGTGTCCTGTTCAGTAATAATTTTACGTTGTGCCAGCGTAGGCCAGGCAATGAGGCTGACAACAAATAAAGAAAGGAGGTTTTTCATGACAATCTTTTTCAAATTAATTATTCCCATTCAATGGTTGCAGGTGGTTTGGAACTGATATCATAAACAACCCGGTTAATTCCTTTTACCTGATTAATGATATCATTTGAAATATTGGCCATCACTGCGTAGGGTATATGCGCCCAGTCTGCAGTCATTCCATCTACACTGGTAACAGCTCGCAAGGCAACTGTGAACTCATAGGTACGTTCATCACCCATCACGCCTACGCTTTGCACAGGTAACAGAATGGTACCGGCTTGCCAGATTTGATCATACAGGCCTTCTTGTTTCAAATGTCGAATATAGATAGCGTCTGCATCTTGAAGCAATTTGACTTTTTCTGCATCAACGGCTCCTAAAATCCGAATGCCCAAACCGGGTCCGGGAAATGGATGGCGGGCTATAAAACTTTCATGAAGTCCTAATGCACGACCCACTCGACGTACTTCATCTTTGAATAAAAAACGAAGTGGTTCTACCAGTTGCATATGCATTTTCTCCGGCAATCCACCTACGTTGTGGTGCGATTTAATGGTGGCTGAAGGGCCGTTTACACTCACGCTTTCAATCACGTCCGGGTAAATGGTTCCTTGACCTAAAAATCCGATTCCGGTAATTTTTTCCGCTTCTTCCTGAAATACATCAATGAAGAGACCACCTATAATTTTTCGTTTTTGTTCAGGATCGCTGACGCCCTTTAATCGTTCGTAAAACAAATCGGTGGCATTCACCCCTTTAACATTCAGCCCGAGCGCCGAGTATGCCTCCATCACTTGATTAAATTCATCTTTACGAAGCAGGCCATTATCTACAAAAATACAAAAGAGATTTTTGCCGATTGCCTGATGAATTAATGTGGCAGCAACAGTACTGTCCACACCTCCACTCAGCGCCATGATTACTTTGCCTTCACCAACCTGATTGCGAATCGATTGCACCGTTTCTTCAATATAAGCAGCAGGTGTCCAATCTTGCTGACAACCGCATACATCCACCACGAAATTGGCGATCATTTGTTTGCCGTTTTCAGAATGGGTGACTTCCGGATGAAATTGTAAACAGTATAAAGGATGGGGTGTGTTTTTCATGGCGAAAGCTGCAACAGGTATCGACTCTGTCGAGGCAATCACTTCAGCATCTTCCGGCAATTGTAAAATCGTATCTGCATGACTCATCCAAACCTGCTGTTCCTCATGTACCCCTTTCATTAGCGGATGGTTGTGCAAAATACCTTGTAAGCGAGCCCGGCCATATTCGCGGGTTGCGGATTTGCCAACTGTTCCACCATATATTTTGGTTGTGAGTTGCGCGCCATAACAGATACCCATTACCGGTATCAGGGCGTTGAGGGCAGGAATATTTACCATGGGTGAGCCTTCGTCATTCACCGAGGAGGGGCTTCCCGAAAGGATAATTCCCTTCAGATGGGCATCGGCCTCAATGGGGTGATGGAAAGGATGAATCTCACAATAAATATTTAATTCACGAATATTTCGGGCAATCAGCTGAGTGTATTGCGAACCGAAATCTAAAATGATAATCTTATCTGTCATAGAAAATTAGGCCTGTGCAGTGGGTCCACCAAAATTCATGGGCATGGCTACCGGTTCCAGGTCTTTGATAATGCCATTGATTTGTTCAAATTTTTTAATATTCTCATTCAGTGCTTTGAGGAGTCGTTTCGCATGTTGAGGTGTAAGTACAATGCGTGATTTTACTTTGGCTTTTGGAGCGTTTGGCATTACACTGATAAAATCTACTACAAATTCAGCATTGGAATGGGTGATGATGGCGAGATTGGAATAATGTCCTTCTGCTACGTCTTCGGTGAGTTCAATGTTCAATTGGTTTTGTGCGTCGTTTTGCTGCATTTTGGTTGTTTAAGGGCGTAAAGATAGTTGTTTGCCCATGAAATTAGTTGTGTTCGGCTTTCCACTTCTCATTTTTGACAATTCCTTAGGAAGATGTAACCGCAACCCCATTGTTGCGGGAAGCCTTGCACGGGCCGAAATTTCCGTAAATTATTCTGAAATTGCATTTAAATTTGTGTCATGCGAAGTTTTCGTGAATTTTTGGAATTGGGCCTTTTCGGCGTTTGTACCACCATCGGCGAAAGGTTGAATATCTCTATTTCACGAATTCGGATGTGGTTTATTTATATATCCTTCCTGACTTTCGGCTCTCCCATCATCCTTTATTTTATTCTGGCCTTTTGGGTGAATATCAAAAAATATATTTTGTCAGCCAAGCGCAACCCCATTCGCTGGTTTTAATCTATTTCATTTTGGTGGTTTTGTTACAGGGTATTAACTTGGACCAATATTTCTTTGTAATTGAAACCTACCCAGGCCTGGCATGATGTGTTTTTAAAAAGTAGATTTTTTCTGCTTTGGGGTTTCGTCGCCATTTTTTTTATCGCAGCTTACTTTCTGCCCATTTTGCTGATTGCAGCCAAGGCATTTGCTTTATTTGCCGCCGGAATTACTTTGCTGGATTATGCTTTGTTGTTTTTGTTTCGTAAAAAATTGTATATCCGACGGGTATTGAATGAACACCTGAGTAATGGTGACCTCAATCCGGTGCAATTGCGTTTGTCGAATTTATATCCTATTCCTTTGCAACTCGAAATCATTGATGAATTGCCCGAGCAATTTCAAAAACGCGATTTTCTGATTCATAAAGATATTCCAGCCCAAAGTAAAACGGTTCTGCAATATCAGTTAAGACCTACACAAAGAGGGGAATATGTTTTTGGAGATCTTCATGTATTTGCCAGTACCCGCATTGGCGTGGTTTGTAAGCGTTTCACGGCAATGCAGGAACAAACGGTTAAGGTATATCCTTCCTTTATTCAATTAAAAAAATATGCATTACAAGCAATTCCTGATTTGAATACGAATACAGGGAATAAAATATTGTATCGTCGGGGTTTTAGCACAGAATTTGACCATATTAAAGAATACAATCGGGGTGATGATTCCCGGATGATTAACTGGAAAGCCAGTGCCCGAAGAAATCAGCTCATGGTGAATTCTTTTATGGACGAAAAATCACAGCAAATTTATTGCCTCATCGACAAAGGACGCTTGATGAAAATGCCTTTCGATGATTTGACCTTGCTCGACTATGCCATCAATGCGGTTTTGATGTTTTCGTACGTGGCCATTCAAAAAAATGACAAAGTAGGTTTGCTCACATTCAACGAAAAAGTGAATGATCATTTACCCGCATCCAAATCAAAAAAACACTTTAATATTTTTTTAGAAACCCTCTACAAACAGCAAACCCAATACTTGGAGAGCGATTTGGAGGCATTGTATAAATATGTCAACAAAAAGATGGTTCACCGTGGTTTGATGATGTTATTCACCAATTTTGAAACCTGGAGTGGCTTTGAACGGCAATTGCCCTATTTCAGGGCCTTGAACCAAAAACACCTGCTTTGCATTGTATTTTTCGAAAATACAGAAATCAATAAAATCCATGAAAACAGGGGTGATGATATAGAGGATATTTATATTAAGACCATTGCCGATAAGTTTTTGTATGAGAAGAAAAAAATCGTCACAGAATTGCGTAAAATCGGCATATTGACCATTTTTTCTGAGCCTAAAAAGCTCACTGTTCAGGTGGTGAATAAGTACCTTGAACTGAAATCAAAACAAATAATTTAAGCTTTCCCCTTGGAAATGTATGTTTTATGCTTTCAAATATTAACTTTGAAGCGCTGAATAAAGACTAAAAAACGATGGATATTGGACATTGCAGTTATGACTGCCGGGAATGCCCGAATTGTAAAATTTCTGTCTTCTCAGATTTAAGTGATGATCAATTTGATTTCCTGAATTATGAGAAGTCTATTGTGCAATTACACAAAGGGCAGGTGCTATTTTTGCAGGACACCAAACCTCATGGCTTGTATTGTATCAAAAAGGGCAAGGTTAAAATTTTTCGCAGAGGCAGCGAAGGAAAAGAACAGATTGTTCGCCTGGCTGCAGATGCAGACGTGGTGGGCTATCGCGCCCTGCTAAGTGAAGAAAGTTATCAATGCGGGGCTGCTGCATTGGAAGAGACGACCCTTTGCTATGTTCCCCGTCAGGCTTTAAAACAAATCATGGAAAATAATGTCAACATCTACAAAAAGATGATTTCATTACTATCGAATGATTTAAAAAATGCCGAAAGCAAAATCAGTGAATTGGCGCAAAAACCGGTTCGTGAACGGGTAGCCGAAACCCTAATGGTACTCAAGAACAAATATGGACTCGAAGCAGACGGAGCCACCCTCAATGTGGTATTGAGCCGGGAAGAACTGGCCAATCTCGTTGGTACCGCCACTGAATCACTCATTCGTATTTTAAGTGATTTTAAAAAGGAAGGCATCATCGAATTGGATCAGAAAAAAATTCGTATTGTCGATTTCGAGCATTTATACACGACTGCTCATTTGTACGACTAATCCGCACGAACATGATATTTATCAGGTAGAACGGTGACATGCGTCATAGAATACCTTACCGGGCCTTGGCATCTTTGTGGTGCTGAATTTAAAACCCATGTCCGGTATTACCGATAAACAAACATCCCTGCAATGTTATCATTGTGGTGACTCTTGTCAGGCCGACACAATTGCTTTTGACGACAAACACTTTTGCTGCGCCGGGTGCAAATCGGTGTATGAGATTCTAAGTGCGAATCAACTGTGCACCTATTATTCACTCACTGAGCATCCCGGCATTTCACAGTCGGGTGATCAGGTGCCGGCTTATTACGATTTTTTAGATAAAAAAGAAGTACAAGATAGCCTCATTCATTTTCGGGAAGGAACGCACTGTCATGCAGAATTCGTGCTTCCTCATATGCATTGTAGTTCCTGCATCTGGTTACTCGAAAATTTGCATCGTATGCATGATGGCGTCATTTCTGCCAGGGTTCGTTTCCTTGAAAAAACAATACAGGTAGTTTTTGATGCCGAAAAAATATCACTCAAAGCGGTAGTGGTTCTCTTGAAAAAAATTGGCTATGAACCTCAGTTAAATGCAGAAAGCCTGGGACCTAAAACCGAGAAAAAATTATTTCGATCGGAAATTTATAAAATCGGTATCGCCGGATTTTGTTTCGGGAATATCATGATGTTGAGTCTGCCGGATTATTTTTCTGATGGCAATTTTTTCAACGAAAAATATCTCAACCATGTCTTTAACTATCTCTCTCTGGCTTTGTCTTTGCCGGTTTTAATATATTCAGCCCGCGAATTTTTTGTGAGTTCCTCCCAGAATCTCAAACAGCGGCAAATCAATATCGATGTGCCTATTACCCTGGCTATCGTAGTTGCTTTTGTAACAAGTGTTTACATGATTGTATTTGAAAGTCGAATGGGTTATCTGGATAGTATGAGTGGGATTGTCTTCTTCATGCTGTTGGGGCGTTTTTTTCAAAATCGGAGTTATAAATATCTCACTTTTAAACGCAATATTGCTTCTTACCTCCCTATTGCTGTGAACAAATGGGTGGATGGAAAAGAGGAGAGTATTCCGGTAACTGATCTTGAAATTGGCGATGATATTCGTGTTCGTCAACAAGAAATCGTAGCAACAGATTCCATATTATTATCAGAACAGGCCTGGTTCGATTATAGTTTTGTGACTGGTGAAAGTCATTGGGTGGAAAAACATCGCAATGAACTGATTTACGCCGGCGCCATCCAAAAAAGTGGTTTGACAGAGATGCGAATCAGCAAAAAGCCTAATCAAAGTTATGTCACCCAATTGTGGAATAGTCAACAACAGGATAAGTTCAAAAACAATACACTCTTTACCACCGAATGGATTAGCTTCTGGTTCTCAGTGGTGGTTCTGCTCATCGGAACGGCGGCTTGTGCCTTTTGGATGTTTCGTGGAGAATATCAAATTGGTTTGACAGCCCTGATGACCGTTTGGATTATCGCTTGTCCCTGTGCATTGCTTTTATGTAGCACTTTCACCTATGGTAATATGCTCACCATTTTATCGGCCAATGGTTGTTTTGTTAAGAACGCAGCTGTATTGGAGCGCATGCGAAACATCGATACCATGGTTTTCGATAAAACAGGAACTCTCACTTCAACCCGTGAATCATCCGTCGATTTTATTGGGCGAACGGTCAAAGGATATGAATGGGAAGCCTTGGGCGCATTGGCTAATTTGTCAATTCATCCACTTAGTTGTGCGGTGAGTCAATATATCGGAAAGGTTTCAAAAACAGAAATCAGCGATTTCGTATATCACGAGGGACAGGGCATAGCGGGAAGATGCGGCAACCTACAAATCAGATTGGGGAGCCAACAATGGATGGGCCTGAAACGAAATATTGCCCAGGAACATGCCAGTGTTTTTGCAGAAATCAACGGTGAGGTACTTGGCTATTTTGAAATCCGGAATCAATATCGGCCCGGTATACTGGATATGTTGTTGGAAGTAAAAAAACAACAAGATATTTACCTTTTAAGTGGAGATGCTGATGCGGAACGTAAAAATCTGATGCCTGTATTTGGGGAATCCCACTTATTTTTTAATCAATTGCCTGAACAAAAAACCAATCAGATTGAAGCCTGGCAATCAACAGGAAATACGGTGATGATGTTGGGTGATGGACTCAATGATGCCAATGCCTTCAGTAAAAGTGATGTAGGGGTTGCTGTGATAGAAAATCAACATCATTTTCTACCACCCTGTGATGTGATTCTGGAAGCAAAGGGCTTAAAAAATTTACCGGCTCTCATGAAGTATGTCCGACAAGGTAGAACCACCTTGTTACTTGCTTTTACTTTTTCGGTGATGTATAATCTCATCGGATTGTATTTCGCGGTACAAGGTATGCTGACTCCAGTGGTTGCAGCTATTCTGATGCCGATTAGCACAGTCAGTATTGTAGGGATTAGTTTTTTTATGTCCAGATACTTTGCTAAACAACAAAACTTACAAATATGATTTTTATCATGCGCAATGCTGACATTCCTCATTGTGCAGGGTATTGTACCAAACTACTTTTGAACACGATTACCAAAAACAACAAACCATGAGTGCGATGATATTATTAATTGCTTTTAGTCTGACCGTTGCGGTTAGTTTTCTGATTGCATTTATTGTTAGTACTCGTAAAGGGCAGTATGACGATATGCATACGCCTTCTATACGTATTTTATTCGACGACGAACAACCTCAAAATCCATCCTAAAAAACTGAAGAACATGGAAATGCAACACTTTAATTATGACAATCGCATTGTAAAAAATTTCGCCTATGCCACGATGCTGTGGGGAATTGTAGGAATGCTGGTTGGTTTGCTGGCCGCCTTTCAAATGTATTATCCGGCCTTGAATTTCAAATTTGCCTACACCACTTTTGGGCGTATACGGCCATTGCATACCAATGCAGTGATTTTTGCCTTCGTCGGAAATGGAATTTTTATGGGTGTATACTACTCTTTGCAAAGGCTTTTAAAAGCCCGCATGTTTAGTGATGCTTTGAGTAAAATTCATTTCTGGGGATGGCAGCTCATCATTGTTCTGGCAGCTCTGACACTGGTATTTGGTATCACAACCGGTAAAGAATATGCCGAACTGGAATGGCCTATCGATATCCTGATTGCCCTGATTTGGGTAGTATTTGGCGTGAATATGTTTGGCACCATTTTAAAACGTCGGGAAAAACATCTTTATGTGGGAATTTGGTTTTACATCGCCACATTCGTTACAGTAGCCATGTTACACATCGTGAATTCATTCGAGATTCCGGTATCATTATTTAAAAGTTATTCCTTGTTTGCAGGTGTTCAAGATGCCTTGGTACAATGGTGGTATGGTCATAATGCGGTGGCATTTTTCCTGACAACTCCTTATTTGGGTGTCATGTATTACTTCTTACCTAAAGCGGCCAATCGTCCGGTATACTCTTATCGCCTTTCTATCGTTCACTTCTGGGCCCTCATATTTCTTTATATCTGGGCAGGTCCGCATCACTTGTTGTATACCTCATTGCCTGATTGGGCTCAATCTTTAGGAACTGTTTTCTCTGTCATGTTAATTGCACCATCATGGGGTGGTATGTTTAACGGATTACTCACCTTGCGTGGTGCATGGGATAAAGTACGTGAAGATGCCATTCTGAAATTTATGGTGGTAGCCGTTACCGCCTATGGTATGAGTACCTTCGAAGGACCGATGTTGTCGCTTAAAAATGTAAATGCGATTTCTCACTTTACTGATTGGACCGTTGCACACGTGCATGTGGGAGCACTCGGATGGAATGGATTTTTAACTTTTGCGATTTTATATTGGTTGATACCTCGATTGTTTAAAACAAGTATCTACTCTAAATCATTGATGAATACCCATTTCTGGTTGGGTACATTGGGTATTCTTTTATATGCCATTCCAATGTACTGGGCTGGGTTCTCTCAAAGCTTAAGCTGGAGCGAATTTACTCCGGATGGCACCTTACGTTATACTTTTATGGATACCGTAGTAAGGATTAAGTTATTGTATTTGTTACGTGGTTTAGGAGGAACAATTTATTTGGCTGGATACGTGGTTATGTTGTATAATTTAATCAAAACCATTAAATCCGGACAACTACAAGCCGAAGAAGCTGCATCTGCTCCTGCATTGGTCAATGCAACAACTGCACACGAAGGTGAGCACTGGCATCGTTGGATTGAGCGCCGTCCGATACAATTATTAATTCTGAGTTTGGTGATGGTTGTTATAGGTGGTGTGATAGAATTTGTTCCAACCTTCCTCGTGAAGTCGAATATCCCAACCATTAGCAGTGTCAAACCTTATACACCATTGGAATTACAAGGTCGTGATTTATACATCCGTGAAGGCTGTTATAATTGTCACTCACAAATGGTGCGTCCATTCCGCCATGAAACAGAACGTTATGGCGAGTATTCAAAAGCCGGCGAATTCGTGTATGATCATCCGTTCCAGTGGGGCTCAAAACGTACCGGACCGGATTTACATCGTCAAGGTGGTCGTTATCCGGATTCATGGCACTTCAAACATATGTACGAGCCTTCATGGATTACAACCGGTTCTATTATGCCAGCATACCCTTGGATGTTTACAGATGATTTGGATATGAGTACGATGGAATCTAAAATCAATACCATGCGCACATTAGGTGTTCCGTATGCCGAAGGATTTGAAAAGTTGGCCATAGAAGATTCTAAAAAACAGGCAGAAGCCATTACCAAAGGTTTGATGGCTGACACTGACGTACAGAAAATGATTAAAACAGAGGGTATCACCAAACTGGAGAATAAAGAAATCATCGCTATGATTGCTTACCTGCAAAGATTGGGAACCGATATTAAAAATAACCCGGTGGCTGTTGCACCTTAATTGATCACCCTAAAATTTTAAGCACATGAAATTTATTAATTATTTGAAATCCATTGAAGGGGTGGGCATCTTTCCACTGATTTCTCTCTTGATTTTCTTCACTTTCTTTATTGGACTTCTGGTATATGTAGTACGCTACGACAAAAAGGCCATCCAAAGAATTAAAAATATCCCATTCGAAAACGAATAAATCCGATTATCCGATGAAGACTATGTTTAACGCTATAAAATCAGGCTTGCTCGTGGTAGTATTGTCACTGATAAATCAATCCATTTTTGCACAAGATGCCGCTCCGGCAGGCCCCGCTTCAGCTGCGCCAGCACCTGTAGCTTCGGGAAGTATTTGGGGAAATGGAAATTTTCTGATCATGTTTATCACTTCGGTGATCTTGCTCAGTGTCATATTTGTTTTAGGAAAAATCGTTAAAACCCTGATTGAAGAGGATACTGCTTCAATCTGGCGCAAACGCAAAAGCGGTACACTGCTCATTTGGCCTTTGCTGCTTTTGAGTTCTTCTGCTTTTGCCCAGGATGCCGTGCCTGCTGCACAGGGCCCATCCATGACATTCGGTATGGAGAGTACCGTCTTTTGGTTAATGATGGGGATACTCATTTTTGAGTTCATTGCTTTGCTGGTGCTCTGTAATGTTTTATATGTTTTCTTGTTGCGAAAAGAACTCATCAAACCTTTCGGTTCAATTTTGCCAAAATGGTTGCAGTTTAATGCCATGATGGGGAATGATATTCCTTTGGAAAAAGATGCGGAACTATTAACAGATCACGACTATGATGGCATTCAGGAATTAGACAATGGAATGCCTCCTTTCCTGAAGTATTTGTTTATTTTCACTATTCTCTTTGCCGTGTATTATTGGGTCGATTACCATGTGATTGAAACAAGTCCGCTGCAAATTCAGGAATACGAAAATCAACTTGCTCAAGGTGAAGCGGATAAGGCCGAGTATATCAAAAAAGCAGGTGCTTTGGTGGATGAAAATTCAGTCAAAGTAGTTGAGGATCCGGGAGTCATCGCACAAGGTGAAAAAATTTATGCAACCAATTGTGTGGCTTGTCATGGCGACAAAGGTCAGGGTGGAGTAGGTCCGAATCTGACGGATGCTTATTGGTTACATGGTGGTGATGTAAAGAGTATTTTCAAATCAATCAAATACGGTATACCCGCTAAAGGGATGCGTTCATGGCAATCTGATATTAAGCCGGCAGACTTGCAGGCAGTGACTTCATTTATTATAAAAAATATGAGCGGGAAAAATGTGGCTGGTAAAGAACCTCAAGGTGATTTATTGAAAGTAGAAGCACCTATTGATGCTGCTGCTCCTGCTGATTCAACTTCCGGAAATACAGCAGTTTCAGATTCCACCAAGAAGTAAATAATCATGTCAGCAATCATCGATCCGGATAAAGAGAATTTTAGAGATACCATCACAACGGTAGAGGATGATGGCAGCCGGAAATGGATTTTTGCAAAAAAGCCGAAAGGATTCTTTTACCGCATACGATCTGCACTAAGCTGGGTTTATCTCATCGTCTTTTTCGGATTGCCTTGGTTGCAATATGAAGGTGAGCCCTTATTCATGCTCAATGTGATCAAACGCAAGTTCATTATTTTCGGATTACATTTTGGTGTACAGGATCTCATCGTGTTCGGTATCGCCATGCTCACTTTTGTCGTCTTCATTGTTTTGTTTACGGTAGCATTCGGTCGTCTTTTCTGTGGATGGGCCTGCCCGCAAACCATTTTTATGGAAATGGTATTTCGCAAAATAGAATACTGGATTGATGGAGATGCCCAGCAACAGCGCAATTTGGCAAAAAGCGAATGGAATCAAAAAAAGATCTTTAAACGTGCATTGAAATATGTCATTTTTTATCTGATCGCCCTGACTATTTCTCATACCTTTTTGGCATATATCATTGGCATCGCCGAAGTGCGTCAAATTATAACGGAGCCGGCCACCAAACACATCATGGGATTGATGGCGATGTTATTGTTTTCAGGAGCATTCTTTGTGGTCTATGCGTTTTTTCGGGAGCAAATCTGTATCGTGGCTTGTCCTTACGGCAGACTGCAAGGGGTCATGTTGGATAAAAACTCCATTGTAGTTGCTTACGACTATGTGAGAGGCGAACCCAGGGGGAAAATGCAAAAGAATGAGCTTCAGAAAACGGGTGATTGCATTGATTGTAAAGCCTGTGTGCATGTATGCCCGACCGGTATTGATATTCGGAATGGTACTCAATTGGAATGTGTGAATTGCACGGCTTGTATTGATGCCTGTGATGATATCATGGCTAAGATCAATAAACCCTTAGGCCTGATTCGATACGCATCTGAAAGTAATATTTCCACAGGCAAAAAAACCAATTGGTTTTCACCCCGTTTGATGGCTTATTCGGCGGTCTTGATCATTTTACTAGGGCTTCTGTCTTTTACGTTTATGAGCCATTCTTCAATCGATGCTTCTGTGTTGCGCACGCCGGGTCAGTTTTATCAGGAAAATGCAGATGGCACCACGAGCAACTTATATAACTTCAATGTGACCAATAAGAAAAACAAACCCATGAAGTTGGAGTTTAAACTCATGAATCAATCGGGCGAAATTAAAATCATCGGTAATCCGTCTTTGACGATTCCTGCCGAAGAAGAAAAACGCGGACAGTTTTTTGTGGTCATCCCGAACAATAAAATACCTGCATCAAAAACAGATCTGCTGATTGCAATATATGGAAATGGGGAATTGTTGAAAGAACAAAAAACCACCTTTATGGCACCGGTAGAATAAATAAAAAATTATAACTATGAATTGGTTTCACAAATTAATGTTGGTCCTCACTGCTTTTGTAAGCATGATGGTTTACTTCGCAGTTAGAAGTGTTCAAACGCCTTTGGATTTGGTAACAGAAAATTACTACCAGGAAGAACTCAAACATCAGGATAAAATGGATAAGGCCGATAACTATGCACGCCTGGAGAACAAAGTGAAAATATCGAATGAACCCGGCCAGTTAAAAGTAGCCTTCCCATCTGATTTAGAAGCATCATCTTTAACCGGAACTGTAAAACTTTATTATGCCGGCGACAAAACGAAGGATGCCGAAATGGATTTAAAATTGGATGAAACCGGTGTGCAAATCATCGATGTTTCCGGTCGATCCGGAGCCTATTCTGTGCAGGTGAACTGGCAAAGTGGTCAGGAGTCATACTACACTGAAACAAAATTATTTCTATGATATACTGGATTTTATCAGCATGGTTCATGGGCCTCATTGGCAGCACACATTGTATAGGTATGTGTGGTCCTTTGGCTATGGCTTTGCCGGTAAATACTACATCTAAATGGGAAAAATTATTTCTGGCTTTAACTTATAACCTTGGCAGAGTTACCACTTACACGCTTTTAGGTGCCGGGATAGGTGCGGGCAGCGCTTTAGTGATTCCATCTGCATTGCAGTCAAGTTTTTCTATTTCGATCGGCATTTTAATGTTGTTAAGTGCATTCGTCATTTTTGTACTGCAGCGAAAAAAGGCGATACAGATTTTGCCGGATAAATGGATCAAAAAAGTAAGTCATCTGATAGCGACAAGGATGCAGTCTGGCCGAAAAATCGATGTATTCATCATTGGTTTCCTCAACGGGCTTTTACCCTGTGCATTGGTTTACGCCGCATTGGTTACTGCGTTTGCATCAGGTAGTGTCGTGAACAGTATGGTTTTTATGATGTTTTTTGGTTTTGGAACCTTACCTGCCATGTGGGGTGTTTTGTTTTTCTCGCAATGGATTACCCAGGCCATTCGACAACGATTGAATACAATATTTCCATTCATGTATGCTTTAATGGGAATATTATTAATTGCCCGTGGACTACAAGCGCCTGCCGGGCCTATTCCACAGGAACACAAGCCTGCACTTTTTTGTACGAAATAACTAAAGACAGTTTTTTGTAGTTTTATATTCAGCTAAAACCGGCCCCATTCATGGGGCTGGTTTGTTTTAATACCAATTCAACTCTGAGACGCAACTCAGAGTTGAATTGGTACTAGATGCATACAAAATAACAGAGGCTGGTTTGACTAGATCTTGAATTTAATCGAAAAATATCAGGCTGAATAAAATCTTATGCGGATAAACATTTAACAAGATAACACCATACATGGGTATCCTTTAATTATAAACTTTCACCATACAAACGAAAGGCTGAATCTTTTTAACCTGATCGGAACGATTTTGTCCTTTAATCGTACTATTCAAAATTTCTTTTTCGCTGAAATCATCCGGAAGTTGTTTGGATAAATTCAACAAAGCTTTGGAGCGTATCACATAGGTAATACCATTTGACTCTGTTTGTTTACCGCTAACAATACCAATTACAGTGCCAAATTCATCGATTACGGGGGCTCCACTTACACCAGGTGCTGAGGGCAACTCCAATTGATAACGACTGCTATCACCCATGAATCCGGTAGCCGAACTGATATAACCCTCATTATAAACGATGTCGTCTTTAGGATAGCCCAAAGAATATACACGTTGAGCAATATTTGGGTTGGCCTTGCGAATGGCATAAGGAACCTTGGTATCAAATTTGAAGTCTGTTTCTGTAATCTTCAAGATGGCTAAATCGTTCACCTCGTCAGTGGCAACCACAGCAGCCTGATGACCAATATTATCGTTCGTGAAAACAAATATTTTATCAAAACCTTTGAGTACATGCAAATTGGTAACCAGATAGCCATTTTGTGACAATGCAAATCCGGTACCGGTGTATTTGGCTTGTTCATCAGGCACCGCTACCAATTGTTTTTTTACGCGATTAACTTCAGACTTAATTTCATTCTGACCTTTTTTAATGCTGCGGATTTCGCCTTTTAACTCCTGAACCTGAGCGTGGGTATCTTTTTTGTAAACATTCCGTGCGAAAAGAAAAGTGAGCATGGAGGCCATAAACGCAACGCTTGCAGCAACGGAAGCCGTTTTCCAATATTTGTTGACATGCAATTTCAGGTTGTTCAGTAATATTTGGGTTTGGCTTCTTGAATTAGAATGCAGTTGATCGAGGGCTGAATGAATGAAGGCCTTACTTTGCATATGATCAACTGAAAGAAGAATCAATTGATATTCTTCCACCGCTGATTTTAAAGCGGGATTCATATCCATTTCCTTTTCAAAATACATTTTTTCACGCTCGTCCATCAGGTCGAGGCAGTATTTTTCGATTAATTCGTATGTTGAGTTAGCGTCGTTCATCGATAATATCCACTTTTTGATTAAAAAACAATTTCCTCAATCGATTCATACATTTATACTTCTGGGTTTTTGCGTTATCGGGATTGGTGTATCCAAAATCGGCCGCTATTTCCTGCATACTTTTATTGTGCACATAAAATGATTCCAATATGCCTTTGCAGGGTTCTCCGATTTCTTCAAAACATTGTTTTAAACGTTCCACATTATTTTCGAATTCAAAAAAGCGATTGATATCCGTATCCACACTTACTGGTTCGGGTGTGTTTTCATGAATCACACTAAACGACTGTCTTTTACGTTTGCTTAAGCGTTTTAACCACAGATGTTTGGCAATTGCAGTTAGGTAAGTACTTAATTTACAAGATAGTTCAAGTTGACCACCTTTTGCTTTTTCGTACAAAATGGTCATACTATCCTGAAAAACATCGTAAGCATCATCCGTGGAACCATTCATCTTAAAGACCATTTTTTCGATGGTTTGATAAGTGTTTCGGTAGATATATTGGATTGCTTTTGAATCTCCAGAAGCCAAAGAACGAATTAACGCTTCATCACTCACGTCGAAGTCAGAATTGTTTGCCATTTATCCGTTTATTGCTCTTTGGTAACCCAAATGTCCGAAAAAAAGTACAAAAGATTACGCTTTAGTCTTTTTTTGTGAAAAAGAACGAATGGGATGATTGCGTGATCAAAAATATTTTTTTGGCAAAAAGTATTGAATAATAGTAAATAAAACATTATAATAAAAAATATTTAAAAATATTGGGTTACCTAATTGACGTAGTGGGATAAATAGGCAAACTTTTAAAAAATTATCAAAATGAAAAACTTAGTAAAAATCTCTTTGTTCGCTTTGGCTTTAGGTTTCTTCGCTTCTTGCTCTGAATCTACAGAATCTACAGAAACTCCAGCTGCTACAGAAACTCCAGCTGCTGAAACTCCAGCTGCTCCAGCTCCAGAAGCTGCTGCTCCTGCTGATACTGCTGCCGCTGCTGCTGCTCCTGCTGAAGCTGCTGCTCCTGCTGAAGCTGCTGCTCCTGCTGCTGATACAACAAAGCACTAAAATATTGTTTGGCAAAAACAAAAAACCGTCTGAAAAGGCGGTTTTTTCATTTTATTTTTGGCCAATTCCCTGAAATGATTACTTTTGCGCCCCGGATTTCAGCTATTTGAACATTCAAATATCCAAACTATAGTTGCTGAATATCCAAGGTTAAATTTTTAAACCAATACTATAAATATGAACAGTTACGAACTGATGGTCATTTTTACGCCGGTATTGTCGAATGACGAATACAAGGCTGAGGCCAAAAATCTCAAAAAGTTTATCACCGATATGGGTGGTGAAATTGTTGGAGAAGATGCATGGGGACTTCGTTCTTTTGCTTATCCGATTGACAAAAAAACAACAGGCTTATACTATGTGATGGAGTACAAAGCACCATCGAATGTGAATGCCCGTTTGCAAATTCAAATGAATCGTGATGAAAGCATTATGCGCTTTTTGCTCACCTCATTGGATAAGCACGCGATTGCATACAATGCCCGCAAACGCAGCGGAGAAGGCCCAGTAAAACCACAAACCGTTAACGAAAAAGAGGAAGCTTAATTATGGCAAAGTCAGATATCAAATACTTATCTACCAACCGGGTAGAGGTACGACAAAAGAAATATTGTCGATTCAAGAAAATGAATATTCATTACATTGATTATAAGGATCCTGAATTCCTGAAAAAGTTCCTGAACGAACAAGGAAAGATTCTTCCTCGCCGTATCACCGGTAATTCAATGAAATTTCAACGTAAAGTAGCCCAGGCTGTGAAAAAAGCACGTCAAATGGCCATTTTACCATTCGTCACTGACCTTTTAAAATAATACAACATGCAAGTAATTCTCGTTAAAGATATGGACAACCTGGGTGCTGCCAATGAGGTGGTAAATGTAAAACCCGGTTATGCACGCAATTTTCTGATTCCTCAGAAGTTCGCCATCGAGGCATCTCCTTCTAACTTAAAAGTGGTTGCAGAAAAAGATAAAGTAAAAGCGCGTAAAGAAGCTGCTTTATTAAATGAAATCAATAAGGTTGCAGAAGTATTGAAAGCAGGTGCCGTGAAAGTAGGCGCTAAAACAGGTACTTCAGGCAAAATTTTTGGTTCCGTTACTACTATCCAAATTGCTCGTGCAATTCGTGAGCAAAAAGGATATGAAATCGACCGTAAAAGAATCACCATCGTGGATGAAGTGAAAGAAGTCGGTACTTACAAAGCTTCATTGGATTTTGGCAACAACAATCTGGTTGAAATGGAATTCGAAGTTGTTTCAGAGTAAATACATTGTCTAAAAAAAAATATGTTCCCCGAGCCCTTGAGGTTCGGGGTTTGTATTTATATTTACCAACCTATTCGCATTTTTTGACGTCCTGAATGATTATCTGAATTATAGAATATCGAAAAAAATTTTTACTAATGTTCAAAAACATTTCTTCTATCTTGGTTTTATTGTGCATGTCAACGTGTATGAACGCACAGTATTGTTTCCCTACTTATTCCATCGCTTGTACCAGTTCGGATTATATTGAAAATTTCTCCACTACCGGAGGGGTTACCAATATTTCCAACTTGATGTCAGGTTGTAATGGAGGCTTGCCCAATAATTATATTCAGGTCAATCAAACCGTTGCGCAAATTCAAGGCTTGAGTTTTAATTTTTCCGTTCAGGCCGGTGCAACATTTGGTCAGGGTCATCGTATTTGGATTGATTGGAACCAGGATTTAGATTTTGCTGATCCGGGTGAAGATGTTTATGTTTCTCCTTCATCAGGAACCCAGGCATTTACAGGAACAATCACTGTGCCTGTGACTGCAGTGCCAGGCATCACCCGACTACGTGTGCTTTGCCGCTTTGCAACGGTTCCAGTTATTACAGATTATTGCGGAACCAATTTTTCTTTCGGAGAATGTGAAGATTATTACATGAATGTAATTCCATCTACTCCATGCGCCGGACAACCCACAGCTGGTAGTGTTGCACCATCCAGTATGACGCTTTGTGCCGGACAAACAGCTAACCTGAGTTTGATTGGTGCAGTTTATCAGGGTAATATGACTTACCAATGGCAACAATCTACCAATGGTGGAACAACATGGGTCAATGCAGTTGGTGGAATTGGTTCAAATTCCCCGGGATTCCAAACACCATCTTTGAATGCGACAATTATGTATCGTATGTATATGGTTTGTAATAATAGTAACCTCGCTGATACAACAGGTCCAATGACAATTACAGTATCCGGTCCTTCGTATGCCACTTTACCTTATGTGCAGGATTTTGAAACTTGGACTAATTTCTGCGGAACCCAGGATGTCCCTAACGATTATCATTGGAGTAACAATCCAAATACCGGAAATAATTCCTGGAGAAGAAATGATGAAGGAAATACCGCAAACTGGTTGAGTAATACCTTTGGCATGTATTACCCTTCGGCCTCTTCAAATACTTATTCTGCCAGGTTCCACTCATACTATACGAACCTCACGGGTGATTTGGATTTATTTATCGATTGTAGTCAGCAATTGGGTACTAAAACCATGTTCTTTGATTATATCAATGACAATAGTGCCGGATGGGGATTCGATTTCCTCGAAGTTCTCCTGAGCACCAATGGAGGTTTAAGTTTTACTACTTTGGGAACATTTAATTCTTCTACATCATGGCAAAACTTTTCATTACCAATCGTATCCAATGATCCAAACACCGTTGTTCGTTTCAGAGGACATGGTGATTTCCAATTTGATACCGATTTTGGAATTGACAATATCAATGTGTTGGCACCTTGTATAGGAACACCGAATGCCGGAAGTATTGCCAATATCCTGCCATGTGCCAATACACCATTTAATTTAACCCTTACCGGAAATACACTTGCGGGAGGTTTAAACTACACTTGGGAAAGTGCACCATCAGCTACCGGACCATGGACGGCTTTGGGCGTAACAGTTGGACCTTCATATAATACACAAATTAGCACACCAACTTACTTCCGTTGTATCGTGGATTGCCCTTCTTCTGGTTTTTCAGATACCACAGCGGCCCTTTATGTTGACCTAGCTTCTTTCTATTATTGTTATTGTATTTCACAGGCATTACCTCCTTCCTTTTATTTTCAAAATATTGGCAACGTAACCATTTTTGATGCACAAAATAATGTGTTGCTGAACAATGGGAATGCCACGCCTTTGTTGAATAATCCAAGTCCGATTTACACTTATCAAACATTTTCAAATACAGTAACTCCGGTTAATATTTACCGAGATTCGACATATAATTTATTCCAAACAAGTATTACCCAATCATCATTCTTTTACAATGGATACACCACTATTTACATCGATTATAATCGCGATGGTGTTTTTGATCCTGCCAATGAAATGGTATTAGGTGGCGTAGTTAATACACCAACACAGCAAATGAGTGGAAACTTTACCGTGCCCGCCAATGCACAGTATGGATTAACCGGTATGCGATTGGTTTATCAGATTTTTGGTACATCCACAACTAACAATCCTTGCGGAACGTATAACTATGGTGAAACAGAAGATTATTTAGTCAATATCGCCTTGCCTCCATGTAATACACCTCCTGATGCAGGAATTGCTCATATCAGTGACACAGTCACCTGTCCGGGTTATTCAGTGTTTTTAATTGACACTACCCACGATGTGACTTATCAAAATTTGAGTTTTAATTGGCAGTTTTCAACTGACGGAATTACTTATGCCGATATTCCAGGTGCAACAGCAGATACCCTGACTTTTACAGTGAATACCAATACCTGGTTCCGTTTCAGAACAACTTGTAACGGGACTTCTGATGGCTATTCCAATATTGTAAAAGTGGTCATGTCACCGCCATTCGCTTGTTATGGATTTAGCCAGGCCATTGGTGGAAACAATGACTCCAGCGATGTCGGGGCCTTTATTATCGGAGATATCAGCAACAACAATAATATTTATGCGTTTATAACAGGCGGACCACACTTATTAAACCCGGCTTCTGTTAAGAAAAGAACAGATTACACAGCAGCTGGTACCATGGAATTGATTACAGATAGCTTGTACAAAATTTCAATCTACCACATTATGAAAGGCAGTAATCATGCTGATGCCCAGGTTTCAGTATTTATTGATTATAATAACAATCAACAATATGATTCACCCAATGAAAGAGTGTTTACGGGTATTGCAAACATCAATAATTTTTATCTAAATGGCAGCTTCCAAACGCCTACCAATCCTGCATTAAATGTTGCTACTGGTTTACGTGTGGTTTTAAACAATGATTTATCTCCAAATGGAGCTTCGGATAATGGTGTTGGCACTTTTGTGTCGGGTGAAACAGAAGATTTTTTGGTCAGATTCAAGTTAAAACAACTGGTTTCAACCGGTATTGAAGAGACGCAGATTCTTGATCAAATTGGTGTTTATCCAAATCCGACCAATGGGAAGGTTTTTGTTGGATTTAATCTCCATGAAAATTTAGGTGTTCAATTAAGTGTATTATCCATTACAGGTGCCGTGCTGGAAAGTCGGGTCATCAATGGTGTTAAAGGACCAATGGTTGAAGAATTCAATTTAGGCGCTTACGCAAAAGGAACTTACCTGATTCGTTTGCAAACTGAAAAAGGATCTTATGTTCGACGAATAGTCGTGGAATAAAATCGATATTGACTATAAAAGCAACTTAATGTCATCAATTTATTGATGACATTTTTTTTACAAAATACAGGCCCTAAAAAAATCAAATATTTTGTTTCTAATGAAATTCGGTTCTATATTTGCCCGATATAGGCAAACTAAAATCAATTTCAATTAAAATTTCATTTATGGCAAGCAAAAAGTACATTTTATTAGCCGGGCTGGCCGCCTTGCTAACACAGGGCCTTCAAGCCCAAGAAAACAACAGCGGTATGTATCGCGGCGGAGGATATGACTTCGCAGATACTTCGTTGATTCCTACAAAAAGGATGCCTCAGCAAAGAGACTTCCTGAACAGTCAATATGACTTCCCGGCTAAGCCGCGTAACCAATGGGAAATCGGTCTTTCTGCCGGTCCATTGTTCGTTTCCGGTGACGTTCGAACTAAGAACGTTTTCACTGCACAAAATGCATTGAACACTTTAGGTTGGGGTTTACACGTTCGTAAAGCTTGGGGTTACGTGATTTCTACACGTTTACAGTTCATCCATGGTTCTGCATCCGGATTTAACTATCAAGGTTCAGAAGGTTATTATGGACATAGCCAAAATCCTTGGTTCAAAGCAGGATATTGGAATCAGGACGTGTATTATAACTACAAAACAACGGTTAGCGATTTATCCTTACAAATGGTTGCTGCCTTGAACAATCTGAAGTTCCACAGAGCTCGAAATAAAATGAGTTTATACGCATTAGCCGGTTTAGGTGGTATGTTGTATAATACAACTGTGGATATGAAAGATGCTTCTAATAACAATTATAACTTCAGCCCTATTTCAAATCCTGGTCAGGGAAATAATATCTATGATAACCGTAAGGATATCAACAAACAATTGAAAAATTTGTTCGATGGAGATTATGAAACACCTGCTGAGCGTCACAATAACCGTAAATGGGTTGGTGATAATACATTCCGTCCTACAGCAACTGCCGGTTTAGGTTTGCAGTTCCGTTTAGGTCGTCGTTTATCTTTAGGTGTTGAAACCCGTTGGATTTATACCAATGATGATTTGATCGATGGTCAAATGTGGCAAGAACGTCCTACATCGAACAATGGTACTGTCGTTTCATCTGCAATGACACGTGACTTCGATAACGTAAACTATTCTTCAATCAGCTTGAATGTTCACTTAGGTGGTAAATCAGTTGATCCATTGTGGTGGATGAATCCATTGGATTATGGATACAACGAAATGAAGCGTCCTAAAGGAGCTACAGGTAGCAAATGTGATAACGATGCTGATGGTGATGGTATCTCTGATTGTTTCGATCGTTGCCCGAACACACCAGGTGGTGTTTCTGTTGATTCTCACGGTTGTCCGTTCGATACAGATGGTGATGGTGTAGCTGACTACAAAGACAAACAATTAATCACACCTACAGAGTGTCAACCAGTTGATGCGGATGGTGTTGGTAAATGCCCGGATCCAGAATGTTGCAAAAACGCAGGTCCAGGTCCAGTTGGATGTGCAAATATTCCAAACGGTTCTATCGCCTTCACAGCAGGTTCTGCTAAATTAAGTTCTTCTGCCATGAATCAATTGAACAACCTTGCCGGTTCAATGCGTTCAAATCCTAACTGTAAAGCAGTGATTATTGGAAATGGTAGTGGAAGCAAAATTGAGCAACAACGTTCATGGGATCGTGTAAACTCTGTAATCAACTACATGGTTGACAAACAAGGTATCGATCGTGAAAGATTTATTTTCCAATATGGTAACTCAGGTGATTCGAACTCTGTAGACTATCGTGCTGCAAGTTCTGGTGAAGAAGGCCCGTCAAATACGCCGCCTCCATTCCCTAACTTGAGAAGAGATTAGTACTTTTTGCCAAACACAAATAAAAAAGGTCCTGAGTAATCAGGGCCTTTTTCTTTTTTACATCAACAAATTCAACAAATCTTTTGAAAAATGGTCCTCAAACCATTTACGTTGAATATTGGTAATTCCCGATCCTTTGTAGAGGCTCCTGAATAACGCTCGAAATAGGTGGAGATGGACTCTCAAGCGAAATTTTAGCAACTCACATGCACACTTTTTCAAGGCGTATTTCCGAAAGGTGTGCACTTGAAATACTTCATGCTCGCTACTCAGAAATACTGCATCTTCTTCGTTGCGGGCAAATCGCAGTATATTTCCGATGACA
>JBMOFV010000027.1:0-38913 GCA_049318705.1 Chitinophagaceae bacterium
TGGTAAAAGTACTCTTCGGTCCTAAATTAAATTTTGCGATGGAGTCCAGACTTCGTTTTTTACCTTTTAAATGCGTATTCAGGATAGTTTCCATTTCTCCCACAGAAACTTCATTAAAAGCTGTAAAGAATCCGGGATAAGGATAATTATACGAATAGCTGGCTTCAACGGAATTATTAAAAAAATTTGAATTGACCAGGAGATAGCTATTCTGATTCAGCGGATCATTGGAATCATACACATAGACGGTATCGATGTGAAAAACGCCATTGTAATTAAAAGGAAGTTTTGCCGGCGTTTTAATCTTGTAAGGTAAAATAGAGTGAAACCCATATTGAACCGGAGCACCTGAAGGACTGGTAATCCAACCGATATAAATCTGACGATAATTATTGGTGTCATTGCGCATAAAAGTTTGTTTCATGCGATAAAGACCGGACCATGGTTTTACATCATTTCTGGTATTCGGTAAATATTCAATCAATTCAATATCGTTTTGCTTCAGGTATGCCCGGCCTATAGTCATTACTGCATTAAAACTGGTATTGTCATAACTGTTCAATTGGGTATTTGATCCGATATTGTAAGTGTTATTTAAATATTGATCATCTTTAAAATGTAATAATGAAGTGACTGCAAATCCATAACAATAACCATTAAATGAACTGGCATAATTGTAAATATAATGTCTGAATTTGGCAGGTTTATACAAATAACGATAGGTATTACTTAATAATGGATTGCTGCTTTGGGCATAACTGAGGTATGTATCGGAATTGACAATTTCAGTCATAAATTCTTTCCATGAAACAGAATTGGTGTCACCAAAAGTACCATTGGGATAGTAGTTCGTAATACTCGTATCATTGGAGAGGAAGGACTCCAAAAGTGGGATTCCATTATTCGCAAATGGATCTGTTGTGGTATAATCAAAACTCCCATAAAAATTTTCAGACCAGATGGAATCCGTTGAATTAGGTGAGCCTGCATCTGAACTGTTATTCATTTTCCAAACATGTTTTGCGAAATCATATCCATTGATTTTATAATTCGGACGGTTCGGATGGTAAATAAAGCCTTAGTATTTACTATCCACTGGATCTAAAAAATATCCAACAATTTCGTTGCTATCATTGATTGCTCTGGCAATTGAATAAATGGAATCGGTGTGGAAAATAAATGCCAGTGAAGTTAAATTGAGTTGCCCGCTATTATAATTTCCCAGAGTATATGTTGGTTCTGCCACAAACGCATTGGTAATACCGATGCCATTTTTATAATGACCAACAATTTTTCCATTGTTATTTTTTCCATAAGGTTGACACCAATTACTTCCGGCAAGTGGGTAAAAGGCAGCATACGTTTCATCATAAAGAAATGGTTTATTCTGAGACCCATCAATATAGAAACCACATGCGATACGGTTCGTATCCATGGCGCCACCCATGGTATTAAAATAATTATAGGTACTTGGAGGGGTAAATACACTATATCTCCATGCTTGCCATGCATTGAATCCGGCAGGAGGTATGCCATCATGTAAAACAAACAACCAACGGTTGAGTGATGACTGATACCAACCTGTTATATCTCCTTTATTATTCATGTGAAAGGCTTTCACATAATTTTGTTGTAAACCCGGAATATTCGAATGCGAAACCACGGCATCATTATTCACTAAACATTTGTGCAATTTTGATAAGCCACCTGCATCCTGATAATTCACCAAAACCATGTTGTCATCATTGATACTCACTGCCTTAATACCAATGGTACCCGCTCCGGTAACATTATCGTCAATTTCAATGATCTTACCCTCAGGAGTAATCACGAATCCTATGGTATCTGAAGTGCCAACCGGAACTCCAAATCCACAAACAAATCCATTGTTGTTGATCCCCATTAAATAGGTATTCATGTTTAAACCGCTGATGGATAAATCAAGTTGTTCGAGGCTGTAATTGGTCTGGGCCGATAAATGCAAAATGCCGATGAGGCACAAGACGCCCGAAAGGAAAAGTTTTTTCATGTTGAATTGGTTTGGTTCTAAATTATTTCTCTGGATTGTAATTCCCATCATCTTTAACATATGAAGAAAAATAACAAGTGAAAATCGATGAATTTGAATGCCTTGTAGCCAAATGTGCCTGTTTGAAATCAAGGAATTACTAGGGTTTGTTTAGGGTATTTTTTGTATTCAGGTTTTTATCATCGTGCCCTGCATTAAACATGCCATATGCCATGATCCGGATGGCTTCATCGGCATTTTGATAGGAAAATTCAAAAGGAGAAACCAATACTTGACTGGCTATGGATGTCGATAAAGTGATGGTAGGTATTTTTTCTTTTTTGCCAAAAACGATATTGACTTTTAGAGTAGGCCCACTGCCACTAACAGAATTTCTGAAATTTAGTTGATAGGATTTTAGTTTATCAATCAATTCTTTTTCTTCTTTTGAACGGGCATTTGATTGAACATAAACCGGCATACTTAAGCCGGAATGCGGAATGAGTTGAGGATATAACAAATACAATTCTATCATTTCCTGATCAGAATTGTATTCATCATTCATAGCAAGTTCACACTGAATCAATGATTCTTTAGTTCGCGCCAACAGCAGTTTTTCGTATTCCGTATCAATCAGCATTTCCTGTTGTATAGATTGAAGCTGTGATTTTGCGGCCTCATATTCGCCTTTTTTCATATAAAGGCGGGCCACATAATACCTAAAGTATCTCCGAACGTTAAACCTTTTTTCGGCACTGATTTCTTTTTCAAATTTTTCCAGAAAAAAGTTGACACTAAAACCATCGATCAAGTGCCATACTTCATCAAACGAAACCGTACTCTCGGTTGAGAAGACTTTATAAATGACCCGATCACGTTCCGGATTGGCAGCAAATTGATTGATGATCAGAAATTGCATACCGTATTTTTCCATAGTTAAATGTGCAATCCTCCCCAAAGCACTTGGGGAATACCACCAATTTTTATTTTCAAATTTCAAAGCATCAATTTCTTTCATTTTAATCATCAACTGAATCAATGAAATGGTGAAATCGTAATGGCTTTGTCCGAGGGTAGTGCCAATATGTATTTCTTTAAAATCCTCTGCACGCTGAGCATATCGTTTGGCAATCTTTAACTGAGCATCGTATATAAAATCGCGGGCAAGTGCAGCATTATACCATCCATACCCCGGTGTAGACCCATTGGCTTTGATCAGGGCTTTTAATTCCTGAATTCCTTTTTTGGGATCGCCTTTATATTTGTTGATGATAGAAAGATAGTAGTAAGATTCTTTCATACGTTTATCGCCCGGGTCGTCTTCTTTGGCAATATCATAATACTGCTCAGCTTCACGAAATTTCCCCTGAATGGCACAAAAAGTGGCGTAATTGTTTGCCGGAAAGTATCGGGTATTTTTTAATTTTTCATAATAATAAGCCCCCGATTCCATATTCAGTTGATAGCTATATAAGATGGATTTATAATGCCAAACAGCAGGCATCTTTTCAGCCTCGTAGTCAGCAGTAAAAATGGTGCTATTGAGTTTCGCATCCCGTTTAATTTTTAAACTCATGCTGTCCAGTAATTTATTCGCATATTTCTCATTTTCAATGATGTTGTCTTTGAGAAAGGAATATTTTTTACTGGTATAAAATCTGTTTCTATGTACCGTCCAGGCCATATAACAATAAGTGTCCAAATAAAGTTCGTCTTGTAAATCTGCTTTTTTGCAACGTTGAAGATGACTCCATACTTTATCCGGCTCTTCCATATTGCTATAACATTGCATCAAGGCATATGCTGTATAATCCCAATCGCGGTGATACTTCATTTGTTGAATAAAGGTGAGTACATCACTGGTCCGTGAACGAATTTGTTGGCGAAAATCCTTGTCCATCAGTTGGATGGCCTTTTCTAATTGCTCGGCAGCATATTTATAACCCAGATAATCGGCTGCATGTTCAAATTTGTAACATCCTTCAAACATCCAACCAACATAATAGCTGGGGTCAATCCGTTTAAATTCTCGGCCACTTGTTAGCGCTTCACGGGCTGTATAGGCCAGATTTCCTCGTTTGGCGTCAATCTCATAGCGCAGGCTTTGTCTGCTTTGTGCAAACGATGGCTGTTGGCAAAAACAAAGAATGAATCCGATGCAAAGGATTTGATAAATACGATATGGTTGAGAATGAATCAAAAAATGAAAATTTTAATACAATTTGATTTTCGACAAACGATCTAATTCACGCAATACAATTTGGTTTAAAGCCTGTGTTTTTCCTTCTTTGTTTTTAAAGATTAAACGATGTTCGATTACTGCGTTGGCAATGTCTTTTACATCATCTTCCAGTACGAATCTTCGTCCATTTACAAAGGCATAAGCTTTCAGGCATTTTAAAAAGGTGATTCCACTTCTGGTGGATGCGCCTAAACTGATATTTTCATGAACACGCGTGCCACGTATGATATTTGAAACCGCCTGAACAATTTCTTCATGCACATGCACTTTTCCTGCTTCTTCCTGAAGGGTCATCACCTCCTGCAAGCTAAGTACCTGTCGAATTTCATCCAGGTTTTGACTGATATGCAGATAGTTTTTATAAATATCTAATTCCGTTTGTTCATCCACATAACCAAAATAGATTTTCATGAAAAATCGATCTAATTGCGCTGCGGGAAGGGGATATGTTCCTTCCATTTCGATAGGATTTTGTGTGGCGATGGTAAAGAACAACTTCTCCAATTTGTAGGTTGTTTCACCCATGGTGATTTGGTTTTCAGCCATACATTCCAACAAGGCACTTTGCACTTTGGGAGAAGCACGGTTTATTTCATCCGCCAGCAATACATTGCAAAACAATGGCCCTTTCCGGAAAATAAAATCTTTTCGTACATCATCAAAGACGTGCGATCCTAATAAATCCATCGGGAGTAAATCCGGAGTAAACTGCACCCTTTTAAAGCTGGCATTGTTTGCGCCTTCTCCTGCAATTGAACCAGCGAGTGTTCTGGCCAATACCGTCTTTCCCGTTCCCGGATTATCTTCCATTAAGATATGTCCTTTGGCTAACAAACAGGTTACGACCAAGCGTATTTGTTCCGTTTTGCCTCGTATCACCGTCTCCATATTTCGGATGAGTGCATTTATTTTCTCTTCTGGACTTTGTCCGATTGTGGTTTCATGATTTATTGCATCCATAATTTATTGTTCGTTTTTTTCTTCAGGGTCTTGATATTGATAAAAGCGTATAAAGTGGTTTAAGTTGAGCCAATTTTTTACACGCTGCCAAAAAGGAATACTCGTTAGTAGCTTTTTTTCAAATGGCATCAGAAATGCTTCAAGCTTTGTTTGTTCTTGTTCATTCAAAGGCTCATTGGCATATTTTAAATGCAGGTAAATTTTCATGAATTGCGTAAAGTGTGTTCCAAATTTACTGTCTGTTCTTTGTGCATATTGCCAGTAAGTATTTTTACCTTTTTCTAATCCCATTTGATTGAGGAGAAAACCTGCTGCCCGATAGGTATAGTAGGCTTTTTGTTGTAAACTTCGCCCAGACCTACTTCGCCATTTATACCAATGATAGATGATCCATGGAAGAAGGCCAATGAGCACGATCAGTATTCCAAGTCCTATCAAAAGTCCGATAATCAATTCTTTGACTTTTCGTTCCAGTGTTTCCTCTTCTTTAGGAGGCTTTTTTTCCTGAGGCTTAAATGTCTTTATATAAATCTCGTCCATCGGAATTTGTTCCGGCATCTTTTTGACAAGATCACTAAATCGATTCTCAGGATTGTAAATTTTGAGTTTCTGCGCATAAGAAACACACATCACATCATCGCCTTTTTTAATCATATCCAGGGTGGCAATAATGCTATCTTTCCAGATGCGGGCAATTTTTAAATCCATCTCTAGTTCGTCACTCAATCCGCTATATTCTTTATCCTTAAACAGCGCATCAGAAGCACGTATTCGAGCTAGTCGTTTAAGCGTATCTACACTCAAAATTTTTCCCGCAACAGCAAATACCGGGTTAGGTGGCTGCATGGGCGGGGTACCATCCGGTGTGGGTGACTGTTCTGCATCCTCATTGCCTACCGTTGTATCAAAATCAATCCAACCATATTCAGGAAAATAGACCTGCACCCATCCATGCGACTGATCTTCGTAAAACCAATACCAACCCGTGTTTTTATCACTGCGGTCAACAGTCAAAAATCCGGTAACCACCCGTGACGGTATCCCCATTGAACGAAGCAGAAAAACAGTTGCACCGGCATAGTAAGCGCAGTATCCTTTTTTACTTTCAAATAAAAAATAATTGAGTTTGGATGCAGAGGGGAGTCCCGGAATGCCCGGATTGTCAGAGTAAGCATAGACCTGTTCACCAAGGGCATTTTTTTGCAGAAAATAATCTCGTACGGCTAATATTTTATCAATCGTTGTTTTTTTACCTTGGGCTAAACTATCCGCTAAATCTTGAACGGGTCGATAAACGCCATTTGCCGGGAAATAGGTATAATATTTTAAAAATGATGGGTCAACATCTTCATAATTACGCGCCTTTCGTAATTCGCTAAAACGTTGTTCCTGAAACTGCCGAATCGAAGGGTCATCACTGTTGTAAATAAAATATGCACTGTTTAAATCTGAAACATAACTTTTGGCTCGATATGCGGATTTAAATTCTTTTTGGAAATCTTTCTCTACCGTGATAGGTTGTACAAAAAAGGCGGTACTTGGTGCAACAAAAGCCGATGGTGACAGCCGTTTTTTATAAATCTCCAATTCCACAACATGACGCCGCTTTGTTCCCATGGCTTTTTTTATCCGACTTGAATCGCGATAGGTAAAAAAGAGTGGAATCCGTGAGGGGTCAGGCAGAAATTCATCATTGTCCTGAAATAAAGTATCGCGTTCAAATGTCTCTGTTAAAGAATCGTATTTGGTAAAATGAAATGCGGTTAAATAAAGTGGATTGGGAATATCCGTACCCGGCAGGTAGCTATCAATATGAGCACAAAACAAGGGTTCCGGGTTTTGATTTTTTTTATTGTTCGAACCCATACCCATCGACTCTTTATTTTCAACGCTGCCATCCTTATTTTTTTGCAGCATTTCCTGTTCGCCTTCCTTTGCGCCACCTCCATATTCTTCAATTCGCGTGGTAATTTGCGGCAGCATGAGATAAATGATCAACAAAAAACAACTGATGAGTAGTCCCAGAAAAAGTAAAAATCTTTTACTAAACCTCCACCAAAAGCGGGCATTGCTTTCTTCCTGATTCCTTAAATTTTCGTGGGTAAAAATGAGATAAACGGCATAGATGGCAATCGGAGATAAACTACTGAGTAGTTTTTGAACAGTCATCTCTCCGGTTTTGGAAATCAGGATGACACTTACTGTAAGCAGAATACCTGAAATGATAAAAGCGCCATATCGTAATCGCTGGAGAGCCCATCCGATTATATAACCGGTGCTGAATAAGTAGGAAAATACCAGAAAACTTACGCTAATAAAGAGTCCATCAAATTCGCCGCTGGCATAATTGCTGATACCGGTGTAAATAGAGTAGAAGAAAAAGACCAGAATAATAAACAGGGGTAAAAATCGGAGTCGAAATTGATGGATAACGAATCCGGTTAAGAGTCCCAGACTGGCATAAACCCCTTGTTGGAACCATTGTTCTTTTAATACTGAAAAATAATTGTTAGCATTCCACAGGATAAAGAAAAATACCAAAGCTGTTGGCAGAATCACAAAAATGAGTCTTGCCAGGAATTGAGTCAGCGATATGTTTTTGAACAATTGCATTTAGATGATTTCCAGATTGACTTCGCTTTGTTGAATAATGGAAAGCAGGTGTTTTTCGTTTTTCTCTAATTTATACTTCATAGGCTGAAAAACCCATTTTGATTTTAATCGGGCCAATCCATCGGACGGTGATTGTATAAATATACGACTGATCCAATGGAGTAGATAGGCCGATTTGAAAGTGCGCCCTAGCCGAACAAAGAAAAGGGTGGTTTGTGCATCACACTGCGATAAAATTTTTTCTAAATCAGAAACGGAGCTCATGGAGTGCACACATAATACGGTTCCACGTTGGGGTTTGAAGAAAGTAGAAACGGCCTGATCCTGATGCCATTGTTGAAGTGTAATGCTTCGTTGTACAGGATCTATTTCATTTTGTTCTTTATTGTGAACGGATTGATCAGGAATGTATCGGACTTCAAAAGATGATTTTCGTAAAGCATCGAACAAGGTCCACACTACCTTTTTATAGTGATTCAACATGGCTCTTCCATATGGGTTAAAAGCATCAAATGATGAATCATTGTAAAAGCTAGCATAAAAATAAACATGAGAAGCAAAAGGATCCATAATCTCCGGAATACGCACCATCAGCTCCCGGTTTTTGGCAAATATTTTCCATACTATGCGACGAACATCATCCGAATCTTCAAATTTTTTATAATTTAAATGTTCTCCTTCTACTTTGCGCAATTGTTCGATCCGAACCAATTCTTCTTCTGTTTTTTTGGGAGGTAATTCCTGTTGTTGACGAAGCAAATTTTCCGGAGCATTCATGAATTGTTGATTCACTTTACAATGCACCGGGATAGAAAATAGTTGCAGGAAATCTTCAAAAAATAAAAATGCTGATTGGATCTGATACTCTTTGATATCCGGCAGTATGATCCGGTTTACACCCATGATTCCTCTTCGGAATGGTAGAAACGACTTATTGAGTTGTTCTGAAATTGGTAAGGCTTCTGTGTATCGGTTCTTGTCGTAAATCAATCGAACTTTTAACCAGCCGAGCAAAGGTTTTACTCCATATGGGATAACGATTTTTAAATACACTTTATCCTGTTCTTTATTGTTCTTTTCCAAACTCAGGATTAAATCCGATTCACCCGGACGGTCCTTGTGGGTGAGGAAATACATCCAGGTAATCATTACGGTCATTAAAGCGATAAATACCAACACGATGACCAATACCAACACGATCGAAGACATAATTTTAATCAAACCAAAATAGGAACTGTTTTCATGGTTCGATTTCGCCAGAAACCAATAAATCAGCGGAATAGACGACATCAACAGGATAAAATTGAGTTTTACCGGGATATATTGCGCTAAAAATTTGAATTGGTCGGATAATTTGGAAATCTTCATTCCGTTCGCTCGTAAATAATGTTCGAATATACTTGAAGTTCAGTTTCATAACTTCTTTTAGAAAATTTTTAAGTAAACGGGTTATCAACAAAGTCGATAAACAAAACAAGCTTATTTTTGAAATTCGATCCTGAAATATGCATACCTCAGTTACCTGCCCCGCCTGTAAAAATGTTTTTAATCTGGAAGATGTACTTACCGAGGACATCGAAAAGGAAATTCGGGAAAAATATGAACTGGAGCATCGTCGTATGCTGGAGCTCCTGAATCAAAAAAGTGTTGATTTACAGCAGCAGCAAGCACGATTTGAAGAAACCAAGAAACGGGAAAATGAGCTTTTTCAAGAAAAGTTAAAGGAAAAACTGACTGAACAAAGTAAATTGCAGGAACAGGATATCCGGAAAAAACTGGAGGAAGAGCAACAAAGTAAAATCAAGTTTCTGGAGGAACAGCAGTTATTACAGCAACAAAAACTCAAAATGTTGCAAGACAAAGAGCTGGAAGTGCTGCAATTGAATAAATTGTTACAGGAGCAAAAAGAGGCCGAACAACATAATTTGCGAAAATTACGAATTGAAGTAGAGCAAGAACTCAAGGATAAGGTCGTGAGTGAAATACTGCAAAAAGAACGTGAACATTTTGAGTTGGAACGTCGGGAGAATGAGAAAAAGTTGGCCGATCAAAATCGCCTCATCGAAGAAATGCAACGGAAAATGAATCAAGGTTCTATGCAAACACAAGGGGAGGTTTTGGAATTGGCGCTGGAGGAGTTAATAAATCAGGCGTTTCCATTTGATGTGGTGCAGGAAGTTGGGAAAGGGAAAAGAGGTGCCGATTGTATTCTGCTCATTCGAAACGAAAGTGGTCAGGATTGCGGCAGAATAATTTTTGAAAGTAAACGCACCAAGGAATTTGACAAAAAATGGTTACCTAAACTCAAGGAGGATATGCTGGAAGCCTCTTGCGATGTGAGTGTTTTAGTTTCGCAGGTACTGCCTGATGATTGGCGCATGTTTGATCAAAAAGAAGGGGTTTGGGTCTGTCGTTTTGCAGAAGTGATTCCAGTGGTAAAATTGATTCGGGAAGGATTGGTGAATGTGGCAAGGGCTCAAAAGTCGCAGGAAAATAAAGGAGAAAAAAAGGAAATGCTCTATAACTACTTTACGAGCAATGAATTTTTACAGCAGATGCGTGCCATTAATGAGGCTTATTTGTTTTTAAAATCATCTCTTGATCGGGAAAAACTTCAAATGGAAAAAATCTGGAAGGAGCGGGAAAAACAAATTGATAAGGTTCTTCTCAATAACCAACACCTGTTAGGCACGATCAGTGGAATAGCAGGAGATGATGTGGAAGATTTAGATTTATTGCAAGGTTAACCTCTTGCTCATTTAAAAAAAATTCCCATGACGCAGAAATTGAATGATAACATCACCTTGGATAATTCATCCAGATAGTTGCTATTTTTTCTGCTCTTTAGCCCATGAATCTTTTAAACCTACCGTGCGATTAAACACCAAATGATCGGCATTAGAATCTTTATCCAAACAGAAATAACCCAGTCGTAAAAATTGAAAACGATCCTCCGGTTTTGCATCCAGCAATGCTTTTTCGATGTAGGCCTTCGAAACAATTTTTAAATTATCGGGATTGATATAATCTTTAATCTCCCCTTCTTCTGAGGCGGGATCTTCTACCTTAAACAAACGATCATATAATCTGACTTCAGCAGTGGCAGCATCAGCGGCATTTACCCAATGCATGGTTCCTTTTACTTTGATGCCGCTTTGGTCATTACCACTTTTACTTTCCGGAAAATAGTTTGCATAAATACAACTCACTTCGCCACTTTCATTTTTTTCAAAGCCGGTACATTCAATAATAAAGGCATGTTTTAATCGAACTTTTAAGCCGGGGCCTAATCTGAAAAACTTAGCCGGAGGTTCTTCCATAAAATCTTCTCTTTCGATCCATAATTCACGGCTGAAGGTTAGAGGGCGACTTCCTGCTTCAGGATCTTCCGGATTATTTTCTGCATCAAGATGTTCTGTATGTCCTTCCGGCATGTTGTTAATGATTAATTTGACCGGATCGATCACCGCCATCCTTCGCAAGGCCATTTTATTCAAATCTTCACGCAAACAAAATTCAAGCAGGTTTACTTCAATGAGATTATCCCGTTTAGCAACCCCAACTTTTTCCCAAAATGTTCGAATACTGGATGGTGTATATCCACGTCGGCGATGTCCACTTATTGTTGGCATGCGGGGATCATCCCATCCACTTACAAAACCATCTTTCACCAATTGCAACAATTTGCGTTTGCTGGTAACCATATAATTGACATTTCCTCTGGCAAATTCATATTGGTGAGAAGGGAAGATGTTTAATTTCTCAATGAACCAATCATACAACTCGCGATGAGGAACAAATTCAAGGGTGCAAATAGAGTGCGTAATTTCTTCTATGCTATCTGATTGTCCGTGTGCAAAATCATACATCGGATAAATACACCAATTATTTCCGGTTCGATGATGATGCGCATGTTTAATACGATAAATCACCGGATCCCGCATCAGCATATTGGTATGCGCCATATCTATCTTAGCCCGAAGTACCTTAGTACCATCCGGATATTTACCTTCTTTCATTTCGGTAAATAAGGTTCGGTTCTCTTCAATGCTTCTGTTTCTAAAAGGGGAGTCTTTCCCGGCTGAAGTGGGCGTTCCTTTCATAGAAGCAATTTCTTCGGACGACAAGTCGTCAACATAGGCCAAACCCTGATCAATGAGTTGATGAGCAAATGCATATAATTTTGGAAAATAATCTGAAGCATAAAATTCGGCATCCCATTGAAAGCCCAGCCATTCAATATCTGATTTGATACTATCAACATATTCGGTTTCTTCTGTACTCGGATTGGTATCGTCAAAACGAAGATTACATTTACCGCCATATTTCTCAGCCATTCCAAAATTTACACAAATAGCTTTGGCATGACCAAGATGTAAATATCCATTAGGTTCAGGGGGAAAACGAAATTGCAGGCGGCCATTGTTTTTACCGTCTTTCAGGTCGTTTTCAATAATTTCTTCCAGAAAATTTAAGTTCTTTTCGTCGCTCATAGCATTCAAGATAAGCCGCAAAAGTAAATGAAATTCATTCAATGATTACAGACTTTTCAGGCACAAGGTAGATGTCTGAAAAATTTACAATCCTTATAATATCCACAGGAGAGTGCTTCGATGATTATACCTACCGACGGCTTATTTATTTTCGGATTGATGAAATTGGACCAATCCTTTCATGGGTTTTTGCAAAATGCTTCCCAAACGGATATTATATTGCTCACACAAAGCTTGAAGCATGTCTTTAAAATAATAGGATACCGATCCGGTAAAATGAACAGGGTGTTGATGGATGCCGGGGTATCGCAGTAAATGGTTGATGAATAAATCATTGAGACAATCTTCAACAATATTCTCTATCATATAATGCCCACGATGAGCAATGGCAAATTGTGTAAAATGGGCGATATATCGGTTAGGTAATGGTTTGCGATAAATATTTTCAAGAATTTCTTCCTGGCTTTCAGGGAATTGTGCCTTGAAAGCATCTTGTAAATCCTGATCGAAAATGCCGTGTAGCTGATATTGCAATATTTTTTTTCCAATTGCAGTACCCCCGCCTTCGTCTCCCAGAATATATCCCAGGGTTGGCGTTTTGAAGCCAATCTTTTTTCCATTATAAAAACAAGAATTGCTGCCCGTTCCAAGAATAACAACAATGCCTTTTTCTTTTCCACAAGTGGCTCTGGCTGCAGCTAATATATCACTATGGCAGTAGGTTTTTTTTACCTGGAAAATAGACTTTAATGCCCGCTCAATGACTTTTTGTTTATCTGTGCTACTAATCCCGGCACCGTAAAAATGAATTTCATCAATGACCATATCCTTTTTAATCTTTAGCTCTTTTTCAATGATGGCAGCTATTTCATGCGATTGTAAAAAGAAAGGATTGATACCCTGGGTTTGATATTTTTTATTTTTGTTTTGATGAATTAAACTCCAATCTGTTTTGGTGGAACCGCTTTCTGCAATCAGAATAGTTTTTGATTTCATATTGTAAATGTAACGAAGGGCTTGAATTGTTGTAGTGAAGAATGTTTGAATTTTAACCCAAATTATGCGATAGGATTTGAGGAACGAAAATTTTATCGCGTTAGTTGGGCTTACCCCGATTTAGTATTTGTTTTAAGCCTTTTGCGAAAGGCTAATATACAAATACTTTATCGTTTGGCATTTTTAATGCCGAATCTGGGTTTAGAAAGGTTTATTTAAGCCTTTGATTTTTTCTATTTCTTTGATGAGATTTTGGGCATTTTGGTCATCCGGATGATTGTTTAAATAGGTCCTGATTCGGGCTTCGGCCAAAAGAATTCGACCTACCTGGAAATAATATTGCCCTGCCATCCAATCGATATCCAGTTCACTATAATCGAATGGTGAATAAAAAGGGTTGAAAATTTTTGAAATCAACAAGGCTAAAGATGATTGTTCAAATTCAGGTGGGCGACTAAAAATATCATTTCGCGAAAATGAATCGGTTTTGGTGTACACCATGGCCACCGGATCGGCGTAAACACAAGCATATATACTATCGGTGTACAAATATCGGTGCAGCGCTTGATGGGATTGTCGGTACAACACCACATGCTCGAAATTCATTTTTTGATCGAGCATATGGAATTGTTTAGGGTCATTGGCAACCTGAAAATAGTTTTCAAAGAATGCTGTGCTGAATACATCCAGATCCCGCAAATCGATATAGGTTTTAAACCCGGGTTGTAAGCGCCACAAAAGATATGAGGACGTTAGATAATCTGAAAAAATACGTTCATCACCGGCTCCATTGTTTTTGAGATATTGTGCTGCTCCGACCGGATTATTCACAGAGCGAACTTCCAGTCCATATAGATCACGCGAACCAATGAGTTGGTAATATTTATTCGAAACAATCATGCCATAAAAAATAACACCCAACGTGATACCCATCCACCAATAGGGTTTTAATTTCACTTGAAGAGGTTTCAAAGTATACATCAAAAAAGGAAAGGCCAATAAAACCGGAAACACGATATTTCGGAAGGCCATAAGCGATAAGATGGTTGTGGCGGCCAAAACGCCGAAGTAAGCCAGTGAAAATGGTGAAGTTTCTTTTAATTTGAATTGCCGAATTATCAAGTACCCAGTGAGGCTTATAAATAGGATGAACAAGATAGATTCAAACCCCCAATACAAGGGCGATAAAATAGAAACTAACTCTGTGGTAAATTTATTAACTTGTAATTGGTTAAAAATATTCAGCGCACGAAGTGGCAGCAAATGAGCTCTTGGGTTAACTAAGGTTGCTCCAATCAGTGCCAAAAAAATGGCAGTATAACTCCACGACCATTTTTTGTTTTGAATAAAATGGGCGAACAGATAAATCATTCCGATGACCAGGCCCATTCCAAATGCTTCGTGAAAATTACACCAGATTATTTGTAAAGGAATGAGCCACCAAATGTGATGATCCTTGGTTTTAAGATGTCGTTCGAATAAATAAACAAAAACCACACTCAATAAAAAACTCATCATTTCCGGGCGTCCGCTTAAACGGAATTGAATAATTAAGAGCACGGGAATACTCACCAGAAGAAAAATAATAGGACTGTATGATTCATGATGACGGCACCATTTTTTTAAACAAATCCACAAAAGAATTCCGAGGATTACCTGAAGTAATAGGATGTTCTCCGGGCCGCTCATTTGAGTGATCCAGGCGATACAAACTTCAAAACCCCATTTGATATTCAGCCAGGATTCCCCTGCATGGGTAAAAGAAAAAGGGTCGGTGATTGGTACAGCCTTATTCTGAAGTATCCATTCGCCGGTTCGGAGTTGCCACCACAAATCGGGTTCGCGTAAATTTTTCAAACAAAAGGCGAGCAGTAAAAGTAAACTGATAATAAAAGGAGCGTGTGTATAGATACGTTTCACCTTCCCAAAATACACCGAAAATTAATAATTGTATTTAATTCCAATTTGAATGCCATGCTGAAACATGAGCGGATTCCCTACTTTTTCATTGAATTGGTCTTCCGGACGGAATCCAAAGTGGTACTGTAAGGAATAAGCGAGTTCTTTTTTAAACAATTGCATGCTTCTTTCAATTCCTATCACAAAGGAAGCGTTCCATCGATTCAGGTCTTGGAGGGTGAATTTTCGTTCTGTTTGACGGATGACAGGTTGAGTGGGATCTTCGCTTTGGGTATTGACCTTAAAGCAGGAGAAAACCGGTTTGTTGAAATTAAAACCGGTGAGGATACATGATTGTTTTCGGAATTGATAAATCGCATTCACGCCTATACCTGCAGTCAACTCACTTTGTGGTAACTTCACTTTGGTGAGCGTTGGGACTTCGGTTTTTGGTGTTTGAAATCGTAAATAATTTAAAGAGTAGTTGTAGGAGAACTTCAATTTATTATGCAATGTAAAACGTCGTTCAAGACTGGCGCCATAAGAAAAACTCGGAATACCGAGCGTGATGCGCGGTAAGTTCTGTTTGATAGGAACCATTATCTGTGTTTGAAAACCAAATGAGCGCTGCATTTTACGTGATTGTGCGCCGGCAGAGCAGCTCAAAACAATCAATAAAATGAAACAATTGAGTTTTCTCATGGTTTAAAAACGATTATAATGGCCAAGATATTGTATAAGTATCAGCTATAGAAATTAAAAATGTTAAAATTTTTAATTTGTTCTGTTATCCAATCCATGATTAAAGCTTATCTTAGTGTCCACTATCGAAAAATTATAATATGAAAAAAGTTTTTTACCCGCTGTTTTTGGTTTGTCTCTTAAGCTTAAATGTTTTTGGACAAAAAGATGTCTTCCTAACGATTACGCATAAATTGGGAGCAAATCCATTTGCTTTTAATCAAACTGCTCAGAATAGTCTCGGGCATTCTTTTCAAATAACCCGGGTGGATTATTATATCTCTGGTTTAATTATTGTTCATGACGGGGGCATCGAAACTCCTGTGCCCAATCATTATATTTTAGCCAAAGGTTCAGCACCGGTGATCGATTCGCTCGGTAGTTTTAATGTTACAAACGTAGAAGGCATTAAATTTTCGATAGGTGTTGAAGCGCCTACCAATACCAGCGACCCAACAGTTTATTCACTTCCGCATCCTTTAGCCTTGCAGGCACCTTCTATGCATTGGGGCTGGAGTTCAGGTTACCGGTTTGTATGCCTTGAAGGTATGTCTGGAACTTCTCTTGGAACTGTGTTTCAAATGCATGGACTGTTTGATGCGAATTATTTTGCCCAAACTCAAATGGCGGCAGGTATGACTCAAAATGGGAATATTTATATCAACCTGAATGCAGATTATATCAAAGCAGTAAATGGCGTTAACCTCAATGCCGGACCTGTTGATCATGGTGTGGATCAAACTGATTTAAATGTGTTGGAGAATTTCCGTGATTTGGTCTTCTCCCCGGGTACTTCTATACCTAATAAATTGGATAATTGGGCTGAAGAAACTGGAATTCTGATATTTCCGAATCCTTCAAACGGACAGGTGTATGTGGATGTTTCGAAAACGACAAAACCGTTGAGTGAAGTCCGCGTTTTGGATGTCACCGGAAAAGAAATTCAACATCATACATTGATTGATCAATCAACCCTTTCATTGAATATCCAACAACCTGGTATGTACTTTCTGCAATTTAGTCAATATGGAGTTGTTGTTGGCACGCAAAAAGTTTTGATTCAATAATGCGGAAATCGTACAAACTACAGCTGGCAATTCTTTTCCTGGTAGTAGTATTGTATGCCTGTCATCAAAATACCACAATAGACTGGGGGCAAATACCAGTGATGGATGTCCCAGCAGGTTTTCCGGCCATTCCACAACCTTCTGATAACCATTATACCATAGGCCGATGGACATTCGGGAAGCAGTTGTTTTTTGATAAAGCCTTGTCTCGCGATTCCAGCGTTAGTTGCGCATCATGTCATAACCCCGAAAATGCGTTTGGTGATGATGTTGCGAAAAGCCTTGGTGCGGGTATGAAGACCGGTCGGTCCAATGCTCCACCATTGTTTAATTTAGCTTATCATCCTTATTATACAAGAGCCGGTGGCGTTTTCGCCCTGGAGACCCAGATACTTGTTCCGGTACAGGAGCATGATGAGTTTGATATGAATTTTGTGGAATTGGCAGAACGACTCAAGGCCAATCCCAATTACAAAAAAATGGCGCTGGAACATTATCAACGTGAGTTGGATCCTTATGTGATTACCCGAGCCATTGCCAATTTCGAACGCAGTCTGATTAGCGGTTATTCGCCATATGATGCTTTTCAGCAAGGTGACAAAAATCATGGCATGTCATCGTCAGCACAAAGAGGTATGCAGTTGTTTTTTAGTGAGCGATTGAATTGCAGCAAATGTCATCAGGGATTTAATTTTACCGATTATAGTTTTAAAAATAACGGTCTTTACGTGCAATATGCCGATAGTGGCAGAATGCGTTTAACACACCAGGAAAGTGATCGGGCTGTGTTCAAAGTGCCTTCTCTTCGAAATATTGGATTCACTGCACCTTACATGCATGATGGTTCGATGAATACTTTGGAGGAAGTAATTGCCCATTATAATGCGGGCGGAAAGGCCCATCCGAACAAAAGTGCAGAAATAAAACCTTTGAATTTGAGTGATTCCGAACAAAAGGATTTGATTGCATTTTTAAATAGTCTGAACGATCTTCGTTTCGTGAACAATAAAAATTTACAGCAATGAACAGAAGAAATCAAATAAAATATACAGGAATAATCATTTTGTTCATTGGCATCATGGCAGCCTGTTCCAAAGACCCTGATTTTGATCGAAACTTTGATTACAATGCTGAGTTTGGAACTTTGCCGGAACCGATATATCCTCCAGATAATAAACTCACTACTGAAGGGGTTAAATTGGGTCGAATGTTGTTTTACGAAAAGGCATTATCCAAAAATATGAGCATGAGTTGTGCAACATGTCATCAACAAAAAAATGCTTTTTCTGATACCAATCGATACTCTATTGGTGTAAGAGGGTTGCCTGGAAACAGACAAGCCATGGCTGTTTTTAATATGTTGTGGAATACGAGGGGATTTTTCTGGGATGGTCGTGCTGCTACTTTGCGCGAACAATCCTTAAAACCGATAGAGGATCATTTGGAAATGGATGAGACACTTGAGCAGGTGGTGGAAAAACTAAAAAATATTTCAACCTATCGGGTTCAATTTCGAAAAGCCTTTGGAACGGAAGAGATCAATCCACTTCGTATGAGTCTGGCATTGGAACAATTTATGTTTTCGATTGTTTCGCACCATTCGAGATACGATGATTACGTGGCTGGCAAAGTCAATCTAACCCCTCAGGAAGAAAGAGGACGGTTTTTGTTTTTTACTGAATTTAATCCGGCATTTCCTGCTCAATCCGGTGCTGACTGTCAACATTGTCATAGTGGAGCCAATTTTGAAGATGACCGTTTTCACAATAATGGGTTGGATTCCACACTTCAAATCGTCGATCCGGGACTTCAGGCTGTTAGTGGTAACGCCAGTGATCGCGGGAAATTTAAAACGCCTAGTTTGAGAAATATCGCGCTGACTTTTCCTTATATGCACGATGGGCGTTTTCGTACCCTTGAAGAGGTGGTTGACCATTATAATATGGTCACGCCATCCAGCACTTTAGATCCTACATTTTTACAGCAAATACCAGGTGGATTAAAATTGAGCCAATCGGATAAAGCAGCATTGGTGGCCTTTTTGAAAACACTCACCGACGAGCAATTGATTCAGGATGAACGTTACAGTGATCCATTTTAGATGTTGATGTGAAAGAAACGAATCAATGCATGAGATAACAATTGAATGCATCCGTTGCCATATGTAAACACAAGCCTATTCCGATCATTCGCCAAATTCCCGGAAAGAAACAAAGCAACACATAAACAATCATGGCAGGAAAAGTATGTAAAGGATGAAAAGCGATGCTACAACGATTTGGGTCAAATACCGGATTGGCCAGGAGATGGTCTAAATCTACCAACATCGTGAGTAACATGATGCCATATGCCCTTTGATATTGGGCGCTAAAAAATAGTTTCGCCGGGAAAATGGGAAAAATTAAATGCAAAAAATAATGAATCAGATGAACCCACATAATCGCATTTTACTCCCACCAGATTCGGTTAAATTCATTTAATGCCTGCTGCCATTTTTCAGCGTTAGCATGATTTGTTTGAAATGCTTCATGATAAATTTGCCATCCGTTTTTCAGGTATTTTTCGTTCACCATAAATTTATTTTTTCCCTGATCAAGATCCCCGCAATCGGGAATTCGGTATATACCCCAATGACAAATTTCTTCTAATTTTTCATCATAACTCTTCCAGATGGTTTTGGATTGATGTAAACAAAATCGATCTCCTGCACTGAATGAACCGGCTACCCAAATATTTTGTCGATTCCGATAAATATAAGTCTGCATCTGCCCTGTAAAAGTTCCTGTATGGGGATGTGATTTTTCTTCTTGAAAGGAAATCTGAATCTCCAAACGAAGGAGTTGATCGTTGAGCATACTTTCATCCTGGGTAACATATATGACCTCTGCTTTGGTTAAAGTAAGTTGACCGGAAAATGGGCAAACTACATCCTGGACCCGTGTTTTTCCGGTGACTAAATATTGTTGGGGATTATTAGGATTTTTTTGAACATGACTAATATGGATATAAAATCTTTCTTTTTTAGACCCGATGAATCCAATAGGTTCAGCAAGCATATAAGCATCATACCCGGCAGACAAGTCATTCATCGAGGTATTTAACCAAATGTCTGATAAATCTACATTTTTTAAATCCTGAAGTGGATTCTTTTTGCCCTGAAATGAAGAAGTGCTCAGAAGGATTGTTCCTAAAAGGGCAAAAAGCCAGAGGCTGTGTCGAATGGAAGGATATTTAAACACAAAAAAATTTGCGTGCAAGTTAAACAAATTAGCAGACCACTTGTTGAATCATGCATTGAAGGAAAAATATTCGATCACATTAGATTTTTGTATGATGGGTAACTCATCATTGGTTTTAGCTGATAATATTTCGCAGCTTGAGGGCAATCAAGAAGAATCCCGCAAAAAATAGTATTTATAAACCTTTTTTATATATTTGTAACACTTTAATTCCAAAACATTGAAAATGCTTGAAATCAGCCATTTTTTTATATTTGAGGATTAAAAAACGAAATTCTCCGGAAGAGGAATCCTAGGAAAAAAACTTAAAAATGAGCAGATATTTCATCGGAATGATGTTGTTATTGACAACAATAGGTGCCCGGGCACAATATGATTATTCGCCAAATGGCCGCAATGATGCCCCCGTTTTAGGAATGCAGTGGGGGATAGTCGGTGGTGGATTTACTGCCATGCTAACCAATCGCGACGATATTGATGCCGATGAAAGACTCAATGTTGAAATGATGAATTTTAGTTATGGCGGCGGTATTGAAGGGGTTTACTGGTTTCAGCGAAATGTGGGATTTGGCGGACAAATGCTATACTGGCAAGGTGGAAGTAAATATTCCGGATTCGATTCTCTTACGGGATTTAATCTTGCTGCAAAAACCACGATGACCTATGCGAAAATTCCGTTGATGTTTTATTTCAAATCATACAATCGCTATTATCCGAATCGAAGAACACGCTTTACCGCTCAGTTTGGGCCTTATGTGTCGATGCTTTTGAATTATAAAGATGATGTGACCTTGACTTATAAAGACGATCCAAACATAAAAACCAATTATAATTTCTCCAAGTCTAAGTATGTGACCAAGGACTTGACCGGCACCCTCAATGGTGAATTGTACAATCCATTTGAGTTGGGTTTTGTTTTTGGAATAGGTGCTGAATTGCGCTTGTGGCGTAAAACTGTTGTGGCTTTAAATCTCCGAACAGATGTGGGTATTTCAGATGTTGAAAACAAAAGGATTATGACCCTAGATTATAGCAATGGTATCCGCGATACAAACTTTGCTTATTATTCCCGCAACTATGCTAAATATAACGCGGCCAATGCACAGGACGTCACTGAAGGTTGGGAACCTAACAGACCTGCAACAAAAAACTTTTCTATAGGCGCTTTTATATCTATCCGTAAATACATGGGTGACTATCGTTAATTAACTTTTATAATCCAATTAAGCACAGACCGGTTTAAGCCATGCAATTATCCATGAAAATTAAATCCATCCTTTTTCTGATGGCCTTTATGCCTCTTCTTTCGAAAGCACAAAATGAAGGGCGTTTTGGTATATATTCAGGCGTTAGTTTTACTACACTCATGAATGCCGATGACAATGCTTACGGGGATTATCTGCCCACCTATAAGCCAACCACAGGCTTATCTGCAGCTTATCATTTTACCTTATTCAAAAAGTTACCTTTGGGTTTATCCTTCCAGGCTGAAAATGCCCGCGCCGGACAAAATTACCGGGGGTACTATGTGGACAGTACCAGTTATTACGCCTATACCCGTTTAAACTATTACCGACTTGGTTTGGCGTTTCATGTCGGAACCAATCCTCGTCGTCAGGTGGCGCTTTCTTTTTCAAGCGGGGTGAACTTTGGTTTTTTGGCCAGTTATCAGGATCGTTATGAATTAATCAGATATAATAATGATCGTTATATTCTGGATATTAAAAATAATAATGTGACCATTTACGATAATGTAGAAAAGAGCGGATCATTAAGAGCTCCTTATTACAATAATATAGACATGCTTTCCTTTACAACCCTTGGATTGGATTTTTTATTATCTCCAAAATTGGTATTCGGATTTCATGGCCGGTTCGATTATGGCTTCAAACCTGTTGAAACCAATAATGACAACGCCATCAATTTGGACACCAATCCTGCTCAAGTGATTACCTATCAACCTAACCGTCTTCAATACAAATACCACGGTCCTTACTCAGACAAACCCATTCGCTCTGAAACAACCAATATGGCCTTCGGTGTATTTTTTTCATTGAAATACAGAATGTATAACAAAGAGAAAATAGAATTCTGGTATAAGGAGAAAAATTTCTAGTTCAACTTCAGGCTTCCTATTTCTTATTCCTGATTTTAACCTAACTTCATACGATTAGGCATGAAAAGGTTTATTTTACTGGCTTTTTTATTATTTTTTTTACATAGAACAAATGCCCAAATGAAGGTGTTTGAGGCTGCGCAATACGGGATTAGTCCTGAACAAGATGCTTCAGTTAATACAAAGGCACTGAAACAACTTCTTTCTCAAGTCAATCAATCTGGCGGTAAAATCATTTTTCCTGCTGGAAGATTTTTGTTTCAATTTGATTCTTTAAATCAATCTTTTTTGATCAAACCTTCAGGTGCGGTCAAAATAGAATTGGAAGGAGCCGGTTCAAAAACGATCCTGGTGATGGATATCGAAGAGGCCAATAAGGCTTATACCTTTATTAAATGTAGAACGGAAAAAAGTGATCCCTCTTGGTATGTTGAAGTAAAAAATTTACAAATAGAAGGGCCCAGAAGATACGGTAAACGAGGAGAGAAAAATCCAAGAACCACTGCGATTTTAATTGAAAACGGGCAAGGCGAATTGGTCGTGGAAAACGTTACGGTGAAGGGCTGCTTTTTTACCGGTATACTGGGTACGGGAGCCGGCAAACAAACGATTAAAATTGAAAATTGTACCATTGAACAAAGTAGTAATATTGGTGCAGGGTTGTTTGGAACAGGTTTTGAAAAACATTTTATTTGTCGGAATACGAAATTTCTACGGAATGGGATTCCCACCGAAAAAACCCTGCGCGGAAAAGCTTATGGGGCCTCTATTTATTGTCATCCAAATATTAACATCCATATCAAAGGGTGTAGTTTTTTTAACAATGGTCGAAATGCGATCCAATTAGCAAGCGGTACCGCTTTGTATAATCAGAAATTTGATGCCGAACAAAAGTTGGCAACCCAATATCAAATTTTTGAACAAAACTATTTTGACAGCACCTGCCACGATGGAATACAACTAGGTTTTTATTTTCCGAAAGCCATCATTTCCGGAAATCGGTTCTTTAATCGGGTTAGCGCTATTCAGGGCTTGACAGGTTCCTTAATTGAAGCTAATTATTTTGGAAAATCTGTCGTCAAAGCCATTGAGTACAAAATGGATTTTAAAGCCAACGAGGAAGACAGCATAAGGGTTAGAATCCGAAAAAATCGTTTTGATTCTAAAGGGGGGTTATTCGCCGAAAATAGTAAGCGCGAAAAAAAGGTGTTCATCTTCGAATCAAACAACAATTTGTTTAAGGTCAATAGTACCGCATTTTCGATTGGCACGGCTTATGTGGGTGATACTTCTATGATATACCTGCACTCTTTATCGGACACATTTTTTACAACCGTTCATGGTAATATCAGCATTGCATTTAATAATAAAGCCCTCATTGATTCACCGGTGGTTTATGGTAAATCGAAATTTATAGTAGTCCCCAAAGAGGCGAGGGGTGCAGAAACCCAGGTGAATGCCATGTTGTTGAAATCAGATGCCAGAAAAAATCAAACTTTTTTTGCGCCTAATCCTAAATATGCAGATGCCAATGCCCGCATCGAATTTAGAAATACTCGTTACGCTAAACAAAATGCAAGATCCAGTTTTGCAGTCATGGATACTACCCGAAATTGGAAAATTTTTCTGAGTGATGCCATTTGTCCTAAAACCATTCAAACCAATGAACGTATCGGAGATTTGTTAGGATTTGAATACAATACCTATCGTTTGAAAGGAAAGGGCGGAATCCGATTCATTTATTTGTATAATGATGATCAGGTCGGTAAAGAAGATGACTGGAAAAGAGTCCTCGCCGGTCAAATTAAATTCATTGCAATGGATGGTTTTCAGCTTCAACCAGGTGGGAATATTCGTATTCAGGAAAGTCAGTTTGTTCCGGCAGGTTCCAATGTTTTACTCGAATGGAATAGGAAGTTTAAACAATGGACATTCGTGCGCATCAATCAATAGGCGAGTACTATGCGTCATGAATTTATCGATTTGCGAAAAGTATAATTCAGGTGAAATGGCCTAATTTCGCAATATGTGGCAAAGAATCTGTAAGCTATTTTTATTAAATATCTTGGTGTTAGGATGGGGGCAAAAATCTATGGCTCAGGCAACGGCATTATCCGAAAATTTTAATGCTTGTTTTACATCATTCCCGGCAGGTTGGCAACAGTACAGTGTGACTGGCACTGATGTTTGGGAATGCACGGCAAGTGGTTATACAGGAAGAGCTGTTTTTATGAGTGGGTATAGCAGTGGGTCAAATAATACCAATGAGGATTGGTTGATTTCTCCTCAATTGAATTTTGCCAATTACTCGATGCCAATGCTCTCTTTTTGGAGCCGAACAAAATTTGCAGGTTCTTTCATTCAATTATGGGTTTCTAATAATTATAGTGGTTCCGGTAATCCAAACACTGCGAGTTGGACGCAGATACCGGTTACATTACCCACGGCGAATTCTGATGTGTGGTTTTTTTCTAATCAAATTAATTTGACTTCCTACAAATCCTCTCCTTTGCATTTTGCCTTTAAGTATATTAGTTCAACCACAGCAGCAGCTAACTGGAGATTAGATGATATCATGGTGAATGAAGGGGCCCTTATTATTCCGAAAAAATTTGTCAATGCCGGGCAATGTGCTGCCAATTTTCAATCAGATCCTGGTCAGTTTCAGTTTACAATGAATAACCTGAGTGGTACCTTGGAATTGATGGCTGTGAGTCCATTTGAATTGTCCAAAGATGGAAATGTATTTTCCAATCAAATATCCTACAACAGTAGCATTTCCGGGATGACGCAAACGGTTTACGTTCGGGTATCGCCTTTGGTGGTAGATAAAATTTTTCGCAACCCCATTTCCTTTATTTATAATGGCATTAGCCTGAATCAGACGGTTGATGCCTTGGGTACATCCTTACCGGATGGAAAAACACTCCGTGTGGTGAATTGGAATATGCGATGGTTTGGTGATCCACTCAATTGCAATTGTGATACCACCTTATCCCGTCAACAGGCAACTACTATATTAAAAGACCTGCAAGCAGATATTTATTGTTTGCAGGAAATTGTCAGTATCTCCCAACTCAATGCCGTTCGGCAAGCACTCGGAACTCAATATCAGTTATTTGTGTCCCCTTTTGGAAGTGGTGCAACTTCGAGTTCCAGCGGTAATTATCCCGGAGCACAAAAGCTGGCATATTTAATCAATACTCAAAAAGTGATTCATGCCGGAGATTTTGGCTTAACCGCCTCACAATATCCGGGTGATACTTCAGCATATGCCTGTTTTGCTTCCGGTCGTTATCCCTATGTTTTAAAGGCTGCATTAAAACAAAATTCAGGACCTCCTGATACCTTAATCGTTGTAAATATTCATGCGAAAGCAGGGTCAACAAGCAGTGATTATAATCGTCGTGTTTGTGCCTCCCAATGGATGGCGGATAGTTTAAATGCACTTTTCCCAATTCAGAAGAAGTTAATTGTGGGAGATTTTAACGATTATCTGGAAGGAAGCAGTGTGGCCGGACAAAGCACATCTCCATTTCAGAATTTATTTACTTCAGGATATGTTGGTGTCACCTTGCCATCTGTTTATCCCGGGCAAACAACTTACCTGGGTTCAGCGGATCATCTGATTGACAATGTTGTTTTCAGCCAAAACATGTCAGGTGTTTTTCCGGACAGTGCTTGTTTTATTTTTAGTGAAGCACCTCGTTATATTTCTGATTATGAGGCTACCATGAGTGATCATTTGCCGGTCATGTCCTATTATAAATTCAACAATCCATTGTTCATTTCTGAAAATACAAGCGTATCGGATATCCGAATGGTGAATCCTTCAAAAGGGCGATTACAACTTTATTTTAATCAGTCAACTTCCGACTGGAGTTTGAAGATTTATGATTTGTGTGGTAAACTATTAAATCAAAGCAATCATGCACCCACTTCATCCAGGGTTGAAATTAATTTGACAGATATTCAACCCGGAATGTATATCGTTCAGGTGCAAACCAAATCAGGAATTTGGCAGCAGAAGTGGTTGAACCTGGAATAACTTTTAGTTATGGCAGTTATAGTTCAATAATAAATGGAAGATTATCCAACGGACTATCGCCAAAAAATAGGTATATCAATATTGGGAAAACCTAAGCGACAATTTCAACCCGAACAGCTTGTAACCCTTTTTGGCCTCTTTCCAATTGGAAACGAACTTTGTCGTTTTCTTTAATTTGACCTTTTACATCGTTGATGTGCACAAAATAACTGTCTTGTCCGCTGATTTCACGAATGAAACCAAAACCTTTGGTAGAATTGAAGAAAGAAACCTTTCCTTCGTAAGTCACGATTTCATCACTTTCAATTTTACGTGGAATGGAAATTTCAATATCCTCTGCATTGATTTCCAACTTACGAGTTGGGTCAGGCGGTGCAGATACGATATTACCGAATTCATCTAAATAGGCCATCATGTCCTCAAGATTGCTACCGCCTTTTAGATCTTTGCGTTCCAGCTTTTTTTCAGCTTTCTCTTTTTTGTTTTGTTGTTTCTTTTTTTCTCTTTCTTTTTTACCCCAAGAATCGGCCATATACAGATGATATTAATTGCGTGATTAAGTTGTTCACTGATTTTCCTTCAGCAGATAAACCAACTTTGATAAAAACCAAAAGACCGGTACGCTCCAAAAAGGCATGTTGTGACAAGTCCAAAGGTAATTGAATTTGCTGCTTAACCTGCAATTTATCTGGATTATTTATTCAAGGGATGTGTTAATACAAGGTATGCCATTCGTTTTGAGGCTTGATAGGGCCCATTTTTTAAAGCGAGAAAATGCCTGATGTATTTGATTTTACGGGCTGATTGATTACTTTTGCGCCCTCAAAAAATAATAAAACTATGAATTATTTATTTTACCTCGTACCTGCATTTGGCGTGCTCGCCTTGCTCTATACGTTTATTCAGAGCGCTTGGGTGGGCAAACAACCTGCCGGAAATTATAAAATGAAAGAAATCAGCGGTCATATTGCCAATGGGGCGATGGCCTTTTTGAAAGCTGAGTATAAAGTACTGGCTTATTTTGTAGTCATTGCTGCAATCCTTTTGGGCATCATGGGAGCAAGCAATGAAAACTCACATTGGAGTATTGCGCTTGCTTTTGTGGTTGGAGCATTCTTTAGTGCTTTGGCTGGTTACATCGGTATGCGGATTGCCACCAAATCGAATGTTCGAACGGCTGAAGCTGCTAAAACAAGTTTGAGTAAAGCACTTAAAGTTTCATTTACCGGTGGTTCGGTGATGGGTATGGGCGTTGCCGGATTGGCAGTGCTTGGTTTAGGAACTTTGTTCATTATTTTAAAACAAATTTTTGCGGCTGATGCTGCTGTGGATAGTGTTGAAATGGAACGTACCATTGAAATCTTAACCGGGTTTTCTTTGGGTGCTGAATCGATTGCATTGTTTGCCCGTGTGGGTGGAGGTATTTATACAAAAGCTGCCGACGTAGGTGCTGATTTGGTGGGTAAAGTAGAAGCAGGTATCCCCGAAGATGATCCGCGTAATCCGGCTACCATTGCCGATAACGTGGGTGATAATGTGGGTGATGTGGCTGGTATGGGTGCTGACCTATTCGGATCGTATGTCGCTACGGTATTGGCAACCATGGTATTAGGACGCGAAACAAGCAGTGTGGATCAGTTTGGTGGTTTAGCTCCTGTGCTTTTACCGATGTTGATTGCAGGTTTTGGAATCGTTTTCTCCATCATTGGAACTTTCTTTGTTCGCATATCTGAGAATGCAGGATTGAGTGTCAATAAAGTTCAAAACGCGTTAAACATGGGGAATTGGGGATCAATTGTTTTAACGGCTATTGCATCTTATTTCCTGACCATGTATATCCTTCCTGAAAAAATGACTTTACGAGGTTTTGAATTTACAAATATGGGCGCGTACGGAGCGATTATTGTTGGATTGGTTGTAGGAACCCTGATGAGTATCATTACCGAATATTACACTGCTATGGGTAAACGTCCTGTTATGAGCATTGTACGTCAATCAAGCACCGGTCATGCTACAAATATTATTGGCGGTTTAAGTGTTGGTATGGAATCCACTTTATTACCGATTTTGGTATTGGCCGGCGGTATTTACGGTTCATATCTTTGTGCCGGGTTATATGGTGTGGCCATTGCGGCTGCCGGTATGATGGCTACTACAGCAATGCAGTTGGCAATTGATGCCTTCGGTCCTATTGCAGATAATGCAGGTGGAATTGCTGAGATGAGTGAATTGCCTGCTGAGGTTCGTGAAAAAACAGATATCCTTGATGCAGTAGGTAATACAACAGCTGCAACAGGTAAAGGCTTCGCGATCGCTTCTGCTGCTTTAACTGCCCTGGCTCTTTTTGCTGCATTTGTTGGAATTGCTAAAATTGATGGTATTGATATTTATCGGGCTGATGTTTTGGCCGGATTGTTTGTTGGGGCCATGATTCCATTTATTTTCTCTTCTTTGGCCATTACGGCTGTTGGACAAGCTGCTATGGCGATGGTTGAGGAAGTTCGTCGGCAGTTCCGCGAAATTCCGGGTATCCTGGAAGGTAAAGGAAAACCAGAGTATGAAAAATGTGTCGCTATTTCAACGGAAGCTTCTATTAAAAAAATGATGTTGCCTGGTGCCATCGCAATCATTTCTCCTTTAATCATTGGTTTTGTTTTTGGACCTGAAGTACTTGGTGGATTTTTAGCCGGCGCAACGGTAAGTGGTGTATTGATGGGAATGTTTCAAAACAATGCCGGCGGTGCCTGGGATAATGCCAAAAAATCATTTGAGAAGGGTGTTGAAATTAATGGCGAAATTTTCTATAAAAAATCTGAACCACATAAAGCTTCAGTTACAGGAGATACGGTGGGAGATCCTTTCAAAGATACCTCCGGTCCTTCGATGAATATTTTGATTAAACTGATGTCGATTGTATCGTTGGTTATTGCGCCTTCTTTAGCCAAAATACATGCGGAAAAAATTCAGCACAACCGAATGGAACATTTAAAATCTTCGATGATGAATTGTAAAAAAGCAGGTTGCACTGAAGCAGAATGCGCATCATTGATGGATGGTTCTCTCAGTGGTGAAAGCGGAAAATCATGTTGCAGTTCTTCTGATAAAAAAGAGTGTGCCGGAGGCGATGAATGCGAAAAAGAATGTGGCAATGCTTGTGATAAAGAAACTTGTGATAAGCCTTGTTGTAAAGGAGAGGAAACATCAGCCCAACCAGCCGGAGGTCAGGATTCTTTGAGTATTTCTGCTCAGTCGGCGGATAGCAGCGGAGCCAACAAATAATTTGAAATTTATTTAAGCAGAATCCCCCTTGATTGGGGGATTTTTTTTGGGGAGGTCTTATAAATTGGATTTATACCGATTCAACGGCACAATTTGTACTGAAGTATCTTACCAAAAGAAGTTTATCAAACCCGGGCCGCAGCATCAATGCTCGGGATTTTTTGAAACTGTACAGTTGCTTTTAGGGTTCAAACTAACGCAAATACTTTCATCCGCAACTCTCAAATTGCCGCTTCCAATAATTTTAGGGTATAAGAATTTTGAGGTGAATGATAGAGGGCATTGGCATCCTGATATTCAACAACCAGCCCCTGATTCATCACAGCAATATGTTGGCTGATATGTTTAACGACCCCTAAATCATGGGATATAAATAAATAACTCAAATTAAATGTATCTCTTAATTCGAGTAGGAGATTTAAAATTTGGGCCTGAACACTTACATCCAAAGCACTTACACTTTCATCACAGATTAATAATTTAGGTTGCAAAGCAAGTGCACGGGCAATACAAATTCGTTGTCGTTGACCGCCCGAAAATTCATGAGGATATCGATGGGCATGTTCAGGTAAAAGTCCAACTTGTTGAAGCAATGATTCCATTTTAGCTATTCGTTCGTTGGAATTCAACAAACCATGAACAGCCATCGGTTCTAAAATGGCTTTTCCGATTTGCAAGGCAGGATTTAAACTGGAATATGGATCCTGAAAAATCATTTGCACCTCCCGGGTGTATTTTTGTTTTTCTTCACGGTTCATATCCCGGATAGATTTCCCCTGATATAAAATAGTCCCCTCCGAATATTCGTTCAAACCAACAATGGCCTTTCCTAAGGATGTTTTACCGCAGCCACTTTCTCCAACCAGTCCTAAGGTTTCGCCCCTGCGAATAGTAATATTGACTCCATTTACCGCATCGAATTTGCGGATCGTTTTGCCCCAGAAGTTCTTTTGTACGCTATAGGATATCTTTAAATCTTTTATTTCCAATAGAACAGGTTCTTGTTGAATTTCTGCAATTTGTGTTTCAAATGATTCCTCGCTGATGATATTGTCACTACCGGCAACTTTCCCCAAAATCATATCTTCCACAGTAGGTAGTTTTCGAATTCGTTTTCCGGATTCCGGACGGCACGATAACAATCCACGGGTATATGACTCCACCGGATTTTCAAACAGGTTTTTCGAACTTGATTTTTCAATCATTTTACTTCGATACATGACCAATGTGTCATCAGCAAAGTTCTTTACGAGTTGCAAATCATGGGTGATAAAAAGCAAAGCCATGTTTTTTTTGACTTGTAATTTTTTCAGCAAGTCTAAAATGGTTTTCTGCACAGTGGCATCAAGTGCGGTACTTGGTTCGTCGGCAATTAAAATCAATGGATCACAACTGATCGCCATTGCAATCATGACCCGTTGTTTTTGCCCACCGGAAAGTTCATGCGGATATCTTTTTAAGATGGCTTGGGGGTTGGGCAAATCTACTTCTTCGAACAGGGCTAAAGTTTTTTTCTCTGCTTCAGGATGGGTTAAATGAAGATGTTTGCAAATCATTTCTGTAACCTGTTCACCGCATCGCATGAGTGGATTGAGAGAGGTCATAGGTTCCTGAAAAATGAATCCAATTTCTTTTCCCCGTATTTGTTCTAGCTTTTGATGTGAACAATTTAATAAGTTTAAACGTTCATCACCTAATCGCAACCATATTTCGCCTTGCGGATACCTGGTCAGTTGTGGGGGTAATAGCTGCACAATCGACATGGCAGTAACGGATTTGCCGGATCCGCTTTCACCTACCAAGGCCAATGTTTTTCCGGCTTCTAATTCAAAACTGATTTCTTGAACGGCATGAGTCAGTTCCATATCGCTGACAAAATCAACCGAAAGGTTTTTAACTTCAAGCACGGATGTGGAGATTTTTTCCATGCGTTTCATGCATTAAAATCGCAGATGTTTGACGGTATTTCCGTTATTGATCAATTGTTTTAATGAATCAATACCGATTTCAAGATGTTTTTCAACGAAACCGGAGGTAACATTTTTATCACTTTCCGCTGTTTTAACACCTTCCGGTATCATTGGTTGATCACTGACCAACAATAATGCACCCGTTGGAATTCGATTGTAAAATCCGGTTGTCAGGATGGTGGCAGTTTCCATATCAATAGCCATCGCACGAATCGTTTTCAGGTAGTTTTTAAATTGGGTGTCATGTTCCCAAACGCGGCGGTTGGTGGTATAACAAGTGCCTGTCCAATAATCAAATCCTTTATCACGAATGGTGGTGGAAATGGCTTTCTCCAGTGCAAATGCAGGAAGAGCGGGTACTTCTGGCGGGAAATAATCATTACTGGTTCCTTCACCCCGTATAGCCGCAATCGGTAGAATCAAATCCCCGACTTTATTCTTTTTTTTCAATCCGCCGCATTTGCCCAAAAATAAAACTGCTTTAGGTTGAATGGCTGAGAGTAAATCCATGATGGTAGCAGCACTGGCAGAACCCATCCCAAAATTGATGATAGAAATGCCATTGGCTGTTGCGCAACACATCGGTTTGTCTTTTCCAATCACCTTTGTTTTATGCTTACGGGCAAACATTTCAACATAATTCGTGAAGTTGGTGAGCAGAACATACTTCCCAAAATTGGCCAATTCTTCACCGGTATATCTGGGGAGCCAGTTATTGACAATTTCTTGTTTCGTTTTCATGATGATGTGTTTTGCTTAATAAATTGCAGCAAATGCCAGCTCCAGTCTTTTAACAGCTTCTTTGAGTAAATCCAGTGAGGTGGCATATGAAATACGGATACAATGTGGGTCACCAAATGCATCTCCGGTAACACAACTTACTCCTCCTTTGTCCAGCAAATACATACACAAGTCTTCAGCAGTATGTATTTCACCCTTGTTTAAAAAATGTGTGATATCCGGGAAGACGTAAAATGCGCCTGGGGGTGTATTCACTTTTAAACCCGGTATGTTCGCTAATGCCTGAACCAAATAATCTCTTCTTTCCCGAAAAGATTCTTTCATGTCCAGAGTCGGCTGCATATCTCCTTTAAGCGCAGCTGCAGCAGCTTTTTGGGTAATTGAATTGGGGCCAGAAGTAAACTGACTCTGAATTTTTTCGCAGGCGGTGATGATATTTTTTGGACCGGCCATATAGCCAAGTCTCCAGCCAGTCATGGCAAATCCCTTCGATAAACCATTGATGATGATGACCCGATTGCGGATGGATTCAAATTGTGCAATACTCTCATGCCGACCTTCGAAGTTGATATATTCATATATTTCATCAGAGATGATATAAATATTCGGATGCCTTTCAAATACTTCGGCAAGGGCTTTTAATTCTTCAAAGGAGTAAATAGAACCAGTTGGATTACATGGCGATGAAAAAATGAACAATTTTGTTTTGGAGGTGATTGCCTGTTCCAATTCCGATGCACTGATTTTGAAATCATGCTGAAAAGTACCATTCACTTGTACGACAATACCATCTGCTAATTTAACCAAATCGGCATAGGTAACCCAAAAAGGGGCGGGGATGATTACTTCGTCTCCATCGTCAATGATACTTAAAATGGCATTCGCTAAACATTGTTTGGCGCCTGTTCCAACCATAACCTGATCGGGCGTGTAGTCAAGATGATTATCGCGTTTGAACTTTTCCGTAATGGCTTGGCGCAAGTCTGGAAATCCTGCAACAGGTGGATATTTGGTAAAACCATCCTGCATGGCTTGAATGGCTGCTTCTACAATATGTTGAGGTGTTCGGAAATCTGGTTCACCCAAGCTCAGATCAATAATATCCTTGCCCTGTGCTTTGAGTTCGCGACTGAGTTTAGCCATTTTAATGGTTTGGGGCTCTTCAATTTTCGAAAGTCTTTTGGCTAATTGCATAATGGGCGAATTACAGAGGTGAAAAGTACTGAATTTCTATTAAATGCCTGCAGATTGGTTATAGCTGAAATAAGAAATTAAGGCCTGAATGAGTCCTATCAGGAAACCCAAAACAGCCCCAATGATTTCTACAAAACGAAATTCTTTTTTCATAATGGCATTTAATATGGATTCCAGTTTATCGCTGCTAAATTGTTTGACCTTTTCAGTGACTAATTTTTGGATGTCCAATTCTTCTTTCAAATGGCCGGTCATCTGCTGAATGAGGGTAGGGAATAACACTTCTACTTCATGAACGATACCCTTCTTGATATTTTGAATGGTATCACTCCCAATAAACATCGAAAGCAATGGGATTTCCTCTTTGAGTTTAACCTGAATAAAATGTTCAACATGCTGATCTACCAATGGAAGAGCCCTGGCAATGGTTTCGGGAGAAGTAATTTTTTTTTCGATATCTTCAAAATGAATCAACTCATTGGCTACCAATTGGCCTAATTTTTCGGCAAATTGCGCTTGACGTTTTGGAAAGATTCCTTGTAAGGTGAATCCAAGAATCTTAACCGGATTTCGCGGGTGAAACAGCATCTTAATGGCAATCAGGTTGGTGAACCATCCAATAAATGCGGAAATAACAGGGAGTAATAGTAAAGAAAGCATACGATTACTCTACATCTGTTTTTTCGTATTCATATTCCAGACTTTCCTGGTATTTGCGATCCTGAAGAAAGTATTTATTGCCTTTGGCCAGAAAATGCACCCTTAAGTTTTCAACAGAAATGGGCTTTCCATCCGCCAAATCTGCAATATTGCTATGTCCAATATCATGACCATCGATGATGATAATCATGCCGCTTCCGATGGCTTCCATCACATTACCATCAGTAATCATTAGACCGGTATCTTCACCCAAACCAATACCAATACAGGAGGGGTTGGTAGAAATAGCCTGTGCCAATCGCCCGAAACGACCTCGTTTATCGAAATGAGAATCAAAAATGACATCTTGCATAAAAGCCAATCCAGTGGTGACTTTCACGGCTCCTTTTAAATGGGCATTCGCAGCATTCCCTTCATAAATCATCGTATTACTCATCGCCATGGCTCCGGCACTGGTACCAGCAAGAATGAATCCACTTTCGTTTTTATATCGCTCGTGTAAAATGCGGTAAATTTCAGTTCCACCAAAAGTAGTTGTCAATCGCATTTGATTACCGCCACTAAACATCACTGCATCGGCTTCTTTCACCCGTTGAATATATTCCGGATTCTGTGCATCCTCCCGGTTACGAATATGGATTACGCCTACATTGGTACAAAAAAGTTTACTGAATGCATCCAAATAATTGGCGCCAACTTCAAAGGGAATCGTGGAAGCTGTGGTGATAACTTCGATTCTGCTTTGTTGTTTATGCTTCGTTTCGTTAACAATGCGGACGAGAATGCCCTGTTCAAAGAAGTTTAGATTGTTTCTTTGGATAAACCCTTGTTCAAGGTCTGTACCCTTATCCTCTGCGCCTCCGACCGGAATCAGAATGCCTTTTGGTGCTATCATATATTCAATAAACGGCAAATATATAAAATCCTTTGGTAATGACCCTTTTGAGCCTGATATCAATGTGTATAAGTTACGAAGGAATAGGGTACAAAAAACTAAATAGCCGTAGCAGGGACCAAGCTTTCATACAATTGTTCATACATGGGTACGATGAGGTCAATTCTGAATTTTTGAGCCTGTTCAAGCGCATTTTTTTTGAAGGTATTGAGCTTATCTTCATCACTGAGTAATTCGAGGGCATACTTCGCCATCGATTCAGTATCACCTACTTCGGTCAGATAACCTGTGACTCCGTGGATATTGATTTCAGCAATACCTCCTGCATTGGTTGAAATAACAGGAACCTGACACCCCATGGCTTCCAAAGCTGCCAATCCGAAGCTTTCGTATGCGGATGGGAGTAAAAATAAATCAGTGATGGATAAAATTTCCTCCAGTTTTTCTTGTTTGCCTAAAAAACGAATATCCTCACAGGTGTCTAATTCACGGCACAACTGCTCCATAGCCTGGCGTTCAGGGCCATCACCAATCATGAGCAATTTACATGGCATAGATTTTCGCAATTGATGAAACATATGAATCACATCATCAACCCGTTTTACCTTTCTGAAGTTTGAAACGTGGGCCAGGATTTTTTCACCATTGGGTGCCAACATTTTTTTAAAATGTTCTTTATTGCTTTGCGAGAATCGTTTGATATCCACAAAGTTTGGAATCACATGAATTTCTTTTTCGATTTTAAACGAATTCAGGGTTTCCTGACGCAAGTTTTCGGATACAGCTGTAATGGCATTAGATTCATTGATGGAAAAAGTAACTACGGATTCATACATTTTATCTTTACCTACCAGGGTAATATCAGTACCATGCAGGGTTGTGATAAATGGAATATTGGCTTGTTGTTTTTTAAGGATCTGATTGGCCAGGTAGGCAGAGGAAGCATGTGGAATGGCATAATGGACATGCAGTAAATCCAGACCCTGATTCAAAATGACGTCAACCAAAGTAGACGACAATGCAGACTCATAAGGTGGGAAGTCGAATAAGGGATAAGTGGGAACCGTTACCTCGTGGTAAAAAATATTTGGATGAAATGCATCCAATCGAACCGGTTGTTGATAGGTTATAAAGTGAATGATATGGCCTTTATCAGCCAGGGCTTTTCCTAATTCCGTTGCTAAAACGCCACTACCACCAAAAGTTGGATAACAAACGATGCCTATTTTCATGAAATGTGTATTAAAAATAAATGGGTGATGAAACCGAGAGGCAAAGGTATAAGGATGTAAAGGATTTTACCATGTTATTAAAAAACACTTTATCGGAAAAATCGATGGCTTTGTCTGCATTTATGTGTAAATCTGAATGAATCTGTGCTTGATCATTTACTCAGATGAAAATGATCGATTCACCTGTTCAACTACAAGGGTGGTTTTTGACATTGAGTACCTGCATCCATTTAAGTTCGTACATTTGCGAATTACTATGACTAAGTCGAATTTCTTCAGCGCTGATCAGGAGCAGCTTGCTCGTTTTGCCAAGGCCATGGCTCACCCTGTTCGAATCACTATTTTGCAATGGTTAAGCACACAGGCCTGTTGTTATCATGGCGATATGGCAGATGAACTCCCCATTGCCAAATCAACTTTGTCGCAACATCTCAATGAACTTAAAGATGCAGGACTCATTCAAGGAAATATTACTCCACCTACGGTTAAATATTGTATTCATAAGGAGAATTGGATGAAGGCGCAGGATTTGTTTGCTCGAATGTTCAATGAAATGGCTTTAAAGGAAGTGTGCCAAAAATAAATATTCGTAAGAAAACGAATTAAAAAAATTGTTCGTACATTTACGAATAATTAAGACTTACTGATTAAGACCGATACTTATGATCAATGAACAAATGAAAATAAAAGATCGGACTGCAGATGTTCAAGAAATCAAACAACTACTATCGGCGATGAATTAAACCGGGGTGAAATCGAATTTTTATGCAACCAAAATTAAAATTTTTAGATCGATATCTGACCTTATGGATTTTTATGGCCATGGGTATTGGAGTAGCTATTGGATATTTTTTGCCGGGTACACCAGATTTTATCAATTCCTTTAATCGAGGTACTACCAATATCCCGTTGGCAATTGGTTTAATCCTGATGATGTACCCACCACTGACCAAGGTGGATTTTAAAAAGGTGCCTCAAATGTTTCAGCAACCTAAATTGCTCACGGCATCGTTTTTTATTACCTGGATTGTTGGACCCTTTCTGATGTTTTCACTGGCCGTATTATTTTTGAGAGATTATCCGAATTACATGACCGGGCTCATCATTATCGGATTGGCCCCGTGTATTGCGATGGTCATCGTATGGAATGAATTAGCAGGTGGAAACCGTGAGTTAACTGCCGGTTTGGTGGGTATCAATAGTGTATTGCAAGTATTGTTTTTTAGTGCCTATGCGTATTTCTATCTGGAAGTGATGTTGCCTTTGTTCGGCATCAAAGCGTTAACCATCAATATAGCGTTTATGCAAATATTGGAAACCGTATTCCTATACCTGGGTATTCCGTTTATTCTGGCCATGATGAGCCGCATCGTGCTGATGAAGTTAAAAGGTGAAACGTGGTTTAATACCAAATTTATACCGAAAATATCACCGATTACTTTGATTGCATTGTTGTTTACGATCGTAGTCATGTTTAGTTTAAAAGGGAGTATGATGGTACAATTACCTTTAGATGTTCTTCGTGTCGCATTGCCCTTGAGCATCTTCTTTGCCATCATGTTTTTTCTCATGTTTTTTGTCAGTAAAAAAATCGGCGCCAACTATCGCGATACGGTGGCTTTATCATTTACAGCGAGTGGAAATAATTTCGAATTGGCCATTGCGGTTGCTATTGGTGTATTTGGTATCAATAGCGGACAGGCATTTGCAGGTGTAATCGGACCATTGGTGGAAGTGCCTGCGTTAATTTTATTGGTCAAAGCCAGTTATTATTTAAAAGATAAATATTATACGATTCATAAATAGGTTCATATGTTCGAAGCAATAAAAACACAAATCGCGCTATTTTCAGCAGATGAAATTTCGGCAGAACGAAAAGAAAAATTACAAGCTCTTGTAGATTTTATCCAGATCAAAAAAGACAGCCATGAAATCATTCGGCTCAACTTTATTTGCACCCACAATTCACGAAGAAGTCATTTGTCTCAAATATGGGCTCAGGCAATGGCATTTCATTTTAATATCCAAAATATCAACTGTTATTCCGGAGGTATTGAGGCCACAGCAATGTTTCCTCAAGTTTCAGAAACCTTAATTGTACAGGGTTTTCAAATGCAAAGGCTTTCAGAAAATCAGAATCCGGTTTATGCAATTAAGTATGATGAAAACGAACCTTCTATCATCTGTTTCTCCAAAGTCTATCATGATGCGTTTAATCCTCAAAGCAACTATGCTGCTGTTATGACCTGTAGTAGTGCGGATGAAGGTTGCCCGGTTGTTTTGGGTGCCGCGGCCCGGTTTTCTATTCCGTACGAAGATCCCAAATTATTTGATGGTAGTGATTTGCAAACAAAAATGTATGCTGAACGTAGTTTGGAAATAGCACAGGAGATGTGGTGGGTTATGGGTTCGATTCGATGAGTATTTCGATTTTGACTTTCCGTTTGCAGGCAGACAATCAACTCAGAAATTTTAATCCACAATTATCATTGGATGAAAGAGGAAATATAGTTTTTCCAA
>JBMOFV010000028.1:0-38583 GCA_049318705.1 Chitinophagaceae bacterium
TGAACGCTTCCTTGAATTTGAAGCGCCCGTGAGATAATCAGCAGCCCCTAAATAGCCTTGAACTTTTTTGCCAAATGACTTTTGCAACGGTCTCGATATATCTACGCCCACAAAGGTTTGTAGAATCTTTCAATAACTGCTTACTGACAAGCCCCTATTCTTTCATCCGATACACTATCATTGAATCAAGGTGGTCTAAGCACAGCTTACAAGTATCTTTACGTTGTTATGGCACATTATATTATTGCAGGGGGGAGTGGCTTTGTGGGCCAACATTTACAAAAACTGCTGCAGGGAAGAGGACATCAGGTGAGTATCCTGAGTACCCGTAAACAGATCAATAAATCCAATCATATATACTGGGATCCCACTGTTGCGTATATCGATCCGGATTTTAGGTGTCAACAAGGAATCCTGATTAATCTTGCGGGTGCCGGCGTTGCCGATAAACGCTGGACAGCCAAACGAAAAGAGGAAATTCGTTTAAGTCGTATTCAGAGCAGTGAAACCCTTTATCAGGCCATTCGGGGTGGGCAACTCAATGTTCAAAGTTATCTGGGTGCATCGGCTATTGGATTCTATGCAGCTGACGACAAACCCCATGTTGAAACTGATTCCGGCGATCAATCTTTTTTATCGCAGGTTTGCCAGCAATGGGAACAATCCAGTTCGCGCATTGCACAATTAAATATTCCGGTATCCATTGCCCGCATTGGAATTGTGATGGGCCAGGAAGGTGGCGCACTCCCTGCACTCACCCAATCTTTCTCTTTCGGGATAGCCGGAATCCCCTCGGGTGGCAATCAAATTTATAGTTGGATTCATGTGGAAGATTTATGTCATCTTTTATTGTTTCTTGCAGATAATCGCAAGGAGGGAATTTATAACGCAGTGGCACCAACTCCGGTATCTTTAAAAGTGCTGATTCATTCGGCTATACGTGCATCCGGAAAAAAAGTTTTAAGCATGCCTGTTCCTTCATTTTTACTCAAACTGGCATTGGGCGAAATGTCGATCGAAGTTTTAAAAAGTAGTTCAGTGCGTGCCGATAAAATTCTGGAAGCCGGATTCCAATTTGAATTTCCTGAAATCCAAACCTGCATGAACGATCTTTTCGCCGTCAAAAAGGTGGTTGAAGTTTAATTCGAGGCGCATGAATACGCCCACCTTTTAAACTACAATTCAGCATGAAGGTGATTGATTTTCTGTAGGAAACTTATGGTGCCATAATCCCGACAAAATTATTGTTGTTGGGTTCCCAGATTAAAAAATCCAGTCCGTCAACTACGCCATCGCCATTGAAGTCGGTATTCACATAACCACCGGCAAAATTGTTATTGTCATTTTCCCAATCTCCAAAATCCAATCCATCCACAACCCCATCCTGATTAATGTCACCGGAATAAAATGCAAACACACCGGGTTCCATTTCAATCTGATTGCCTCCATATGCCTGATTGGCTGAAACACTAAAGTCGTAGGTAGTGGTTCCATTGATGGTAATCGGATTTTGACTCCATGTTTCAAGAATATTTCGATGTCGGATAACGACATAATAAGTATTCCCATTGGCAGCAGGAGGTAAATCCCACAGCAAGGTTCCATTGGTTTGCACCACCTGATTCGATTGAAAAATGATGTTGTAAGGTGTTGTGCTAGCCCGCAAACTTAATTCCAGGGTATCTGTTTGATTTAGCGGATTACTCATGCCCTGATTATTCAAAGTGGGAACCATCAAAGATGCCCCTGCATAATAACCCTGTGAAAATAATTTTAAACTAAGCGCTGGAACCGGAATGCAAGCCAGATTCACCGTACTCGTTTTGGTACAATTGTTTGCATCTGTTGCTGTAATGGTGTACACCTGTCCGCTTAATCCTGTAAATACGCCGGTGGTATTACCCTGGGGCCCAAGTGGTTGTATCGTGTATGTTTTAGCACCTGTACCACCTGCAGCGGTCAGTGTAATTTGTCCGGTACTGGCCGAACAAGGCGGTTGCACGGTAGTGGCTGAGCCAAACGTAATCAAAGATGGTTGTGTGATGGTGAAGGTTATCGTCTTGGTACAATTATTGGCATCCGTGCAGGTTACCGTATACACTTGGGTACCTGTAAGTCCGCTAAAAATACCGGTGGTATTACTTTGCGGGCCTAAAGGATTAATCGTGTATGTTTTTATTCCAGTTCCTCCGATCGCACTAACGGTGGCTGCTCCAGTAGAACCATTACAGCTTGGCTGAGTCAGGGCAGGTGCAGTAAAAGAAAGTGCAGCTGGTTGAGAAACAACGATGGTTGATGTCTTCGTACATAAATTGGCATCTCTGGCGGTGATAGTATAGGTACCAGGTGCAACTGAGTTAAATGTATTTGATGCCTGAAAAGTTCCGGTATTGAGTCGATAGTTAAATGCCCCAGTGCCGCCCGAAGCAGCAACGGTAATGGAGGTTGTTCCGGGATTGCATAGAATCGTTGCGGCAGTTGGTGTAGCAGTGATCGCCGTAGGTTGGTTTAAAGTAATCACTGTTGTAGCGGTAGCCAGGGTCGCATCTCTTACTGTTACGGTATATGTTCCGGTTAAAACGGACGAAAAAGTATTTCCTGATTGAAATGTACCTGCATTTAAACGATATTGATAGGCCGGTGATCCGCCAATAGCCGTTGCCGTAACGGTTGCATTCCCTCCATTACATAGAATATTGGGTGCAGTGGCTGACACAGATAATGGAACTCCATTTTTGGCCACAAAAGCTGAGGTCTGATTCCACTGATCTCCAGATGTTGATCCATTGCCATTGGTCGCATTGCCAGAGACAAAAAATCCCACAGTTGCATTTCCACTTGCAGGTGCTGTCCAGTTAAAAGTCCAGGATGCAGTGCCTGAAACAGGTGCTTTTGACGTTGTATGCCGGATCTCCATTGCCCCATTTAAGGCCGTTCCGGCAATGGCTGTAAAAGCGCCTGTTGTTGCTGTTAAATTAAAACCATCTCTCAAGCCAAAAGGTGTTGTTCCTACGAGCACTGTATTGGTAACCGAAATGGTTATCGGATACACTGTACCGTTCGTATACCCACCAACAGGCAAGCCTGTTATTGTAACCAAGGTATTGTTAGAGAGCGAACCATGACAGGTACATCCTGCCACGCTTTGGTTATTAATGCCTCCGCTGCTGCTGCTGAGCATCATGTAAAGCACAAACAAAAAACAAGGCGTAATGATGTAAAGGAATTTTTTATTCATAGTGTTGGATTTGGTGGTAATGATTTAAAATTTGTGCCTTTTGAAAGCGTTCATGGTTTTTACGACAATAAATATAATGGCCCGAAAATTTAAATCAACATTAAATAAATGTTTTAACATATGTTATCGTGCATAATGCCCTCCTGTTTGTTTTTTCAAGATCAATACGGTATGCCATTGAACTTCCTGATTGGCTTTCAGGTATTCAATTTTTAATGTCCTGATTTGTTTAAATCCAATGCTTTCAGTAAGCTGATTGATCCGGTTGAGGTCATGATGAAAGAAATAGGTCCGATCGCCGGTACTGCCGGTAATATATCCCGAAGCCTCGGCATCCCCTTCTACAAAACTTACATACAAAGCGCCTCCTTCCCTCATCATACCCGCTATATCCTTGAAGAAATTTTCGAGTTCGATGGGATCCAAATAGGGAATACAAAAACCACTTACCACTCCATCAAAAGAAGCTGCCTCAAAATTCATTTGCCGACAATCCATCACCTGAAAATGCCCTTGTGGTAAATGAGATTGTGCCTGCGAAATCATCTCCGCCGAAAAATCAATTCCACTTAATTGATAGGTTGGACATTGTTGATGTAAATATGCACTAATCACACCCGGACCGCAACCGATATCCAATATCCTGGCCTCTGGATCATTTAGCAGCTCACAGAACAGCTTATAACTTTCCTCATAAATTGGAAGGTTCATCATCTTTTCTGCGTACAATGAAGCCACCTTGTTCCACGTTCTCAAATTCTCAATATCTCTGTTATCTTTTTCCATCCTGATAACCATTGCAGCGATTCATCACAAAAATGTGAAAACAAAATGGATATTCAATCCGCAAATTCTTTACGAATCTTGGTTGGGTTTGATTATAATCGCTGAAAAATCAAGGTTTCATCGCTGCTGGTCCAAATCATTTTATCTCCCTCAAACCGCAAAGTATAAATCATCTCACCGATATGATTGGATACAAAGGTGAGCAGCTGATTCTCCACAATCCGAAAACGCCAGTTTTTCCATAGCTTGTGCTGCATTCGGGTATATGACTCTTCACAATCTTTCAGGATTCGCAGCGCCCGCCCATCCTGTTTAAAATCATAAATGGTGAAAGCTGCACAGGGACTGCTTTTTAAATGAGACTGCCAGATATCTATTTTTTTGCCTTCTGCTGATGTTTTATAGTTTGCAATACATTTCCACTTACCAAATATCTCTTGTGCCTTTGCCTGAAAGGTGGTGATAATCAGCGTGCATATAAAACCAAAGAGTACTTTTTTAAGCACCCATTTCTGTGTCAGTTATAAAATCTTTTTAAACTTACATTGTTACAACAACATTTTCAAGGGCATTAACAAAAAAGCCGATGATGACCCTTGTTTTCGGTCTATTCCCTTTCTCGTCTCATACACAAATCAACCTGAATACTTACTTTTGCGGCCATGGAAAAAAAACAGCCCATAGGATTTGGCTCTGCCTGCATTCACGCCGGCTTCGAAAGTGAACAGCATCGTAGTCATATCACACCCATTTACGCTTCAAGCACCTATTTGTTCGAAAGTGCAGAGCAGGGTGTGGATTTATTTACCGGTAAAGAAAAAGGCTTTATTTACGGGCGCTTCGGCCATCCCACCGGCTCGCAAACCGAAGAGAAATTAGCCACCCTCGAAGCGTTTGGCCTGCAAGATAAAAACGGACAGCCCTTGCAACTTAAAGCCATTTTGCATGGTTCCGGAATGGCCGCCATCTCCACCCTCATCCTGTCGAATGTACAACAAGGACAAAAAGTATTATCCCATCTTTCTTTGTACGGTGGCACCCAGGAATATATCGACAAAGTTTTACCGGGTTGTGGCATTCAAACATTGATTACCGATTTTAAAAACCTGGATGAGGTTGAAAAACTGCTTCAATCCAATCAGGATATAGCGCTATTATACATCGAAACACCCGCCAACCCTACCTTACAATGTGTGGATATTGAAAAACTCACTCAAGTGGCCCATCAATACGGCTGTAAAGTGGCGGTCGACAATACATTTGCAACCCCATACTTACAACAACCTTTTCGATTTGGGGTTGATTTCGTCATTCATTCAACCACCAAATTTCTAAACGGTCATGGCACGGCAGTTGGTGGTGTGCTCATCGGTCGTGATTTGAATTTCATGCAAACAAAAGCCACCAAACATTTTCGTTTATTGGGCGCCAGCGTGAGTGCATTCGATGCATTTTTACTCAACAATGGCATCAAAACCCTCGAAGTTCGTATGCAGCGTCATTGCGAAAATGCCATGACGGTCGCCGGTTTTTTAGTACAACATCCTGCTGTAGAAACGGTCAACTATCTTGGATTAAACAATCATCCCGATCATGCCCTGGCTATGCGGCAAATGAAACATGCAGGAGCACTCATGAGTTTTGAAGTGAAAGGAGGTTTTGAATCCGGAAAAAAATTCATCAACCATCTGCAACTTTGTACAAGCGCTGTTTCGCTTGGAACCTGTGATACCCTTATTTCTCATCCCGCCAGTACCACCCATGCCGGCGTTGCTGCTGAATTGCGCGCACAATCCGGTATCAGCGATGGACTCATCCGCATGAGCGTTGGAATCGAAAATGTAGAAGATATTTTGGCCGACCTGGATCATGCCCTGCAAGCCTCTCAGCGCTAAACGATAATGGGGCCGCCCACATTTTAAGTGGTCCGAATTTTTGGCAGGATGATCATGAGGATTTTTTTCATCGTCACACCTGCTGCCCGCTGCAATCTTTAAAGCGCCAAAAGCGCATAAAGGATTTCCGCTCGCATCAGGCCTATGATAGGTCTTCAGTCTTTTGGTCATGGTTCATCACCCGCATCTGCACTTTGGTCTGCTTTTTGATAAAGATGTTATCTACCTTTATTATCTTCAAATGGTGAAAGCATTATACACAACTCTATTTGCATTCCTTTTATTGATTCCTTTTTCGGGCATGGCTCAGGACGAAGAATTCGACAATTTCTTATCCGAAAAACCACAAAAATTCGAAATCACCGATGAAATGAAGGAGGCTGAGCGGAGTTACAATGAAAAAATTCTTGAAGAAATAGCTATCCATCGCAAAAATGGCTTTGAAATTTATAAAGAAGACCGGGTTGCGCTTTTAGCGGGTCAGGACCGCAGTGTATATATTACCCTTGAAGAAGGACAATGGTATCACTTTGTTTATGTCGGTGACCCTCATGCCGGAAAAATTTCCGTCAACCTCTTTCTCGAAGGTGTGGGCGATTTTGTAAATGATCGGCTCAAACCCCAGCAAGACGGTGAATTTTGGTCGGAATTTTCGTTTTTATGCCCGCAAACCGGAAATTATGAATTGTCCTTTTTTCAACGATGCCCCATTTCAAGGCCTTTGTCGTACCTGACGGTTTTTCGCCGCACATCCAGCGAAGCAGGTAATCTGTAAAATAAAGAATTCCTTAAGTCAGAAAATACCGATTTCGTTCAATTTCATCTTTCACTTCATCTGTTACCAAATACCGAATTGATTTTTTTTCACGAATCAATGTGCGAATATAAGTAGATGAAATATCCAGGAGCGGCGCGTCGGTAATTTCAACCCGCGCACCATCCGGAACCTTGATTTCAAATCCGGGCCTTTGATAAATAATGAGCGAATATTGAGACAACAATTGCTGGTAATTTTTCCATTTATCCAAATTCTGAAAACTATCCCCACCCATAATAATCCGAAACTGATGTTGTGGGTATTTCTCTTGCAAATGGGTCATGGTATCGATGGTGTAAGAGGGTCGTGGCAAACTGAATTCAACCGAACTTGCTTTAAACCGTGGTTCACTATCAATCGCTGTTCTAACCAAATGCAGCCGATCCTGTTCTCGCAATAAACTTTTGCTTTCCTTGAGCGGATTTCGCGGGGAAACCACAAACCACACCTGTTCCACCCCACAATGATGCAGCACATGATTGGCTAATATCAGATGGCCAATATGAATAGGATTAAAACTACCGAAATACAAACCAATGTCCATGCGGTAAAATTAGGCCTCTTCTACAATTTATTTGAACCCAGATTTTGCAAAACCAATTGAACACCTGAGTTCTTAAACCTGAGGCATTTCCCATCCCACTACTTTACTCTTTGGCCACTTGGACACATCGGGAACTTTGCCATGCAGGAGGACTTCAAAATAGGCCCTGATAACCGACGAACGCCTGAAACTGCGCTCCGGAATGTCCAAAAAATAATTATGCGTCCGATCACAAGCCCTGTTAAAGTCAATGTAATACGTATTCCTCTCAAAGGGGTATTTGGGTTTACTACCCAATTTGCGATTGCCCGATAACAAAGAAGCTCCATTGAGTTTGGTATCAGCCCGATTATAATGCACCCACTTTCTTTTTGCCCAACGAATCTGATTCAACCATCGGTGATGCTCTTTCCGATTAATACAAGGTGCATTTAAAATGAGGTTATCGATAAAAGGCTGTGCATTCCATTGCTGCGTTAAACCCGATTGTATCAAGGCCTTCAACAGCAAATTGCCCATGCTATGAAAAAATAAACTCAATGTCTGCTCCTTAAAAGTGGAGCGCTGCATCCGGATGGTGTCCATCATTCTGAAATAAGCCGCATATCCCTGTGCAGCATTTTGCATACTCATCCGAAAATTCTTCATGATTCCCAAATCACTCGCCATACTGGCGTAGTCAAAAAGCAGCACATTAACCTGATACGTCTGCCGCATTGCGCTCGCCCTGCGCAAATTCCCGTAAAAGGTTTTGCCCATCCCTTCTGTATAAATGACCCAATCCTTATTGGGCATGCTTTTGAGGGCATCATTTAAAGAATAAAAAGGATAAATTTTCCAATTGGAATCTTCTTCCACCACATACAAATATTGCCAGCAGTTGGTATCGCTCCGTTCGGCGGCAAATCGGCTGCGTGTAAAATCCATCGGGCGATTGCTCAGCATCAAAAATGCCGATTGAGCCTCCGGATGTGGTGTCTGACCCATCCATTGTATCCGATGCCAGGGTTCTTTGAAGCCCCGGGCTGCGATGTGTCCGTAAGAAAAACACATCAGACTGAACAATAGGACACAAAACCAATGGAATAAACGCATGAAGCGGTGAAGGTAAGCACAGACCCTGAATGGTCTCTATTGAGCAGTATTCGGGGTATTGATTCAATATCTCTTTTTTCAATAATTATAATATCTTTGCCGGATTGATGATGACGGGACCAGTTTATAAACGTTTTGTGTCGCTGCGCCAGAAAAAGCGGAAAGCTTTCGCGGTGTTGATTGATCCGGACAAGGTATCTGTTTCGCAAATTTCTACATTGGCTGAACGCTGTAATCAGGCGGATGTTGATTTCGTTTTTATGGGCGGCAGCCTCATGGTGAGTCAGCATTTGGACGAATGTATCCAACATTTTAAAGCCAGCAGTGATATTCCTGTGGTCTTGTTCCCCGGAAGTCCTTCACAGGTTAGTTCCTATGCAGATGCCTTATTCTATCTTTCGCTGATTTCGGGCAGGAATGCCGAATTATTAATTGGAGCACACGTGGTGAGTGCCCCGATGGTGAAATCAAGCGGACTAGAAATCATCTCCACCGGTTATATGGTGATTGATGGCGGAGCCCCAACGACTGTTTCGTACATGAGCGGCAGTGCGCCCATTCCCCGTGATAAAGATGATATCGCTTTGTGCACGGCTCTGGCAGGTGAAATGCAAGGTAAACATCTTTTGTATGTGGATGCAGGCAGTGGAGCCCGATTGCCGGTTTCGGATAGTATGATTCAAAAAATCAGTGCCCATACCCAAATTCCATTAATTGTAGGAGGAGGAATTAAAGATCCTGAAAGAGCCTATCTGCATTGTAAATCCGGAGCAGATGTGGTAGTGGTTGGAAATGCCATCGAAAAAGATACCAATCTGATTCAGGAAATTGCTTCCGCCGTGCATCAGCAGTATATCAAAGCCTAATTAGGGGCTACTGAATATCACTCAAAATCAGTTTTAATGGTCATTTAAGTGAATTTTAAAACACCTGTGAGATAATCAGCAAGCCCTAAATATATAATTCTCGCTACTCAGAAATACTGCATCTTCTGAATTATTCAGGAACCCTTAATTTCCTTTAACTTGATTGAACCGTTGAGATCATTATTGTTTAGCCGCACGTTTGGCTTCAAGTTTTTGTGCATCCGGCAACATGATATTGAGCAAGGCTTCTTCGATTGAACCAGAAACACTTTCAATGATTCGGCCTACTTCGCGATACTGATGCATAACGATAATGGTAGGCACCCGTTCGATATTATAAAATTTGTGCTCAATATTCAAAGCTTCCTTTTTGCGATTCACACCATACATTTCAATGGCATTTATATCAAACCCGGCATCTTTTAATGTTTTATACAACTGGGGTAAAAGCACTTGTGTATCCTCACACCAGGTACCCATAAAAATAACCAGGCGATAATGGTGCATCACCGATTTTAAGGCTTTAATCACCTCTTCGTTGGGATGATAGGCTGCTACACCTTTGACCAACCATTTATTCACGGTTTCATCCATCACATCGGCAAAAGTGAGTTTACCTCTCAGCAGCACTTTATCGGTTTTCTTATCGTTCTCTCTCACAAAATCCTGAGCTTGCATGATTGTTGTCATCATAAGGATAAACATTAGTAAGGTCCACTTTTTCATATTATCTCATTTTTAAGGGGTTTCAATGATAGCCATTCACAAAGTCATTCACCGAAAACCCTTCATTAGAGGGCTAAAATAAGTTCAAATTCGGCAGCCACAAAATAATCGCCCTCCATTGTGTCATGAAGTTTGTTTCAGGCTATTTTTTAATTCAATCAAAAAGGTTCGGACTGTTTGCAAATTTTCAATCAGGGTTTTGTCGTCCTTGGCCTTCTTTTTGTTATTTTTCAAATAATCGCGGGCGCCTTCGAGGGTCATTTTTTTATCTCTGACCACGTGGAAAATCAATTTCAATTTTTCCAGATCCTGTTTATTGTAGTAGCGGTCGCCTTTTTTGTTTTTTTTCACCCCGGCTAACTGAGCCGGAAATTCCTTTTCCCAGAATCGTAATAAGGAGGCATTCACCTGAAACATTTCTGCAACCTCCGTAATGGTATAATAAACCTTTTCCAGAGTACTTAAGTCCACTTCAACAGGAGCAGTCTCCTCCTGCAAAATCTTAATCTGATCAAATAAAGATAATTGTTGCACTTCCGTATAAAGGTAATCATGGCATTTGAAATCAAAGTATAATTCGTTTTAAATTCTTTTTCTTCACTTGTTCATTGAACACCGACGCGGATACAACGCATACGGGCGGGTGGTAATCTGCATATCGGAAAGATGAATTTGCAAATACCTTTGATTCAAGAAATCACAAAATCCACCCAAGCTCGTGACAATACAGTGGCCTTTTCAGCTATATCAAATTACAACAGCGAACAGAACGAAGCTTCTCTGAAAAAATATAACCCCTTTCGTAGTTGAGCATAGGCCTTCTAAGGAGGGCCTTCGCTGTGTTATCTCGCGAATGAATGTTCAAGATGAACAAGCGCATATATGGACGGAACAATTGACGCCATAAAATGGATAATTGATTGGAATACATTCATCCGTCAAAAAATTCAAGCGCAGCCTATTCCTTTCTATGTTTAATCGATTACATTTAGATTCAATTAAAGGGAATTGAAGCGCCTAGTTTTTTTTAGTGTTTTGTGCGGATTCATGATGATTGCGATCGATCATTTGGCACAACCTTGTTCGTGCCCCACCATGAGCATGAGCGAACTACGGAAAATTAAGGATATTCATCTATTAGAAAAAAAGCAACGCACAGAGCCCAATGTGGTTTGCAGGGTTAAAATTCTTGAAAGGTTGTGTCAACAAGCCATCGAAAAAAATCAACTCTTCGACAACGATTATATTCAAGGCCAATTGAATCTCATTGATAGCCTGTACCAACTTTCTGATTGCCCACCCGCAGAACATTTGTATCACATGATGAATCGTGCTCAATGGCTGCATAATATTGGCAGATACGAAAAAAGCATTCAGTTATGCTTAACCAACCTTGACTATGCCGAAAATACCAATGACCCTTTCCTGACTGCCAGTTTCCGGCTCATTCTGGCCAACTGTTTTGCACGAATGGGCGATCAGGCAAAAAGTAAGGAGTATACTTATGCGGCCTTGCCTCAGGTATCGGAAATTGCCGACTCTGTGAACAAAGCCCAAGTTTATCTTCAATTAGCCGGCCGGTATTTATGGATGTTTCAGGACCAATCATCGGCTTCTTCTCTTGATTCAGCCTCCTATTATATTCACACGCTTTTAAATTTGAGTTTAAATATTCGGGACTCTTCTTTTATCATGCGGGCTTATCTCAAAATGAATGGCTTGTATTACGAACAACATAAAAATGATTTGGCGATGGCCTATATAGATAGTGCCCTGCAATATAGAAATCAGGATGTTGACCAAACCCTACTTGCCAGTTGTTTCAGTGACAAAGCAGATATTTACCGGCAGCGTAAACAATATAAAGCGGCCAAACAATATGCAGATTCATCCTTGATTATTTTACTTAAGAATAAAAATCCTGAACAAATCGCCAATTCACTTGCTTTGTTGTATCAGATTTCTGTAGAATCGGGACAGTTTGAGGAAGCGCTGCAACATGCAGAATCGTTTCATGAAATCATGGATAGCCTCAAGGATGTTGAAAAATCCAAAACCATTCATGAACTTGAAATAAAATACCATCAGGAAAAAAATGAACATGCGATTCGCCAATTGGCCCAGGAAAAAAGAATGTATTTATTGTTGATTCTTCTAGCTCTTTTTGGGATTGCCGCGCTGATTTTTTATTTCCGGCAATATCGGCTAAAAAACAAACAACAAATTCTGCTTACCGAACAGCGAGTGAACCGCGCCCGAATGAATCCCCATTTTTTCTTCAATACACTCGCCTCCTTACAGACGATGGCCATGCAAAAACAAGATCATTTTTTACTCGCTGGAAGCCTCGCCCGATTTGCACATATCATGCGCGAAACTTTAGAGAGCACCTATAAAGATTTTATCTCTTTGGAACAAGAGATCCTGTTTCTGGAAGAATATCTGAGTCTGCAAAAATTGCGTTTCCCGGGTAGTTTTGAGGCAGATATTCAAACGCACCCGGATTTAGACCCCGAGGACATCATGATTCCCTCCATGATTATACAACCATTTATTGAAAACAGCATCGAGCACGGTTTCGATAAAGCAGAACGTTCGGGGAGTATTGTGCTGATGTTTGAACCACATCACGAAGGTTTGCATATTGAAATTCAGGACAATGGCCAAGGAATGAATTATACAAAAACAAATAACAACGGACATATTTCAAGGGCCAGTCAAATCATTCGTGATCGTATTTACCTCTTAAATCTTGAACAAAAATCCAGTGCCCGATTTGAAGTAATCAATCATCCCGGAAGTGGAGTAACAGTGCATATCTATTTACCGATCATCCATTCGCAAGACATCCAATAAAAGATTAATTTTATCGACCATGAAAGTCCTGATTATCGACAATGAAGCCCCTCTTCGTGAAGGCCTGAAATGTATGTTACAAGCCTATTGCCCCGGCATACAAAGTATAGCAGAAGCAGATGGCGTGGAGAGTGGTTATAAAGCCATTCTACTTTTTCAACCGGATATCGTATTACTGGATGTGGAAATGGATGATGGAACCGGATTCGATTTAGCGGCCCGTATTGAAGAACATCATTTCCAACTAATTTTTGTAACCGCACATAATAAATATGCAGTAGATGCCTTTCGATTCAGTGCGATTGATTTTTTACTAAAGCCCGTTCATCCCGAACATTTACAACGAAGTATTGAACGTGCATCGGTGCGGATGGAGGAACATGATTTAAAAAAACAAATTCAATTCCTGCTTACACAAATGAATGGAAGACAGGATCCGGAAAAAAGAATTGTGCTGCGCGATGTACAAAACGTTTATTTCATAAAAGTCAAAGACATCCTGTATTGTGAAGCCGAAAGGACCTATACACGCTTTTTCATCAGCGGACATGATCCAATACTCGTGTCGCGCAATCTGAAGGAATATGAAAGTATTCTTGAACCTTTAGGATTTATTCGAACCCATCATTCTTACTTAGCCAACCCGGAAAAAATTGAAGTGTTTGACAAAACCAATGGTGGCGTGCTCATTCTTGAAAACGGTCATCAGGTGCCATTATCCCAACGCAAAAAAGAAACGGTTTTACATTGGCTGGAAAATCGGATTTCTTAATCATGCATTTCCTTCTTTTAGATTTCATTCATGATTGATCGTCAGACGGATCGTTTGAATAGCAAATTATATTTTTTTGAACCGCAATTTCAATGAATTTAAAATCAGAATCACATCACTCAAACCCATAATGGCCGCTCCCCAACTAGGCGTAAGCAATCCCATAAATGCCACGGGAATAGCCACTACATTATAAGCAAAGGCCCAAAATAAATTCTGCCGAATAGTTTGATAAGTATGTTTACCCAGTGCGATACTTTCGGGCAAAAGAGATAATTTGTTTTGCAATAAAATAATACCGGCACTTTGAATGGCAATTTGAGAAGCGTCACTCAATGAAACGCCAACCGATGCCTTGGTCAATGCGGGTGCATCATTGATTCCATCGCCAACCATCAGGGTTGGTCCATACTTTTCGAGCTCTTCCAATTTCTGCAATTTTTGCGCAGGGAGTTGCCCCCCATACACCGCATCCATCGCCAGTTCTTTTCCGATATGATCGCACTTTTCCTGGCGGTCGCCGCTCAGTAAAATACATTTCATACCCTGCTTTTGAAGGTGCGCAATCACGGATTTGGCATCGGGTCGGAGGCTGTCTTTTAAGTCCATCCAACCCATTATTGTGCCATCCTTTATAAGCCACAAATCATGATTGACACCCACAGGATGCTCCTCCAAAATTCGATACGAGCCCAGCATCCAGATACTTCCATCCAAGGCCGAAGCACGGAGTCCGACGCCTTTGAGTTCTTCCACTGATTTCCATTCCAGTTTTTCCTCGGAGGCCCATTGTCGAAGAATCGATTTGGCAATAGGATGTGAGGAATGGGATTCCAAACTACATACCAATTGACGAAATTGAGTCTCAGGTAATGTTGATTCAAATTGATCAATTTCAAGTTCACCTGTTGTGAGGGTACCTGTTTTATCAAAAACAAATTGTTTCACCTTCACCAACTTCTCGAGTGTATCACCGCCTTTTACCAAAATGCCCCGGCGTGCGGCACGGCCTAATCCAACCATAACGGCTGCGGGTGTGGCCAAACCCATGGCACAAGGGCAAGCAATCACCAAAACGGCAATACTTCGCATCATGCCCTCCTGAAATTCAATGTCCAGAATCCATACACTCACCACGAAAGTGAGTATTGAGATTCCTAAAACAACAGGTACAAAAATGGCACTGATGCGGTCAGCTAATTTTTGCAACGGCGGTTTGGCCGCTTGTGCCCGATTCACCAATTCGATGATTTGGGCAATTGCAGTGGAATCACCAACTGCGGTGACTGACATCCGAAATTGTCCATCCATCACAATCGTTCCACCAATCACCGAATCGCCTGCTTTTTTCAACACAGGCAGGCTTTCACCGCTCATCATAGCTTCGTTGATGGATGCCTCCCCGGAGATAATCACGCCATCTGCTGCAACCATATCTCCGCTATTGACGATGAGAATATCATTTAAACGAACTGCATCGTTATCGACTTCCTGAACAGACTCCTTTCCGATACTATCCGTGAACAAAATACGGGCTTTAGTTTTCCGATATTTCATCAATTCCTGAATAGCTGTTGAAGTAGATTGAACAGTATATGCTTCGAGAAAATTCCCTGCTAGCACCAACGTAATGATGGAAGAACAGGTTTCGAAAAATAAATACTGATGTACCGATGAAGGATGCATATACCAACCAGCGATGCTATAAAAATAAGCTGCTGAAGCCCCAATGATGACCAATACATCCATGTTTGGAATGCCGTTTTTTAAGGATCGCCAGGCACTGCGGCCAAAATGCCAAAACCCAAGCATCAACACGGGCGTACTCAAAGCACATTGAAACCAAGCCTGATGTAATATGGGCCAAGTTAAAAACATATGAGCCATCAGTGGGAGCCATAAAAGCACCGCAAAAATCAAATACCTTTTTAAAGTGATAGAGGATGAAGTAGTTGTTTTTTGATCAGGTGGCAGCACTTTGAATCCCAGTTTTTGTATACCCTGATAAAGTATATCGAGCTCCACTTCTTCTGAACCTACAAATGAAACAGTTCCAGTAGCCGCGTTTGCAACCACATCTGAGGCGCCTTCCGATTCAAGATATTTTTGGATACTCATGGCGCAATTACCACAAGTCATCCCCTCTACTTTACATTGCACCGCCTGTTTCATCCATCAAATATCAAGATGCAAAATTACGGTAATCCCGGATGGGATATCCCTACTAGATCTAGTTATTTGGTTTGAACCCAGAATATGCAATAGAAACTATTCTTTTGTATATCGAATAAGCAACATTTCTCATCTCTCTAACTTGCCGGAATAGCCATTAAATCAAAAGATGATGTATTATTTTTTGACCCTCGCTTGAAATTCTAACAGATTAAAATCAGACCGTTTTTTTCTTAGTCGAACACTGCTATCATTCTTGTTTTCCACCTTTTGTCTTGTACCGTTAGCGTATTTGTAATATCCTGATTTCATCAGGCTAAACAAATACTGCTACGGCATGAAATCAAAACAAAAGTTGGAGCCAAAAATTCAAGGCTGTTGCTCTTTGAACTAAAAAATTCTCATCGAGCGGCCTACTTCCGAAACTTGCCTTCGCTTTGGCTTCGGCTTCGAACAGCCGGAAGCAGGCTACGCCCGATTTCAAATTTTTCTTAACGTCCAAAGAGCAAAGGCCGAAAATGGCCATGCTATGAAATTAGTTTTTGCTAATGATTAAAGTTAGATGGTGTTTTCTTGAGTCGCGTCTCAGCGTTGAATTCGTATAAAATATCTGCGCTGAGAGGTCCAAAAGCCATCCCTATGCCTGTAAAATTTGCTTCAATTCCTCCTGAACAAAAGCACACAATGAAGCAACATGTTCAGCCGAGAAATCAAATGAAATGCCAGCAGTACGATACAGGTCAGGCAATGTTTGGGTACCTCCTTTGCTCAATGCGCTGATATAACTATGAAGGGTCTGCGTTGGATTTTCTTTATATGCTCTCCACATGGCTAAAGCGCCCAATTGAGCGATTCCGTATTCGATGTAATAAAAAGGCACCTCAAATAAATGCAATTGTTTTTGCCATAGTACTTCGCGGTAATGGGTGTAATGCCCCCATTGAATATTCCGGGGCGCAAAAGATTCATGAATTTCGAGCCATGCTGCAGTTCGTTCATCCACCGTATGACCAGGATGTGTATACAACCAATGTTGAAACTGATCGATGCTGGCAATCCATGGAAATATAGATAATGCCCGCTCCAGTTCTTCAATTTTGGCTCGTTTTAAAGAATTTGGATCCGGGTAAAATACATCCCAATGATCCATACTGAATAACTCCATACTCATACTGGCCAGCTCTGCCATTTCCATGGGGTACTCCTTAAATGCAGAGAGCTCGAGGTTATGACTTAAAAAAGAATGTAGGGCATGTCCGCCTTCGTGCATCATGGTGACTACATCGTCGGCGGTACCGGCGGCATTCATAAAAATAAAGGGGGCGCCTGTTTCGGACAGGGGACAATTATAACCGCCCGGGGCTTTGCCTTTGCGGCTATCCAGATCAAAATGCCCCAGTGCTTTCATCTTTTTTAAACAATCGCCAAAATATGGATTCAGTCGATGAAACACCTCGATTGATTTTTCAAGTAACTCATCCCCGTTCATAAAAGGCTCCAGTGGTTTTTGACCTTCGGGTTCGGCTTCAATATCATAAGGCAGGAGTTCGTTTAATTGAAGTTGCGTTTGTTTATGCTGGTACAATTCTTCGGCGAGAGGACGGATATAAGTTCGAATGGATTCATGAAAATTGCGGCAATCTTCGACTGTATAATCGAATCGTCCGAGCTCCTGGAATTTGTAATCGCGGTAGTTTGAAAAGCCTGCATTCAGTGCGACCTGATGACGCTTTTGCAGCAATTGATCAAACAAATCGTTGAGGGGTGCTTTATCCTGCATTCGCCGTTCATTAACGGCTTCATATACTTCTTTGCGCACTGCCCGGTCGCTTTGCATCAAAAATTTAGCCGCTTGCTGCAGGGTATATTCCCGGCCCTGAACCTGAACAGTCATTTTACCGGTTATTGCGCCGTATTGTTGGGCCAATACATTGAGCTCAGCCATGATTTGCACATTTTCGGCACGGTATAATCGTATATCCTTTTCGATATTCCGGATGTAGGTTTGATATTTTTTTTGATCGAGCGATTTGAGAAAAGGAGAAGCGAGCAATTTTTTATTCAGGGCATCCATATAAGGTTTGATATGGGGCTCAATTTCCATACAGAAAAAATTGAAGGCCTCTTCCAATTCCTGATTTTCCGTATCGCACGTCATTCGGATTTGGCGCCAGCAAACATCTTCGCTGATGACTGCTTGCAATTCATTCAGGTCATGCAGCCATTGTTCCAAATCGCTGAGCTGCTTGATAGGCCTTTGATTCAGTTCAGTGAAATATTTTTCGAGCGAGGGCCAGTTCGTAATTTCGGCATCCTTGGGAAAATAGTTTCGTTCAATTTTTCGGATATCTGCATTTAGATTCATGGCGCGAAAATAGGTTAATGTGAAGAATTAAAATTTGAGGATAACTACTAAGTTGATATGCTCGAAATATCTGTCAATAATTTGTGATGGATGATAGGTCTTCACTGAATTCGATGATTGAGTTCTTTTCGATACAAGCTACCTTTGTACCATGCCTTATAAATTATTTCCCGAAACAGCTCGTGGGAAAGCAGACCATGGATGGCTGAATGCCCGACATACTTTTAGTTTTGCCTCCTGGCATGATCCTGAAAAAATTCATTTTGGTGTGTTGCGGGTATTGAATGATGACCGCATTGCGGCGGGCATGGGTTTTGGCATGCATCCGCACGACAATATGGAAATTATTACCATCCCCTTGTCGGGCAGCGTGCGACATCGTGACAGCATGGGCAATGAAGGCACAATTGGCAGTGGAGAAATTCAGGTGATGAGCGCAGGTAGCGGGGTTACGCATAGTGAATTTAATGCAAGCCGGACCGATGAATTGAGTTTGTTTCAAATATGGATTTTTCCGGATACAAAAAATGTGGCCCCGCGATATGATCAGTGGGATTATAGCAGCAAGGAAAAAAACAATATCTGGACAACCCTCATTTCGCCTCAATCGGTTGGAGAAGGAAGTTGGATTCATCAGGATGTATTTATGAAAACTGGCCGATTTGATAACGCCGAAACTGTTCAAATTCGAACAAGGGGCAAAGGGTATGGTTTGTTTTTTATGGTGATAGAAGGAGAAATAAATATACTGGATCAAGGTCTTAGTGCCAGAGATGCCATTGGGATTTGGGATGAAGATTCGATATCATTTCAATGTAAGCAAGCATCCAGACTCTTGTTGATAGATCTTCCTATGACTGTTTAGGGTATCCTGGTCAGGGATAAATTCGGACCGAAAACTTGATTTAATGTGCTTTTTGACTACCTTTGTAAGGTCTTGCATTAGAACAAGACGGTAAATCGGCCGAATAGAGATGCCGGTTTCTTTTTCAGAATTACAGATTATGCAATATAATACGACACGCGAACTGATGTCCATCAGGGAATATGGCAGAGGTGTACATGATATGGTGAAATACCTGCGGACCATTGAGGACCGTGAAACGAGACAAAAAAATGCAGAAGCTATTATTGAAGTAATGGCCATTTTGAGTCCGCAACAAAAAGCAATTGAAGATTACCGCCACAAACTCTGGGATCATTTGTTTTTAATTGCCGATTATGATTTGGATGTAGATTGTCCCTATCCAATACCCACCCGGGAAGTGAAAGCTCAAAGACCTGAACCACTCCCTTATCCCAAACAAAAAATTAAATGGAATCACTTTGGCAAGACCTTTGAAAAATTGTACGATAAAGCCATTGTAGAAACTGACGAAGAAAAAAAGCAGGGTTATATACAAGTATTGGCCTTATTCATGAAAATTGCCTATAACAACTGGCACAAAGAGAACGTGCATGACGATATGATTCGTGAAGAATTGTTGAATATCAGCAAGGGGCAATTGGTATATGATGCCAGCACTAAATTTACTGAATTTGTAGATATAGGCGATGGCATTACGATACAGGCCAGCCAGAACCAAAAACCCTTTAAACGATTTTTCCAAAACAACCGGAACAACAATAATAACCGGAACAATAACGGTAATAACCGAAACAACAACAACAACAACGGAAACAACCGGAATGCCAATACAAATAATAATGGCAATAACCGAAACAATAAATTTAATCGTTTTAAGAAAAGCAACAATCAGGCCTCTTAAACAATTAAGCGGGATGGTGCGGCAAGCATGCGCCCGCGCCCCGGATAGTAGCGAAGAGCCCACACTCCCATGGTTTGTGTCCTCACAAACTATATTTCCCCGTGGTTTGTGTCCTCACAAACCATCTAAGTAGGTCTCTGTGCGGTTGGCTTCACTCCCATGGTTTGTGTCTTCACAAACCATCTTTGTCCTCACAAACCATCTTTGTCCTCACAAACAATCCAGGCATTCAACATAACATATTTCCTTCTCTCATAATTTGAATCATCAAAAAACATTCAAGGAATTACACTCGATCAAAATAATGGCATAAGAACTTAAATCTCGTGAAATTATTTAAATAGTCGAATGCTGAAGAATAATATTACTGCTCCGGCTCTTTGGTTAAATTCCAATGTTCTTGCAATGGATTATTATGAATATATTCTAGTTTTTGTTGTGCCATTTCGCGGCTTAGGATTTTTATTGCTAAGGGATCACGTTTCCAATAACGTTGTTTTCTGGTAATTTCATCAACATCGTATAAATTGTACTCCATGGTTTTACTCGCTTTCAATATTTTTTGAAATTGATGTGCCGTATATTTTAAGAAGGATTCATAGGGGGCTTCTTTACCGTTGGCTTGAAGAATTTCCCATATCAAGTGAATATGATTGGGCATAATAACAAATGCATATACCTTTATTTTATCTCGCTCACTTAAATAATTCAAAGAATCTACAATCACCTGTTTGTATTTATCCTCCGCTAATAAATGTCGCCATTTGCTGAGGGTAGCAGTCCAGAAATAAACCTCGTTGAAATTCATGACACTGTTTCGCGGCTTGGTAAAAATTTCCATTCTACGAAAATAAACATTTAATTATCCTTAGAATTGAATGGTTTGAGGGGACACAAAGTATAGGTGGGAAGGGATGGTTTGTGAGGACACAAACCATGGGAAGGAATTTCATCACTTCTGAATGGTTTGTGAGGAGACAAAGCATGGGGGGACCATCATTTCATTTTCCTTAGAATTGAATAGTTTGAGGGGAGACAAAGTATGGGTGGGAAGGGATGGTTTGTAAGGACACAAACCATGGGTGGGAAATTTAATCGTTTTAAGAAAAGCAACAATCAGGCCTCTTAAACAATTAAGTGGGATGGTGCGGCAAGCATGCGCCCGCGCCCCGGATAGTAGCGAAGAGCCCGCACTCCGCCGCGGCGGAGAGGACTCGCAGCGGATAGCCGGATATGGCGCCCAATTCATGACCTTCATTTGGAGAATGCCTTGCCGGTAACGATTGATCTTATCAAAGACCTCACTGCGCTATCAATATTAAAATATAAGCACGCCTTATTTTATTAGGCCTTATCCCTACTTTTGTGTTATGGCAAGACTCCTGACAAGAGAAGTAAAAATAGGCAAATTATGGATTGGTGGTCAACATCCGGTGCGGATACAAACCATGACCACCACCGACACCATGGATACGGAGGCTACTGTAGCCGAAACCATACGTTGCATTGAAGCCGGCGCTGAATTGGTGCGTATTACCGCCCCCAGTAAAAAAGAAGCCGAGAATTTACAGCTCATTAAAGAGATGTTGCATGCCCGCGGGTATGATACGCCATTGGTGGCCGACATTCACTTCACCCCCAATGCCGCTGAAATAGCAGCACGAATCGTAGAAAAAGTGCGTGTGAATCCGGGCAACTATGCCGACAAAAAAAAGTTTGAACAAATTGATTATGACGATGCTACCTATCAGGATGAAATAGATCGTATTCGCGAACGATTTACACCCCTCGTGAAGATTTGTAAAGAACATGGAACCGCCATGCGTATTGGTACCAATCATGGTTCGCTCAGCGACCGCATCATGAGCCGATATGGAGATACCCCTATGGGTATGGTGGAAAGTGCGATGGAATTTTTGCGCATTGCCCGGGATGAAGATTATCATCAGATTGTGCTGAGTATGAAAAGCAGTAATCCCCAAGTGATGATAGAAGCTTACCGATTGTTGGTACATCAAATGCAGGAGGAATTTGGCGAATGTTACCCATTACATTTGGGGGTAACCGAAGCAGGAGATGGAGAGGATGGCCGCATTAAAAGTGCAATGGGTATTGGCACACTGCTGGCCGAAGGTATTGGCGACACGATTCGGGTATCACTGACCGAAGATCCGGAATTTGAATTACCGGTTTGCAAACATATCGTATCACGATTTGCACAAACAGATGGGCAGTTGATGAATGAAATACATACGCTTCCTTTGGCCTCGACCGATATCTACCAAGCTGGACTTATCGGTCCGCAAAAAGTACCGGTCGTGATTGCCGACCTCTCGAAGATTCCAGTGCTGAATGCCCATGATTTATCGGCAGTAGGTTATGTTTACCATGCTGACGACGACAAATGGCATTTGATGGATCAGGCGGCTGATTTTATTTTTTGTAATCAGGTGCCCGCCTTTGGTTTACCCGGTAATCTGGGAATATTAACTTATTACGATCAGTGGTTGCCATACGCGGCCAATGCGCATTGTTATCCCTTGTTTGATATTTTGCAATATTTGCAATCCACTTACGTTAAACATGAGCGCCTCAATTTTGTGATGATGGATGCGGGCGAACAGGCTTACACTCCTGAAGTTACTGAGCAAATTGTTACCCGCTTCAAAGGAGATCGCGGGGTGGTATGGTGCCTGAGCAGTACAGCACCGGATGCCATTCAACAAATCAGAAATTGCCTGAACCGCATGCGGGAGGCCGGTTTGTATCAACCTGCTGTCATTATTACCGACAATAACGATCAGAGCCTGGAAGAAGCCATGGTGCATTATGCCGCTGAGGCCGGTGCTCTCCTGCTCGAAAATTATTTAAACGGCATTTGTCTGGGCTATCAGTTTGGCGTGATACCGGAGCAACACGAAGATACTTTGTCGCAAATCAGGCAATTAAATTCTATTGCTTTTGGAATTTTGCAGGCGTCGCGAAAACGTATTTCTAAAACAGAATATATTTCATGCCCGAGTTGTGGACGTACCTTATTTGACTTACAGGAAACGACTGCTAAAATCAGGGCAGTGACTCAGCATTTAAAAGGTGTAAAAATTGCGATAATGGGTTGTATTGTCAATGGCCCCGGCGAAATGGCCGATGCAGATTTTGGCTATGTGGGTAGTGGTGTAGGTAAAATTACGCTTTACAAAAACAAAGAAATTGTAAAACGAAATATTGACAGTGCCGTTGCCGTGGATGAGTTGATTGGACTCTTAAAAGAACATGGTGTATGGGTGGAACCGGCTATGGGCATGGGTGCGGTGGGTTAAGTGATTTAATACCATTCTAAACGTATTGCTAGAGAGTATTTTATTTTATTGATTTACATACAGTAAACGTGAACATGTTGAACAGCTGATTATTTGCTGAGGGCATAAAGAATGGAGTAAGGTAAGGTGGGCTGAGTGACGTAACTTTGTGCCATGATTCTGCGCATTTCTCTCCTGATGCTTTTGATAAGCTCCTCATTACTGGCTCAACATCATGAAGAAGGATGCGGAAGTGTGAAAACACCCGATGCTAGCTGGGAGTTTCATTTGCAAAGCCTTATAGCATCATCACCAGGTGGTTCCGATAAATCGCGAAATGCAGTATATACAATTCCTGTCATCTTTCACATCATTCATGCGGGGGAAGCTGTAGGGAATTATCCGAACATTACTGCCGGACAAATTGCCGCACAAATAGAAATTCTGAATGAAGATTTTTCGGCACAGGGATTCAATCATACCCTATATCCGTTGAATGCCTTTAGCAACTGGGCAATCAATCAGGGGCTACCGGCTGCGCACCTGGATTCCTTGGGTCGGGTGAAAATGGCCGATTTTCAAATTGAATTTTGTTTAGCCCATATAGGTCCAAACGGACAAACATTGGCTGAACCCGGGATAGAGCGCATCAATTGGCAACAAAAGCTTTGGCCCAATCCCGTCAATTATACCAACCCTACGACATTTCGTCAATATTTAGATTCGATTGTAAAACCAGGCAGTTTTTGGGATCCGGTAAAATATATGAATATATGGGTATGCGACCGAGATAGTGGTGTTGGGTATGCCGGTTATGGTTTGTTTCCTGCTTTATCGGGTTTACCCGGCGGCAATGCGAATACAGGCGACAGTGTAGATGGCATTTGGCTTTATCCTAAATCAATCGGTTCTCCTTTGAAATTTGCCGGCGGCATTTATGCTACACCCAATGTGCGAGGCCGGGTGGCAGTACATGAAGCCGGACATTACCTGGGGCTCAGGCATATTTGGGGTGATACCTTATGTGGGAATGACTTCTGTATTGATACTCCGCCTGCCTCATCTGAAAACCTGGGCAATCCAAACTATCCACACGGAGCAGGAAGCTGCAGCACACCTTCGAATAATCCGGATGGAGAAATGTTTATGAATTTCATGGATTATACTGCGGGTATGTTTACATATATGTTTACCGAATCGCAACGTATCAGGGCGCATACAGCCATGCAAAACAGTCCGAATCGAAAATTGCTGGGCACCCATGGATTATGCGAAACCCCGACGGCCTTGAGTGACGATTTAAAAATGGACAGGCTCCGGGTGTATCCAAATCCTGCTCAAAACATGATCAGGGTGAACATTGCGGAAGCGGATATTAAATCGATGGTGGTCATGGGTATAGATGGTAGCAGATTAATCAACCTGCATGATAAAAACGAATGTAACATCAGCCATTTACCGAAGGGTATGTACATTTTAAAAGTCACAACAACCAAGGGGCAATTATTGATGGGACGATTTCTCAAAGAATAATAAAAATCAAACCATTGTAGAGAGATAAAGGGTATGTGTGAACACATAGTATGTCATAATACTTTTCAACCAACTATCATCAGACTAAATCGGGGCTCCTGAATATCGCTCAAAATGAGTGATGACGGTCATTCAAACGAAAATTTATAACCGTTGATGCACACTTTTTTAACCCAAATTTTGCAGTTTAAACAAAGTTTTGCTGTTCCCAAAAAGCGACTCCAATATTTCGGATAACATTTTACGGTAGATGATGGATTTAAATTTAAGATGGCAATGTTTACCTTTAGCGCGTGAAAGCCATTTTACTTGTTTTTATCGGCGGTGGACTTGGTTCTGTACTTCGTTATGCGATTGGTGCATGGGTTGGAAATGAGGTTCATACCTGGCCCTGGGCAAGTTGGTTGGTTAACCTCATTGGTTCCTTCATCATTGGTATCCTGTTTGGATGGAGCAGTGTAGGCGAAAAAAATCAAGCCCTTTGGTTATTTGGCGCAACCGGATTTTGTGGCGGATTCACCACCTTTTCCGCTTTGAGTAAAGAATGTCTGGTCATGATACAAAATCAACAATGGATGTTGGCCGTTTTATACATTGCAGGCAGTGTAATTGGCGGCTTGCTTTGTGTAGGATTGGGTTATTGGTTCATCCGAAATATCTAGGATCTACTGAATAACGCTCAAAATGAGTGATGATGGTCATTCAAACGAACTTTTAGAAACTCTCATGCACACTTTTCAAAGGCATATTTCCCAAAAGCGTTCACTTGAGATTCTGAATTTTTCGCTACTCAGAAATATTGCATCTTCTGCGCTATTCAGTGGACCCTATGTAAGATCTACTGAATAACGCTCAAAATGAGTGGTGATAGTTATTCAAGCAAAATTTGAGAATTATTCAGAATGCCATATTTAACCTATTTTCAATTTTTCCTAAAACCAGATTTTGCTTTTGACTACTCATTTGGCGTTCAAGTTTTAGTCCCGTTTCAGAAATGTAGTCGTTTGTATACCGCTCCCAGAAATCCACTTAAAATAATATTGACCGGGTGCTAAATCCATCTTCGGCAAACGATATAAATAAGCTTGTAATGGCATGATGGAAGAAGCATCTATCCGATGAAGTAAATTTCCGGCTGCATCCAGAATTTGAAATTGATCTGAATCCGATACGTTTTCAGGTACCCTAAAGGATAGTTCATCCATGACCGGGTTAGGATACACAAAAAAATCTTTAGCCTTGTTCATTGCATTATAAATCGTAGTGGGACTTGCTCCTTGTTTTTTATACTTTGTAACGATGGAAGTACTATCAGAAAAACCGCATACGATCATATCACCCACGCTATCCAATATCATATAATGACTATAATTACTGATACCGGGCAAATCGTGATGGATCATTCCATTGATACCAAATGTCGTATCCAAACTTCCATCATAACGATAACGCAGCAGTTTAAAATCCTGCCCGCTACCATTTAAAAATGCATTGGCCGTGATGAGTTGATCATCTTGTTGAAGGGCACTTACTCTAACCACATGTCCCGGTGTTTTAATCCCATCTCCGTCATAAGTACTATCCAAAATACCATTTGATAAGAAACGTAAAATCATACCTTCATTATTCCCCACACCGCTGGCTATTAATTTACCATCACTTTGTTCATGTAGATTAAAAATGATATCATCTGTAAACAAATCCGGATTGTGAAATACAATTCCATTTGTTCCGAAACTGCTATCGACTTTGCCCAGGCTATTGAATTTCATTAAACACATTTGAATATCAAAATTGGGATTGGGTGATGGATCATACGGACCTTCATTACCTGCCACAACTATACTTCCATCCTGAAGTATATCTAAATCCCAAAGACCGACATCATTTGAAAAAGAAGAAACCCGTAAACCATTGGTTCCAAATGTATTGTCGAAAGTTCCATCCGCATTGAGTTGAACGAGTAGAAATTGAAGCGTGAGTCCGTTAAAGATATTGCCTGCTGCCAATATTTTCCCATTTGGCAATACCTTCACTTTGGCAAAATTACTTTCCGTACCGATGTTAAATGCCCGAATACCATTGGTTCCGAAAGACGAATCCAATACGCCGTTTGCATGATACCGTGCAATGAATGGAAACCAAAGTGCCGGTCCGGATTGGGTATTTCCCACAGAATGGGTTCCAACGCTCACTATTTTCCCATCAGCCTGAACGATACAGTCGTAGGCATAATCTGTATTATTGATGATGGTTGTTTGAACGCCGTTTATCCCGAATGAAGCATCCGGACTCCCATCCGAATGAAGGGCATTCAATACCATACGGGTGTTAATGCTCCCTGAAATCATTTGATACCCTGCAAAAATTAAGGCATTGTTCGATCTCAATCCAATCGCATTTAATTCTCTCGACTGTGCAATGAACCGCACACCATTGGTTCCAAAACTTGAGTCGATATGATATTGTTGCCCGAATATATATGAACCACAACATTGAGTGAGGATGAATAAAAAAATGTTTTTCATGATTTGCTCGTTAAGAATTTGATGAATAAAATGCCCTTGCAAAGTTTATGTATGCCGCTGCATGCTCCTAGATGACGATCCCTTCATTACACTTGTTTGTTTCAACCAAAATCATTTGCGTGTAAATTTGCAACTGCCCTTGATTGACTGATAATTGCAAGGTCATAAACAATAAGAGTTTCTGTGTGATATCGTAACAGGCCGGCCCAATTTACCATCGGGCGTCAATTAAAACTTAAAGAGGCTTAACGTACTTCGTTCTCAATTCTTAACAAATTTAATATGACCTGTTCTCCCTCCCTTGGAATAGGATAAAATGTAAATTCCTGTTTTTAAATGATTGATGTCTAAAAGGGTGGTTTTCCCTGAGGATGGAACCGGCAATACAGAATATTGAATCCCGAAAAGATCCGTGATTGAAATGCTTTGATGGCTTGCATCCAATCCTTGTATATAAAGAATCCGATCGGCGGGATTTGGAAATACATTGAGGGCTTCATCTGCCAAGTCGGTTACACCCAAGGGCCAGCAATTGGTGTCCAAATAATTTTTAAAAAATTGATAGCTTCCGCATCTGGTAACATTGGGGGTGGATATATACAATTCAGGGTATCATTTTGAAGGGAGCAACGTGGATGATAACCGATATTGCTAAAAGAATTCCACATACCGGCACTATCCGAAGTAAACAGTAAGGACTGATCAAATCCAAACATCCAGGGCCTGAATGCATCCCCTTGATATCCGAAAATGTAGTAACGATTATGGCATTTAAACATTCCCTGATAATGTGTAATTAAATTATCAAACCACTTGGTCCAGGTCTGCCCCAAATCGGTTGAATAAAGAATTCCGGATTCGTAGTAATGCATAAACATCATCAGGGTATCTCCATTCAGATGTTGTAAATTATTGATTGATTTTAAAAATTGTGTAGAAACCATTTGGGTATTGGAAGCATTCCAGTGATTGGTATCGATCATCCAGGACATTCCCCGATTTGTACTTTTATACAATTGAGTGGGCGAACCAATATATCTACTTCCAATCACCGTATACCACAAATCAGCTTTTACGATATCAAAATCCCTTATATATTGGTTGGTATCTGAGTTGCTGAAATCAAACAATGGACTGAGCACATTATTAGCCCAGACATACAAATGTCGCCTTCCTGCAATGATGCTTGTATCGGTATTGAGGAGATAGGTTGTGGAGTCACAAATGGCATATTCTCTTTGTGCATGCACGATATCCTGAAGCAGTAAGAGGATACATAAAATTAAAATTCGTTTCATATACTTTTCTTTTGATGAATAATTTTTTATTTGACTATGGCCAATTTTTTCCAAAGCGATATCCAAAGCCCAAACGGGTTCTGATATTCCCATTGGTAAATCCTTCATTCACATACGGACTGCATTCAAATATGATAGAGAGATCATTCATTGAAGGAATGTGCCATCGCATGCCCAAATCAATGAAATAACCATTTAACGGGGTTACCCCTGAACCGATTCGGGCAGGATTAAATGCGCATCCAATCCCATAATGATAAATGACCTTTAAATAGGCCGTGAGATTATCCTCAGTACCTGCTACAAAAGAAACCGGCTTGTACCTGCGGGTACTGAATTCCATATTCATTTGATTCAGGAAGGAATTGGTTTCCAGTTTATAATCGAATGCAACAACATTCCGAATATTTTTAGTTAACCCTATCATTGATTGCCAGGGATAATAACTCAAGGTAAACTGCGCGGAGATAGACTTGGCAGAGAAAAGGATTCCAAATAATAAGTACTTCATCATATTTTTTTTAATTGACAATAAATGGGTTTGGGCAAATAGTTTTCATCAAACAACAGAGGATAATCCAGTCGGTTGAAATAGCTTCGGATCCAACTATGCTGATCGCTGATTCCCCAAAATGTTATTCCGAATTGCAGATTGGGTTGAATACTTTTGTAGGACTTACAAATCCGGTACATCATGGCAGCCTGGTTCTGCAGATCATTATTGTTCAGGACATAGGATTTACCTAAAGGATTCAGCGAAATATCCACTTCCGACAAATGCAGGAGGAAATGATTGGAAGCAATTTCCTGAATCGCTTTTTCAATCATAGAGATATCCGTAAAATGAATATCAACATGCATTTGCAAACCGATCCCATCAACCGGCACCCCATTTAGCCGTAAATTCCTGAAGAATTGAAGCACAGCTTTTCGTTTAGTTGGGTTGGTTTCCATTCCATAATCATTGTAAAACAATTTCGCCTCCGGATTGGCCTCATGGGCCCATCGAAATGCTTTTTCGATATAAGTGGGACCGATGTGTTGCAGCCAAATATTTTGCCGAAAACTGCCATCCTCCATAAAAGCCTCGTTCACGACATCCCAGGAATGTATAGATGATCGATAACGCCCAACAATTTCATAGATATGGTTACGCAGCATCGTTTCCCATGCCGAACGATCTCCCTGAAACTGTTCCATCCAGGAGGGATTCTGTTGATGCCAAACCAGCGTGTGTCCATGAATACTTATTTTTTTGCTTTTCAGAAATTCCACAAAACGATCCGATTCTATCCAGTTAAAGAGGTTTTCTTCCGGATGAATATACGCAGGCTTCAATAGATTTTCAGGACTAACCCGATTAAATTGCGTCACACAAATTTGCTGGTATAATGAATCATTGTACAAGAGCAAATCATCTACAGCAGCACCTATAGGAAATGAAGAAATAGCGTATAAGGGGGTCTGCAAATCACAATTGTCCACTTGCTTTTTATTACAACCCATAGTGAGTATCACGAATAATACCAAGAGAAAAACCATGTAACCTTGTGATCGATCTATTCTCATTTTTTTGAAGATTTATTCCAGTACTATTTTAATTCTATACCATCTACTTCTTGCTGAAAACCTGATTCCTGAACATTCAACGCATAAATATTTAAATCTATAGGTAACAGATTGTGTGCCGAACAAAGTTGATTAAACGCCTCAAAAAAAACTTCATCTACAATTTTGCTTCGATAGCTAAATGTAAACTGCTGCTGAGCATTAAGTGTTTGCATACCGGTATATTCAAATCCCAATTCCCTGGCTCTTCGAATTAAAGCAGGATCCAGTGGTTGATTTTTTTTATCTCGGATTATGATATTCCAATCACAAAATTGATAGGCATCCGGGTTAAACAGTTTACATACCGATTGAATATTCGAATCATTTTCGAGGGCCTTTAAAATCTTTGACCTCTCCTTTGCCGAACATGCCGCTAAATCTAATACCATAAAATCAGCAGCATTCGCTGAAGCCCCTTTTGTTTCCTGTCTGCCCAGGTTGTAGTATTTCAGATTTGGATACTTCTCCAATATAGTATTCATATAATTTTTCTCCCAATCCATATTCGGAATGGATTTAGGTCTTTCCTGAAAGATCCGGTAAACAGGCTCAAACAACACCTTATATTGTTGATGTTGCATATTGATCGGGTACTTGATTTGCCCACGGTAAAAAAAATCCTCATTCGGTTTCAAGAGGTACAGTGTTACCCCATCTTCTTGTTTCATGGCATTAAAGTCGATAGAATACATGGCACTGGCACTATCCTTTTTAACCAATATGGAAGATATCATCGGTGATATAGAAATGAGTCCCGGAAATTCGCGCTTATAGTCTGCCGCACTCCACTTGTTAAACACTGTAACATAACATTCCTTTATGTCAGCATTGGCAATTTGAAGGTGAAATAATTTATGACACTGCACTATTTTTTGTTGATCCTTTTCTGTTGAGTCTATCTGTATCCATTGACCGATTCTAGACCATGAAGGCAAAAAATAGTCGCCATATTCATACAAATAGCCGGCGGAATTGGTAATCACTTTTTTGCAGCGATCCTTACTAACGGGAATTGTAAACGCTGCACCAGCGCCTTCCAACTTTTGAATGTCCGCTTGATGATTCAGTATCAGGTAGTTGATGGATGCCGTTATTGGTGGACCATCTACAAAAGAGATTTCCAAACTATCCCTTAAAAATTGCATGGAACCATTCACTTCCATGTAATTATTTCCGAAACGATTGGCACCAATAAATTTCCGTTCATATACAATCGGAAGTCGTTCCTGAGGACCGATTTCCTGAGGAACTTTAAAATAGAAACTTGTACTCTTCAGTTGCGCCTTTTTATTGCCAACATTTAAAATCCATAATGTATCGACGATTGTTTTTTCATGACCGCGGTCAAAGTATTGTACCGGCAAATCTCTTCGCGGATGTACGATATAACAATTTGCCTTAGCGACAATTGTCGGCTGCTCAATAGGCTTCGGTTTTGGATGTCGATCTGTTTTTACAAGTTGCCATTCTTTGTTATTTAATGCATACTGATAGAAAACCATTTCGGTGTCATGCTCAACCAGGTCTTTGGCTAACATCAGCCGGGTCTCCCGATTAAAAAAAGTTTCTTGTTTATTATTCAGAAGAGTATCCTCTTCGTACAATTGTGTCGAATAATTCCATCGGTAATACAAAAAACAATTCTCAGACCTTTTGGTTGAATGTCTATCCATGGCAGGAACTCTAAAATGCCTGACAGGCGTGAACCCATCCCGATAAAAATCACCGAATTCGATTTCTCCTTTTGTCCGGAATTTAGATTCACTGAAAGTAAACAAAGTTTGTAGAATGCTGCCAGTTGCTTCATCATGCAATTCAATTCTTTCGCATTCAAATGCTGAGGTGCCTTCTTCCGATAATGACATGGCTCTATAATACGGTATCGGATATTTGTCGAAAGAAGAATGATGAATAATCGCCTTAAAATTGGTATCGTTTGCACGAAGCACAACTTCAATTGGATTTAATTTTTCAGCATCACTCGAAAGGCCCTTTGGTTTATACAAATTGTTTTTACAGATATCGGTAACAGCCGCTATTGGAATACGAAATTGCTGACCGGCATATAAGCCCCCATTATTTGCCCCATCGGTGTCTTCAATTTTTAACTCAACATAATATCCATTATTCTTCGTGTCGACGTGTGCCATTTGAGTCCAGGGCAGGGCAAAGAAATAATTACCCGCCTGGTTAACAAAAAGGCTTTTGGCATTAAGCCCATTTAAAGTAGGAACCACACAGATATAATGATCACCTGCCCTTGGAAATTCCTGACGAAACACTCGTATATCATACGCCTTTTGTTGGGGTATTTTACCCCCATTATTCTCCCAAAATACATATGGCTCCACCCACAGAGCCCTTTCCTTCGGATTATTTGCATCTATGGTTCCTAACTCCTCGATTGGGCTTCCATTTCCGTAAACTAATTGCATGTTTAAACCCCGTATAGGTTGACCTGTTTGCTCATCGATGACCTTCACCAAAATAGCGCCATGATTTTTAAATCCGCACTGCTGAGTATAAGCTCCGCTGATTTGTGAGAAGAAAATGACTAAGGAGCAAAAGATGTACTTCATTGTTTCATTTTTTTATACTCCTCCATACTCTTTTCGTGCTGTCGAATATTTTCTTCGCATTGTTTGCGGGTTCGTTCTACAAAATGCAAACCATATTCGGCACCCTTATACCACAGAATATCCAGATTTCTACTTATGGGAAATGAGATTCGCTTACCCAGTCGAAACATCTGATACCTGCCCAGTTGTATGGTATATACCCGCTCCAGCGTATCCTTATTTTTTACAATCGTTACACCAATTTTATCCCAATTAGGCAATTGATCAGTTTTTATCAAACAATCATCATGAATAACATCAACTACTTGTGGTAACTGACGTATTTCATCCACGATTGCTTTGACATCATATTGAAACGGACTGCTTTGTTGACCGAGGTAAAATTCGATGATCGCAATAATCCTTTCATCGATGTCACGATAATTCATTTTTTTCATCTTACGGAGGTACAGGGAGTCCTGTGGAGACAAATAATAAAAAGCCCCATAACCATAGCGCCAACCAATGGTATCCTGGATTGCTTTTACAAATTGTGCTTTGGGCAAATGAATATCTATACTTTGTTGAAAGAAGTACTGATTGATTTGTTCATATGCGCTGCTATTGGCCAGGAAGTTTAATACCCTTTCCACATTTGAACCAGCAACGGGCGCTTTGTTTTTAAAGAAATAATCCAAACTCAGTATCACCATGGCTTGTGGATTTCGGGATTTTGCCATTCTCTCGATAAGTTGATTGGCGCATTCCTGGTTGCTGCAGACCGAAAGTTTTATGACCCATTTTTGGAGCTCCGCATTTTCGTTTTGGAACAAAAAATACAATTCATTGATATCGGCAAATCGATGAATGCTAGAATCCTTCAATGGAAGGAGGGCGGTAGCAAATTTGGAGGCTTGAGCCATGCCGGATAGCAGGAGCAAACAAATGAATATTTTAACGTTCATATTGTTCGCAGCGCAGTCGGGTTTGGGAAATAAAATTCGGACTGTAAACCATATTCACCAACTTTGGACGACCAGAAGAGTTCATATCCAGCGTATAGACTCTTAAAATGGATATTTCCTCTCCCGTGCGAGGCTCCTTTGAACGAAAATAGACGCCTAAACGATTTGTATCGCTTTTGGTAGAAGTATTACAATCGTCCCAAGTGGCATCATGAATGACAGGCAATTGGTTCAATGCGATCAATACGGAATCTCTGAATAACTGAGTCCGATCCGGATCGATCGTTTCCAAATATTGATTGAGGATCTTTTCAATAATTTGATCATAAGGTTTTGGATCAATTTTTGACATTTCGTACATCACCATGGCATCACCCTGCAAGCGCTTGCAATACAAAATATCTTTAAAATATTTTTCGCGCAGAGGTAGGCATTTTACAAACACCTCCGAATGAAAGGGCGTGTATTTTAATTCAACACTCACCGAACTATTGAGATAATATTTATTGATGACCACTGCTCCTCCAAAATAATGAATGTTGGCGCAAAAAGTAGAAAACAGACTGAGATCGCCTTGATTCTTCATGTCCAATAACCCATACAAATTGAGAATGACAAAGGCTTCGGGTGTTTGGAGGGCCCCTATCGCATCCACAATAGCATACATTTTTAGGGGGTCAATCACCTCAACAATCCGTGCATTAAGGTTATTCCAATCGTAATAATTACTATCGATCTTTTTGGGTGGAAACATCGCCTGATGGACCAAAGAATCCAGCTTATTTTTTGGGATCTTGTTCAGAAATGTGAACTGATAGACATCATGAATATCTTTCATAGATTCTTGGGTAAATGGCAAAATAGCCTCACATTGAGCGCCTAATTTTAAGCCACTGAATACAGCCAGGAAACAAAAAAGATATTTCATCATGATTAGAATACAGAGAGATTTAAAGTATGCACACTCAATTTGCTTCCTTCGCCAATGCTGAGTTTTACTTCGAATTGCCCGGTGCTTTTATAGGCATGCTTTACAGCGATATTGCCCTGAACCGTTGTATCGACACCATCGCCAAAACTCCATCGGCAATCCTGATTTTTTGATTCCAGGGAAGAACAATTGCTAAAGGTTACGACCTGATTCACAGATACATTATTGTCGTCGGCATTAAAACAAGCCCCGATATCATCCGGACCACACGACATCATTAGAAAAGCAGCGGAAACAAAAAGGCTTTTCAGGAAATTATTTTTTTTCATGAGAAATTTCAGTTTGAGATGCAATTTAAGGGGCTTATCCACACAATTAGGTTTATGAAATCACAACTTGCATAAAAGGCCTTTATAATCTATCAGATGCGTGTATTTAGCCAATAAGTGCAAATCGTTGGAAAAATGGATGGGTCATTGAGCTTCCAGACAGGCAGGCCCACTCGATAATACCAACGTGAATTGGTAGATTGACCAATTCATATAGTGGTTAATACCTGCCTGTACCTACGTATTCTTTGTTTGCGAGGAACGAGCATTACAAAGCGTATTTCGGTAATAGGATAGTTGTTTAGACCAAATTTACTGGTCTATCCTGTACCGATGAAGTGGATATACCTAAGAAACGAAGATTACAGCCATATTATCGGTATTACAAATATCAAATCTCTCTAATTTGCTGTAAACTAGTAGTAAATCAATAGATGAAGTATTATTATTTTGACGCTCGCTTAAAATTCTAAGAGAGTAAAATCAGAACCTGTTTTCCCGAGCAGGTCATCGCTATCATTCTTGTTTTCCACCTTTTGTCTTGAAACAAAAGTTGGAGCCAAAAATTCAAGGCTGTTGCTCTTCAGACTAAAAAATTCTCATCGAGCGGCCTTCTTCCGAAACTTGCCTTCGCTTTGGCTTCGGCTTCGAACAGCCGGAAGCAGGCTACGCTCGATTTCAAATTTTTATTAACGTCCAAAGAGCAAAGGCCGAAAATGGCCCTACTAGGATATTACTTTTTACTAATGACTAAAGTTAGATGGCGTTTTCTTGAGTCGCACCTCAGCGTTGAATCGATATAAATAAAATAAAGTTCCCGGAATATTTCCAGAATTTCCTGCAAGAAGTATCTACTTTAGCACCTTGCCATGCCTGATTGCCTGCACCTCCGGGGTTAACAGTTGTAAGAACCCGCTTGTGTGTTAATTGTAAATCTTCAGGATGAAAGTTGGTGATGCAGGTGGCAAACCAACCCTTTTCAAACCATCAGGAGCTGATCTTGATGGCACAAAAACGAACCTCCAAACAATCAACCCATGTTAAAAAACATTCTATTCCTCCTCTTGCTCAGTTGCTCATCATTTTTAAGTATCGCGCAAAATATCTATTCCAAAACATTTGGCAATCCGAAAAATAAAGCCGTGTTATTTCTTCATGGTGGACCCGGATATAATTGTGCAAGTTTTGAAGCAACCACAGCACAGCAATTGGCTGATCAGGGTTTTTTTGTAATAGTGTACGACAGAAGAGGAGAAGGTCGCAGTGTTGATCCACAGGCCGCATTTACCTTTCAGCAATCCTTTGATGACATTCAGGCTATTTATAAGGCTCATGGTTTAAGTAAAGCAACCCTTATCGGACATAGTTTTGGAGGCATGCTTGCCACACTTTTTGCCGAAGCCTATCCGGACAAAGTACAGTCGATTGTATTGGTAGGAGCACCTGTTTCCTTGCAAAGCAGTTTTAAAAATATTCTGACCAAATCAAGAATGATCGATGAGTCAAAAAAGGATAGCATGAATCTAAAGTTCCTGAGCATGTTGGAAAAAATAGATACATCCAGCATCATGTACAGCACCTATTGTTTTGCGCATGCGATGCAGAATGGATTTTACAGCACAAAGAATCCGAGTCCGGAAACAAAAAGTATTTATGCACGGTTTAAAACAGATTCCATATTGATTAAACATGCCGCCAAAATGACGACAGATGGCCCACAGGGATTTTGGAAAAACGAACATTATACCACCCTGGATTTAAGCCCTACATTGAGCAAGCTGGTGAAACAAAAAATAAAAATTTTTGGACTCTACGGGCAGGAGGATGGGCTCTATTCAGCTGAACAAATTGCGGACTTACAAAAAATCATTGGTGAAAATCAGTTGAAGTATTTGGAAAACTGCTCCCATAGTGTGTTTGTGGACCAGCAAACTACTTTTATTGAACAACTGAAGACCTGGTTGAACTAAATAAAATTATACAAGAAGCTTAAAAGACAACAGTGCAACAATAAACAGACGACTTAAACATAAACGAATTGACACCCTCAAGCACTATTGACAGTTCGACAACTTACAGACCCTATTTCATACGGACAGCAAGTAAGCCGATGCCGAAAGCATTTGGGACCGACCCTTCTGTATTTTTGTTTTCCCCACCGCACATTTTTTTAATTCAATTTTAGTCAGCCGCAAGAATGGCACAATTGGTTTTATCCATCATTCAAGCCAAGCCTTGGAAAAACCCCAAAATCCATTTTTTACCAACGCACAATTGACGACAATGCAACTATAATTCTTAACTTAGCAAACATTAAAATTGTTAAATATTGACCCTGAAAATGGCTAAAGCTAAAAAAGAACTTAAAGAGAAAGCAATTGAAGTGACCCTTTGGGAAGCTGCAAATAAATTGAGAGGAAGCGTAGAACCTGCCGAATACAAACACGTCGTTTTAGGGCTCATTTTTTTAAAGTTTGCAAGCGACAAGTTTGAAGAGCATAGAGCTAAACTCATTGCAGATGGCAAAGACAAATACATTGAAATGGCTGAGTTCTACAATATGAACAATGTATTTTTCTTAGAAGAAACTAGCCGTTGGAGTTATTTGATAAAAAGAGCCAAACAAAATGACATTGCTTTGCTTATTGACACAGCTTTGCATACTATTGAGAAAAACAACAAAGCCCTACGCGGTGCATTGCCCGACAATTACTTTTCTCGTTTGGGATTGGATGTAACCAAACTCGCTTCTTTGCTTGACACCATTAATGACATTGACACCACCAAAGACCCGAAGCAAGATGTGGTTGGCAAAGTGTATGAATACTTCCTTTCCAAATTTGCATTGGCAGAAGGAAAAGGCAAAGGAGAATTTTATACACCTAAAAGTATCGTAAACCTCATTGCCGAAATGATTGAACCTTACAAGGGTATTATATATGACCCTGCTTGTGGTTCGGGTGGCATGTTCGTACAATCCATCAAGTTTATCGAAGCACACCACGGCAACAAAAAAGAAATTTCTATTTACGGACAAGAATACACCAATACCACCTACAAACTGGCAAAGATGAACCTTGCCATACGTGGTATAAGTGGGAATTTGGGCGAAAAAGCAGCCGACACTTTTGCCGACGACCAACACAAAGACCTGAAAGCCGATTACATCATGGCAAACCCGCCTTTTAACCAAAAAGACTGGCGTGCCGACACTGAATTAAAAGATGACCCACGTTGGCGCGGTTATGATGTGCCACCTAAAAGCAATGCCAACTACGGCTGGATTTTGAATATGGTTTCCAAACTTTCCGACAATGGCATTGCAGGTTTTATATTGGCAAATGGTGCATTGAGTGGTGGAGGCGAAGAATATAAAATACGCCGAAAGCTGATTGAAAATAAGTTGGTGGAAGCCATTTTAGTATTGCCACGCAATTTGTTTTATACCACCGATATTAGTGTTACACTGTGGATATTGAATAAAAATAAAAAAGCCCAATGCAAAAGTATAGGCGATGAACAACGCGAGTACCGTGAACGTGAGAAAGAAATTCTGTTTATGGATTTGCGACAAATGGGCGAACCTTTTGAAAAGAAATACACACAGTTTTCTGATGATGATATAAAAAA
>JBMOFV010000029.1:0-37894 GCA_049318705.1 Chitinophagaceae bacterium
GCGAGATAGTACAACAAGGATCGCAGAGTCCCCGAGGCGGGAGACTCTTCGAGGAATGAATTTCTGAGCAGCAAAAATTGCTCTTTGACGATTCTGAAATTTCCCTTTGACGGCAATAACCACTCATTTTGAGCGTTATACAGTAAGCCTTTAATTATCCGGCTGCATTGCCCGGCTTCGGACCCGATGATCGTTTAAACCAAGGCTTCTTCGTTGATTTTTTGGGGCCAGGATTTGTTGGTACCGTTTTTTTGGGAGGCGCACTTGCTGTTTTAACCTGTTTTTGCGGAACTTCCGATTCATAAGGATGCCCGCTTTGAAGCGCAATATCCATTTTAATCAGTTTCTGAATATCTCTGAGGTTTTCACGCTCATCTTCACTGCAAAACGAATAGGCCTTACCACTCTTTCCCGCACGAGCTGTTCGTCCAATACGATGCACATAGGTTTCAGGCACATCCGGCAAATCGTAGTTAATGACTAAAGACAATTCATCGATATCAATCCCACGGGCTGCAATATCTGTAGCCACCAGGATACGTATTTTTCCGGTTTTAAATTGCAACAAGGCATGTTGGCGGGCATTTTGCGATTTATTGCCATGAATGGCAGCCGCACTAAAACCGGCTTTATGTAACAATCGAACCACTTTATCGGCTCCATGTTTGGTACGTGAAAAAACCAATACTGAATCTGCATCCTCCTGCTTAAGCAGATGCTGCAATAAATTGATTTTGTCGTTTTTTTCCACCAAAAACATTTGTTGTTCAATTTTTTCGGCAGTGGACGAAACGGGGGTAACCTCTACCATAACCGGTTGGGTTAAAATGGTATTGGCCAATGTTTGAATTTCGGCAGGCATAGTGGCGGAAAAAAACAAGGATTGGCGTTTAGCGGGTAATAAAGCAATCACCTTTTTCACGTCATGCACAAATCCCATATCGAGCATTCGATCTGCTTCATCCAAGACAAAAATACGCAGGTCGCTGAGTTTTACAAAACCCTGTTGAATCAAATCCAATAAACGACCGGGTGTGGCAATCAGGATATCGGTACCTCGTTGCAAGGCTTGGGTTTGGGCTCCTTGCGGAACACCTCCAAAAATTACCGTGGATACCAATTTTAAATGACGCCCATAAGCCTTAAAACTTTCATCAATCTGAATAGCTAATTCACGGGTTGGAGTGAGAATAAGGGATTTAATTTTTTTACGACCCACTTCTTTCTCGGCATTCGTGAGAATTTGTAAGATAGGTATTGCAAAGGCGGCCGTTTTACCGGTTCCGGTTTGAGCACATCCAAGAAGGTCTTTACCTTTTAATAATTCAGGAATTGCCTGGGCTTGTATAGGGGTTGGTTTCTCGTATCCTTCTTCATGTACTGCTTTGAGTATCAAGGGTAAGAGATTCAGTTGATCAAATGTCATTCGTCGATTTTCGAACGGCAAAGAACGACTATTTCAGCGGGAATAAACACATTTATTCTGAGACCCCTCAAATCTGCATACGGATTTTACAGTACCACAGCTTACCAAACACAAACCATGGACTTATCGGCCAATGAGCTTAAGAAAGGCTGACTAGGGGCACCTGAATAACTCAGAAATGCGGTAGATTCAAGGCGCGGGTAATGAAGCTGTATGAATATACTGCAATTTGCCCGCAACGCAGAAGAGGCCGTATTTCTGAGTAGCAAAAAATTCTGAACCTCAAGTGAACACTTTTCGGAAATTCACCTTCAAAAAGTGTGCACGAAGGCGTCTAAAATTTCGCTTGAATACCCATCAAAACTAATTTTGAGCGTTATTCAGGAGTCCCTAATTATGGCAATGCCTGAATAATGGGTAAAAAGGTTTCTGCTTTCAGGGCAGCCCCACCAATTAATCCACCATCTACATCCGGACAAGCAAATAATTCAGCAGCATTTGCAGCATTGCAAGAACCTCCATATAAAATACTCATTTCATTGGCAGTATCTGCTCCATATTGTTTGGCCAATAAGGCGCGGATATAGGCATGCATTTCCTGCGCCTGATTGCTGCTCGCGGTTTTACCAGTACCAATGGCCCAAATAGGTTCGTAAGCAATGATCACCTGATTTTGAAGCACCTCCGCATTTAAATGCATGAGGCTATCCTTTAATTGTTGTGCTACAAAATCATTTTGGTTTTCGGCTTCACGTACTTCCAAAGGTTCACCACAGCAAAATATCACCTGCATTCCAGCTTCTACCAGGGCATCCACCTTTGATTTTAAAAAATCGTGGTTTTCCGCGAAGTATTGTCGTCGTTCAGAATGACCAATAATGACATGGGTAACGCCAATTTCCTTCAACATTGGAATAGAAATTTCACCGGTAAATGCACCTGAAACTTTATCGTGACAATTTTGGGCACCACAAAAAACCTGTGATTTTCCGCTATCCTGAATTTGACCATGTACACGGCTGATATGAATATAAGGTGGGCAAAAAACCACTTGTTGATGATTGGCTAATTGGGGTAAATCATTTAAAATACCATCTACCAAAGCACGCGCATCCTGAATGCCGGTATTCATTTTCCAGTTTCCTGCTACAATTTTTTTTCTCATTTATTGGGTTTTAGCGGTGTCTGTCACCGTGGTTGATTTAGGTTTTATATTGGAACTATTCATTCCATCAATCACATCTCGGGTAATATCGAGGGCATCATTGGCATACAAAATGGAGCCATCTTTGGAATAGGACAAAATATAGTCATAGCCCATTTCTTCGTTATACTCTTTGATGTATTCGTGCAGATTGTCATGAATTTCTTTATTAAAATCTTCCTGATCCTTGAGGTATTTGTTTCCGAGCGTGGATCGTTTATTTTCTAATTCGTTTTGTTTTTGCATGAGGCGTTGCTGTGCGGCCTCCCCTTCGGATTGAGAGAGTTCTCCGTTTTGTGCTTTTTTCTGTAAGGCGATATATTCATTTTGCAGGGTATTGGCCATACGTTCTAATTCAGCATCGATGTTTTTTTGTCGGGTTTCGAATTCGGCCTTTTTCTTTTTTAAATAATCATAGTTGGCTTCAAGGGTATCAATATCGACATACGCAATTTTTACACCGCTCATCACCACTTCATTTCCTGAGGAGTCTTTTGATTTGATGAGGCTTGTTTTGGGCATTTTAGAATTTCCACGCATCCCAAAAAGAATTGCGACTCCAATCAGGGCCAGTGAACTTAAAACCAGGGGTAAGTATTTCATGTATTTTTAAATAGGGCGCAAAAATAATCCAAAAGCGCTCTCTTCTATGTTTCGTGAGCCTATATTTTCGTTAATCGTTTTTGTCTGAAAGAGTCCGTTACAAAACCTATTAAAATGTCTTTTGCATTGGTCTCATAATCCGATGAAAAGCAGGATATTTTCAGGCCCCGTGCCCGAAGGAGTAGTCCCCTCAGCGCTGTATTTCCTTTGCGCTGAGGGACCGTAGTCCGAAGGGGACGGTGAGGACAAACATCAAGGCAAAAAAGATGATGGCCCCTTCACCCAAAAAAATTATACCAGACAGAGTAATTTTCCGGGCATCATTTTCACGGCGTTTTTCATTTCCAATTGCAATATGGCAGCACTTAATTTGCCGGTACCCAGGGCAGTGTGCAGGGCTAATTCATCGAGGTGAATGCCATTATGCGATTGTAATACCCGCAAGATTTGTTGTTCATCCTCGCTCCAATCCTGAAAAAGAGCAGTTTGCACGGGTAATTTATGATTGGATTTCCAGCCCAAGGCATGGACCAGGTCATCGGCATGGGTGAGCATTTGGGCTTTGAGATTTTTGATGAGTAGATTACAACCGGCGCTTCGCTGATCAAATACTCGTCCCGGAACACAAAACACATCCCGATTATACCCATAAGCCAATTCAGCAGTGATCATGGAGCCGCCTTTGACATCGGTTTCGATGACGATCGTTGCGTCGCACATGCCGGCCACTATGCGGTTTCGGGTGGGGAAATTATTTTTATCCGGTGGGGTTCCAAGCGGATATTCACAAAGAATCCCTCCGCTTGACAACATCTGTTTGACGCTATTCAGATGTGCCCGGGGGTAAAGCATGTCTAATCCGGAAGCTAAAACGGCCAAAGTGGGCAGTTCATGTTTAATTGCGGCTTTATGGGCGATGATATCAATCCCAAAAGCCAAGCCACTCACGATACAAGGTTGATAAGGCCCCAAAGCGGCGATGAGTTCTTCGCACATTCGTTGTCCATAATCGGAGTTATGACGGGTACCTACAAAAGCCAGCATGGGAGAAGTGTTTAAATTGCCCTGCCCCTGCATAAAAAGAAAAATGGGATGATCGTTACACCAAAGTAATTTTTGTGGATATTGCGGCTCAGTGCATTCAATAACACGAACATTTAAATCGTCGTATTGTTCCAGTTCGCGTTCATTATTTCGGAAATCATTATTTTGTATGATGGCCTGTGCGAGCGCGGGTGTAATTCCATTGAGCTGAGAAAGATATTTCAGATTGGCCTGAAAAATATCTTCCGCTTTGCGAAAATGGCTCAATAACATTTTATATTTTGCAGGGCCTATACCCTTGATACGACTGAGTGTCAGTCGGTATACTCTTTCCTCACGTTCCATACTACCTCAAAAAGTTCAAAATTAAGGTTCATAGTTTGGATTACCCACAATTTGATTATATTTGGGAGTTAAATATTTTTTGAATGAGAAAAAAGGCTACGGGATACGCTTTATTAGTGGCTATAGGGCTGGGTAGTTTGTTTTCGTGTAAAGACAAAACGAACAACGACAAATATTTCTACAATGCACTTCGGGATACCGTAGCGCCCAAAATTCAAATCAATGTTCCAACAACCGGAGCGCTGTATAATTTTGGGGATGATATTCATGTGATTGGCACTGTAACAGATTTAGAAGTCACCAATAAATCGGGCAAACTCAAATCGTTGAGTTTAGATATTTACCAATATAACCCGGCCAATGGCATGATTGTAAAATCGCTGATGGAACGTGATCCGAATGTGGATGCAAAGAGTGGTTATACCTTTAGTGAAAAGTATACTTCGGCAGTGGGTCAACCGGCCACCATTTATTGCAAGTTAATGGTTACGGCCATGGATTATTCAACTCGCGTGAGTCAGGATTCTGTATTATTTTCGATTACCCCTTAGTGTTATGTTCTATAAAAAGAAATGGGGATCCGAATTGGACCCCCATTTTTATTTAAAAAGCTTATTCAGGCACAGGGCCATTACTCAATTTCTTTTTTAGGGTTTCTCACCAAAACCTCGTCCACCATTCCATAATCTTTGGCTTCTTCGGCTGTCATCCAGTAATCGCGATCACTGTCTTTTTCCACTTTATTAAATTTCTGTCCGGAATGCAGGGCAATAATTTCGTACAATTCTTTTTTCAGTTTTCCGATTTCGCGGGCAGTGATTTCGATATCGCTCGCTTGTCCTTCGGCACCACCCAAAGGCTGATGAATCATGATGCGGGAATGTTTTAAAGCAGTACGTTTTCCTTTTACACCGGCGCACATGAGAACTGCGGCCATACTAGCGGCAATACCTGTGCAAATGGTACTCACATCAGGCTGAATAATTTGCATGGTATCGTAAATTCCAAGACCGGCATAAACACTCCCTCCCGGGCTATTCAGATACATTTGAATATCGCGGGTTCGGTCGGTACTTTCCAGAAACAATAATTGAGCGGTTACGATATTGGCCACATAATCATTGATGCCCTCGCCCAGAAAAATAATGCGATCCATCATCAATCGGGAGAAAACATCCATTGAGGCCACATTCATCGGGCGTTCTTCGATGATATAAGGCGTTAAATTTGTGATACGATGATTGAGGTGTGAAGAATAATTGTGTAAGGTTGCGCTGCTGATGCCATGATGCTTTGTGGCATAGTTGTTAAATTCGTTTGGATTCATATTTCGTCTGTTGTTATGTTTATCAAATGTAGGTGAATTTTTCAAAATCTATGGGATTGATCCCTTGCTTTCAAACCTTATATTACGGAATAGCTTCAAGGAAATATTGCAGAATGATCTTATTAAGGGTATACTGAATAACATAAACATCCTTTATAGGCGAAGTTATGGCTAATGCCAAACAAAACTCTGGGACAAAACAAAAATCGAAAAAATATTATAGATTTGTGTAATGAAACATTATTCAGAGATCATTACAATTGATTCTCAAATTAGATTTGGTAAACCTTGTATTCGCGGCATGAGGATTTCAGTTTATGATGTTCTTAGTTGGTATGCCTCTGGAATGACAGAAAATGAAATTCTTGATGACTATCCAGAATTGACCAAGAATGATTTATTAGCAGTATTAGCATTTGCTGCGGATAGAGAACACAAGGTAAAAGTCGCATAATGAAATTATTATTTGATCAAAACATCTCTTTTAGAATTATAAAGAAGGTAAGCGATTTTTTGCCATTTGCAACTCAGGTTAGATTGTTGGGGTTAGAAAATGCTAAGGATTTTGAGATTTGGGAATATGCAAAAGTCAATAGTTACACAATAGTTACATTTGACACGGATTTCTTCGATATGTCTTTACTAAAGGGAACTCCTCCAAAAGTTGTCTGGCTTAGATTGGGAAATACATCGACAAATAACTTAGTAGTGTGTGTGCAGAAAAATTTTGATCTTATAAAGGAGTTTGTAGAGAATACAGATTACAAGGACTTAGCATGTTTAGAAATTGATGAATAAGCACTAGCCATAACATTGGTTTTGCGTCAGTGTGGCTTTAGTACTAGGCTGAACGTTTGTACTTTCTATAAGCTTTTGTACTAAATTTGAACTGAAGTACTTTCTACCCCACACCGAACGCAAAGCCCGGATCCGGTATCCATCAGAGAAAACCTGATTTTAGTGTTAGTCCATTATTCGTTTTTCGCTATTTCTAACAAAAAAAGCTTGCTTTACAAACGCGAGGATTTACTAATCACTTTCATCTCCAAAATCTTCGTCATCCTCCGAGCCGTGGCCATCAGGCTTACGTCTCCTAGGCTTCCTTGATTTTAAAGCGCTAGCGAGTTATTCAGCAGACCCTATTTACCAAAACTCAGAATGGATCAGTGTTATTGGGAGGCTGCGCATGATGGTCAGTGTAATCATTCATGGCTTCCGGGTCACATTCAAAATCCTCCAGGAAATCAGACTACAATTTGGTGAATCATTCAGGAAGACTTAATTTGTTGTCAAAATTCATCTTATGATTGAGCGTTTACAAAAGATTCTCTTTCTGTGTTTGCTTGTATCGACCGTTGAAGCAGGTGCACAAAATATCAGTGTACAATATCAAATCAATACCCAAATAGGTAAACAAAATATCAGTCCTTTTATTTTCGGAACCCTCAATGGAGGTTATCATCAGGCCCCATTTCGAATCATGGGTGGTAATCGGATGAGTAACTATAACTGGGAAAACAATGCAAGCAATGCCGGAAGTTCATACCTTCATCAAAGTGATGATTACATGGCCTGGTTGATGGGGTTCACACCACCTCAAAGTAATCAGGCAGGCAAGTTGTTAAGAGCCTTTCATGATAGCACACTGGCGCATCAATCTCAATCAGCCATTACCTTACCGATGGCCGGATATGTTGCCAAAGATAAAAACGGAATCGTTAGTTTGGCTGAAACGGCTCCCTCTTCAAGATGGGCTAAAGTAGTGAATCAAAAAGGAAGTGCATTCAGCCTAAACCCGGATACCAATGATGCGTTTATTTATGTGGACGAATTGCTTCATTTTTTGATCAATCAATATGGGCTTTCAAACAGTGCCAATGGCATTAAAAACTATATTTTGGATCACTCCCCGGGATTATGGCAAAGCGACCATCCACGTATACATCCGGATACCAATCATTGTGTGGATTTTATACAAAAAAGTATTGCTCTCAGCAAAACAGTTAAAGCCATGGACGCACAGGCAAAGGTATTTGGACCTGAAGCATATGGTTTTTAGGAATATTATGCCTTTCAGGATGCTGTTGACTGGCCCTTACATAGCAGCAACTATCCATATTTTATCAGTATGTATCTGGATTCCATGAAAAAAGCCAGTACCCTTGCCGGCAAAAGATTATTAGATGTGCTGAGTGTACATTGGTATCCAAATTCGAATATTGGTTGGATGCCTTCGGAGGATACCAGTTTGCAAATGGTTGCCGAACGTTTGCAGTTTCCAAGAACATTTTGGGATAGTACCTATGTTGAACCTAGTTGGATTGGGCAATATTTTTCGGGGAGTCTGCCTATCTTACACACCCTTAAAAAACAAATCAGCCAATATTATCCGGGCACAAAACTGGGTGTCACCGAATACGATTTTGGGGCAGATAGCCATATCAGTGGAGGCATTGCACAGGTGGAAGCGCTGATGGGATTTATAAAAACCGGAACAGAATATGCCTGTAAAAGTTTAGAAGTAAAAGATTATACCCTGAGTGCCATGCAGATTTTTAATCAACCTGAGTATCCATTGGGTCTTACTTCGGTGCATGCGAATTCATTGAACAAATGGGCCAGTAGTATTGTGGCCACTGTGCGCGACAGCAGTCAATCTGAGTTACATTTAATTGTGACGAACAAAGACATGGTTGCAAGCATCAATGCCAACTTTCAAATTAACAGCGGTTCCAGCTACGATACCCTGATTGTTTATTCGTTTAAAAGAAACCAAATCAATATTCAGAAACAAGTTTATAGTTCTTTTAGTTTAAACAACGGTAGTTTTAATCATACCCTTTCTCCGGCATCGGTATATCATTTTGTGTTGAAACGAAAGGCATGGCCTACGTCCATTGAAGAACCCATTCAGGAATATTGGAGCTTGTATCCAAATCCGGCGCATGACAAGATCGTTGTAAAATGTTCCGAAAATGTAAAACATTCACATTGGAAAATCCGCGATATTGGAGGCCAAGTTGTTTCTGAAGGTTTGATTCCTTTATCTCAAAAGGAACAAGCCATTGATATTAGCTCTTTACCGAAGGGCCTTTATTTTATGTATTATGGGTCGACGCATCAGATGTTTGTGAAACAATGATGATTCATTTACATTCTAAAGTCAATACTCGATAAAACAAAATATGTGAGCTTCCAAAGAATCGGGAGAAGATAGGTTTGTTGTTTACTCATTGCGCAAGACAACTACCCCATCAAAAACATCCATGACGACTTTTTTCTCCTTATCAATTTCGCCGGCAATGATTTTTTTACTGAGGAGGTTGACGATTTCCTTTTGTATAACTCTTTTTAATGGTCGGGCACCGTATTGCGGATCATACCCTTGTTCAGAAAGATAATCCAAAGCAAAAGGAGAAAATTCCAATTGAACCCCTTGCGATTTTAATAGTTCGCAAAGACCATTCAGTTGAATTTGAATAATCCCTCGAATTTCATTTTTCATCAAGGGCTTAAACATAATAATTTCATCGATGCGATTGAGAAACTCCGGACGGATGTTTTGTTTCAAAATATTCATCACTTCCACTTTGGTTTTTTCAGTAACGGCTTCAACATTTTGTTCATTCACCGATTCAAAATTCTCCTGTATGATCTGACTGCCCATATTAGAAGTCATGATGATGATGGTATTTTTAAAATTGACCATGCGCCCTTTGTTATCTGTGAGTCGGCCATCATCCAAAACCTGAAGCAAAATATTAAATACATCTGGATGGGCTTTTTCGATTTCGTCGAAGAGCACCACACTATATGGTTTACGTCGAACGGCCTCTGTAAGCTGACCGCCTTCATCATAACCCACATATCCCGGAGGAGCACCAACGAGTCGGCTTACACTATGTTTCTCCTGATACTCGCTCATATCAATACGGGTCATCATACTTTCATCATCGAACAAAAATTCAGCGAGTGCTTTGGCCAGTTCAGTTTTCCCAACACCGGTTGTACCCAGAAAGATAAAGGATCCTATTGGTTTACGGGCATCCTGCAATCCGGCACGACTTCGGCGAATGGCATCAGCGACCGCAGTGATGGCCTCTTCCTGACCAACAACTCGTTGATGCAGATGGGCTTCCAGGTTTAATAATTTTACTTTTTCACTTTGCAGCATACGGGTTACCGGAATACCGGTAGCTCGAGCGATATTTTCGGCGATATCCTCCGCATCTACCTCTTCCTTCAACAAACGTTTATGCGCATCTTTAGCTGTATCCAATTCCAGCATCCATTGAGCGAGTTTAGCTTCCTCCTCTTTAATTTTCCCATATCTTAATTCGGCTACCTTTCCAAAATCGCCGTTCCGCTCAGCAATATCCGCCTGCATTTTTAGTTCCTCAATTAATGAGCGGCTGTTCTGCACCCGATCAACCTGTTCCTTTTCGAGCGTCCATCGAACTTTAAAAGCATCCCTTTGTTCGGTTAGGTTGGCAATTTCTTTGCCCAGATCATTCATTTTTTTATCATCATTTTCTCTTTTGATGGCTTCACGCTCAATTTCAAGTTGACGTAATCTGCGTTCCAATTCATCCAACTCTTCTGGCATGGAATTCATTTCCAGTTTTAGTTTAGCGGCGCTTTCATCAATCAAATCGATGGCCTTATCCGGTAAAAATCGATCAGAAATATAACGGCTGCTTAATTCAACAGCAGCAATGATGGCTTCGTCCTTAATTCGCACGTGATGATGACCTTCGTAACGATCCTTGATGCCTCGTAAAATAGAAATGGCATCTTCGATACTGGGTTCATCGACCATCACCTTCTGAAAACGCCGTTCCAGTGCTTTATCTTTTTCAAAATACTTTTGATACTCGTTCAGGGTGGTTGCGCCAATAGCTCTTAATTCACCACGAGCGAGCGCAGGTTTGAGAATATTGGCAGCATCCATGGCACCTTCTCCACTTCCACCTGCTCCAATCAGGGTATGAATTTCATCGATAAACAAAATAATTTGACCATCACTTTCAGAGACCTCTTTAATGACCGCTTTTAAACGCTCTTCAAATTCACCTTTGTATTTTGCTCCTGCTATGAGTTGCCCCATATCGAGGGAATAAATCACTTTTGACTTCAAATTTTCCGGAACGTCACCTTTGATGATACGATGGGCTAAACCTTCAACGATGGCTGTTTTACCTACACCCGGTTCTCCAACAAGCATGGGGTTATTTTTACTGCGTCGCGACAAGATGTGTAGCGTACGTCGAATTTCCTCATCGCGCCCAATTACAGGATCTAATTTTCCGGAGGCCGCCATTTCGTTCAGATTTTTGGCAAACTTTTTTAACCAGTCGTACTGACTTTCGGCGGTTTGACTATTCACGGTAGAACCTTTGCGACTTTCCTTAATACTTTGTTTTAAATTTTTTTCGTTGAGGCCGGCATCCTTTAATAATCCTGAGAGGGTATCATTGGCGCTGAGCAAACCCAATAAAAGATGTTCTTGTGCCACAAATTCATCACCAAACTCCTTCAGAAAACTTCCTGCTTTGAGAATGACATTGTTCAAATCGCGGGAAATATGCTGGGCTGCTTCTCCACTTGTTTTTGGTAATTTTTGAATATGTTCATCAATCTTTTGAATGAGTAAATTGGTATTGACCTCATTTTTCTTCAACAGATACTCCACGGCATTTTCTTCACCATCCAAAAGTGCCTTCAATACATGCAGTGTTTCTATTTGTTGATTTTGATGATTGAAGGCCAATTGCTGTGCTTTTGCAATGGCCTCCTGTGCTTTGATTGTAAACTGATTTAAATTCATTGTTTTGGTTATTTAAAGAGCATATTGCAAAGCATGAACCAAAGTAAATGAAATGCCCAATTTGTCAGAGAAATCAACCTATTGCTGACAAATTCTGCAATGTTTATTCTTCCACCTGAAATTCTAGCAGAATATTATATGTCCAAGTGAATAGAATGACTAACTTTATATCAATTACCAACTAAACCATGCGTTTTGAAGACCTTTTTTTTGATATCACCGTAAAATTTGCCAAAGCCTGGAATTTGGGTGATTTTGACACCATGTATCAACTGATGCATGAAAAAATTGTTTATGAATCACCCCTGGTATCACCCTTGATGCCGGAATATCCTGATAACCGCATCGAAGGACGGGAGGCATTGAACGAATATTTTAAAAAGGCGATTATGCGCAAACCGGCCATTGTATTAGTACCTGACAGCATGAAAATGAACAAACAAAATCGAACCATTCGTATTGAAAGTGAGCTATTGAGTTTGAACAAAAAAATGGACACCTTTATCCTCTTAAATGAATATGGCAAATTGGTGCATTTAAAAATTACTTATTTCGATCCTGGTCAAACTACGTCCGATCAAAGTTGGCCTTATTGATATTTGGTCAAATCCGGTATTTTTTAAAAGGGCTTTATTCTCTGTGTTAATAGTATAACGAAGCGGCGTTTATCAAACAAGGACCAAATCGTTGTTTTTTTATTTCTGTACCTTCGCGTCTGTGACTGCCATGGCAAATTTTGCCACTACAAAATTTACACTATTTTTACGTCATGCCTTATCAGCGAAAAATTTTCCATCGCGACGAACGTTGTCTGAATTGTGATTATCCTTTGGTAGGAAACTTTTGTGGGCAATGTGGTCAGAAAGCCCATGTGCACAAACATAATTTTCTGCACATGGTGTTTCATTTTTTTGCAGATTACTTTCATTATGACAATAAGTTTTGGCTCACCCTGAAAACCTTGTTTTTAAAACCCGGAAAAGTAACCAGTGAGTTCAACGCCGGTAAGCGGGTAAAATACCTCAATCCAATTCAACTGTACATTTTTGTAACCACCATTTGTTTTTTGTTTATTTTTAATGGAGGTGGATCCAATAAAAAACAGAAATCTGAACCCAAACCTGCGGTCAGTGCGTTAAGTACAGATAGTCTTACCGAACACCAAAAAACCGTTCCGGATTCGATCAAGGAAGAGAAAGAAAACGCGGACATGATTATCGACGATGATGGTGTAAACTTTTCGTTTGGCAGTTTTAGTCCGGAATATAACAACAGAAAGTCTTATGATTCTGCTCAGGCCTCAATGCCTGAATCAGAAAGAGATGGGTTCATCGAAAGATACTTTATCCATAAAAATTATGAAGTCGATCAGAAGTATGAACAAAGTGAAACCGTAAATAGTTTGTATTTAGAAAAACTCCTGCATAATATCCCTAAACTATTTTTTATCCTTCTACCCTTCTTTGCCTTGTTATTAAAACTGGCCTATATCCGTCGTCCATTTTTATATATTGATCATATTATTTTCAGCTTACATTTTCATTCCGTATTATTTATTTGTATGGGATTGATAAAAGTCATCATGAATCAGCTACCTAATGACAATATGGATGGTGTAATATTCTTTGCTTTGATATTGGGCCTTTCTATTTATCTTTTTGTAGCATTAAAACATGTATATCAATCACCAATCTGGAAGACCATTATAAAACAGATCATGATATTCAGTTTATATTTGGTAGGGGCGCTATGTGCGATGGTCATTATTTTAGCGATTACTTTTTTATCGCTGTAACAGGCCTTGAATATTTTGGTATATCTAGATGGCTGCCACTTGGGCTGCGATGGTAGTAAGTAGACACTTGGGTTAGCGGGGAAGGCCAGGCGGACAGCACTATACTTACAAGTGCGAGCTGTGACTAACAAGTTGCGAAACGCAACAAAATACACCTACGAATCAAATCTGCTTCCTTGAACTTACAATATGCCTCAAAGGACTTTTTAAAAATATACTCCAGCTCATAAAACGATTCAAGCCATATGATATTGAATGCCGCGCATTACCTATAGTATGGCCCCTCTTTTCCCCACACATCATCTCTTCGTATACTAAATAAACTTGCCCGAATTGAAGCATCAATGTACTTTTAGCCTCTTCCACCCGTAAATCATATTAAACTTGGATTCTTTATCACATATTCTGATCGGAGCTGCCATTGGTGAAGTAACTCTCGGAAAAAAAATAGGCCGTTGGGGCATGGCCATTGGAGCCCTGGCTAAAACATTTCCCGATTTCGATTTATTCTATACCGGACTGGATGATCCTAAATTATATGTTTGCCATCATCGGGGGCATACCCATTCACTCATCTGGGAAACCCTTTATGGCATCTTGCTCGCTTATTTGTTTTTCCTCATTTTCCGAAAAAAAGTGAGCTTTAGAAGCATGCTGATCACCTGGCTCCTTTGCCTTTATGGTCATTCCTTACTCGACTGGTTCACCAATTATGGCACCCGATTATGGCTTCCTTTTACCAACGAGTCATTTGCACTCAATACCATTGCAATCGTCGATTTGGTATTTACCCTCCCCATGCTCGTGTTATCCGTTTGGAGTTTATTTTATTCCAATAAAACCACGAAACGATTTCAACTCAATCGGCTACTCTTGATTTATTGTATTTCTTATCTGGGTATAATCAGCCTCAATAAATTATATATGAATCAGGTTTTCAAAAAGTCTATGGACGAAAATGGCATTCAGGCGCAAAAATTTATGACCAATCCTACCATCCTCAATAATATTTTATGGTACGCAAATGCCGTGAATGATAGCATGGCTTATGTGGCTGAATATTCGCATTTTGATGCTACCGGAAAAATTCGGTGGTCAGCCTATCCGCGGCGTATGTATCTCGCAAAAAATCATCCCGATCAGGAGGATATGAAGCTCCTGGATTGGTTCAGTCGTGGATACTCAATTTGTGATCAGCAGGGCGATACCTTGCACTATTATGCACTCAAGTTTGGTAAGAATAGCTTCCAGGATACAGCCCTGAATAAGTCCTTCGTTTTTCATTATGAAATTTATCCCGACAACGGTACCTGGAAGTTTGGATTTAAAGAACCTCCTCGCAATAATATCAACTTCAAACAGGCCCTTTCCGAGTTGTGGAATCGAATGTTGGGTTATCAGTCGAGTAAACCGGATTGATCCCGGATTTCTAAAAGGGCATTTTTTAAATGGTCTAAATCATCAGGACTATTAAACCCCTGCACCGAATACCGCAGATAATTTTTTTCATTTTGATGCATCACCGGTATTTCAATCTGATACTGCTCATACAAAGTATTTTGTAAACGCTCTGGCTCTTTGGTTTTAATAGGAATGCTAAACATTTGTCCTAAAAATTCAGACTCTATAGGTATGTGTGGTTCTGTATCTAATTGTTCGCAAAATGACCTGGCTGATGCGCTAACCATTTGTTTACAAGATTCGGATACCTTTTCCCAGTCATGCGCTGCCCTGAATTGAATGGCTGCAGGGATACTCAAAAATGCACTGATATCTCTTGTGCCCTGAACCTGATGATAATCCAAAAATTGTGAATGTGATGGCTGTGCGGCATCATATCCCCAACTAATAATCAAGGGATCAATCTGCGCTTGTCTTTCTTTTTTCGCATATAAAAAGGAACTTCCCTTGGGTGTCATCATCCATTTATGACAAGCACCGGTATAATATTCAGGATTTAGTTGTTTTAAATCCAATGGTATGTGACCGGGTGTATGTGCCCCATCAATAAATACCGGAATACCCCTTTCCTGCGCTGCTTTGCAAATATCGGCTACAGGTAAAATAAATCCTGTGGCGCTGGTGATATGACTGATAAAAATTAAACGGGTACGGGCTGTTATTCCACTGATGACTGACTCTACAATTTCTTGTTGATTCTGAACCGGAAAATGTATGGGTTGCTGTATGTAATGGGCCCCGCTTTGTTTGCAGAAATACATCCAGGCTTTATCGCAAGCCCCGTATTCTATATTGGTCGTCAAAACCTCATCGCCGGCCTCCAATTTTAAACTTCGGCCAACCGCATTCACTGCCCACGATGGATTCAATACATACACTAAATCATCCGGGTGTGCATGCACAAATTCGCCCAAAGCTTTTCGGGCCAATTCCAGTCGGGCGGGTGCCTCTCTGGCTAAAAATCTGACAGGCTCCCACTCCATCTCCTTTTGTATTTGCTGATATACTTCAAAAACAGGTTTGGGGCAGGCGCCAAATGAACCAAAATTTAAAAAGGTGATATCCGGATTGATTAAAAATTGTTGACGAATGGATTGATAATCATGCATGGTGGTAATATTCTTTACGAAAATAATAAAAGCGTTTACCGAAGGTATTTCATTCATTTCGCAGCTCCAATCATTTTTATACGCTCATTAAAAAATCCTTTCTCCGGCTTCAAGTAATTCGACCGCTTCTTTGGTATTCCAAAACATGAATTACTTTTGTACGATGTTCGAAACACCCATTTGGCTGGAACGCACCGAATTATTGCTCGATCGTGAAAATCTGGAAAAACTCTCCAAACTGCAAGTGCTGATTGTTGGTTTGGGAGGCGTGGGTAGTTATGCGGCTGAATTTATCGCACGCACCGGCGTTGGTCATATGACTATTGTGGATGGGGATGTTGTAGATATAACCAATACCAACCGCCAATTACCTGCTACCCATGAAACTGTCGGGCAAAGTAAAGCCCAACTCATGGAAGCTCGCCTCAGAGCGATTAATCCGCAGATGGATCTTCAAGCCATCAATCAGTTTATCAATCCTCATGAAACCATTGAATTGGTCAATAGTCGGGCATATGATTATGTATTAGATTGTATTGATTCAGTTACCCCAAAACTTTTATTGATTAAAGCCGCCAAAGACAAAGGTTGCAAAGTGATCAGCAGCATGGGAGCCGGTGGTAAAATTGATCCCATGAAAATCAAGTTTGCCGATATTTCAAAAACACATCAATGCCCTTTTGCTTTTTACATCCGCAAACGTTTAAGAAAAGAAGGCGTACACAGCGGTGTTATGGCTGTTTTTTCGGAAGAACCGGCAGACAGGGAGAGCATCAAGGAAACCAATGGACTGAATTATAAAAGATCTTTTTACGGAACTATCTCCTATATTCCGGCCTTGTTTGGGCTAAACATGGCATCCTGGGTCATTCGGGATGCTTGCGATTTATTTGAACCTACACCCTTATGTATCCCTAAAAATGCAACAAAAAAAGCATCGTGAAATCCAGTTTTATGTAGTCCTCTTCATCATAGGTATCATGGTGAGCGGGGTTACAGCATTCCCGATTCAAACCGGTATCAATATTTTAGCTGGTTACAGCCATCATTTTCCGGCTCCAATGGAACAGTGGATTCTGCAATTACAAAATGGCATCAATGAAACCTGGTTCAAATATCCATTCATTGCCTATGGTACAGATTGGCTGGCATTTGCACATATCATGATTGGCGTTGCATTCATTGGTGTTTACAAACATCCGGTTCGAAATCAGTGGGTTGTACAATGGGCGATCATCTGTTGTATTTGTGTGATTCCAACCGCATTTATTTGTGGATGGATTCGTCAAATTCCCTTTTTTCATATCCTCATCGATTGTTCATTTGGGGTATTCGGATTGGCGTTGTTGCTCCTGATTAAACACAAAATCACAGTATTTAAGCACCATATTCATCGCTAGTTTAAAAAGGGCATACATGGAAATTTCATTTTTCAGAATATAAAGTATGCTTCAAAAAAGCGTAATTCATACCACATTGTGAGGATCTCAACCACGTTTACCTTAACCGGTAGGCTTTAAATAATTTGGGGGCCAGCGAAGGGAACTTCAATGAAGCGGAGTTGCGTCGCACTCCTCAACAGCATCGCACTGTTCATCAAAATTTAATTCAAAACACCCTTTCAGGAATACTCTATCCGAAATACACAACCCTTTCATCAAAAAATCCTCCGATCTAAATTGAAAGACCGGAGGATAAATATCATCAAATAATGAATGAATGAAGAACCTTTCTTTTCATTTATCGCAAAAAGAGCATCTCACGATATTTTGGTAGAACCCACAATTTATCATCGACAATTAACTCAAGTTTATCGGCATGATATCGGATTACATCAAAGTAAGGTTTTACTTTATCACAATATGCAATAGCCCTGGCGTGCATGCTTTCCAAATTATTGGCCACCTTGCGCTCATTAATCATGGCTTCGACATTATCGCTCACGGCATTGATATGTTTACTCAAAACCTCCACAATTTCTTTTTGAGAACGCCAGGTTTCTTCGTTTAATCCGATTTCCTTCAAGCCTTTAATATTTTCTACAAGACGATTTTGATAGGAAATAGCCGCCGGTAGTATCGAATTACTGGCCAGATATCCCATCATTCGAGCTTCAATCTGTACCTTTTTCACATACTCTTCCAACATAATTTCATGGCGAGCTTCCATTTCTACATGGTTAAATATTTTATGTTCGGCAAACAGCGATAGGGTTTCTTTTTTACTAAATACATCCAAAGCGCGCGGGGTATCTTTAAAATTATTCAATCCTCGTTTTGCTGCTTCCTGTGCCCAAGCTTCGCTGTAATTATCTCCTTCAAAACGAATGGCTTTACTTTCGGCGATATATTGACGAATCACATGCAGAATGGCAATTTCTTTTTTCTCCCCTTTTTCCATGAACGATTCCACTTCCTTCCTGAACTGAATCAGGGTATCGGCCATAATGGTGTTTAAAATGGTCATCGGCCAAGCACAATTCGCCGTTGAACCCACCGCCCGGAATTCAAATTTATTGCCGGTAAATGCAAAAGGACTTGTACGGTTACGATCTGTATTATCCATCAACAATTCAGGAATATTTTTATGAATATCCATCTTCAAAATCACTTCATCTTGTTCAGTAAACTTACCGGTTACACGTTGTTCGACTTCATCCAATACTTCTGATAAATATTTTCCGACAAATACCGAAATAATAGCCGGCGGTGCTTCATTTGCGCCCAAACGATGGTCGTTGTTTGATGAAGCGATACTGGCTCTCAACAAATCTGCATGGGTATGAACAGCCTTCAAAACATTCACAAAGAAGGTTAAGAACATCAGATTCGTGCGTGGGGTTTTGCCCGGAGCAAGTAAATTGATTCCTGTATCGGTAGCCAGACTCCAATTATTATGTTTACCGCTTCCGTTTACACCAGCAAAAGGTTTTTCATGTAAAAGAACCTTGAGCTTATGACGTTTAGCCACTCTCTGCATCACATCCATCAACAGTGAATTATGATCGACTGCAATATTTACCTCTTCAAAAATAGGTGCACATTCAAATTGTGAAGGTGCCACTTCATTGTGTCGGGTGCGTAATGGAATTCCTAATTTATAAGCTTCCTGCTCGAAATCTTGCATATAAGCGAATACGCGGTCAGGAATTGCACCAAAATAATGGTCTTCTAATTGTTGACCTTTTGCAGGAGTATGACCGTATAAGGTTCTTCCGGTCGCCAAAATATCCGGGCGGGCATTTGCCAGAGATTCTTCGATCACGAAATATTCTTGCTCCCAGCCCAAAGTAGGCGTTACCCGGGAAATATTTTTATCAAACAAGTGGCAAACATCCAAGGCGGCCTTATTGATCAGGTCAAGTGCTTTTAACAAAGGTGTTTTTGTATCGAGCGACTCCCCTGAATAGGAGATAAAGATGGTTGGAATACAAAGGGTTTTACCATGCGCCTGTTCAATGATGAAAGCAGGTGATGTTGGATCCCAGGCGGTATAACCTCTGGCTTCAAAAGTGGCCCGGATTCCACCATTCGGAAAACTGGATGCATCGGGTTCCTGCTGGGTTAAAGCATCACCGTCGAATAATTCCAGTGCTGAGCCGTCACTTTTAATGGTAAAAAAGGAATCATGTTTTTCGGCAGTCGCCCCGGTTAAAGGTTGAAACCAATGGGTAAAATGGGTTACTCCTCGATCCATGGCCCATGCTTTCATGCCACTGGAAATTTGGTCAGCCATGCGGCGATCTATTTTACTACCGGATTTAATGGAATTGACCAGGCTTTTGTATGCCTCATCGCTCAGGTATTCCCGTTGCACTTTGCCGGTAAAAACATGGCTTGCAAAAAAGGAAGTCACCTTGTTTCCATCATAACTGCGCACATCTTGTGCATTTTCGGAGAGAGCCTGAATGGCGTTGAAGCGTAAATTAGACATACATTAAATTTTTTGCAAATGTTTACTTTATTTCTGATTTATGCAAATTTTTTAAACATTATTTCAATTTTCATTATATGTATTTTATCTTAATATAATAACTATTTTCATTATTTTAGCTCCCAATCAAATTCGATCCGTGAGAATGATAATGGTTAAATATGGTTGATAATTAGCCGATAAATTATTTTTTATTAATTCTAAACAACTGGTTTTTAATTATTTATATTCTTTTAATAAATTTTTCATTTAATTATTTTTTATCATTTCTTTTTTACGGAACTATTCTGTCCTATTACGCTCAATTTCTTTGAATCCCAAGTATACCCGGTTCGGACATTTTTTACAACTCAGAAATATTCATATATTTTTTACTTCTTTCAATCTGTTAGTGTAACCATTTTCCCCGTTTCTCCTGTTAAATTTGAATCCCATTTTGCTTAAAATTCATGCGTTCATCGGGCTTTTAAATTGTCGTCCCCAGGATGGAAGTCTGTTTATTCATTCGATTTCTTTCTTTAAGTGATTGCAATCTATGCACCATATCCAGAAGTATTTCCAAACAATACCAGCTTGTACTTACTTTTGCGGGCTATGGCTAAAATATCCATCAATATTGCTACCGGAACCGTGCAACAGGCTGAAGCGATTGTAGGAATTGATTTGGGCACCACAAATAGTTTGGTCGCCTTTATGCACCCTGAAGACAAAAAACCGTATATCCTGAAAGAAGTTGACCAAAGCACTTTGGTACCTTCTGTGGTTTTTATTGGTGAACATGGTGAACGAATCATTGGTCAGGCCGCTCTACCCTATTTAGTCAGCCATCCCGAAAAAACCATTAAAAGTATTAAACGATTAATGGGTAAGGCCTTTCATGATATTCAGGAGTCAACCCATTTTAAATTGATCGACCAGGGGCCTGAAAAACCAGTTGGTATTCAGGTGGATGGAAGTACTTATAACGCTGTGGAAATTTCATCCTGGATTTTGCAGGAATTAAAGCATCGCGCTGAACATTTGCTGAAAATGCCTGTACAAAAGTGCGTCATCACAGTACCGGCTTATTTTAATGATACACAGCGACAAGCTACGCGTGACGCAGGAAAACTGGCAGGATTGGATGTCTTACGTATTGTCAATGAACCAACTGCAGCAAGTTTGGCCTATGGAATGGGAATCTCTAGAGATGAAAGCAAACTAATTGCGGTTTACGATTTAGGCGGAGGCACTTTTGATATCTCCATTTTGCAGATTTCTGATGGCATTTTTGAAGTCCTGAGTACCCACGGAGACACCCACCTAGGCGGTGATGACTTCGATCAACTGATTAATCGCTATTTTTTAGAATGTTTGGAATTAGATGCTGCCCGTTTGGATATGAATCGTGTACAACAACTGGAAGCGCTGGCTTTGAACGCAAAAAAACATCTTTCTTCGAACAACCATTTTGAAACGGAATGGGAAGGCCGAAAATTAGCCTTAGATCAAAACACTTTTGAACAATTGGCCCAACCCCTTATCCATAAAACCCTTCAAAGCTGTATACAAGCGCTCAAAGACAGCGGAAAAACCAAAGATGAACTCGATGAAATCATCATGGTCGGCGGAAGTACCCGGATGCCGGTTGTAAAAAAAGCGGTCAGTCAATTTTTCGGCAAAACATTACACGATAGCCTAAACCCCGATGAGGTGGTTGCTTTGGGTGCAGCTGTGCAAGCAGACATTCTATCCGGAAACAACAAGGACTTATTACTCCTCGATGTTATCCCTTTGAGTTTAGGGATTGAGACCATGGGAGGTTTAATGGACGTATTGATACCCCGAAATAGCAAGGTTCCTTCAAAAGCCGGTCGTCAATACACTACGCAAAGAGATGGGCAAAGTGGAATCAGAATCACAGTTTATCAGGGTGAACGGGATCAGGTCAAAGACAATCGAAAACTAGCATCCTTTAATTTGGAAGGCATTCCGTCCATGCCGGCCGGACTCCCTAAAGTGGATATTCAATTTTTAGTGAACGCAGATGGCATTTTGCAAGTGAAGGCGAAAGAACTCAGGAGTCAGATTGAACAAAGTATAGAAATAACACCCAGCTATGGATTGGATGATGCCGAAGTGGAAAAAATGCTGATGGACTCTATCACCCATGCCAAGGAGGATATTCAGCAACGTTCACTGATTGAAACTAAAACGGAAGCCGAACAAATGATTCTGTTTACCACAAATTTTATTCGAAAAAATAGTCGATTCCTTGAAGAAACGGAAATCAACGCCACCGAATCGCAAATTCAAAAATTACGGGAAGTTATGAATGGCGATGATAAACAATTGATTCAACAAGAAATGGAACACCTGAATTCTCTCAGCAGGCCTTATGCTGAACGGGTATTGGATGAAGCGGTGGCAGCCGCTTTAAAAGGTAAAACGGTCTGATTCGGTCAATTCATTTTCTTAAATAATAACCAAAAGGCGAAAAGGGTTAAAGGAAATCCGAGAATTGAAACCAGGGCTATTTTTTTATAGCCGGATACGGATTGAAATAAGAACTTACTCAGCAAATACTGCGAAGGGAAGATGATGGCCATATAGACACAAAACATCAGCCAGCTGAAAGGATCTGCTACCCAGCCCAAATGTTTGAAACCCTCATCCAGAAACAAAAGTAAAAGGGTGATCAACAAAGAGTTGGTAAGCCCTGCATAAATATCGGTGGTAGAACCGTTTTCAAAAACTGTTTTCATTCCTTCTATTTTCCTATTAACACATAAAGACGAATAATATTGAACCATTCGATGTTAAGGAAATCACAGAAAACATGCCAAGGTGCATAAGTTGTGCGTTCAGCCAACTATAAAATTTATATATACAAATAAGTATACATAAACTATTTATTTACAGCACAATAAGATTGATGATTATAATAAATTACAAGAGGGAACGAACATGTCCCAGCATATCCGTTTGAACCATTTTGCGGGCAACTTCCAACATTCCCACAAAGGAATCAGCATTGGAAATCCCATGTCCGACTACTACCGGTTTGTTAACTCCCAAAACCGGAACTCCACCGTATAACTGATGGTTGAATTTAGCCAAAAAGTCGTCCTGTATATTTCGTCGAATTTTCACCACATCATACAATGACTCGGCTAATTTGAGTAAAATATTGCCCGTAAAACCATCACAAACAATTACATCGCAGGCATTGGTGAGAATATCCCTGCCCTCAATATTGCCGATAAAATGAATGGATGGGTTGGCTTTTAATAATGGATAGGTTGCCTGGGCTAAAATATTACCCTTCGTTTCTTCTTCGCCAATATTTAGGAGCGCAACGCGGGGCTTATCAACACCCAGAATGTCTTTAGCATATAAAGAACCCAAGGTTGCAAACTGATTGAGGTGCTCCGGCTTACAATCGGCATTGATACCCACATCCAACATCAGACTATATCCGTCTTCAATATGAGGAACGAGGGTTGGAATGGTTGGTCTTAAAACACCTTCAATAGGTTTGATGATATGGGCTGCTCCAACCATCATGACACCGGTATTTCCTGCACTGACAAAAGCATCTATCTCTCCTTGAGCCAATAATTGAAAACCGACCACTAAGGATGATCGTTGTTTTTCTTTCATTGCTTTGGTCGGATGTTCGTGCATTCCGATCACTTCAGGAGCATCAACGATGGTATAAGCATCCTTGTTGCCCTTCATTTGTTCCTGAATGGCAGCTTGATCGCCCAATAAGACCAGATGAGTGTCCGGATACTTTTCCAGAAACGACGAAGCACCCAAACAACTTTGTTCAGGTGCAAAATCTCCACCCATGATGTCAAGACCTAATCGCATACCCATAAGGTTTTGTAGATTAAGCTTCGGACTCAGGTTCCTGCGGTTCTTCTTTCACCGCTTTTTCGATCACCACACGACCTTTGTAGAATAATTTATTTTCTACCCAGTGTGCACGATGCCTCATATGCGTTTCACCGGTTGTTTTGTCGATGCTTAAAGTTTCTACGCTGGCCTTATAGTGAGTACGGCGTTTTGCACTTCTTTGCTGCGAGTGTCTGCGTTTAGGATTTGGCATATCGCTTAGTTTTTATTTTTTTTATTTTGCAATTGTTCAAGTTGTTCTTTCCAGTCCTGGCTAATTGATGATTCGGGTTGGGTCAGGTATTTGAGTGCTTCCGGATTACAAGTACTTTCTCCGCTTTCATTGTCCGGATGAATATGTTGCATTGGAATACTCAGTAAAACAAATTCATAAATCCAGGTACTGACCTCCAGTATGCTTTCCGAGCGTCCGATATAGGCTACCTCTGCATCTGCTTCCGATTTTTCGGCCACCAACTCGTCGTCGATTTGTTTAACTACCAGATCAAATTCATCCCAGATATTCAGTTCAAAATCATCCCCACATCGATCGCAAGGCAGTGAAACCTTGCCATTGATATTAAAATGTAATAAAAAAATACCTGACTTTTTATCCAGGGTTAACTGGATATTGAGTTGCGGATTGGCAAATTCGACCTCCCCAAAACGATCAAAGAACTGGCTGTCAATGTTGTATTCAAAAACATGGATTCCGGGTTTTAATCCCACAAAAGCGATTTCAAACTCCCGGCTATGTTTCATACCCACGCATTAACAGGGCTGCAAATGTAGGGCAAATATTTTAAAAATCGGAAAAACTCAAGATTAATCCTGATTCAATGGATTGTTTACCAATTCACGAAAGCGCGGTTAAAAATGTCATCGGCCAATTGCGTCGAAATATCCTCAATGAGGGCAGCCTCTACCGTTTGTACATTCTGATTAGATCCGAAGTCGGCAAATCGTGAAAAAGATTGTGTAAAGCCTTGTTTTTCATTCAAACGATTGACAAAAACAATATTCACGGTCACGGTTAGTCGGTTTTTGGCACTGGTTTCCGTTCCGGTGAGGGCGGCTACACTCACTTCATACGCTGTTATACTACCGCTCAAATCATAGTCTGTTTTATCCGAATTCAATTGCGAAAGTGAAGTTTGAGAAATAATTCGTTGTCGCAATTTATCGGTAAATGTGGGACTCAGAGATGGCGCTACAATCCGGGCATTGTTTTCGATGAAGTGTACATTGATGGTCTTCCCTTCAATAGCAGCACCTGTAAAACTGTAAACACCACAAGCCGTTAAGAATGAAAACCCAATCATCACAGCTAATAGAATCGTCCATCTATTCCTCAATATCATATTCTTTAATTTTACGGTAGAGGGTTCTTTCAGAAATACCCAGTTCAAGCGCAGCATCCCGACGCCGGCCTCGATGTTTCTTAAGGGCTTTGACGATAAACTCTTTTTCTTTATCGGCAAGATTTAACACTTCTTCCACCTGATGAACGGTTTCCATATGATGTGATTCCGGTTGTGAGAGGATAATCGGTTTATTACTTACCCTGGCCCCAATTTCGTTGGCAAACGGCATCATATTATTCTGATCATTGATATTTAGCTGTTCGGCATACATCTGGGCTGTACCCGGGTTCTGTATCATATCGTAAAACATCTTCTTTAGCTCATTGACATCCTTTTTCATGTCGAAAAACAACTTATAAAGGATATCCCTCTCGGATGCAAAATCATTTTGCCCTGAAACAGATCCACTCAAAGCTGGAAGTCGTTCTTGAGGATTGGCGGGCAAAAAGTATTTAAATTCTTCAGCTGTAACCAGTTTATGAGGCGCCAAAACAGAAATTTGTTCGGCCATATTTTTTAATTCCCGAATATTTCCCGGCCAATTATAATTCATCAAAATTTGCCGGGCTTCATCATTGAGTTGAATCGGTGCGGTTTTATACTTGTCGCCAAAATCCACACAAAACTTCCTGAAAAGCACAGGAATATCATCCCGCCTTTCGCGCAAGGCTGCGACTCGTATTGGAACGGTACTCAAACGATAATAAAGATCTTCGCGGAATTTTCCATGGTTGACCAATTCCAGCAGGTCCTTATTGGTGGCTGCAATAACCCGAACATTGGTTTTTTGAACTTTTGAGGAACCTACCCGAATATATTCTCCGGTTTCCAATACCCTTAATAATCTGGCTTGAGTTCCAATGGGCATCTCCCCGATCTCATCCAAAAAAATAGTTCCCCCATTAACAGTTTCAAAATAACCCTTTCGACTTTCACTGGCACTGGTAAAGGAACCCTTTTCATGACCAAATAATTCAGAGTCAATAGTGCCTTCAGGGATGGCGCCGCAGTTTATAGCAATAAATGAATTGTGCTTTCTATTACTTTGATAATGAATGATTTGTGAAAATATTTCCTTACCGACTCCGCTCTCCCCTTGTATCAAAACAGTTAAATCTGTGGGTGCTACCTGCGCGGCTACTAACAGCGCATAATTCAGTGCTGAGTCATTCCCGATGATCCCAAATCGGTTCTTGATGGATTGTAATTCCTGATCATTTAGCATAGTGACAAAATTACAATTTTAGTGCGAAAATGTCACTTCCTGTCTTCTAAAGAATTCATAATACCCAAATATTATTTATGAGTATTAAATTCCAAGGAGCATCAGACTTATAATTTGAACGCTGCTTCCGCCAGTGCCTGTTGCTCAACCCCGTGTTGTTTGGCATAACCGGTAGCGGTGGAAGCGCTTGCGGAACGAGTCAGATAAGCCAAATTCAATTGCTTTTCATCGATATTCATTTTCAGAAATGAAGCTGCTCCCATATTGCGAGGTTCTTCTTGCACCCAAACCCATTGACAACCTTTATACTTGTTGTTGTACAAATGCATGAGTTGGGTCATTGGAAGTGGATAAATCTGTTCTAAACGCACGATAGCCACATCATTTCTCTGTTGACTTTCCTTATAATCCAGTAAATCGTAATAAACTTTACCGGAACAAAGTAAAACCCTTTTAATGGTTTTAATATCCGTTACAGCTTCATCATCGATCAATTCCTTGAATCCCCCATTCATGAATGCCTCTTGTTTACTGTAGGCTTTCGATAATCGAAGATTTGCCTTGGGGGAGAAATTAATCATCGGTTTTCGGAATTCCAGATGGACCTGACGGCGCAAAGCATGGAAAAAATTGGCTGCGGTTGTACAATTTGTGATAAACATATTGTTTTCGGCACATAATTGTAAGAACCTTTCCATACGAGCACTGGAATGTTCCGGTCCTTGTCCTTCATAACCATGCGGCAATAATAAAACGAGACCGTTCATTTTACCCCATTTGGTTTCCGCACTACATAAAAATTGGTCAATAATTGTTTGAGCCCCGTTACAAAAATCGCCAAACTGGGCTTCCCAAATCACCAGACAATTGGGATTCGCCATGGCATAACCATATTCAAAACCCATTACCGCATACTCGCTCAATAAGGAATTGTATATTCTAAAGTTAGCCTGTGAAACATCTAATTGACTCAACCTGTTGTATTTCTGATTATTTTTTTCGTCACTAATTACCGCATGGCGATGCGAAAAGGTGCCTCTTTCGACATCCTGACCGGAAATCCGAACATCATGACCTTCAAGCAACAAGGACCCATAAGCCAATAACTCTCCACTAGCCCAGTCCAATTCCTTTTTCTCCTGAAAGAGTTTGATTTTATCATCCAGCAGTTTCTGTACTTTTCTCAAGGGTGTAAATCCTTCCGGAATTCTCATCATTCCCTGAAAAACCTTGTCAAATGACTCTGCACTGATAGCCGTTGTTGGTGATTTCTCAAAGTCTTTTTCTTCAGAGCGGCGTAGGTTAGCCCAGGCCACTTCCGGTTCCTGACGGGTATAAGGCAATGGTTTTTGTTTCACCTCATCTAAACGATCCTGCAAATCTTTCCAAAACACCTTTTCCATTTCCTTGGCTAATACACCATCCAAATCACCTCTTTGCTCCAATTTCTGGATATATATTTCACGGGGATTCGGATGTTTATCGATGATATTGTATAAATCAGGTTGGGTGAATTTTGGATCATCTCCTTCGTTATGGCCATGTTTACGATAACAAACCATGTCAATAAACACATCCCGGTTAAACTTTTGTCTAAACTTCAGGGCCAATTCAGCGATTTTCACCACAGCTTCCGGGTCATCCCCATTCACATGAAAAACGGGGGCCTGAACCATGCTGGCAACGCTGGTACAATAATCTGCACTACGGGCATCGTCAAAATTGGTGGTAAATCCAATTTGATTATTGATCACAAAATGAATGGTACCACCCGTATAATACCCCCTTAAATCACTCATTTGTAAGACCTCATAGACTATTCCTTGTCCGGCTACAGATGCATCTCCATGAATTAAAATGGGTAAAATGCGGTCGAAATCACTCTGATATAAAGTATCCGCTTTAGCCCGGGCAAATCCCTGTACGAGTGGATTCACCGCTTCAAGATGCGATGGATTGGGGGTTAATTGTAAATTGATACTCTTCCCATTGAGGGTGCTTACATCACTGCGAAAACCCAAATGGTATTTAACATCCCCACTGCCCATCGTGGAATCATTGGGTGCATTGCCTTCAAATTCTGTAAAAATCTGCTCATAGGTCTTCTGAAGAATATTGGCCAGAATATTAAGCCGACCTCTGTGCGCCATTCCCATCACGACTTCCTTCACTTCATTGTCAGCAGCCTCGGTGATTATAGCGTCCAATGCTGCAATCGTGCTTTCCCCACCTTCGAGCGAAAACCGTTTTTGACCGATAAATTTAGTATGTAAGAATTTTTCAAAAATTACACCCTGATTGAGTTTTTCGAGGATTCGTTTTTTCTTCTGCAACGGCAATTCACTTTGCATGCTTTTTTCAAACTCCTCTCCAACCCAGTTACAGATTTCCTCATTGTTGATATAGGTATATTCTACCCCGACGCTAGAAACATACACTTTTTTGAGATAGGCAATGATATCGCGTAATTTCATTGGCCCCATTTTCATCAATTGGGAAGCCTGAAAGACAGTCTCCAAATCACTTTCCAACAATCCGAAATCGGACAAATCCAGCATAGCCTTGCGATCTTTTCTGGGGCGAATAGGATTGGTATTACTCAACAAATGACCTCTTTTACGATAAGCCTTGATAAGCTGATAAACAGCTAACTCCTTTTTTAGTTGTTCCTGCGACAATGGATTCGCGGAATCCTGACCCGTTGTGTGAGCAAGGGCAGTAGCATGTCCGTTCTTACCATGGGTCATGGCGAAATCAAACCCTTCAAAAAACTTTTTCCATTCGGTATCCACCGATGTGGGATCATTTACAAAATCCTTATATACTTCTTCAATATAGGCAGGGTGTGAATGCGTTACAAATGAAAAATCCTTCATGCTCCTCTGTTTAATGGGTATTTATCTGAAAATCAGGTTCGCGAAAATAAATCATTATCCCGCAAGGAAGCAGAGCAATGAAAAGTTTTTTTAAAAGATTTCCTGAATTGGCTATTGGTCCATTAATGCAAATCTGCGGCAATCAAACGTAAAAATTCTGAGCGGGTCTTCTCTTTCTCAAATTCGCCTTTAAAGGCCGATGTTGTAGTCGATGAATTTTGTTTCTGCACCCCGCGCATCATCATACAAAGATGTTTGGCTTCGATGACTACTGCTACGCCCAATGGATTTAAAGCTTCATGCACGGCATCCAATATTTGATGGGTCATTCGTTCCTGAACCTGTAAACGACGCGCAAAACAATCCACCACACGGGCTAATTTACTCAAACCGGTGATATAGCCGTTTGGAATATAGGCAATATGGGCTTTACCGAAAAATGGCAACATGTGATGTTCGCACATGGAGTATAATTCAATATCCTTGACAATCACCATTTCGGAATAGCTTTCTTTAAATTTGGCTGAATTGATGATATCCACCGCATTCATTTTATAGCCTTGGGTTAAAAACATATTGGCCTTGGCTACCCGTGAAGGCGTTTTTTCCAAACCTTCCCGCGTCACATCTTCCCCAATAGCCGTAAGGATTCCCTGATAATAATCGGCTAAATTCTCCAGGGTATTTTCGTTATAAATATCTGCCTTCTTGTAATGCATGTTTATGTTTCTTATAAATAAAATTAACCAAAGTATTCTACGTAGATACTTCTGGTTTCAATGAGTTTTACACAATGTAAGGCCACGCCCATCTTTTCAATATCCGGTTGTAATTCATTCCAGATGCCAATGGCTAAATTTTCGGCGGATGTAAATTTTCCTTTCATGAATTCCACATCGATATTCAGATTTTTGTGATCTACCTCTTCAACGATTTTTAATTTAATCAAATCACCCAAGGTTTTTGCATTCACCACAAATCCTGTATCGGGATGGAGTTCGCCTTTAATGGTTACATGTAATTCATAATTGTGGCCATGAAAATGCTCATTGGAACATTTTCCAAATACTTCTTTGTTTTTTTCAACGGTCCAGTTTTCATTCCACAATTTATGGGCGGCATTAAAATGTTCCACCCGGGTCACAAATATCATCCTCGATTATTTGCGGCAAAATTAAATCAATTTCAAGGGAATTCGTTCAATTCTTCTTTTTATACCTTATTGGACCAATCCCATTTGACTCATCCTATCGGTTTTTGCGGCTGCCTATTTCATCAACTTTCTTACTCGCTCCTGAAGGAATTTGAAATCTTAGTAAGAATTCAAACTGAATTGTTCAACTTTGCAGGGTGAAAATTGTTTTAGTATGTGCCACTCAGGCCGAAATGCAAGCGCTTCAGGTCCAGACATGGCAAAGCCGGCATGAAATCCAAACGGCCTTAAGCGGAATTGGTGTTTTATCTGCTTCTTATCACATCGCAGAATTATGCCGGCAAAAACCCGATTTAATCATTCAGGCGGGTATAGGGGGGTATGCGGGCGAACAACTATCACCCGGTGATGTTTGTATCGTTGAAGCTGACCGTTTAGGAGATTTGGGTGCCGAAGATCAGGATAATTTTCTCGATACCTATGACCTGCAATTAGAGGACTTGAATAATTTTCCCTATGAAGGCGCTTATCTCCGGAATCCTTATTTAGATGCACACACAAATTCATGGCCTTTGCGTAAGGCTTATACTGTAAATACATGCAGCGGCTCTGAAAAAACTGTTCAACGCCGTCTCAAACAATTTCCTGAACATATAGAAAGTATGGAAGGTGCGGCCTTACATTTTGTTTGTTTAAAAAATCAGATTCCCTTCATTCAATTCCGGGCCATTTCTAATCGCGTTGAAATCCGAAACCGGAATTCCTGGAAAGTTCAGGAAGCCCTCGCTGCGCTGCATCCGGCCGTTCAGGATTTTGTTTTAAAATTACCATCATGAACCTGCGCATTGCCATTTCTCCTTGCCCGAACGATACCTTCATTTTTGAGCATCTATACTTGCATCCTCAAATGGGGGAACATCTATTGAACTTTGAATTTGAAGATATCGAAACCTTAAATTTTAAAGCACAACATCAGGAAGCAGATATTGTTAAAATAAGTTATGCGCAGTATTTTGATGTGGCTAATGATTACCAGTTGCTTGAAAGCGGCAGCGCACTAGGCTTTGGCGTAGGTCCGCTTTTGGTAAAACGAAATCCGGATGCCGAAATTCCGCTTCAAGATCTGAAAGTAGCCATACCCGGCATTCATACCACAGCCCACTTTTTACTTCGTTTTGCATTTCCTGAAATCATCCATAAAATGGTGATGCCCTTTCATCAGATTGAAGATGCCGTGTTAAATGGTACCTGCGATGCCGGTTTGCTGATTCATGAAAATCGTTTTACTTTTGCGCAGAAAGGACTTCATTTAATCAAGGATTTGGGCCAATATTGGGAAGAGAAAACCCATCTTCCGATCCCACTCGGAGGTATTGCCATCAAACGTTCATTGCCCGATGAACTTAAAATGCAAGTTGAAGATGCCATTCGAAACAGCATAGAGAACGCCCATCTGCGAAGCGAACCCATTACCCCTTTTATTGCATCACATGCACAGGAAATGGATCCAGAAGTGATGAAAAAACATATTCAATTGTATGTCAACGATTATTCCTTGCAGATTGGCGAAAAGGGAAAAGCAGGAATTCTTGCCATGCAAAAAATATTGGCGCCCCATTTCAAACAATCCATTTTTATCCATTAAGCCCCAGCCATGCAATCTTATTTTGACTTTTTCGACCATTTGACAACTGCTCAGCTTTATCAGATTTTACAAGCAAGAATCGATGTATTTGTGGTTGAACAAAATTGCCCTTACCCCGAATGTGATGATAAGGATCAGCTATCCGGCCATTTACGCTTGATGGATGGTCAACATTTAGCTGCTTATTGCAGAATTCTGCCACCCGGTGTTTCCTATCCTGAATATTGTTCGATAGGCCGGGTTTTAACCACCGCTCCTTATCGCGCAAAAGGGATTGGCTTACAATTGATGCAGGAAGCGATTGTGATATGCGAAAAAAACTATGTTTCCCCCATCAAAATCAGCGCTCAGGCCTATCTGGAAAAATTTTATCAGGAACTGGGATTTCAAACGATTTCTGAACCTTATCTCGAAGATGATATCCCCCACATCGCCATGCTCAGACACTAAATATTTCTGAACTAATGAATGATCACTTTTTGAACGCCTAGTCCTTCTTTACTTTGAACATGTAAATAATAGATGCCTGCTTTCATCGAAGAAACCGGAATCTTCATTTCCTTTTGCAAGCCATGATTCCAGTTTGAATGGGAGAAATGTATGGCCCCTTGCGCATTCGTCAATTTGATGTTCACCACACCGGAATGATTTGGCGTAAATCGGATGATCAGATAATCGCTGCTAGGATTCGGATAAACTACCCATGAATGATCGGAAGTTTGAGTTTCCAGCTTAGTGGGTGCAGCATCCATACAGGCAGGAGAACTATATCCGATTTTTTCTTCAGTTTCACAATCCCCACATAAAAGCCCTTTAAAGAAACAAGTAAATTTTGACGGTATATAAACAACCGGTTCCAATGATGGATAAACACAATGCATACCATCGGCATCAAAATTATTGACGGAGCAATGGCCGATATTTTTCATTCTTCGTTGTATCGCTTTTGGGCCATAAACAAAAGGATAAGGATTCGAAATATTATTACAACCTAAAAACGCCCCGGTATCTACAGGTACCACATTATCCAATAATCCATGTATAGACAAAACGGGAATTTGTTCGTTGGCATTCATGGCATTGGTATCCAATATTCCGCCACACCAATTAAAAACGCCGCTTAATTGATAATTGGCATACAGGTTATTACTCACAGAATCAATCGGACCTAAATCAGCATAAGCGGCGGGAAAGACGAGGTCAGCCTCTTGTTGTTGCATAAAAGCACAGTGCATAGCGGTAAAGGCACCGGCACTTTGTCCCATCAAAAAAAACTGTTCAGTATCTATGCCGTAATTGCTGGCATGAAAAGCCAAATACCTTAAACAAGCTTTCACATCCTGTAATGAACGATAAGCGGCATATCGAAATCCGTTGATGTTTCCTCCACAGGGCAAGCCTGTTCCGATATAATCCCATCCCAGGCGGTATTGCACAGTTACTGCAACATAACCCCGACGTGCCAACTGCAAAGCATATGCCGTAAAATCAGATTTGGAACCACTATAATAACTGCCCCCATGAATAATCAGTACCAGAGGCCTTTTGTTCAATGGGTCAACAGATAAATTTGGATAATGAATATCCAGTTTTAAGTCCTGATTGATGCCCTGATAATCGTTATTATTGCCGTAAACAAGATCGTAAGTGCTAACAATTGCAAGCGGACTGTAAAAATCATTTTCCGCAAAACGCCCGGAAATACAATAATTAATGGATTGAGCTTGTGAACCCAAAAATGAAAAAAGAAAAGAAAACATACTGAGTATGCTGCTCAATTTTCTGCACATAACAAAGCAATGTTACACCATTCAGGGCTTAATTCAAGCAATTTATTGTTTGAAAATTCGACTGCTGCTGATTCGACCGGATTGTAGTTGACGCATTTGAACCAAATACATCCCTTGTGTAAGGCCTGACATTGGAATAGTTTGATGAACAGGATATGCAGCTAGTTTTTGTGTAAACACCTGTTTACCGTTGATATCCAGTAAACTTAATTGTACCGGCTCCTGACTATTGTTTTGAAATTGCAATTGATCATCCACAACAGATGGATATACCTGAAGTGGATTCTCCGCATTTAATGAAGTCACAGCACTTGGCACTGTCGTTCCACTTTTTAAACTATTCGCCTTCAAAAATACAAAGGTGTTAAAAATCCCATCCGATACATCCGAAACAGCCAGTTTTAAATGATAGGTTTGCCCGGGGGTAACCGGATGAGTCGCTATTAATGGAGTTGTAAAACCATCTACCGTAGTTATGGCCCCTGTGTTGCTCACATACAAATTTTGATAGCTGCTACAATTTCCATTGCTTCCATCATTGATAGAGTTGATACTCACCGGAATCGTAGTTCCCGGAATAATAGCCATATTGTGAAGTCCGGTGATGCCAGGACCTGAAACGAAGAATGCGAAAATGTCATTGAAACTGGTACAATTATAATCGGGATATTCTTCCGAACCAAAAACATATTCGAATTCGATAAAATTCCCTGCCGGTTGCAGATCAAATTCCAACACACAAGCATCATAGGTTGGACTGGTTACAAGCGCATTTAAATCGGCATCACCTGCGGTATTGGCCATATAACTTGAAAAATCCAGATAGCCGCCATCAATGCCAAACAATGCCAATGTAGTATCCGTGGCTACAGCACCTGTACCAAGTACGATGCCATTTGAGATTCCTAAATTTGAAGTGCCCGAAAACAATCCGTTCGATAGTGTATCACAGGTTAAAACCGGATTACTTATGGTGAGACCTGCGGTGCCTGAGCTTGCAACCAAAGTATTTACTAAATCGATAGCGGTTTGTTGATTTTGAACGGTTAATTGAGCCCATGACCATGCAGGGATCACTGCGAAAAATAAAATGCTTAAAAAATTTTTCATGGTGTAAGAGTTATGTTATGTATTCAAAAAGGCATCTAAGATATGAAAGAAATTTGTGGATTCAGAATGGGCATAAAATCAATTTCAAGGTACACCAACTTTTTTGTCTGCAAAAATTTTTTCACTCCGGGAATCTGGACTTTATTACAGGATTCATTTTTGTTCGGATGGAGTATTCCAAACAATGCCCTAACTTGCAGCCATGCGAATTGGGTTTGACGCTAAACGGATTTACCACAATAGTTCGGGCCTGGGTAATTATGGCCGGAATTTGTTAAACGGCCTCCTTCAGTATTACCCAAATTTCCAATATCATTTATACAATCCGAAACCCGGAAATCTATTTCACACGCCATCGAAGAATGTACATGAAATTCAACCCCAATCATTTTTATATAAATGGTTTCCCTCACTTTGGCGAAGCCGGGGACTCTGTGCGCAACTCCCTGCGGAGGTTGATCTCTATCATGGCCTGAGTAATGAATTACCTTTTGGCATACATCTTACGGCCCTGGCATCCGTTGTCAGTATTCATGATTTAATTTTTGAAAAATACCCGGAGTACTACACCGCCACCGACCGCAAAATTTATCGTAAAAAATTTAGCTATTCCAGTCAGGCAGCCAAATTGGTATTGGCCTGCAGCGAACTAACTAAAAGGGATCTCATCCATCATTATCAAATCCCTGCTGAAAAAATCAAAGTGCATTATCAATCGTGTTCACCTCGTTTCTATCAAGCCCTCCATCAGGATGAACTGGAATCAATTCGAAAAACGTATTCCCTACCCGATTCTTATGTACTTTATGTAGGCAGTATTATTGAACGCAAAAATCTTCTTGCTCTGGTTCAGGCTTTCAGTCAATGGCCTTCAAACGATCTAAAACTATTGGTCGTTGGTCAGGGTTCCGCTTATCGTCAGCAGGTCGAAAATTTTATCCGGCAATCAGGCCTCGAACGTCGAATCATTTTTATGAATGATCATTTTCCTTACCTACAACTGGATGCTGTCCTGCCTGCCCTGTATCAAATGGCGGCTTGTTTTGTCTATCCCTCTTTTTATGAAGGTTTTGGTATTCCAGTACTCGAAGCACATGCGAGTCATTGTCCAGTCATCACCAGCGGAAACCTAAGCAGTATGTCTGAAATTTCAGGAGATGCTGCGGCCTATATTCAACCCTGCGAGCCCGATTCTATTTTGCAGGCATTAAAAAGCGTATTGAATGATACCGGACTTGCGAATCAAATGCGTGAATTGGGCAAAATCCGAGCAGAACGTTTCAACCTAAAATCGTCCACCGATCAGTTAATTCAATATTATCAAGATTTGATTTAAACATGCGCCCTCCCGATTTTGAACATGAAATATACAATAGTCTGAATGCCCTTCGACAATCAGGACTGCTTTTTCATCCCGGCATTTCCTCATGGGGCATAAGTTGTGATGCGCTAAATCCGGAAGCCGTAGCCAAATTACTTGCTATTCAGCATCCTTTAGTCGATCGCTCGGTAAGGGTTTTGATGAATCATCCCAAACAAATCCTGAAACATATTCCCAATCCTCCGCCTGATTTAACCGAGTTCCTCAACGCCCTTGATTTTTCTCCAATCATTCTTTTTCCGGAAGCAGTAGGATTGCCCGACGAAGTGCGGAATGAGCAAGGAAATATCGCCATTTGCCTCAGTTCAAATTCCTTGTGTAAATCCATCATTCAACGACTCAAATCGCCTCTTCTTTATCGTTCTGTAAATCAGGATGTCGTCAATCTTACAGAAAAGGTTGCAGCCAACCTCCCATTTCTATCCGAAATAGACTATCAGGTTTATTGGCCAAATTGGGTTGCAGAAAAAAAAACCGGGGCTTATCAAATGCTTAAAAATGGGCAACTAGATACCATTGAAGGGTTGGCCTTCGTATAGGTCGGCTCAAAAAGATATTGGTTTATAGGTATTCAATTGGGCAATTGTTGAGGCGCATTCAGAATAATTCTTTAAAATCACTTAGGTTTGCAAACTAATTTTAAATCATGACTTCATTACGCCGTTTTATCGTTCTTTATCGTCTCCCATTGGCTTTGGCCATGATTGCTGCTGGCGTTTACATCACCGTAGCTGTGAAACATGGTATCTGGGTGAGTTGGATATTTTTCCTTTTGGCTATTCTAATGGTGGTAGCCCATTTTATGATCGGCCCCATTACCTTAATCCAAAAACATGTTGAAGATGGTGATCTCGAAGGCGCGCAAGCTTTGCTCAATCGGGTAAAGTATCCCAATTTGTTGTATAAACCCGTCCGCTCTGCCTTCTATATGTTGAAATCAAATTTTTCAACCATGAGTGAGAATTTCGAAGACGCAGAGGCAGATATCCGCAAAAGTATTGAGGCCGGTATTGGCGACAAAAATGTTGAAGGTGGCGCCTATTTGCAGCTTGGCATGATATCTTATAAAAAAGGCAATAAAAAAGAGGCCTACGAGCATTTGCGCAAAGCAGTTTCCCTGGGTTTACCCGATAAGGATTCTGAAGCTTCTGCCTATTTACAAATGTGTAGTATCTGTGGTGAGCGCCGCGATTTTCGTGGTATGAAACAATATTACATGAAGGCAAAAGCATGTAAACCGAAAAATGAAATGATTCTCAGTCAAATCAAAGAAATGGATAAATACATTTCAAGAATTCCGGGATAATCATATTTTTTTTATTGAAGCACATCCACCTCTTTTTGCTTCATCCACTCTCCTGCTGTTCGCTTGTATCCCGGCGCGCCGGGGATATCGT
>JBMOFV010000030.1:0-34863 GCA_049318705.1 Chitinophagaceae bacterium
AAAATATAAAAAAACTTCAAAAAATAGTTGTTTTGTAAGATAGTACCTTTCCGTTCCTATCGTTGCCGCAAATACAGGCTTGCGGATGCATATCAGGTTGTAGAATTATTCATTGTGTTTATGGCCTTCAAACTTTACTTTTGCAAAAATTCAAATCAATGATTCTTTCAGACAAACGCATCATCGAAGAAATGGAAACCGGAAGTATTAAAATTCTTCCATTTGACCGTTCCTGTCTGGGTAGTAATTCCTATGATGTGCACTTAGGTAAACATCTCGCTACTTATGTTGATACCGAATTAGATGCCAAAAAACACAATACCATCGCACATTTCGAAATACCTGATGAAGGCTTTCTTTTGCAACCTGGTTCATTTTACTTGGGCGTCACCGAGGAATATACCGAAACACACAATCATGTTCCTTTTCTGGAAGGCAAATCCAGCACGGGTCGCTTAGGCATTGATATCCACGCTACAGCGGGCAAAGGTGATGTTGGTTTTTGCGGAAACTGGACCCTGGAAATTTCGGTTAAATTACCGGTACGCATTTATGCCGGTATGCCTATTGGTCAGCTCATTTATTTTCCGGTTGATGGCGAAATTGAAGTTAAATACAACAATAAATCAGGTGCAAAATACAGTGGCCAACCCAACAAACCGGTCGAAAGTATGATGTGGAAAAACCAGTTTTAGGACCATTCATTAAAACAAAAAAGGCCACCTTTTCAGGCAGCCCTTTATCATAAGGTGGTTTATTGACTATTGATTGCCAGACATTTTAGGTTTACCGTTACCCACTTTTGAGTTGTCGGTTTTGCCTTGTTCGTCTTTTGTTCCGCTCATTTTTGGTTTACCTTTACCTACTTCATTGGTATTTCCTCCACCGCTCATTTTAGGTTTGCCATTCCCAACAGTTGCTGGTTTTGGTGGTGGTGGTGGTGGAGTAGTTTGCTTTGGCGGATCATTTTTAGGTGTGTTGTTTTTCACTTGTGCTGGTTTAGGCGCAGCAACCGGTGCCTTCTGGTTACTTGCTTTAGCCATAATACTATCCGCTTTGGCCTTGGCCGCAGTCATCAGATTATTATCGCATTCTGCTTTTAATCTTTCCGCTTCAGATTTCACTTTGGCTTCTACCTGGGTATCCAGTTCAGCTTGTGAAGGACCCTTTACCTCTGTATTACAAGCGGTAAACATCAAACCGGCCAATACCGGAACAAGGATATATTGTACTTTTTTCATTGTAGTAATTTTGAATGTTTAAAAATTAATTTGCTGCCTTGGCCATTTGCATCGCATTGACCATTGAATCGGTCATCGACTTTAACTCAGTCGTCATGCGGGTTTCACATTCTGCAGCAGCATTTGCCTGAATTTCTTGCATTTTGATGGCAGCCAGCGAATCTACTTTTGCCTGAACTGCTGCCGGGTCCATTGCTTTTTCACCGCATGACTGAATGGTAAAAACCAGACCCAGTGCGAGGGAGGATAAAATGACTTTTTTCATGTTTTATTATTTATGTGGCCAAAATTACAATCATTCACGATATCCGAAAAAAAATGAAGCGGACTAACAAAATTTTAAGGCTCTGACTGATTAAAAGGAAAAAAAATGGCAAGTTACTTATATCGCACCGCTACAACCGTATACCTTTGCTGTGTTCCCACCCTGGAGGATTAACAGGAGCTGGTCGTATAAGACTTGCCGGCGCAAAGGTAATGGACAAGTTGACCGTTTCAAAATCTTTTTTTAGAACCAGCCTTTTCTTCTAAAATAAACCAACATAATGACAGGAATGAGGATCATAAAAATGCTGGCAATCCAAAAACCATTTTGGTGATGCAGGTAGGGAATCTTATCGAAGTTCATTCCGAAAATCCCCCCAATCACCGTTGCTGGCGCCAACAATGTAGTCACAATAGCCAAAAACTTCATCACTTCATTCATCTTCAGGTTCATTTGACTCAAATACAAATCGCGTATGCTGTTGATGATATCCCGGTAGTTTTCAGTGAGGTCGTTCACATGCAAAGTATTATCGTATATATCTTTAAAGTACTTTTTACGGTTATCAGAAATCATCGGGTTATCCGTCCTTAAAATATTATTGATCATTTCGCGAACCGGTTCCACATTCCGTTTAAAAAAGATCAATTCCTTTCTCAAAGTGTTTATACGGTTCATCATATAATGATCCTGCATTTCGGAAGTTATTTCTTCCTCCAATTTTTCAATCAAATGTCCAATCTTCTCCAAAACAATAAAATAATGATCAACTATGGCATCAACCAGAGCATATAACAAGGAATCCGTTCCAGAATTTCTTAGCTTGGAACCGGTCGTTTTTAATCGCGCTCTGATTGCATTGAACAAATCACGGGCTGCATCATCCTGAAAACTGAGCAATAGTCCATTTTTTAAAACAAAACTCACCTGTTCGCTTTCTATGGTTCCCTTCTGTTCATTAAAATAAAGCATCTGCATCACCATACTGAATGCATCTTCAAACTCATCAATTTTAGGCCTTTGGTGAACATTTAAAATATCTTCAATCAATAAATTATGTAAACCCAGTTTAGAAGCAATCCCTTCCACTGTTTCATTATTGATAATATCCAAATTCAGCCAGTGATTCATATTTGCATTTTTGGTTAAATGCAAAATATGTTCAATAGAAGCATGTTCCTGTACTTCACAACGCCCTTCATTATAGCTGTATAAACTCAGTTGAGATTCCTGACGAGTCGGTTTTTTTTCATTAATGGTCGGATTACTCTGAAGGATTTTTTTCGTTTGGAGCAATTCAAGCGGATTCAGATATTGCAGGTATTTTCGTTTCGATTTAGTGGACATCTCTTTGTTTGTTCATTTAACGAATCATCAGTTGTGAAGCCATTTTATCGGATAGCATAATTTCCTGTCCTTTTTCCAATTGTACCAATAAGGATCCATCGAAAGCAATCTTGCGCCGAATGACCATTTTTGAATGGAGGTGAATTTCCATTTCATGCAAAAAAAGTAAAAGATCTGAGTGAGAATCATCTACCGACACCAGTTCACATAGTTCACCTTCTTGTGCTTCTGTCAGATTCCGGCGGTCGAGATGTTTGATATTTCCTTGAGGGTTTGGAATTGGATCACCATGCGGATCTGTTTCGGGATGGCCCAAAAATGCATCCAAATGATCAATGAGTTTGGTAGATTGAATATGTTCTAACTGTTCAGCCACTTCATGCACTTCATCCCAGCTGAATTGCAATTTTTCTACTAAGAACACTTCCCACAATCGGTGTTTACGGATTAATTGAACGGCGGTATTTTTTCCTGAATCCGTCAAGCTCACTTTTCCGTATTTTTCATAGTCAACCAGGCATTTCCCCTTCAGCTTTTTCATCATGGAAGTAACGGTTGCCGGTTTCACATTCAACTCAATGGAGATGTTTTTAGTGTTGGTTGAAGAGCATCCAATTTCTGCAGTAAAATGATAGAGGCATTTTAAATAATTCTCTTCTGTAAAACTGAGTTGCATATGGTAAAAATACTTCTTTAAAATAAAAAAAGCGCTCTAAAAAGAGCGCTTTCCATTATTTCAAAAAAATTAATTCCATTTTTTAATTTCGTTCAATCCACATTCTTGTGCATTAACGATTTCAACACCGGCATCACCTACTTTACCAGGTGTATGTACAAGCACCAACAATTTCAAATTGTTTTTGTCTTTGTACTGACCAGTGATGCTGAGGTTTTTCAAACTCAACTTTGTATATTTTTGACCACCAGTCCAAGTGAAATCATCACCTTGCATATTCGTATTCAGATAATTTCTGAAAACGTGCTCGTGAATATAACCTGCACCTGCGCTTGTTTGACCTTGAGCAGATTGTGGCAAATTATTTTCAATCAAATAGATCGTGTATTTCAAGTCTTTTGTGATAGTTGTAGTCTGACCGAAATAAATATCCAAGTTGACATTATCTCCTGAAGTTTTAGAAACCAAAGCCATACCCATGTTCACTGAAGTTTTCAAACGGGCATCCACTTCGCTTTTCCAGCTTCCAGAAGATTTAACGCGATCAATGTTTGCACCAGGATAAGAGGTATGCTGACCTAACATCGCATTTAACTGATCGAAGAAAGATACTTCATAAGGATCTGAACCTCCATTGGCATTATGAATAGCTACAGCATAAGCTTTATCAGGATAAGTTGTAACGATATCATGTAAATCAGCCGCACCACTTGGGCATGCACCACACCACTCTCCTGTAAATTCTTCAACAACTACCTTTTTAACAAAAGAAGTTGGAACAGGACCTACATCCTTTAATGGGTTTGAAGCAACGGGTTCGGTAACAACAGGTGCTGTCCAAACTGGATTGGTACCCGAAGTGTTTGAGTTGTTTTTCTTACAAGCCGTAAATCCAGCGAAGAGCGCCAGAGCCAGCGAAATGGAAAGAATTTTTTTCATTTTTGTAATTTTTTCGATTTTATGAAGTAAATTTAGTCCAGATTGTATCAAAAATCCAAATCATTAACATTTGTTAATATCCACATTCTGTTGCTATTAGTAGACGAAATCAGTGACTGGATAGTTAGTAGACAACACCAAAATAAGTCAATCTTTGTTTAAACACCCATTTCTGCCGATAAAATCAGGTATGAAACGAACTATTGATGAGGGAATTAATTTCGGCAATCTTGCTCTCCTCCTCCACTTCCACTTCGGCATTTTTGCTAATGGTATCCGTAACTTTTCGTTTTTGGAAATTGGCAATTTTCATCATTCGACTTAAATTGGTTTCATTCAAGTTGAATGCTTTTTCCAACCAAACGTCCACAACATCCAGTAACTCCTGTTTGGAAACCCGGTTACAAATATTTTTAAATGGATTACCGGCCTGCTCATTCAGCTTTCCTTTAATGATATCCATATTCATTTGAGCCACGCCCATCCCATCATCACAAATGCGGTCGATAATGCCCATTTGATGAATATCCGCAGCGGTATAGGTTTTATTGGAATTGATAATTTCGTTGGCCTTGTTAAAACCAACTTTCTTTGTCAAAAAACTATAAGCGCCCATTCCGGGGAAGGTCCCAAAAATAACCTCCGGAAAACTGAATCGGGCAGACTCCTCAGCAATGATATAATTACCACTTAAAGCGCTTTCGAAACCTCCACCGTATGCATTTCCTTGTACAATGCAGGCAGAAATCACGTCCATTTCATAATTGCTGTTGTAATTATATACCAGGTCAATGCACTTATAAGCATATTCCTTCAGGCCCTTTTTATTTTGATTTCGAATACAACTCACAAAAAACTCCAAATCACCACCCAAATTCCAAACGCCTTTGTTCAACGAGTAGGCGCACACGTATTTAATATTCTCCTTTTTAATCAGATAAACAATCAACTCTTTGACGTGGGTCAGATTGTCGAGAAAATTGATGGAATAACATAGTTTATCCTGTAAATCGATTCCTACCCATAGGATTTTGTACTCTTCATCGATTTTCACCCGAAGGTTATTGTTAATAAACATGTGGAAGCGTAGTTTTGTAGTGTATTTAGGTTTCTTTAACAATGTGAAATAAGCAGATTTTTCTTGCAAAAACAAGCATTCAGATGAAAAAATTACATAAATTTATATATTTATTATGTGATATTTTTCTGATAGTTAATCAAATGAAAATCATTTATATATAAATATTTTTAAATGCAAATACGTTAAATTTATATGTAAGTTTTAGCCGTTTAGCCCACCTTTATGATTCCATCGTTGAGATTCATGGCTTTCTGATAAATTTGATTACCTTCGGCGGCCCGAAAAGTTCTTAAAATTTATGATAAGCAGACGAAACATCCGAATCAAAGTATTTCAAACCATTTTTGAAGCAGGAATGCAGGAAGATGCACCAGATGTAAAAAAACTTCATTCTTCATTAGATCATAAATTTGAACAGTCTCACGCGCTATTTGCAGCTTGTTGTCACCTGAATTATTTGTTTGCGGAATACGTGCTGATTTACGCCCAACAAAAGGCATCCAAACATTTACCCACCAGTGCAGACCTGAGCATTAACACCAAATTGGCCGGCAACTTGGTTTTACAAAAGCTAAAAAACAATCCATCCTTCAATAAGATTGTCAAAGACCATCATATTCACCTCATATTTGAAAATGAGTGGATTCGCCAGCTATTCAACCAAATTATCGACACCCCGGAATATGTTCGGTACATTGCCGATTCCGACCGAAAAATGGAAGATGAAATCGAAATTCTCAATCATATCAATCGGGTTGTTTTATTCGAAAATGAGGACTCCTGCCAATTTATGGCCGAAAAATATATCAATTGGTACAGCGATGCTGAAATGATCTATCAATGGTTCCCGCTGCTTTGGTCACGTCCAGAGAATTTTTCATTCACCAAATTATTGAGTGCAGATAAAAGTGAATTTGCACATGAATTATTATCGGCATACTACGATAAAAAAGAATACGTTTTTAGTTTGATTGAACCCAACCTCATGAACTGGGACGCTGACCGGGTTGCGATGATTGATTTAATCCTCCTTCATCTGGGCGTTTGTGAAATGTTGTACTTCGAGAGTATTCCGCTCAAAGTGAGTATTAACGAATATATCGATATTGCTAAATCATACAGCACCCCGCAAAGCGGGCAATTTGTGAACGGATTATTGGATAATGTCAGAAAACAATTATCGGATCAAAACAAACTCACAAAAACAGACTATGTCAAGAAAAAATAGTTTGGCTAAATTATGGCCCCTTGGGATATTGGTTTGTGGCATCTCTTTGTTGGGATGTTCCGAAAACAATTCGAATCAAACCATATCAAGCTCCGACAGCAGCATGGCTCCCAAATTATCGGCAGATTTGGTTTACAATGAAGCTTCCATGCAACCCGGTGATTCGGGTAATCAAAACAAGGCCATCCTTACATTTATTGATACCATTTATCATTTTGGACCTATTCAAGAAGGGGAAATTGTTAGTCACGATTTTGAATTTACCAATACCGGCAACAAAGATTTGCTGATCGCTTCGGCCAAAGCCTCTTGCGGTTGCACAGTTCCCCAATTCCCCAAAGAACCTATCCATCTCGGCGAAAAATCCATTATCCAGGTTAGTTTTAACTCAACCGGCAAACGGGGGTATAACGAAAAATCGGTCGTGATTCAATCAAATGCCGAACCTGCCGAACAAGAAATTTATATTCAGGCGGAGGTACGATGAGTATTTCGTTGGAAGCAGGAAAAAGTTTCGACTTCTATTTGATAATTATCCTTCGGAAAGAATTACTTTTGGCCATATTTTTTCAGTATGTTACAATTAGCTAATCTTTTTTTAATGCTCGGAACAGGCGATAAACCGAATCCGATGAACAGTGTTCTTTTTATGGTTGCCATGATCGCGGTGATGTATTTTTTTATGATACGCCCACAAATGAAACGCGCTAAAGAACAAAAAGAATTTTCGAACAATACACAAGTTGGTGATACCATTGTTACAACAGCCGGTTTTTATGGCAAAATTGTTCGAATCAATGACGATGGCACTTTATCGGTTGAATTGGATAGAAACACCGTAGTCAAAATGGACAAAAGTGCAATCTCCCTCGAAATGACTTCCGCATATCGTAAGAAACAATCTGCAGAAACAAAAGCTGCTTAATTTGTTTAATCCGGATGTTCTTACTCAAACTCGTTAAGAATAAATTTTTTCTGCTCACTATTGCATTCGTGATATGGGTATTTTTCTTTGCCCAGTATGATTTGCTTTCCTTATATAAACAAAAAAAGGAATTGAATGAAATGAATGCTAAAATCGAATATCTGGAAAAGGAAGTGGAATGGTTAAAAAAGGAGAAAGAGGCCATTCTAAAAGATTCAGCCGTAATGGAACGTTATGCCCGTGAAAAGTATTTCATGAAAACCCCTCATGAAGAGGTTTATGTATTTGATACCCTGAGTCCTTCTCCCCGGAAGAACCCATAATAGTTGGTTCGTTAAAAGACTGCTGCTTACAAACTCCAATACTGGATGTTGCCCAATTTATTCCGATAGATTCCTTTAAGATCAACCAGTAACCCTTCTTCTGTCAGCATGCCCTTGAAGTAGTTTTCATCCAGATTGATGTATGCTTCATGACTCACGGCAACAATGATGGCATGATATTTTCCGTTTACTTCATTCAGACCATATCCATACTCATGCAATAATTCTTCATGATCTGCATGAGGATCCGTTACATCCACCTGAACAGAATACCCTTTCAATTCCTTGATTAAATCAGCAACCTTAGAATTGCGAATATCTGTCACATTTTCTTTAAAGGTTGTTCCCATGACAAGTATACGGGCCTTTGAAACATCTACACCATTTTTGATAATGGTTTGAATGGTTTTTTTGGCAACGTAACTAGCCATTTCATCATTGATAATTCGTCCGGATAAAATCACTTTCGATTTGTAACCTAGTTGCTCCGATTTATAGGTGAGGTAATAAGGATCCACCCCGATGCAATGCCCTCCTACCAAACCAGGGAAGAATTTAAGGAAATTCCACTTCGTACCTGCAGCCTCGAGCACTTCGTAAGTATTGATTCCGATTTTATCAAAAATAATGGAAAGCTCATTCATCAAAGCGATATTTAAATCACGTTGGGTATTTTCAATAATCTTTGCGGCTTCAGCTACTTTAATATTCGATGCCCTGTGAACACCTGCATGCACAACTAATTCATAAGTTTTGGCAATTTCATCCAATGATTCTGCATCGCATCCGGAAACAACTTTAACCACATTTTGCAAAGTATGTTGCTTATCGCCCGGATTGATTCTTTCAGGCGAATAACCAATTTTAAAATCGGTCACTGCTTTTAATCCTGAAATTTTTTCAATAACCGGCAAACAATCTTCTTCGGTACATCCTGGGTAAACGGTCGATTCAAACACCACATAATCTCCTTTTTTAATCACCTTGCCAATCGTTTCAGAGGCCTTCAGTACAGGGGTTAAATCAGGCACATTGTGCTCATCAACCGGTGTTGGTACGGCCACCACAAAAAAGCGCGCCTCTTTTAACTCATCCAACGAGTCTGTAAAGCTGATTTGGCAACCCTCAAAAGCTTCTTTTTCTAATTCACAACTCGGATCGATCCCGTTTTTCATCATCTCAACACGCTTCGCATTGATATCAAATCCGATTACATCAATCTTTCGGGCAAATTCAAGGGCAATTGGAAGACCTACATAACCCAGACCAATCACAGCCAGTTTATGCTCTTTGCGGAGTAATTCGTTGTACATATACCAAAATTGAGCCGTAAAATTAATTCAATCTTTGACTAATTAGGTTTTTTATTTCTTAATTCCCTCCTTGAGTAGATGTAATAAAACAAGGTGTAAATCGTTACAAAGAAAACAGAAATCAAGATTAAAATCCAGGTATGGTTATAGAATAAAATGGCCAGTGTATTAAACAGCACCACAAAAGGAAAGATAAACAAAGAAGTGATAGAATTTTTTTCACGGGTGATATTCCGGTATATCAGTTGATGCACATGTTTCGAATCCGGATAAAGGGGAGATAATTTGTGTATGAGAGTTCGTCTTGTAAATGAAAAGATGACTTCCCAAACCGGATAAATCAGACTGACGAATACAAACCAGGGCGAAATATCCGGATTTCGCATGACCAATAAAATGGACACAATAGCCAATAAAAATCCTAAACTGTATGCTCCACCATCTCCCAGAAATATTTTTCCACCCGGAAAATTAAACACCAGAAATCCCAGTATTGATGCCATACACACCAAACTAATGTATGCCATTTCGGTATCTCCGATTCGATAACTAATCACAAAATAAGTGCTGAAAATCAAAAAACACACGCCAGATGAAAGACCATTAAATCCATCAATCATGTTGGTACCATTGATCAAACCCAGAATAGCGACCATTGTAACCATGATACCCATCCAATAGGGTATTTCGATAATTCCGAAATTTGTTACCACCGTTTGCAATAAGTAAATAGCCATGCCACCGGAAATACTCATGATCAATAACCTGCGCCAGGGTGAGATTTTTGCATATAAATCTTCCAGAAAACCTGCCAGAAAAGCGGGAATCAAACAAAGTATGATGTATAACCCAATTTTTAAATCCTTGGCCATAAAAAGTATGGAGACGAAAATACCCAAGCCACCTATTCGTGGGGTGGGTTCGCTGTGCAGCTTTTGAGGCAAATCGCTATTATGATCGTCAATAAAAATTCCGCGTTTATGCGATAAATCAATCACCAGATAATGTGTTATCAGAGACACCAAAAACGCACCAAACACATATATCAGTAGTGAATTACTCATTGAAAGGCACAAATGTAATTAATGTTCATCAGAATTTTACCCGCATTCCTGCTGAAACATCTCCCCTAATCCAATCAATGATGGATAGCACGATTTAATTCAGGCGTGATTAAGCTTGCCTTTCAATGATCAAACGACAATCCATCACAAAGAATTGACCGATAAATCATCTCAATAGAGTTTATAAAAACCTCGTATAGCCTTGTCAGCGCCAAAAATGTTCAAATCCTTTTATTGAACGAGTTATACTTATTTTGTTGAATGGTTTACGCCTGTTGATGAATCTTTAGCTTTTCCACTTTTAGGCTCATATGGATTTCCTGAATTAAAATAGGAAATTCGGAATCAGCACATAAATTTGCCAAAATTTTTTTAAAGTATGAATTTACATGAATTTCAGGCAAAGGAGCTTCTTAAAAAATATCAAGTTCCTGTACAAGATGGTATCGTTTGCACGACCCCTGAAGAAGTTACTGCAGCCTATCAACAAATCAGTACAAAAACCAATAGCAAATTTGTAGTTATCAAAGCTCAGATTCATGCCGGAGGACGTGGGAAAGGAACCTTTAAAGAAATACCTGAACAACATGGCGTACAGGTTGTAAAAAGCGCTGAACTGGCAACAACGGTCGGACAAAACATGATTGGTAATACCTTGGTTACCTTACAAACCGGAGAACAGGGCAAATTGGTTTCCAAGCTATTTGTGGCAGAAGATGCTTATTATGAAGGTCCTAACCCAATTAAAGAATTTTATCTTTCGATTTTACTGGACCGCCAAAAAAAGCAATATGTTTTTATGTATAGCACAGAAGGTGGAATGAATATTGAAGATGTGGCGCACGATACTCCTGAAAAGATCTTTAAAGAGTGGATAGTTCCCGGAACCCCACTCCTCCCGTTTCAGGCTCGCAAAATTGCATTTAACTTAGGTCTTGAAGGCGAGGCTTTTAAAAATTGTGTCAAATTTGTTACCCAATTATACCAGGCTTTTATCGGATTAGACTGTGATATGCTCGAAATTAATCCATTGTTTAAGACCAGTGATAATAAAATCATCGCTGTGGATTGCAAGATGAATCTTGAAGATAATGCCTTAATCCGTCATAAGGATTTGGCTGAACTTCGTGACAAGTCTGAAGAGGATCCTACCGAAGTGGAAGCCAGTGAGAGTAATTTAAATTATGTGAAGTTGGATGGAAATGTGGGATGTATGGTGAACGGAGCTGGTTTGGCCATGGCCACCATGGATATGATCAAACTGAGTGGTGGTGAACCTGCCAACTTCCTGGATGTTGGTGGTGGTGCAAATGCCACAACGGTTGAAGCTGGATTTAGAATCATTTTAAAGGATCCAAATGTAAAAGCCATCCTGATTAATATTTTTGGAGGTATTGTACGTTGTGATCGTGTTGCACAAGGCGTTGTGGATGCATATAAAGCCATTGGTGAAATTAAAGTACCGGTGATCGTTCGTTTACAAGGAACCAATGCCGAAGCGGCTAAAGAATTGATTGAGCAATCAGGTTTACAAGTTCAAAGCGCCATCCTTTTGAGCGAAGCTGCCGAACTCGTGAATAAAGCCGTTGCCTAAATGAATCATCTTCATATTGAATAAAAAAATCCCGCTTCGGCGGGATTTTTTGTGTTTGGTAATTCGTATTTAATGCGATCATAGAAACTTTCAAAAAGACTTAACATTGACAGGATACAAGTTTTATCTACAACAATTATCGTTCATTTTGCTGTATAAATTCATTCAGGTCATCTTTGCTACTTTGGAAAGTAAATACATCATTAATTAAAATGAAATTTCGCTTATCGGTTACTGTTCTGTAATTTTTCTTGGCAAAATCCAATTTGGTACTTTCAAACGAAAATTCCTGAAGAATACCTATTAACTGTTGAACTGTCACCCGATTATTTCGTAAACCTGTATTCGCCACACTTACTTTTGATGATTCAAAGCTTGCTTTACGAATTTGTTCAATCAATTGTTGATACCTACCGGTACTCATCGCATTGCCGTATGCATTCCAGGTATTTTCTTCGTAATGATCATTAGGATTTTGCCATGGTTCCGGATCACGATAAGGTTTAGGATCCCAATTGTGGTTGTTATTCCAGCAATCATTTTCAGAATCCCAATCATCCCAACGGTCATTGTTGTTCCAATGCCCATAGTCATCGATGCAACAATTTTCTTCGATATCAATTCCATTATTAAATACTGTTGCATAATAAATACGACCTGGTTTCATATCAATTCGGCCCTGATAAATCAATACACCTCGGTTATATCCATGTCCATTGCTATTATATCGAAATATTTTAATCATATGGGAACCTGCCGGCAGATCGCCTACAGTAAGTGTTCTGGCCATTTTCTGATAACGTCGTCCATCAACACTAACTGAAATAGTGCGTCCCCGATCTTCGCGAATTCGTAACATGGATCTGTTCCAACCTGCTAATGCGGATAATTGAATGAGTAGGATGCTTAGAAATAAGAATAATTTTTTCATCTCTTTAAATTTAATTGTTTCTGAATAAAACGCATCTCTGTGTATTCATTTCAGAGATTACCTGCCTCAGACCCAATTGTTTAAAAAATAGTTTAGCCATCAAATATAGAATAACTTTAGCATAACAAGGCATGGCAAATGATGCCTGTTGCAACAGCTGCATTCAAACTTTCGGCATGACCTAATTGTGGAATTTTAACCGTATCGCTGCATAAGGCCTGCAATTCCGGACTCAATCCCTTTGATTCATTTCCAATCAGTAAGAATGCCGGTTGCTTATATTGGAATTCGCGAATATCTTTTCCGAACAAACTGGCGCCAATGACCTGAGTTCCAGGCTGAGAAAGAATATGTGATTTTAAATCTGTATAGAAAACCCCTACCCGAAAAATGCTTCCCATAGTGGCCTGGATGACTTTACTCCCATAAACATCGACGCTGCCGATGCTACAAATGACATTTTGAATTCCAAACCAGTCGGCAATACGAATGATGGTACCCAAATTACCCGGGTCACGAATATCATCCAACATTAAAGTCAATCCTGATAAACTGGATGGAATCGTTGCGACTGGAATCCTGACGATCGCAAGTACCTGGTTGGGTGTTTTAAGATGGGATATTTTTTCCAGTTCAAAATACGGTATGAGCTGATAAGGCTTATTCATCAATTCGACCTTGTATTTTTCAACCCACTCATCAACAGCATATATCATTGAAATTTCAAAACCGGAACGCAAAACTTCGGTGAGCATCTTCTCTCCTTCCACAACAAATTCATTGAATTGCCTGCGGTAATTTTTGTCGTCTAATGAACGAATATGTTTAACTTGCGCCTTAGTAATCATTAAATCGTATCAGTTAAGAAGTGAAAAAGATAGGTATCCCAAAATATTTATTTGGACTTCTGGGATTACTCCTTCTTTTTTTCAATTCCTGCAATTATACCAAACACCTGACTCAAAATCAAACATTACTTGTACAAAATCAGGTTAATATACATACAGACAAACCCATTAAATTTAAAGGAGAGTTACAAAGTGCGGCTTTATCACTCATCACACAACAACCCAATACCCATCTTTTTGATGTGGATGCTCTTCCGAAATATAAATTGTGGAAATACAACAACAACTACCAACAATTCATTAAGGATAGTCTGAACAAAAAAATCCTGAAAAGAAAAGTTGAAAAACCGGTTCTTTTAGATACTAACGCCATCGAAATATCCAGACAGCGAATTCGGCAATATATGGTTAACCAAGGTTATTTCTATGCCGATGTACAAGCCAAAATGGTGAAAGGCCAAAAAGACCGAAGCACGAAAGTGGTATACGATATCTATTGTGGAAAAACATATCAAATCGGTAAAATACAAGTACAATGCCCTGACCGTAATTTAAAATTTTTTGTTGAAAGCGGATTATCAAACAGTTTTATACAAAATGGAGAACTTTTTACATATTTTAAATGTGGCTTTGAAAGAGAACGTATTTACCGCAATATCCGAAACGTTGGTTTTTTTAATTTTAAATCCGATAATGTCTCCTTCATGATTGACACATCCAATAAAAAGGAATTGTTACAACTATTGGATGATCCTTTTTCAGAAAGCCGAATTCTAGGCCAGGACAGCATCAACAACAAGGAATTTGTGGATGTGACCATTGAAATTAAACCAACCCGCGACAGCAATTATGCGAAAATCTATACCATTAAAAAAGTAGTCATTGAGATTATAGATCTGAATGAAAATAAATTCCAATCCCAAAACCGGCAAATGATCGAGACTGAATTGGATGATTTTACTTTTCGTTATCATACCCTGCCCGTGAATCGAAAAGTAATTAGTAGAAATATCTTTTTTAAAAAAGGAGACGTTTATAACCCAAAAAATATTGAAGCCACAATCAATCGTTTGAACCAGCTCGGTTTATTCCAGTTTGTCAATATCACCTTCGAAAAGGACACCGAAATTCCCGGAAAACTCATAGCCAAAATATCTCTCAATACTGCTGCTAAAATGGATTCGGAAATACGGGGTGATATTTCTACCAGTGATGGTGACTACTTTCTGGGTTTAGGTGGAAGCTTAACCTATCGCAATAAAAATTTATTCTTTGGTGCCAACCAGCTTTCTGTTCGCACGGCTTTTTCAACAGAATTTCGGAACGATTCCTTGTTAACCGGTACAAAAGAATTCTATCGCTCAGGAAATAATTTTAGTATAACGGCCAACTTAACATTACCCAAATTCATCATTCCTTTTTCAGGACAGAAATTAAATAAAAAAAATCGACCCTTTACAATTATCGGATTCAACTATACCCTCATCAACCGTTTACAGGCTTATACGATTAATAATATTTCGGGCAGCTTTGGGTATAGCTGGAAAGAAACTGATTTAAAGAATTGGCGAGTCAACCCGGCATTCCTAACAGTTACCCGTGTGCCTGATCATTTACTGAGTCAGGCATTTCGTGAAAAACTAGCGACCAATGATTATTTGCGAAATATCTTTTCGAATAATATCATTTATGGTGAAAATATTGCTTACGAATTTAAAAGTCGAATCAAAAATACCTGGGGTGATTTTAAAACCCTCAAACTGGGACTGGAAGAAGCGGGAACCATATTAAAAGGGGTAAATTATTTGTACCGTCAGGTGAGTAATGGTGAAATTTCTCCCATCGCCAATTACGTTCGATTTGAGGGTGATTTCAGAACTTATACCAATCGAAAAAAATATTTATGGGCGAACCGTATGATGATTGGTGTTGGTGTGCCTTTGGGAGACAATGGATCATTGCCTTACATCAAACAATATTCAGCGGGTGGTAGTTTTAGTAACCGGGGATGGCGTGCGAGAACCCTGGGGCCTGGCCGATCCATCAGTAATACCTTTAAAACCGGAACAGCCATTATTGACCGAACGGGTGACCTGAAATTTGAACTCAATTCTGAATTACGTTTTAATCTGTTGAAGTTGTTTTCGGGAGCCATCAATATCAAAGGAGCAGCCTTTGCGGATGCCGGGAATATTTGGCTTTTTTACAAAGACAAAGACATCCCCGGTGGTGAATTAAATACCAATTATTTATATCAGGATATTGCTTTGTCCAGTGGATTGGGCTTACGCCTGGATTTTTCATTTTTTGTTTTCCGTTTAGATCTGGGCTATCCCATCAAGCAACCCCAAATTCCTGAAAATAATGGCTGGTCCTTTGATCAATTGCATTGGCGAAAAAGCGGGGTTTGGAATATTGCCATTGGATATCCGTTTTAGAAACGCATCAGGTTGTTTGTTTGAAAAGTGTATTCAGGCGTTTCAATCTTACCTGATTCAGGCACTTCAAACCATGGAGATATGCGCTCATCCTCCCAATTCTTTAACACATGAATTTGCTGAGCAGGCATGTAACTCTGAGCAAGCAACATGTATTTTTTTCCGGTATTCTTTTGAACGGCAATATCCATGACGGTTACTGCATGACCGGGACTACCGCCAATAATTAAAACATCACCCGGAAGAATTTGAGTGATAGGCACTGATTTCAGCTGATGACTCAATGACAAAGAACCTGCGTATGAAAAAACAGTTTCAAGATAATTTTTATAGTGCTGTTGCGAACTTCCGGCTCTCGCTGAAGGTACCCAGCTACATTGATTACCTGTTACCAGAATACCCTGACCTTTGCGCCAAAATTCATACTGTGCTACAAAGCCATTGGTGAATTGAAATTGAATTTGTTCATACTTTTTTTGCTGATATAAAAAATCAGCTCTTAAACGCATCACAGCATCTGCACATTGTTGTAAATCCCGCGCACCAATCTCTAAATCCAAAACAGCAACATGAACATCCTGGCGATTTTTGAATGCTCCATTGAAAAGATGCACCGGACTCTCGTGGGGTAACAATTTTAATTGCCTCAAATATCGAACATAAGGATCATCTGATTGAAGTCGCTGCGCATCAGGAGGACAATGAATCCGATCCTGCATGTGTTGTCCTTCCGGATTAATCAGATTCTGTTGAACCGTGGAATTGGAAATAGATTGTTGAATTTCCGGATTCCGGTTCGCTTCTGATGGAAAATTAAAGCATGAGGTTGCGGTAATGGTTCCAAGCCAAAACAAGTATTTACATTGCATGGAATCCTGAAGAAATAAGCCTGTGTTTTCCATAATTGAGGGGAGTCATTCTAAAACCTTTAACACCTCTAACGAAAAAATGCGTCATCCCATTTTAACGGGCGAAGCAATAATTGAAAAAAAGGAAATAATTAGGATTTTTCAAACTGATTGATTTATTTAGTACAATGTCACACATCTCACATTTAGCTGAAACCCTTATCCCTTCAGAGATCATCAAATTAGGGAATGAAATTAACGACAGGATTCGACAGGGACAATCCATTTATAACTTCACGATTGGCGATTTTAATCCTTCGATTTTCCCCATCCCTCAACCATTGGAAGATGCCATTGTGGAGGCCTATCGCACAAAAAAAACAAATTATCCTCCGGCCAATGGAATCGCCCCTTTACGGGAGGCTGTCAGATCTTTTATTCACACCTTTCAAGGATTGGATTATGATTCCAATCAGTTTTTGATTTCGGGTGGCGGGCGTCCGCTGATATATGCGGCTTACCGAACCATTTGCGATCAGGGCGAAAAAATTGTCTATCCGGTTCCTTCATGGAACAATAATCATTATACCCATTTCGTATCCGGTGATCATTGTTGTATTGAAACATCTGCTTCTAATAATTTTTTACCCCTGGCTGAAGAACTCATCCCCCATTTTGACCGGGCTTGTTTGCTGGCACTTTGCTCTCCCTTAAATCCTACAGGCACTTTGTTTAGCGAGGAACAACTCAAAGCCATTTGTGAAGCCGTGATTGCAGAAAACAAAAAACGAGAACCTCATCAAAAACCACTTTACATTCTTTACGATCAGATATACTGGACCCTGGTTTATGGCGATAACAAACATTACGATCCGGTGAGTTTATACCCGGAATTAAAAGATTATACCATTTTTATTGATGGCATCAGCAAGTCGTTTTGTGCAACCGGAGTGCGCGTGGGCTGGGCATTTGGGCCGCAGCTGATCATTGATAAAATGAAAGGCATTTTAAGCCATATTGGCGCATGGAGTCCGATGGCCGAACAATTCGGCACTGCCCAATTTCTTGGAGACCCCAAACAGGTACAAATGGCATTGGATGGCATCCGTGAAGGCATTGAATTGCGCTTAAAAAAAGTTTTTGAAGGTTTGGAAACACTGCGTATGAAAGGATTTCCCATTGAAACGATTAGTCCGAAAGCAGCAATGTATTTAACGGTTCGATTTAATTTAAAGGACTGGTACCATGGCAATAAAAAAATAGAAAAAACCGCAGATATTTCCGATTTCCTTTTGAGCAGAGCGTCTTTGGCGCTTGTGCCCTTTGCCGCATTTGGTGCTGACCAGGAATCGGATTGGTTCCGCCTTAGCGTGGGAACATGCGATTTAAATCAGTTACCGGCCATGTTTGAGCAGCTTGAGAATGCCTTATTGGAATTAAGCCATTGATACATGGATAAAAACATCAAAGACATTCAATCGATAGCGGTGTATTGCGGCTCCTCGGAAGGAAATACCTCAGCATATCGAGAAGCAGCGCAGGATATTGGACAAATGCTGGCCGAAAAGAACATTGAATTGGTATATGGTGGTGCCAGAATCGGGTTGATGGGATATGTTTCAAAAAGTTGTATCGAACATGGAGGACGGGTGATTGGAGTGATCCCGCGGTTTTTACAATCCTATGAAATTGTGCAGGATGGATTACATGAATTGATTCTTACCGAAACCATGCATGAACGTAAACAAGTGATGAGCGAAAGATGTGATGCCGTGATTGCATTGCCCGGTGGTTTTGGTACTATGGATGAATTATTTGAGATGTTGACCTGGGCACAGTTGGGCTTACATCGTAAACCCATTGGACTATTAAATGTGGGTGGATTTTATACCCATTTTTTACGATTTGTTGACGAAATGGAACAAACAGGGTTTATACAAACCAAACACAGAACCCTGATTGTTGATGATGAAAGCCCGGATAGACTTTTAAACAAAATACTTGCACTTGGACAAAGTGAGGAAATGAAAAAAATCCTTCCTGATCAGGAACATACGTGATTCAGTATCCGCCAAGTTGAAGGCTTGGCAAGAATGCGGACTCAAAATTTCGGGTAAGGACGGGCCAGGGATGGTAGCAGGGTACCCCGTAACGACGAAGGAGTGAGGAGTACCGCGGACAGCCCGGTGCCGCCGAATAAGCCACGCTCAAACATAATAACATACGCAAAAGCGGCAGGCCCCAAATTAAGTAGAAACCGGAGGCAATTGATCCGCATCGGCTTTACCAAATTCATCGATGTAAATTTTAACCAGCAGCATAAACATAGAAAGAAGTAACGGGCCGAAAATGATTCCTAAAAATCCGATTAAATTGATTCCGATAAAAACACCGAACAAGGTAATGAGAGGATGTACATTGGCCATCTGTTTTTGCAACATAAACCGCGCGACATTGTCAATTGAACCGATGAGAATGAAGCCCCAAAGACCGATAGCAATGCCTTGCCACTCAAACCCGATGGCCATTTGATAAATCATGAGCGGTATATAAACGAGCATTGAACCAACAATAGGCACCACCGAACAGACTGCGGTGAGTAAACCCATGAGAATAAATTCGTGAACGCCGAACATCCAATACCCAATCATGCCGACCAAACCTTGCAGCAAGGCCACAATGGGAATTCCCAGGGCATTGCTAAACACCATCCCTCTGACTTCGGCCATCACTTTTTGCACATTGCTGTGCTTAAATGGAACATGATTGCGTAACCACAATTCCATATCCATCGTGGCCGTGAGCATAAAATAAAGCAGGAGATACATGATGAATACATTTCCCAAACTACTGAGGGTTCCGCCAATGGTGTTTTCGAGCAAAGGCATGACCTGGGTGGAAACTTTAGAGACATTTTGACCATTAAAAATATCGACTTGCCATTGCTGCAAAACATATTGGTGGATACGTTCAAAAACCTGAGTAACAATACTTGGGTTTTGGATAACCGGCATGAGTTTATCATAGGCCACGGACAACATCCAGGCCACGGGCACGACCAACACGATGAGTGATAGCAGCATGAGGGTGAGCGCTGCCAGCCATTTTTTCCATCCACGCCGGAGAACCAGATGAATCATCCAATTGCGCAATAACACATACAAAGTGATTGCCCCTAAAAATGCACCCAACATAAAAGCCATTTCACGAAGAATAAGAGCTCCGATAACGATGAGCACCGCCAAAAAGAGAAACTGCCGGATTTTATTGGGATGTATTTGATGTAACATAGGGAATAACCCTACAAATATACATGCTTTTGCAAACGTACGCTTTGCACTATCTTTGCGCACTATGCAATTACTCGACGGAAAGGCCGTTTCGGCGCATATCAAAGAAGAGATTAAAAAACAAGTTCAGGAACACACCTGGGCCGGAAAAAGAGCACCCCATCTTGTGGCTATATTGGTAGGTGAAAATCCTGCCAGTAAAGCCTATGTAGGCTCCAAGGTAAAAACCTGTGCTGAATTGGGTTTTGAATCCACATTGGTAACTTACACCCAGGATGTGACCGAACAAGAACTACTGGAAAAAATTGAATACTTTAATCAGAACAAAGAAGTAGACGGTATATTGGTTCAATTGCCTTTACCTGCGCACATTTCTGAACAAAAAGTGATTGATACCATATTGCCTTCCAAAGATGTGGATGGATTTCATCCTGAGAATCTTGGAAAAATGATGTTGGGGCAGGCTTCGTTTGTACCGGCAACACCTTATGGAATTATGTTGATGTTGCAGCATTATGGGATCTCCACAGCCGGAAAACATTGTGTAGTGATTGGCCGGAGTAATATTGTGGGTACTCCAATGAGCTTATTATTGAGCCGCAATACAGATCCGGGAAATTGCACCGTGACGATGTGCCACTCCAAAACCAAAGACATGGCTGCCATTTGCCGACAGGCTGATATTATCGTGGCTGCGATTGGCAAACCCCATTTTGTAACCGCAGATATGGTGAAAGAAGGAGCCATTGTGATAGATGTTGGTATCAATCGAATTGCCAGTGATACGACCAAAAGTGGCTTCCGACTAACCGGTGATGTGGATTTTGAACAGGTTGCTCCCAAATGCAGTTATATCACACCTGTACCGGGTGGCGTTGGCCTGATGACCATTTGTGCGTTGATGAAAAATACATTGTTGGCCAATACCTTGCACACACGATCATGACCCGCATCAAACGAGTACCCTCCTATCCGGTGATGGAAGCCTTTTACTCGATCCAGGGTGAAGGATTCTACCAGGGTTATGCGGCCTACTTTTTAAGATTGGGCGGCTGTGATGTGGGATGTGTCTGGTGCGATGTGAAGGAAAGCTGGGATGCGAAAAAACATGCCAAGTGGAGTACGGAGTACATGCTAGAAATCATTAAAAATGATCCTACTCAAATGGTGGTTGTGACCGGTGGCGAGCCCCTCATGCATGATTGTACTGAACTAACCCATGATTTAAAAGAAGAAGGATATCAGTTGCATATTGAAACGAGTGGAGCCTATCCAATCAGCGGCGAATGGGACTGGATATGTGTTTCTCCTAAAAAATTCAAAGCGCCTCTACCCGAAGTGTTGAAAAAAGCCAATGAGCTGAAGGTGATTATATACCATCGCAGTGATTTTGACTGGGCCGAGCAATTTGCCAAAGAGGTCAATCCGGACTGTAAACTTTTTTTGCAACCCGAATGGAGTAAATCAAAAGAAATGATGCCACAGATTGTGCAATACATTCAAACCCATCCACAATGGGTATTGTCCTTACAAATTCATAAGTATATGGGTGTGCGATAACCATTTTAAACCCCGAGATATTTAAAGTTTCCTTTGGAAAGTTGAAGTTATATTTGCGCTTCAACTATTCAGGCATGTGGCATACCATTAAAGACACTGTTTTAAATCCGATCTGGTACATTGATATGGGCGGATTGTATTTGCTCGTATTTATCATTTTTGCGGAAACCGGTTTATTTGCAGGTTTTTTCTTGCCGGGCGATTCATTGTTGGTGGTGGCCGGCATGTTATCTGACAAACTCTCTGAAAGTTTTTTTAATGTCCACTATATGTGGATACCCCTGATGTTTGCCATTGCGGGTATATTGGGAAATATGGTTGGATATTGGTTCGGAAAAAAATCAGGTCCCTATTTATACTCCAGAAAAGATACCTTCTTTTTTAAGAAAAAACATTTGTTGACTGCCAAGAAATTTTATGAAAAAAACGGTGCATTTACGGTTGTGGCCGCCCGCTTTTTACCCATTATTCGCACCTTTGTACCGATAGTAGCGGGTGTGGTAAAAATGGACTATAAAAAATATACGCTCTATAATATTGTGGGCTCCTTTTTGTGGGTTTTTTCGATGTTTCTGATCGGAAAATTTGCCCGCGATTTTGTGATGAAAACAACCGGTGTGGATATCATCGAACATATTGAATTAATCGTTGTATCGATTGTACTGGTGACTACCCTCCCGGTTATTCTGAAATTCTTATTGGGCGGTCGAAAAAAAGACTATAATGAAGATGAGGATGAAGTTCCTATCTTGTAGTCGGTTGTTGCCCTATCTTTTCTTTCTTTTATGGGCAAACAAATTTGGTACTCAAGTATCATTCACTTTTTTTTGAAATAACCAGACGCAGGATGACCACCAAACTAACCTTGACTGTTGAAAAGTCAATTATAGAAAGAGCTAAGTCTTACGCAAAAAACACCGGGAGAAGTTTATCCGAACTTATTGAAAATTATTTGGAAATAATTACAGAAGAAAGCGGAGAAGAAAATGTATCGCCAAAGCTAACTAAAATAGTGGGGGCTGTTAAGCTTCCAAAGAACTTTAACGAAGAAAAAGAATTACGCGCTTATTTAGAAAAAAAACATTTATGAAAAAGGTCTTTATTGACACAGACATTATGGTTGAACTCATTGGTTTTGCGTGAATGTGACGGTTGTACTAGGCTGAACACTCGTACTTTCAATGAACTTTTGTACTAATTTTTGAACTTCATTGCTTTCTATTCCACACCGAACGCAAAGCAAAGGCCTAGTAATCATTTATCGAAGCCTTGAGATACAATCACCTTCCTTGTGTGCAAATGAATGGTCTATTTTGAAATCCATTTTCGTATTATATTTATTGCATGAAGAAAGAAACCCGGTTATTGAGTATTCCTGTTATCGTAGCAGCTTTGGGCTACTTTGTAGACATTTATGATCTGGTATTATTTAGCATTGTTCGTCAACCCAGCTTGAAAGCAATTGGAGTTGCCGCTGATGCCATGGAGAGCAACGGGTTATTGCTCATTAATATTCAAATGATTGGTATGCTATTAGGTGGGCTGATGTGGGGCATACTGGGGGATAAAAAAGGTCGACTATCCGTTTTATTCGGTTCTATACTGATGTATTCTCTCGCAAATATTGCGAATGCTTATATCACCAATATCAATCAATATGCTGTGCTACGATTTATTGCCGGTGTTGGGTTGGCCGGTGAATTAGGTGCGGGCATTACTCTGGTGAGTGAAATTTTAAGCAAAGAACAAAGAGGTTGGGGTACCACTATAGTAGCCACGATAGGCGTTTCGGGGGCTATACTGGCGGGTATTCTGGGCTTGACCGTCGATTGGACCACTTGTTATTTGATAGGGGGCATTTTAGGTTTATCGCTGCTCCTGATGCGTATTGGTGTATTTGAATCTGGCATGTATAAAATGGCCAAAGCACATTCGCATGAATTGGGTAGCTTAAAGCTTTTGTTCAGTAGCTCGGAACGGCGGTCGAAATATTTACATTGTATTTTGGTAGGCTTACCCATTTGGTATGTGATTGGTATTTTAATCACACTGAGTCCGGAATTGGGCAAAGAGTTAGGCATTGTGGGCAAAATTAATCCCGCCTACTCCATCATGTATTGTTATGCCGGGGTTACACTGGGAGATTTGGCATCCGGTGTATTAAGTCAAATCATTAAAAGTCGTAAAAAGGTGCTGCAAATTTTTGTTCTGGCTACATTTATTTGTGTTATTCTCTACTTTTTTCTAAAGGGTATTCCGGTACAAAGCTTCTATTTGTTTTTCTCCATATTAGGTTTTGCAGCCGGTTATTGGGCTGTACTGATTACAACTTCCTCCGAGCAATTTGGAACCAACATTCGCGCTACGGTGACCACCTCGGTTCCCAACTTTATTCGTGCCGCATTGGTACCGATTTCTTTGATGTATGCCGGGATTCAAACTTTCGGTTTGCACAAATTACATGCAGGACTGATCACTGGCATTTTATGTTGCGGAATTGCATTCTGGGCAGCCGGACGCTTAAAAGAGTCTTTTCATACTGATCTGGATTATCACGAAAAACGTTCCTGATCAACGATGAAGTAATTTAAAACGATGTCGTTTCCCATTGCCTTCATCCAATAACAGAAAATAAATAGAGCCGGGCCATTCAGCCGTTGGAATTTTGCGAAGGCCTTTGCCCAGCGTTTGGTGCCAGATTGGTTTACCGCACAAATCCATTACCATGACTTCGGCCGGAAAAGGCAAGTCCAGCATGAGTTCCTGTTGAAAAGGATTATTAAATTGAACCTTAATCTCAATGGTTTCATTTAAATGATTGGGGATAACAACCGGCATTTTATTGAACCAAATAGAATCATGACATTGGCCTTTCCAATTACTACTGTCCATTACATTTCTGATGGAATACATTCCACTATCCACCAATTGTAACTGCAAGGTATCCGTGATATTAGAAAAGTTCAGAACCCATTGATTATTGAGAAATAATTCGAAAGAATAATTTCCGGGTCGGCAAAAAGCGACTGATGCCTTCAATGAGTCATTCAATATCGTATCCGTTACATAGAATTTAGCCAAAGGTGATGAAGTGATTCGTTGTACAAATGTATCAATGGTGGTACATGGCGGGAAGGTATGATCCTGGAAGTCGTAGAAAAAGCTGCACTGCCCTGCTCCATTAAAATAATTCTGGGTGAAATGAAAATCATGTTCCGGATCCATGGTGAGTACGGGATCATTGTCGCCATAAGTAAATAAATAATGGGTAGAACTATTTTGAATTTTATTCTTCACATAGGCTCTGTCGTAATAATCTACCAGGGAGTCGAAACGGGTACGCAAAATATCTTTTTCAGCGTAGGTACTATCAAACAAAATGGAGTATCCGCCCGAGATAAGCGCTGCATCCGGCTGTTCGAACAAAGTACATAACAAAGAGGCATATCCCCCTTCTGATAAACCAAACAAAAAGACCTTGTCGTAATTCTTTTTCAGGTATTTAACCCAGGCTATCATTTCGATGAGATAATTGATCCCATAGCGCCTGTTTTGCGTAATCAGATAATTGACAATATATTCATTGAGTTTATGTCCATTCCATTGTATGGCCCTCGATTCTTCGTTTGGTTTAATGACAGTATACACATCGCCAAACTTCCTGCAATTTGCCACCATTTGACACAAGGTATTGTGATATCCCCATCCGTTGACAATTGCATAGGACATATTTTCGCCGGTGCCGGGAACCATTAAAAAAGCATATCTGCAGGATGGCTGCAAGGTATCGGGAAATAAAAATCCATAAGCCAGGGCCGAATGATTTTTGAAGTTATACGGCAATAAGACCATTTGATTTTGCTGCGGATAATTATTGGGATACAAGGCCATGGAATTGTTGACCAGGGTATCATAATGAATGGTATCGGCTACGGTTAATCCGGAGATTGAATCCAAATCCTGACGCGCAAAAACGAATTGGGTATCGATGGTAAGCAGATGTTGTTGCACTGAACCCATAGGCGGAAAATGATACCAATTTCCGGGCATGATATTGTCATCTACATAACGCTGATGGGTAAATATGCTTTGAAAGAAAATACTATCTGTTGCACTTAATTGAGCTGAGCCCGAAAAACAGACAAACGTCAAAATGCTTAGAATGAAATACTGAATCTGTTTCATGGGAGCAGTTTAACGTTCACGGATTCCTGTTTAAAAACTACGCCCAATCCCCACTACCCAACGCCAAGCCAGAAAATCGGATTTTGCGGCAGGAGGAGCGGATAGAAAAAATGGCATATCAAATCGAATGGTGAATGGCTCCACCTTTTCCAGTGGACCAAATTTCTTCAATGTCAATGCGAAACCAACACCAGCGTCCATTCGAATTTTGCTCCACTCATTCACCGGATTCATTTGGCTGATATTCGCAGGATTTAATCTGGACCGACTCATCAAACCAGCATCTCCGAACAAGTAAGCATCGAGGTGAAAATAATCACGGATATATTTGGGTCGGATACGAAACAAACGATCGAAATCGATTTCCATATTCACGGCCGCTCCACTCTTGCCCTTATAATTCAGAAACAGATTTCCATCTTCATCCTCATCAATGGCATAATACCCGGTATAACCTCTTAAGTTCAAGCCACCGCCCATGTGGATATTGGAAAAATCTGTTTTTGACATCCCACTTAAATCACGGGGTGCAATTCCTTGCGAACGTACCCATTTACTTTCCATCATTTCTTCCGGATTGGCTCCTTGCATAAAGAGTACACTTTCCTGAGGCAAATCGTTGCCAATTCCATATCGCGCAAAAACACGTGTTTTAAAATCCAGTTTTCGCCAGGTATTATTTTGCACCACTTCACCTTGTAAAAAAGCATAGTTATAGGTTAATGGTGTTCGCAACTGCATACGTAATAATCCGTTTCCGCCCATACATTTATAACGATGGTCGAAGAATAATTGTACAAAGGCATTTTGTTTTGAATTTAATTTGCCGGCCGTTGTATATGATGACCATTCATCGGGGAAGAGTAAATAATCACGATTCAAATCACGTTTCCTGAACTGAGTCACTGCCTGCATTTTAAACAGCGACTGATCATTGATTTTATAAGATGCATAAATGCTATGCCGTGCAAATCCATCGATATATCTGCTATCAATTCCCCAGCCGATTTTATGACTGATTTTTTTGAACACATTGTCATAACGAAGGGTATAATCAATGGGCGAACGATCATCAAACCAACCCTGACCTTCGAAGGGTCGGTATTGGATATAAGAAAGTACCCGGGTATTAAACCAAACTGTTCCATATAATTTGCGCAAATAGTTCATAAAGGATCCATCAAAATGTACCCCCGCTTTGATCCCGTCAACCGCATTCCACCAAAAATCCGGTCGGTAAAACATGTGGTATTTTTTCCAGGAAGGGGTATTGCCGATATAATGTTCGAATTGCAAGGTTCGGCTGAGTGGAGATAATTTCATGCCTGGTCTTTTGTAATTGTCCATCATATCAATATCTGCCAGACGATTACTTGTATCAATGATGACATCCCGTATTCCTGAAGGGATAGTTAGTTTGGCAGTGTATTCGGGATAGAGCAAATCCCAGCCATACCACATGGGTAATACTTTCGCATTGGTTTTTTTAATAAAATACTTATTGGGAATGTGATAATGATATGACTTGCCATTTTTTGCCTGAACGGTAAAGTCGACAGGCATTTGCATTTCACCGTAACGTTTAAAGCGAATCATATACTGATCTCTGGACAATCCCTTTTTAACAGAGCGTATGCCGTAGTCGGTATGCTTGGTTGTTTCGAGCCATTGATCAAAAAACCACGAAAGATCCTGACCAGAATACTCCATGATACTACTTGTAAAATCTTCAAAATAAGGATGTGCAAATTTCCATTTGGCCACATAATGTTTCATGGCATTTTGAAATAAAGAATCGCCAAGCACATATTGCAGGTTGTACAGCATGGTTGCTGTTTTATGATAAACATTGCTGTATCCATTTTCATGACCTAAAGCAGAATGAAAATCATTCGAATGGGTATTGAGTGCTTTATCCTGATCGCGCATGGCATCAAACATATAGCGGTTATATACATTTCGGTCTTTCACGAGCTTGGGCGCCCGGTGTTTGCGTTTGTATTTATTTTTTTCCGGCGTTTCAATCATGGTATCTCCATCTATTTTCTGAAGCCCCCATGCCGTTAAAAATTGGGTAAATCCTTCATCCAATGCAGCGCGATAAGTTTCATTATTACCGATCATTCCATAAAACCAGTTATGTCCGATTTCGTGAACCAGCAAACCATGAAAATCCGGATCATTGCCACTATCGAGGGTAAGCATAGGATATTCCATTCCATCATTGGCATCTGCCGCTACCATTTTAGGATATTCATACATACCAAAATCTTCCGAAAAAGTTTTGATGATTTTAGCAACATAATCTGAAGCATTCTGCCAGCGGCTCGCATGTGGCTCGAGTGCTACCGCAATGCAACGAATACCATTCCATTTTGTTTCGCCAATACGATAATGAGGATCGGCTGTAAATGCAAAATCATGCACATTGTTTGCGATAAAATGCCAGGTTTTACGTTGGCTGCTATCATACGGAATAATGATTGATGGCGCCTGTCCAAAAGGTTTATTGGCGAAATTTTTGATATCTAATTTAGCGCGTAATTCGGCAGGAAGCACTTCCTCTTCATTTTGAATCGCCCCGGTTGCTTCAACAATATAATTGGAAGCAAAGGTGAGTTTCACATCAAAAAGACCATAGTCGCCATATAATTCTTTATTTAAATGCTGGTCGGTATCCCAGCCTTTTTTAACATCAAATACGGCAATCCGAGGATACCAATGTACCCCATTAAAATGCTTGAATCCCCAGGAATTGTAAACAGCCATTCTTCGGCGAAAATCTCCCGAATCAAAAAAGGTTGCAAAATTCATGGTAAACTTTACTGAAGAACCGGGTTGGAGTGGTTTGGGCAGATACACTTTTAATATGGTATTGTCCAAGGATGTTTTGCAAATAATGCCATCTGCCTTTAATTGATCTACGATGGTTCCAAGTCCCTGCTGCTGGTACTTGCCCATGCGCCGAATTTTCTGATCATTGACCCGATGTAATTCTTCCAGATAAGAACCTTTGGTAAAGGCATTTTGATAAAGGTGGAAATAAACAACATCCAGGGTATGAGGTGAATTATTCCAATAAGTCAATTCTTCGGTTGCCTCTAAAACATTGCTCCGTTCATTGATACTTGCTTCAATCTTATAAGCGACATCTTGCTGCCAATAACCGGCATGTGGTTTTCGGTTTTTCCAATAGTGAGGGTTCAGGGCATTGCGATACGCATTGTCGGTTTGAGCAAATGCCTGCGACACATGAATCAAGAAAAGCAAAAAGAACAGGAAGAATTTATTTTTTGTCATATCCAAATCATTAGCGGTAAAACATCCAGATTTACCGAAGCGCTAAGATAAGGTTTGGAAAGAAGAATGAACCCAAGTTGACTTTGAAAAACAGGTCTAATTCTGCTTTTTTTGTCTAGTTCAATTTAAAAACAATCGGGAGTGTATATGAAACCCGAACGTTACGACCTTTTTGCATACCCGGTTTCCAGGCTGGCATTTTTTTTAATACACGGACAGCTTCCTGATCACAAGAAGGATGCACACCTCTGAGAACGGAGATATTGGTGACTTCACCATTTGGTTCAACCACGAATTTGCAGATCACCTTGCCTTGAATGCCCAATTCCCGGGCCTGTTCAGGATATCGGATATTTTGGGTTAAAAAACTCATCAGGGCATCAGTACCACCGGGAAATTCAGGCATCACTTCCGGAAAATTGACTATTTCTTCCTGATTTTCGGCTGGAGATGAAACCGTCTTCAGCAATTCACTATCGTCTGGAGCACCTCTGAGCTCCGAAGCGCCTAATAATTGATTATCTTCAGGCTCCCTGACGGCTGTAGGTGGGATTTCAAATTTGATTTTTTTCCATTTCAGATTCTTGATTGCAGCATCCAATTGTTTTCCGATATTTTGTAATTCAACCGGTCCGTTTTCAGCCTCCAATATTTTTTTATACAATTGAACATTGCCATAAACAGTCAAATTTAAATGAGAAAGATCACGAGCTTTGGTTTTATATCTATCCTGCATATCAGCCCATTCTATCTGATTGATTTTACGAAATATAGCGGACAAGTTTTTAGGGGGTATTCTGGAAGAGTAAACACCCAAACGATTGGTGTTTTTAATTCCGGTAAAGTATACCCTTCCATCCCGAAAAAGGCGAATTTTATAAGTCGCGCATTTCCCAAAACAAGGGGTCCTTTCCAAAATAATTTCATTGATCTTCTCCTGTGCGAAACTGGAAAACGCCATAGAAATCAGCAGCAGGACAGACAGTATTTTTTTCATTTTATGTTTAGAATGAGTCAGAAAATTATTAAAAGATATTCTTTGGATTATAGAAATCCTTTTTCTTTCATCCATTCATCATTGTAAATTTTACCCATATATCGACTACCATGATCATGGAGTATCACCACCACCATATCTCCATCCTTGAAACGATCTTTCATTTGTACAACAGCCTGAACGGCGGCACCTGCGGAAGAACCGCAAAGAAGACCTTCTTCTTTGGCCAACCGTCGGCACATGAGCAACGATTCCTTATCTTCAATCATTTCGAGGTGATTAATGACTTCACGATCATAATTGTCCGGAATAAAATCTTCGCCCATCCCTTCAACGGCATAAACACGCGCCAGCTCTGGTTTTACTTCACCGGTTTCAAACCAATGCTTTAAAATCGAGCCATCCGGATCCACGCCAATCACCTGTACATTCGGGTTTTGATCTTTCAGGTATTTTCCGGTTCCGACGAGTGTACCACCTGTTCCGGTGGAAGCCACGTAATGGGTAATTTTACCTTCAGTCTGATCCCAGATTTCAGGACCGGTTGAGGCATAATGTGCTTGACGATTGGATAAATTATTGTACTGATCGGGATTCCAGCCATCTCTTTCCTTTGCAATTCGAGCGGCAACGGAATAATATGAGCGAGGGTCTTCGGGAGCTACATCAGTCGGACAAACATGCACTTCAGCGCCCATCGCACGAAGAATATCCACCTTTTCTTTACTCATTTTATCGGCCATGGTAAATACACATTTGTATCCCTTGGTCAAAGCTACCAGAGCGAGTCCCATTCCGGTATTTCCACTTGTGCACTCAACAATCGTTCCACCGGGTTTTAATTTCCCACTCTTTTCAGCATCCTCAATTAACTTTAAAGCAATCCGATCTTTGATACTATTTCCGGGATTAAAATACTCCACTTTGGCATATACCGGACAAGGAAAATCCTTGGTGATGCTGTTTAACTTCACCAAAGGGGTATTGCCGATGGCTTCAACGATATTGTTATAAACTCTTTTCATAAGGGCGTAAAGGTAAACAAATCCGACGAAGTTTACCTTTCAGACCCTATCTCATCAACATCAAATCTCCTTTGAGGAGGTATTCTTTTTTGGTTTCCGGACAAACATATTGAATCAAATAATAATAATTGCCCACTTCGCATAATTCACCATCATGTCGTCCATTCCAACCAATTTGTGGGTTCGTTGATTCAAAAACCACATTTCCCCATCGATTCATCACTACAAATTTTTTCAGATCTATTCCATACGCATTGACCATTCGAAACTCATCATTCAAAGCATCGTTGTTTGGCGAAAAGGCATTCGGGACAAAAATATTATCGCAGCAATTTTCCTGAACCAATGTTTCCAGGCGACTGATACTACATCCATTGGCATCTGTCGCAACAATCGTGTATAATTTAGGATTCAGTAAGGTATAATCACCGAAACCATTGGTTTGACTTCCTGGCCATAAAGTATATTCGATATTTCCGGTACCACCCACTACCTCCGACAGAATCTGACCGCTTTGAGCATCGGCGCAATTTGGATGGATTACATCAAACTGACTAAAGCTCAAGGCTTCAGGATTTAATACATTGATATTCGTAGTTGAGGTACAACCATTCACATCAGTTACAGTAACTACATAATTTGCAGCAGGTATGTTGACAAATGAAGGTATTAAGGTATCGCGGTTTCCGGGTTGAAGATTATAGTTGATGATTTGCGCAGGACCGGTTGCATGCGCTTGTAAGCTTCCTGTATTGTCTGAATGACACAATAAATCTTCATGGTTCACAAAGGAGAAAGCGGGCGATTGCGTTTGGTTTACTACAACCGAAGAACTCACCGTACAACCGTTTGCATCTTTTACCACCACCACATACGGGGCAGCAATCAAATTGCTAAATGAGGCAGAAACCCCAAATGTCGCTCCGATACTATAGGTTAGCGAACCTGAACCACCGGAAGCGTAGACACTGATAGACCCGGTATTATTGGGTACGCAACCGGTTTCTTTTGTAACCACGGCATTGATCAATAATTGTTGGGGTTGCATTAAACTAAACAATGTACTCACTGAACAACCATTCATATCTGTGGCAGTGATGGTATAATTATTCGGACCCAAGGCATTAAAGATGCCCGAACTGGTCGTAATATTTCCCGGTTGAATTTGATACAAGAATGAACCTGTTCCACCGGTTGCGATTATCTGTGCGGAACCGTTGTTATCGCCAAAACAAGATGGATCTGTTTTCGTAAAACTGTTGACTTGCACCGGCAAAGGACTTCCCACTTGTAATATTGTGGAAATACTACAATTGAGTACATCTGTTGCTACAACCGTATACAAACCGGCAAGCAATCCGGTAAAGTTACCACTTGAATTTTGTTGTAATCCGGCATTGAGTACATATTGTAACCCACCATTATTATTGTTAATAAAAACGCTAATATCACCATCCGAAGATCCGGAACATGAAACAGGGGTACTTGTAGCATTTGTCCAATTTAACACAACCGGCGCTTGCGCAACCACTATTGTGGAGACAGTGCAACTATTGAAATCTGTAGCCGTCACCGTGTATTGTCCGGGACTTAAATTCGAAAATTGATTGGATGATTGTAAGGAACCTCCATTGATGGCATATTGATAGGTTGGGGTTCCACCTGAAATACCTATTGTAATCACTGCATCATTACCCGGCACACAAGTTGCCTGAGTCGCATTGGCGCTATTGACATTGAGGGCTGAAGGCTGGGTAATGTTGATGGTCGCCGTTGTATTACATTGATTGGCATCTACTGCTGTTACCGTAAATACACCTGCCGTTAAATTGCTGAATTGACCGGTTTGATTGGTAATTGCTCCCGGTTGTAAGGTATAGTTCATCGTTCCACTACCTCCTGAGGCTTGCAGATTCCACCACGCATTATTACCACCGAAACAACTAACCATAGCCGAATTATTCGACACCCACTGTATCCCCAACGGTTGACTAATAATTACTGTAGTGATTGCAGTACAAGCATTGGCATCTGTTGCCTGAACGGTATAAGTTCCGGCGGATAAGCCATTGAATTGTCCGTTGGTATTTGTGATGCCTGTTGGCGTTAAAACAAAATTGATACTACCCGTTCCACCGGAAGATGAAACATTGATGGTTCCATTGGACACTCCCTGACAAGTAGCGGGTGTTGAACTACCGGATGCAAATTGGAGCAGACTTGGTTGACTCAAACCTACCACTGAAGAGATGGTGCAACCTAAAGCATCGGTCGCTTGAATGGTATAATTCCCTGAAGATAATCCATTAAACAAGCCGCTTCCATTGGAAATTGAGCCCGGGTTCAATCCATAATTGATTGCTCCGGTTCCTGCACTTGCAGTTAATGAAATTTGCCCATTGGCTAAACCAAAACAAGAAATGTTGCTGGTATTTAAGGTGTTCCAATTCAGTGATGGAGGTGGGTTAATGGTTGTTAATGAACTGGTCGAACATCCATTGGCATCTACAACAACAACGGTATAAGTGGCGGCCCCTAATCCTGTAATGGTATTAGCAGTTTGCATAGCTCCCCCGGCAGAATAATCAAAAGGTTGAGTTCCCCCATTGGCTGTCACCGAAATACTTGCATCATTACCCGGTACACAACTTAATGGCGTTTGGGACACATTGATGATTTGTAGTGGCAATGGTTCGCTAATACTAACCGTGGTTGAAATAAAACAAAGATTCACATCCGTAGCGGTTATAGAATAAACACCGGCTGTAAGATTATTAAATGTTCCACTGGTATTTGAAAAAGAGCCCGGTAGTATTTGATACGTGAGTACACCTGTTCCACCGGTAGCAGTTGAAATGATCGAACCATCATTTTGACCAAAACAGTTAACCATTTGTGGGGTAACTGAAGACCATTGAATGGATATAGGTTGAGTCACATTGACAATGGTCGAATTGCTACAGCCGTTCAAATCCGTAGCAATTACAGTATATGCGGCAGAAGACAGATTATTAAAAACACCTGTAGTGTTGGTGACAGAACCGGGCAATAAAGTATAGCTCATTGCCCCTGAACCTCCATTGGCCGACAAGCTGATACTTCCTGTATTACTGCCTTGACATAAAGCCGGATTGGATACCACCCCATTAAACAAGATCTGAGTTGGTTGGTTAATTTGTACTAAACTAATTGCACTACATCCAATGGCATCCGTTGCGGTTAAGGTATAGGTATTTGCAGCGAGCGATGTAAAATTACCGGAGCCGGATAAATTGCCCGGATTCAATGTATAGTTCAGTACTGGATTCGCGGTTGTCGCCAATGCTGAAATTTGCCCATCTGCTACTCCAAAACAATTCGCGTTTGTTACTGTCACATTCGACCAGCTCACATTCGGTGGTGATGCGATATTGACAGATGTACTGATACTACATGCATTATTATC
>JBMOFV010000031.1:0-34861 GCA_049318705.1 Chitinophagaceae bacterium
TGGTAAAAATATAAAAAAACTTCAAAAAATAGTTGTTTTGTAAGATAGTACCTTTACGTTTCTATCGTTGCCGCGGTGCTGCACCTTCTATTTTATGGGCCCATGAAGGAATGAAACAGAGCCAGTCAAGAAGTTTTTATAAGAATAGCCTCTTCACTAGTTATGCCCAATTAGAGATCAAAATGTAAAATGAATGATGAAGATTTTTATTACATCAAAACCGACCTCATTTTGGAGAGCGAGAAACAGTGGGAGAGCGAAGAAAAAAATCAGAGTAAGAAACGACGCTTTCGCTCTGTTTCTCGCTCTGATTTTTGTGATCCCGTTTGGATTCGAACCAAAGACCTACAGCTTAGAAGGCTGTTGCTCTATCCAACTGAGCTACGAGACCATTTAAATTCGGACCGCAAATATATCATTTTTTCAGAATCCTGAACAGATTCAAGTAAACAAATCTCTCTAATACAACTCAATAGCTTCCTCATGCATTGATTCGAATACATAGAAGGAGTGAACCTTCGGATATGTTTGGAGTTTAGGGCCATAAACTATAGATTTACCGAACATAAAAACAAACAAATGCAGATTAAATTTAGGTTAACCGTGATGAGTTTTATGCAATTTTTTGTGTGGGGAGCATGGCTGATTACCGTTGGCAATTATTGGTTTGTAAACAAACAATGGAATGGTGCGGAGTTTGGGGCTATTTTTTCCACCTTAGGGATTTCTTCTTTGTTTATGCCTGCATTAACCGGCATTATGGCCGACAAATGGATCAATGCCGAAAAATTGTATGGCATCTTACATATTCTCACAGGTATTTGTTTAGCATTTATCCCTCAAGTGAATGATGCGGGCACTTTTTTTTGGGTGATACTGGCAGCCATGATTTGCTACATGCCGACTATTTCCTTATCAAATTCTGTTGCATATCATATCCTGAAAGCAGAAGGCTATGATGTGGTTAAGGTATTTCCACCTATTCGTGTTTGGGGCACCGTTGGATTTATTGCTGCCATGTGGCTGACCAATTTGAGTGGAAACAAAGCCAGTGCAAATATGTTTTTGATTTCGGCAGTTTCGTCGGTTTTGTTGGGCATTTATTCTTTCAGCTTACCGAAATGTAAACCCCAGCGTCTGGTTTCGGAAAATGCGGGTGTTGTGGAAATGATGGGACTCAGTGCATTTAAATTATTTGCCAATTATAAAATGGCCCTGTTTTTTATTTTTTCGATGTTTTTGGGCGCGGCTCTTCAATTAACAAATATGTATGGCGACGTTTTTTTGTCGGAGTTTGCCAGTATTCCGGAATATGCCGATTCAGTGGTTGTAAAGTATAGTACTTTGATCATGTCCATTTCTCAGATTTCAGAAACCTTATTTATTCTGGCGATTCCATTCTTTCTCAAACGTTTTGGTATTAAGCAGGTCATGTTAATCAGCATGGTTGCCTGGGTTTTACGGTTTGGTTTATTTGCTTATGGAGATCCTTCATCGGGGCTATGGATGATTATTTTATCCTGTATCGTTTATGGAATGGCCTTTGATTTCTTCAATATTTCCGGATCACTTTTTGTGGAAACTACAACAGATTCGGGTATTCGCTCGAGTGCCCAGGGTTTGTTTATGATGATGACCAATGGGGTAGGAGCGATGATGGGGAGTTCGGTAAGTGGTATTTTAATCGATCGTTTTTTCACGCATGATGGTTCCAAGGATTGGCATATGATTTGGTTGGTTTTTGCGGCTTATGCCTTGGTGATTGCCATCCTTTTTGCATTGTTATTTAAGCACAAACATGAACCTGAAAAGTTGAATGTTTCCGGACATTAAAAAAGATCATTAAAGTATGTTGATTCTTCAGATACTATTGCCAATACGATGAAATACAAAGTATTTGGCATTTTGATTACGAATATGAAAACAGCCGTAAAATCTGGATTGAATCCCGATTTTACGGCTGGTATTCAAGATTTATAAAAGGCTTGATTAACAGAACGTTCCGTAAATCCCTTCTATTCTAAGCGCTTAATCAGGCAAATACCGGCTTACGTTTTTCCAGAAATGCTCCAACGCCTTCCTTCATATCGGCCGTTTGAAAGCAAGCACCAAACTCCTGAATCTCTGTTTGATATCCATTCGCATGGCCCGCCTGATTAATACATGTTATCACACGACTCAGTGCCATAGGCGATTTTGTATTGATGATGTTTAAAATGTCTTTGGTTCTGTCCAGTAACGATTCCTGTGTAGTAACGTGATTGACTAAACCCCATTGCAATGCTTCGTTGGCATCGGCCATATGCGCGGTCATACATAATTCCATGGCTTTTCCTTTACCCACCAGTGCCGTCAAACGTTGGGTTCCGCCATATCCGGGTATCAATCCCAAATTGACTTCTGGTTGACCAAATTTTGCATTTTCGCTGGCGACCCGGAAATGACAACTCATGGCTAATTCACAACCACCACCTAATGCAAAACCATTGACTGCTGCAACGACTGGTTTGGGGCAATTTTCGATTTTATTGAACACATTTTCTTGTCCGATTCGTGCTAATTCAGCACCTCCATTTTCATCTAAATTGATAAATTCCGTGATGTCTGCACCCGCCACAAATGCTTTTTGACCAGCACCCGTTAGGATGACACTTTTGATTGATTTATTCTGATACACTTCATCAAATGCGGCACTTAAATCCTGAATCACATCTTTATTCAATGCATTCATTTTGTCGGGTCTGTTAATTGTAATTTGTGCGATGCCGTTTTCGATTTGAAAAAGTAAGGTTTGAAATTCCATGTGTTTTGATATATTTAATGATTAAAATTTGACTTTTTGCTGAATGTATTGGGCAATATCCGAAGTGGGTGTTCCCGGCGTAAAGAGTTCATCGACCCCCATTTCTTTTAACTTTTTCCGATCGTCTTCGGGAATAATTCCACCACCGGTCAATAAAATGTGTTGCAAATCATGGGCTTTGAGCAAATCAATTAAAGCCGGAAAAACAGTCATATGCGCCCCTGATAAAATACTTACACCAATCGCATCTACATCTTCCTGAAGGGCAGTTTGTACCACCATGTCAGGTGTCTGACGTAAGCCGGTGTAAATCACTTCCATGCCGGCATCCTTGAGGGCAGAGGCGATTACTTTGGCTCCTCGGTCGTGACCATCCAGACCTATTTTGGCAATCAATACTCTTATTGGGCGTTTCATGATATTTAAAAATTGCGCAAACCTAACTAAATTCCTTCATAAAAGTGACAATGTCCCTTTAAACAGGACCTTTCGAATAAGACTGCTTTCCCTTACCTTTGAACGTTCAATTTTATTACATGTTCGATCATACTTCCAGCAAACAAATGGATGAGTCGGTTCAGGGCCGGCCTTTTCGTTCATCGGTGAATGAGCATTCTTCCCGTAAATACTATATCGAAAGTTATGGCTGTGCAATGAATTTTAACGACAGTGAGATTGTTGCCTCCATTTTACACGAACAAGGTTATGGCGCTGTTACTGAGCCTCATCAAGCCGATTTGTTATTGGTAAATACTTGTTCTATTCGGGAAAAAGCTGAGCAAACTATTCGACATCGTTTAATGCATTTTAAAGGATTTAAGAAAAAGAATCCAAGACTGTTAGTTGGTATTTTAGGTTGTATGGCCGAAAGATTGAAAGAGAGCCTTTTGGAGCAGGAAAAGCTTGTTGATTTGGTGATTGGCCCCGATGCATATCGTACATTACCGGCATTGATTGCCGAAGCAGATGGTGGTCAGAAAGCCATAAATGTTTTGCTAAGCCGCGAAGAAACGTATGCAGACATTAACCCGATTCGTTTAGACCAAAATGGGGTGAGCAGTTTTGTCAGTATCATGCGTGGATGTAATAATATGTGTAGTTTTTGTGTCGTGCCTTTTACACGCGGCAGGGAACGCAGTAGAGATGCTTATTCGATCGTGGCAGAGGCCCGTGATTTATTTGATCAAGGGTATCGTGAAGTGACCCTTTTAGGACAGAATGTGGATAGTTATCGATGGCAAAATCCGGAAACTGAAGAGGTGGTCAGTTTTGCCGGCTTACTTGAAAAAGTGGCCTTGGTACATCCTGATTTGAGAATTCGTTACAGCACTTCTCATCCGAAGGATATTACTGATGATGTTCTAAAAACAATGGCTCAATATGATAATATTTGTAACTATATCCATTTGCCATTGCAAAGCGGGAGTACCCGAATATTGCAATTGATGAACAGAACATACACAAAAGAATGGTATTTGCATAAGATAGAACGGATTCGGGAAATTCTGCCGGGATGTGCAATTAGTACAGATATCATTACTGGTTTTTGCAGTGAGACGGAAGAGGATCATCAGCAAACCCTTGAAGTGATTGAATACATAAAATATGAATTGGCCTACACCTATGAATATAGTGAAAGATCAGGAACCCTGGCGGCAAGAAGGTATCCGGATGATATTCCTGCAGAAGTCAAAAACAGAAGATTAAACGAAATTATTGCGCTGCATCGAAGTCATAGTGAACAAAAGAACAAAGAAGAAATTGGGAAAATGCATTGTATACTGGTCGAAGGGCCATCTAAAAAGAATCCTGAAGAGTGGTGTGGAAGAACAGACACCAATAAAATGGTGATTTTCCCAAAAGCACATGTGCAGAAATGTCAGTTTGTCAATGTGCGCATTACGGATGCCACATCGGGTACTTTGAGAGGAGAAATTATTGGGAATTAATTCCTTATAAAGTAGGGGCCATTCAAAAGTTCAATGGATGAGCATAATCTGAAATTTCAACTATATCCACTTTCTTATAAAGTCAGTAAAACAACTCCTAAATATTCAACATTCAGGAGAAAATGTCGCAAAAAGTTCTAAAATGCCCAAGCGCTAAAGCATGGTAATTTCTGCAGGATTCTGTAATGCCTGCATCACTTTTTCAATGGATTTTGAATGTGGTGCGAGCTCAATTTCCTGAAAATCTTGAATACCGCTTTTAAGCATTTCTATTTCCATTTGGAGTTCAGCTGATTCATTGATGGCCTGATGAATGCTTTGATATTGTTCCGGTTCACATTCATTAAAAAGATAAAGTAATAAGTCGTCGGATGTAAATTTTTGCATGTATTAAATTTAGAATTTATTAACGTGGCTATGAAGTGCTCAGTATCCCGTCTTTATGCATTAACATACAAATAACAAAATATTCTCAGGAATACCTCATTCGTGAAATGCCATCCACACAGCTTACAGATAACATAGGCATGAAAAGGTTAGAATTCAGATTTATACTTTGTTTCCATCCAGAAACAGTCATCTTTTAACGGAAATTAACTGGTGGGGTCACTTTAAAAGTGGATTCGGGAAAAACCGGATTTATTTTAATGAGGGTAATGAGTTGCTCACCGAACGAACCGGTGATAGAACGGGGAAATATGAGACCTTCCGGTGTAGCTCGGTAATCGTCGAATATTTTGTTATTATCGGCATCGGTATTAACTTCTGTCAACCGTCGAATTAAATAGGTTTTGGTGTCCAATAGGCAAATGAAGCTTCTACCTGTTGGATAAAGAATTTGAAATTTAAAATATTCCTTTTCTCCCTCATACATCAGATCCATCATTTGTATGTTGATCCCTTTTTCGCGATATGCAATAAATGGATCTTCATAATCCAGGTCTATTTTGGCCAATTCTATTTCTGTGCTGTCCATGCCTTCTACCTTATCCCGCGTGTCTGGCATATACTTCCACCCGCCTTGAAGAGTATATAAAATGTAGAACTCATGATCCTTGTAAGCTGGAACGCGTGATTCAAATTTAAAATCGTTGCGGTATGATTTGTTACGAATAATTTTCCGACTCACTTTCATGGTTCCTGCATCTGAAGCAATCTGATATTCTATTAATACGGATTTGACTTTGGTCCAATTGGATTCACCGCCGATAGCTTTCAGATGATTTTGAATAATTTCCTCTTGTGTTTGAGCCATGATCGGCATGGCAAATTTCAGCGTACAAAGAAGTAAAATCAGTAATCTCATGCATTCAAATTTAGGCATCCAAAGATATTGTATTGTGTCATATGAAAATCATCAGGATGAATCAGACTTAGTTTGAACTAGTATACTCTTTAAATCGTGTTTTGGAACTAATCGAAACATCATTGTTAGTCATTATGGTATCAGAACCTTTTGTTTCCTATGTGAAAGGGTTTTGAGATGCTGTAATTTTCAATAATTCCAGATTGATCCATTGTTTTGAAATTGCGACCAATGCCTGTTTAGCATATATGAACTACCTTTGCTATGGGTAAAAAATCGATGGAATTTTGCGTTTAAATACCACATTATTTTATTCCACAAAAGAAATCAATATGCAAATCAAAAAAATCGTCCTTTTATGCTGTATCCCAATCATCATGGGTCTCAATGCTTGTCAGGAACAAGGTCCGCAAGACAATCAAACATCCGGAAGTATTAAAATTTCCATTGATGAAACCTATCAACCTATCATGGAGGAACAATTAAAAATTTTCCGCTCCAGGTTTCCGAATGCACAAATACTGGCTGAATATAAACCAGAAGCTGAGTGTTTTAAGGACTTTTTCGAAGATACTACCCGGGTGATTTTTGTGACCAGAGAATTGAATGAAGAAGAAAAGAAATTCTGTGAATCAAAACAAATTGTTCCAAAAAGTATGGCTATGGCCAGAGATGCGGTGGTTTTTATCACTTCGCGAAGTTCCAAAGACTCAAATTTTGCATTGTCTCAAATAAAAGAAATCCTGAAGGGAACCGAAAACGCAGGAAAATACCAAATCGTTTTCGATCATAAAGCTTCCAGTACGGTCCGATACATCACCGATTCTTTGATTCCGGGAAGTAAATTATCAGAAAATATTTTTGCAACCAATAGTAGTCAGGAAGTGATTGACTATGTGTCGAAAAACGAAAATACCATTGGCGTAATAGGGGTTAGCTGGGTGGCTGATCAAAGCGATTCTACAGTTGAAAGTTTTTTGTCGCAAGTTCGAGTGGCAGGAATCAAGCCGGATACCGGAAAAATTACCGCCTTTGTGAAACCCTATCAGGCATATATCGGTTTACGGGAATACCCTTGTACCCGCAATTTTTACTTCATCAGCAAGGAGTCATGGCAGGGTTTAGGGACCGGATTGGTGAATTATCTATGCAGAGATGGCCAATTAGTATTTAAACAAGCCAAATTGTTTCCCTTGAGGGTCAATGTGCTTTTGCGTGAAACAAACGCGCAAGAATAAAATTTTCGTTAAGTGATACCTTGAATCATAACCTTTATGGATATTTGCCATCCATATAATCATTGAATGGCCGAAAGGCAAAGAATACTATAAAAAATGAACATGAACAGCATCAAAAAAACAAGCCTGATTTTGGCTATGGTCATGACTTCCATGAGCAATCTTTTTGCACAAACTATGGAAGATGGCGTCAAAAAATTTAAATACAAAAGATTCGAAAGTGCGAAAGCCATATTTAGTACAATGACAGACCCCTTGTCGAACTACTATCTGGGATTGATTGAAATAGAAAATGAAAATTTGAAAGCAGCAGAAGCAATTTTTCAAAAATTCATGGACGATCCTGCTAATCAGGCTGGTTTGGCACGGGTGAAATTATTACAAAAAGATGTAGCGGGTGCAACAAGTTTTATTGAGAAAGCCGCTGCAAAAGCCAAAAAGAAAGATATCCGTCCATTGCAATATGCAGCAGATGCCATTACTTATACCGAAGGCATGGATCCGAATAAAGCCATTGAATTGTATAAAAAGGCCCTTGAAACAGAAAAAAATGGTGATTTATATATTGGATTGGGTGATGCCTATCGCAAATTACAAGGTGGTGGTGGTAATGCCATGACCAACTATGAAAATGCGGAAATGTATCCGAACGTTCAATCATTGGCCAATTACAAAAAAGGCAATTTATGGTATGCGGCCAAAAATTACGACAGTGCTCTTGCCAACTATGCACGTGCATCTGAGCTGGATAAAGAAAATCCATTGCCATTTAAAGCACTTGCTGATGCATATTATAAAGTGAACAGATTTAAACTGTCGAAAGAAAATATCGAAAAATATCTCGAATTGTCTGATAAAAGTATAGATGATCAGATTCAGTATGCCAATACCCTTTATTTGGCCAAAGAATATCAGAATGCGATTCAAAAAATGAATGACTTAATCGGGAAAGGTGCTGAAAGACCTTATATGTATCGTGTAATTGGATTCAGTCAATACGAAACCAAAGACTATACAAATGCCAAGATGAATATGGATAAATTTTTTGCAAAACAAGATGCGCTTAAAATTATTCCTCAGGACCATATCTATTATGGCAAAATTCTCCTGAAGGACACCAATACGGCTTCCATGGCTGAAAGTTCATTCAATAAAGGGATTGCAATAGATACCAGCAGCGATAAAACACCTGTTTTTAGGAATATTGCAGAGTCGTATTATGATGCTGAAATGTATGGGAATTCAGGTAATTGGTACAAAAAAATTGTCGAAAGCAATTCGCCTGGAATTGAGGCGGTTGACTATTGGTGGGCTGGTGTCATGTACTTTTATGCGCGTGACTATGCGAACGCTGAACCTATGATTCGTTTATACAATTCAAAATATCCTGATGAACCAACCAGTATTTTTTGGATGGCCAGAATTACTGAGGCTACCAAAGACAAAGACTATAAAACCGGAGCTGCAAAGGATTATTACAACCAATGGATTGGAAAAATCAATGAAGATCCTACTAAAAAGAAAGATCTTTTAAAAGCATATACCTATTTGGCCATGGTTGCATATACGGCTAATAATAAAGAAGAAGCGAAATTGTATAGCGATAAACTGATTGCTTTGGATCCAGCAAATAGTGTTGGAACTCAGATTCAGAAAGCGATTCCCGCCATGAAATAATCTAAAAACAATTTGAACGGATAAAACGGAGGATATAGTCATCCGTTTTCTTTTCCACAATAAATGTGAATTCTGAATCGAATTATAAATTTTTAAGATATTTGGTTACCTTTGCGGGCAAATTTAAACGAATCCATTCATGTCAGGCCAACTTAAGGAAGTACGACTACGTATCAAATCGGTAGGAACGACGCAACAAATTACCAAGGCAATGAAAATGGTAAGTGCTGCGAAGTTGAGAAGGGCACAGGATGCCATCCTGCAAATGCGTCCATATGCTGAAAAATTACAGGAAATGCTCGGTAATATTATCGGAAGTGTGGATGGAAACATGGGTGGTGGACTGAATGCTGAGCGTCCGGTTGAAAAGGTACTCATCATTTTAGTTACCAGCGATAGAGGTTTATGCGGAGCATTTAACTCAAATCTGGTGAAATTGGTGAAGTCAACCATTCAGCATAAATACAAGGATTTAGCGGCAAAAGGTCAAGTTACCATATTGCCAATTGGCAAAAAAGGGTTTGAAGCTTTTGGAAGAGCGAATATGCCAATGATTGATCAATTCTGGAACCTTTTCAGTGGTTTGAATTTTGATAAAGTAAAAGATGTTGCCGAATATGTTCGACAAGCCTTTATCAATAAAGAGTTTGATCGGGTCGATTTAGTGTATAGCCGTTTTAAAAATGCCGCTACACAGGAATACGTTTGTGAGCAGCATTTGCCTATTCCTAAAACCAAAACCAATTCAAGTGAGTCGGTTACTGATTTTATTTTCGAACCTTCCAAAGAGGTATTGATTCAGGAATTGATGCCCAAAATTTTAAATACCCAGATTTTTAAAGGTGTTTTGGATAGTCATGCTTCTGAACATGGTGCGCGTATGACTGCCATGGATAAAGCGACTGAAAATGCTGAAGAAATGTTACGATCTCTGAGAATATCTTATAATCGTGCCCGTCAGGCTGCCATTACAACGGAATTAACCGAAATTGTAAGTGGGGCAGCGGCTCTGCAGGGTTAATGAAAATACACTAAACACAAACGAGAACGATCCGCCGAAGGCGGATCGTTCTCGTTTTAACCTATTAAAAAGTCATTCTACATCAATCGCTGATTACAAAAAGTGCCGATTTGGCGTTTTTTACAAAATGATCTTACACAAACGGAAAATTGTTCGTTCCATCATGAAGGCCCAATAGCCTTCATATTTCTACAAAGGAATCGATTTTCCCTTGTTCCAGGGTCACTACATCGATCTGCGGTACTGTCCACCCACTTCAAATAGCGCTTTGGTTATTTGACCTAAGGAACAGTATTTCACCGTTTCCATGAGTTCTTCAAAAAGATTTTCGTTATGAATGGCTTTATTCTGCAGACGTTTAAGCATTTCGGGTCCTTTTACTCCACTGCGTTCCCATAAATTTTGAATGCCTTTAATCTGAAATTCTTTTTCTTCTGTGGCTGAACGAATCACCTCTTGTGGTAATACGGTTGGTGAGCCGGTTGAACTCAAAAATGTGTTTACACCAATAATTGGAAATTCTCCAGTATGTTTCAAGGTCTCGTAATACAAACTTTCTTCCTGAATTTTACTACGTTGATACATGGTTTCCATTGCACCCAATACGCCACCTCTTTCCGTAATTCGATCGAATTCAGCATAGACTGCATTTTCTACCAATTCCGTTAATTCATCAATAATAAATGAACCTTGAAGTGGGTTTTCATTTTTGGCCAAGCCCAATTCGCGATTGATGATTAACTGAATGGCCATGGCGCGTCTTACACTTTCTTCTGTAGGCGTTGTGATCGCCTCGTCGTAAGCATTGGTGTGCAGCGAATTACAATTATCGTAAATCGCATATAATGCTTGAAGTGTAGTTCGAATATCATTGAAGTCAATTTCCTGAGCATGTAAACTGCGGCCGGATGTTTGAATATGATATTTCAACATCTGACTTCTTTCATTTCCCCCATATTTATGTTTCATGGCTTTGGCCCATATTCGTCGGGCGACCCGGCCAATCACACTATACTCAGGATCAATGCCATTGCTGAAGAAAAATGATAAGTTTGGCGCAAAATCATCAATATGCATTCCACGGCTCAGGTAGTATTCCACAAAGGTGAATCCATTACTCAGGGTGAAGGCTAATTGAGATATTGGATTGGCGCCTGCCTCAGCGATATGATATCCACTGATACTGACACTGTAAAAATTTCTGACTTGTTGATCAATAAAATATTGTTGTACATCACCCATCAATTTCAAGGAGAATTCAGTACTAAAAATACAGGTATTCTGCGCTTGATCTTCTTTGAGAATATCCGCCTGTACTGTACCTCTGACTTGCTTTAAGGTTTCAGTTTTTATCTGTTGATAAACATCTGCAGGAAGCACCTGATCGCCTGTAACTCCTAGGAGCATTAACCCAAGTCCATTATTCCCTTCAGGTAATTCGCCACCATTTTCACTCATCGAATGATTAAAATAAGTGGGTTTCAGTTGTTCCCTTCCTTCAAAAAATGACTTTATCTTTTCTGCAATTTCTTGATCCAATCCATGTTGTTTGATAAAAATCTCACACTGTTGATCAATGGCGGTATTCATAAAAAAAGCAGCAATGATGCTGGCAGGGCCATTGATGGTCATACTGACCGATGTTTTCGGATCAGCTAGATTAAATCCGCTGTACAACTTTTTAGCATCATCCAATGAAGGAACACTTACACCACTATTCCCGATTTTTCCATAAATATCGGGGCGATGGTCAGGGTCATTTCCGTATAAGGTAACGCTATCAAATGCCGTACTTAAACGAGCGGCAGGTAATCCTTTTGAAACATAATGGAAACGTTTATTCGTTCTTTCCGGCCCACCTTCACCTGCAAACATACGGGTAGGGTCTTCACCTTCCCGCTTGAATGGATAAATGCCGGCTGCATAAGGAAACTCACCCGGGAAATTTTCCATGAGGCACCATTTAAGTATCTCACCCCATGATTCGTAGCGCGGTACGGAAACCTTAGGAATCTGAGAGTGACTCAGACTTTCGGAATGGGTTTTGATTTTTAATTCTTTATCCCGCACCTTGAATGTATAGTACTCATCGGTGTATTTTTTCTTTTTGGCTTCCCAGTTTTCGAGCAGTATTTTATTCTTTGGATCGAGATCTAACTCAACTTTCGCATAAACTTCTTGCAAAACTTTAATTAAACGATCTGCATCTTCAACAGCCGAATCGTTCAAAGTTTTTATGGTTTGCTTTATTCCGTATAGTTTTTGAGCGATGTTTCCTTGTTGCTCGGCCCATTGATCATATTTTCGATTGTTCTCTGTGATTTCACTTAAATAACGGGTTCGCGAAGGTGGGATAATAAAGATTTTTTCACTCATTTCTTCAGAAGCATGAAAACCTGAATTTAAATCAGCCCCGGTTTTTTCTACAATTTTATCCATCAGCGCTTTGTATAATGTATTCGCCCCCGGATCGTTGAATTGTGATGCAATTGTTCCAAATACCGGCATGTTCTCCGCTTCCTGATCAAACAACTTATGGTTGCGCTGATATTGTTTTTTAACATCCCGCAAAGCATCCATCGCTCCTCGTTTATCAAATTTGTTGATGGCGATGATGTCGGCAAAATCTAACATATCAATTTTTTCCAACTGGGTAGCTGCGCCATATTCCGGAGTCATCACATACATACAAACATTGCTATGTTCTGTAATTTCGGTATCGCTTTGTCCGATCCCACTGGTTTCAAGAATGATTAAATCAAATTGAGATGTTTTAAGTATATCCACCGCATCTTGAACATATTTACTCAAAGCTAAATTACTTTGACGGGTGGCCATACTACGCATAAAAACCCGATTACTACGAATGGCATTCATCCGAATTCTGTCGCCTAATAATGCGCCTCCGGTTTTACGTTTTGAAGGATCGACTGATACAATACCAATACGTTTCTCCGGAAAGTCTATTAAAAATCTTCTTACCAATTCATCGACTAAACTACTTTTTCCTGCTCCTCCAGTACCTGTTATCCCTAAAACCGGGGTTCGACTGTTTTTTGAGTTTTCTCGAACTTTGTTGAGCATCTGTTGGGTTTCAGGTGCATCGGGGAAATTTTCAGCAGCACTGATGCAGCGAGCAATACTTCGAAAATCTTTTTTCTCAAGGTATGCCACTTCACCATTTAAATGTTGACCGGTAGGGTAATCACTTTTTTCCAACAAATCATCAATCATACCCTGTAATCCCATGGATCGACCATCGTCCGGACTATATACCCGGGTAATGCCATAAGCTTGTAGTTCATTAATCTCATCGGGAAGAATGACACCTCCGCCTCCTGCAAATATTTTAATATGACTACAACCTTTTTCATTCAATAAATCGTACATGTACTTGAGGTACTCAACATGCCCTCCTTGATAGGAAGTCATCGCTATGGCATTGGCATCTTCCTGAATAGCACAATCCACAACGTCCTGAACACTTCGGTCATGACCCAAATGAATCACTTCAGCACCACTGGATTGCATAACTCGACGCATGATATTGATTGATGCATCATGGCCATCAAAAAGAGATGCGGCTGTAACAATTCGGATTTTATTTTTAGGTTGGTACATCATTTATTTTTTTAAGGCTGCCCAATTCAGCAGCACGACAAAAGTAAAAAAAATAGGCATACCTTCAAGCCTAAGCGGGTGGAATACTCTGTGTTTGGTTTTTATTGGGGCGGTTTTGTTGCGGAATCAAATGATTGGCCACCCAGATTATCCATGTTATGTCAACTTAGCGTCATTTCAAGATTTTATACTGGATTTTTTAGTGTTTTCAAACTACGTAAACTCCTTATGCAGGGGCAGCGATATCTTTACAGAGTGAATACGATGTTTAATGACGGTCAACTTAAAAAGGGGAGAGGTGCTCAAACCAATCCTGCCAATCGGTTTCAGTTAAAATCGTATCAGATTGAACATCCTGAAGCCATTGATGATTGGGAACACCAAAAATTGGAGACCACTTACTATGAAGAACAAAGTCGCACGATTGTCAATAAAATTAATAGTCCGGATATTCCGCTTTCCTGGTCTTTAAATCCTTATCAGGGTTGTGAACATGGTTGTATTTACTATTATGCCCGAAATTCCCATGAATATTGGGGATTGGGTGCCGGAACAGATTTTGAAAGCAAAATCCTGATCAAAAGACAAGCACCTCAGATGCTCCGCGAACTATTTTCTTCTAAAAAATGGCATCCTTCACCCATTTCTCTGAGTGGAAATACCGATTGTTATCAACCCATAGAACGTAAACTGGAATTAACCCGATCTATTTTGCAGGTATGTCTGGATTATGGAAATCCGGTTGGTATCATCACCAAAAATGCCCTGATACAAAGAGATTTAGACATCTTACAGGAATTAAACGCAAAAAAACTGGTATCGGTTTACATTTCCGTTACCAGTATGGATGAAACTTTAAGAAGGAAATTGGAGCCACGAACTTCAACGTATTCTCAGCGAATTTCAATCATCGAACAATTAAGTAAAGCAGGTATTCATTGCGGTGTGATGAATGCCCCCATCATTCCCGGATTAAATGATACCCATATGTATGAAGTATTGCGGCAAGCATCTTATGCAGGGGCCAAATCGGCAGGTTATACCATTGCACGTCTGAATGGTGCTATCGGAGGCATTTTTAAAGATTGGTTGGAAAAGGCTTATCCCGAAAAAGTTTCTAAAGTATGGAACGGCATTCAGGACATCCATGGCGGATCAGTTGCTGATTCCCGATTTCATACTCGTATGAAAGGGGAAGGGGCCTTTGCGGATATTATTTCTCAACAATTTAAACGATATGTAAAACAATTCGGTTTAAATGAAACACCCTTTGAATTCAATCTGGATGCTTTTAGCAGACTACAACCTGGTCAACTTCGTTTGTTTTGATATTTAAATTGGAATAATTTGCATTACCGGAAACAGCGAGAAGATATTAACTTTGCGCAAATCCAAACTTTGAGAACCATTTTAGATAAGCAGAAATTTAAAGTAGTCATCGAACGACTATCGCATCAGCTCATCGAAAATCACGGTGATTTTAATCATTCTGTTTTGATAGGTATACAGCCCAGGGGGATATTTCTGGCAGAACGTATACTTAGTTATACCCAGGAATTGATTCAAAAAAACATTCCTTATGGGAAATTAGATATTACATTTTACCGCGATGATTTTAAAAGTGGTAAGGAAATTTTAATCCCCTCCGATACCAATATTGATTTTTCACTGGAAGGCAAAAAAGTGATTTTGGTAGATGATGTTTTATTTACCGGCAGAACGATACGTTCGGCGATGGATGCAATTTTGGATTTCGGAAGACCAGATAAAGTAGAACTAATGACTTTAATCGATCGTCGATTTAGCCGGGAGTTTCCGATACAGGCCGATTATGTTGGATTAACCATTGATTCAATCATTACTCAAAAGGTCAAAGTTTACTGGAAGGCTCAGGATAAAAAGGATGAAGTTGTATTGTTGGACCATGATAAAAAGGAATCGTAATGGGATTATCTACCAAACATCTATTGGGCATTAAAGACCTCAAGGCTTCTGATATTGATTTAATTTTTAAAACGGCAAATAATTTTAAAGAGGTACTCAAAAGACCAATCAAAAAGGTACCTTCCTTGCGGGACACCACTATCGTCAATTTATTTTATGAAAATTCAACCCGGACCAGAATTTCATTTGAATTAGCCGAAAAACGATTGGGTGCAGATACAATCAACTTTACTGCCAGCGGTTCCAGTGTGAGCAAAGGCGAAACGCTGATTGATACCGTGAATAATATTCTGGCCATGAAGGTGGATATGGTAGTGATGCGACATAGTGCCAGCGGTGCACCTCATTTTTTGTCGAAACATATTCCTGCTGCCATCGTAAATGCCGGCGACGGAACCAATGAACATCCTACTCAAGCATTGTTAGATGCTTTTTCCATTCGCGAAAGACTCGGTCATCTGAAAGGTAAAAAGGTGGCTATTTTGGGGGATATTATGCATTCCAGAGTAGCACTATCCAATATTTATTTATTGAAAAAAATGGGTGCCGAAGTACTGGTTTCGGGGCCTCCAACACTGATTCCAAAACATATTCAAGCCTTAGGGGTAGATGTGACCTATGATATTCGGGAAGCGCTTAATTGGTGTGATGTGGCGAACATTTTGCGTATTCAGCTGGAACGACAAAACATGCCGCTCTTTTCATCGCTGCGAGAATATTCACTGTATTATGGTGTCAATCAGGCCATTCTTGATTCGTTGAAAAAAGAGATTCTGATTATGCATCCCGGACCCATTAATCGGGGTGTGGAGTTAAGTTCGGATGCAGCAGATAGCAAACATAGTATGATTTTGGATCAGGTTGAGAACGGAGTCGCGGTTCGGATGGCAGTTTTGTATCTTCTTTCCGGAAAACAGGATTTAGCCTAGTTTAAATATTTACCAGAGCAACTTTGACTGAAATGGAATTTGCTGTTTTGGGTATAGCCTTTACCGCTTAAAAACACTATTTTTGCAGCCCCTGCATATGACAAATCAACAAGCAGGAGACTGAAATATGGGATTATTTGATAAATTATTTAAGCGGAACAAGGAACAGGAAGTTGCCAAGGAAACGCTAGACAAAGGTCTGGAAAAAACCAAACAAAGTTTTTTTAGCAAAATATCCAAGGCCATTGCCGGAAAGTCGACTGTTGACGCAGAAGTTTTGGATGAATTGGAAGAGGCCTTAATCATGGGTGATGTTGGTGTTTCTACAACCATTGAAATCATTAAGCGCATCGAGGATCGAGTAGCCAGGGATAAATTTTTAGGGACATCAGAATTGAACAGGATTTTGCAGGAAGAGATGATGAATATTCTGACAGATGCTCCCAATCTTGAATACCAGAACTTCAATTTACCTGCAGATAAAAAGCCCTATGTCATTTTGATTGTTGGGGTGAATGGCGTTGGAAAAACCACTACGATAGGCAAATTGGCGTATAATTTTAAAAGGAATGGAAAAAAGGTAGTTCTTGGTGCAGCGGATACCTTCCGGGCTGCTGCCGTTGATCAGCTCAATATCTGGAGTGAGCGAGTGGGTGTGGATATTGTCAAAAAAGAAATGGGGAGCGACCCTGCATCGGTTGCCTTTGATTCGGTGAATAGTGGTATAGCCAAGGGGGCGGATGTCATCATCATTGATACGGCTGGACGTTTACACAATAAGGCCCATTTAATGGATGAGTTGAGTAAAATAAAACGTGTGATTCAAAAGGTGATTCCGGATGCTCCACATGACGTGATGTTGGTTTTGGATGGAAGTACCGGACAAAATGCCCTGGAGCAAGCCAAACAATTTACCCAATCCACAGATGTGCGCTCGCTAGCCATCACCAAGCTCGACGGCACTGCCAAAGGAGGTGTGGTTTTGGCCATTGCACATCAGTTCAAAATTCCGGTGAAGTATATTGGTGTCGGAGAAAAAATGGAAGATTTACAGGTATTCAATAAATATGAATTTGTGGATAGTTTATTTAGTTTGAAGTAACTCGATGACTTCCGGCTAAATTCATTCTCCATGTTTATTTAAAATTTGAAACGAACATTTTGAAATCAAAAAAACTAAAAAAGGATATTGTCAATATTACTACCCTTGGATGTAGTAAAAACATGGTGGATAGTGAAGTGTTGAGCGGTCAATTGCTGGCGAATGGTATTGATGTCAAGCACGAAAGCATCAAACCGGATTATAATATTTCCATTATTAATACCTGTGGTTTTATTGACAAAGCCAAAGAGGAAAGTATTAATACGATTTTGGAACATGTCGCTTTAAAGGAGGAAGGTCATCTGGAAAAAGTATATGTTACGGGTTGTTTGAGTGAACGATACAAAGGAGATTTAGAATCAGAAATACCCGGTGTAGATGCCTGGTTCGGAACCATGGAATTACCCAATATCTTAAAAGCTTTTGAAGCCGATTACAAAGCTGAATTGGTCGGTGAACGATTATTAAGTACCCCCAGCCATTATGCTTATTTAAAAATATCCGAAGGTTGTAACCGAACCTGTTCCTTTTGCGCGATACCCTTAATGCGCGGAAAACATGTTTCAAAACCTATTGAGCAAATCATTGCTGAAGCAGAAAGGCTTGTTTCGATGGGGGTGAAGGAAATCATGTTGATCGCCCAAGAGCTTACGTATTACGGTCTGGATTTATACAAAGAGCGTAAACTGGCTTTTTTGCTCGGCAAGTTGGCTGATATACCGGGCTTAGAGTGGATTCGTTTACATTATGCATATCCCCACAAGTTTCCAATGGATGTATTGGAAGTGATGAAAGCCAGACCAAATATTTGCAATTATTTGGATATGCCTTTGCAGCATGTTTCTGATCATATGTTATCGGCCATGAAACGACAAATTACACGAACCGAAATGATTGAACTCATTCAATCGATACGAGAAGTGATTCCGGATATTTGTTTGCGAACAACATTAATTACCGGATTTCCCGGAGAAACAAGAGAGGATGTCGAAGATTTGAAAAAATTCCTGGAAGAAGTTCATTTTGATCGAGTTGGGATATTTACCTATTCTCATGAAGAGGGAACCAGTGCTTATCAATTTCAAGATACCCTGAGTCAGGAAGAGAAAGAAGAAAGAGCTCAGGAAATTATGGAAGTGCAACAGGAAATATCCTATGAAAAAAATCAGGAAAAAGTAGGGGCCGTACTCAAAGTAATTATCGACAAAAAAGAAGCCGGTCGTTATATTGGTCGAACTGAATTTGATAGCGTAGAGGTTGACAATGAAGTCATCATTCAAACAAATAAAAGATTACAGATCGGGCAGTTTTATTCGGTAAAAATCACCAAGGCTTTCGATTATGATTTAGAAGCGGAATTGGTATAGATTTAAAACTTGTTAGGATATTTTAACCCTTTCAATGATTAATCATACTTTTTTTCGAATTGAATTAAATTAGTCTCAAATTTTGCAGTTGTGCCGGGAACGACTTAAGCAAAATTCGTTATACCAAACCACTTTCTTAGTTCAGGCTCAACAGGCTAACGCACATTGCAAGTGTATTTGGGGTCTTGATCTCCGAGACAAGATAAAACCTCAGTTAGATATCCAGTTTTGCGTATTTGGCATGCTTCTCAATAAACTCTCGGCGAGGAGGTACTTCTTCACCCATGAGCATCGAGAAAATCCGATCTGCTTCAGCCGCACTATCGATGGTAACTTGTTTCAAGGTACGTGTATCCGGATTCATGGTTGTTTCCCATAATTGTTCGGCGTTCATTTCTCCAAGACCTTTATACCGCTGAATATGCACACTATCTTCCTTACCACCTGCGATGCGTTCAACGACAATTTTCCGCTGATCATCATTATAAGCGTACTCTTGTTCTTTTCCTTTTTTAATCAAATACAACGGAGGCTGTGCAATGTAGACGTATCCCTGCTCAACCAATTCTTTCATATAGCGATAGAGGAAAGTTAAAATCAAGGTTGAGATATGCGATCCATCCACGTCCGCATCGGTCATGATAATCAGTTTATGGTAGCGCAATTTTGTGGTATTGAGCGCTTTTGCATCGTCCGGTGTACCAATCGTAACTCCCAAGCCGGTGAAAATATTTCGAATTTCCTCGTTTTCAAAAACTTTATGTGGCATGGCTTTTTCAACATTCAGGATCTTACCACGCAAGGGCAAAATGGCCTGAAATTGACGGTTACGGCCTTGTTTCGCCGTTCCACCTGCCGAATCCCCTTCCACCAGGTAGAGTTCACATTTAGCAGGGTCATTGTCCGAACAGTCGGCCAATTTTCCAGGCAATCCACTTCCCGTTAGTACATTTTTACGTTGAACCAATTCACGAGCCTTACGAGCTGCATGTCTTGCCTGTGCTGCAATAATTACTTTATCAATAATTATTTTAGCTTCTTTGGGATGTTCTTCCAAATAGCTGTCCAATACTTTAGAAACAGCAGTATCAACGATACCCATCACATCACTGTTTCCGAGTTTTGTTTTAGTCTGTCCTTCAAATTGGGGTTCCGGAACTTTGACAGAAATAACTGCACTTAATCCTTCTCGGAAATCATCACCGGTAATATCAACCTTGGCTTTTTCGAATAATTTATTTTTATCGCCGTATGATTTAAACACCCTTGTGATGGCTCTGCGAAAACCGGAAACGTGGGTACCACCTTCAATGGTATTGATATTATTAACGTATGAAAAAATATTTTCACTGTAGGAATTGTTATACAGCATGGCCAATTCGATACTCACGTGGCTATTTTCTTCCATCTCCTCAACATAAATAGGTTGGGCCAACAAACCATCTCTTTTACCGTTGCGGTCGAGCATCATCACAAACTCACTGATACCACCTTGAGAATAAAAAGTATCCTGTATGTAACTACCATCTTCTTCCTTCTCTCTTTCATCGATCAAATGAATACGAATTCCTTTATTGAGGTATGATAGCTCTCTTAAACGAGCCGCTAAAATTTCGTAGTTGTATTCACTCACCGTAAAGATGGTATTGTCAGGTGTAAAAACAACTTTTGTTCCGGTTTTATCCGTTGTACCAATCTCTCTCACCGGATATTTCGGTGCACCACAACTATATTCCTACTCATATACTTTTCCTTCACGTTGAACAGTAACATGTAAATAGGTACTCAAAGCATTTACGCAACTCACCCCAACTCCATGCAGACCCCCGGAAACCTTATAGGTATTTTTATCAAATTTACCACCGGCATGAAGAACCGTCATAACCACTTCAAGCGCACTTCTTTTTTCTTTGGTATGCATCGCTGTAGGAATACCCCGTCCATCATCTTCAACAGAAATTGAATTGCCTTCCAAAATTCTTACCGTGATATTCTGACAATATCCTGCCAACGCCTCATCAATAGAATTATCTACAACTTCATATACAAGATGATGAAGACCTTTTATACTGATATCGCCGATATACATGGCAGGGCGCTTACGCACGGCTTCCAATCCTTCCAATACCTGAATACTATCAGCACCATAACCCGGTTGCTGAGGTAATTGTTCGTTTTCTGATGACATAATAAATATAACTTGTGATTGATGATTCTTCGAATAAATGGAACTTGAAGTAGCCAAATATGAAGGTGCACAAAGTTAATTTTTTTGAACCGTTCAGACAACATTTATTCAGAAAAATATTCCGATAAAACTCAATAAAATCAAGGGTTTCAAGGCATTAAACTGAATTAGTTATCCACAATACCCTGTGAATGTTTTTTTAACCTCTTTGGGATGGAAAAAGGCTCAAGGGCAGGGGTGTGCAGTTTTCGTTTTTTTGCGCCTTTTTGGATGAATTGAAAGCCTGGATTTGAACCTTTAAAAGCCTATGATGAAAGTAAGAAATGATCATTCATGGCACGTCGTATGTCTTTATTGAATTGATCTGTTTTCGGAAAAATAGCTCCATTTTCGTATTCCATTTTTTATAGATGATGACCACTGAACAGCGGTATGTACTTTTTTATGAAATGAAATTGAACTTCTCCTGAAATATAATCGGTATTACCTTTATCGCATGTCAAAATCCTTATTATTTTCTACCCGGGCTTACTCGTATTTAAAAGATGAATTGCTCCTCTTCGAATCTTTGGAATCCGGTTCTATCATGTCAAAATATTTTCCGGACGGGGAATGTTATCATCGGGTAGAAAGTGATGTTCATAAAAGACATTGTGTGCTAATTGGTGGTACAATCGATGATCTTAATACCATGGAACTATACGATATTGCCCAAGGATTGGTACAACAAGGTGCTGCTTCTCTAACCATTATCATACCATATTTTGGTTATGCCACCATGGAAAGAGCAGTTCATGCCGGTGAAATCGTTAAAGCTAAAAACAGAGCCTTACTTTTTTCGTCCATCCCACCTTGTGAGGAAGCGAATAAAGTTATTTTACTGGATTTGCATTCCGAAGGGATTCCTTATTATTTCGACCGAGATATTCGGGTGGCTCATGTGTATTGCAAACCTCTCATTGCTTCTATTATTTTAGATTTGGCTCCAAAGGGTTGTGTTTTAGCTGCAACGGATGCCGGCAGGGCAAAATGGGTAGAGTCTTTGGCTATGGATTTACATATTCCTTCTGCTTTCGTTTATAAACAACGATTGAGTGGCTCGGAGACACAAATCACCGGAGTCAATGCCGATGTTCGGGATAAACTGGTTGTCATATATGATGATATGATACGAACAGGCGGCTCGTTGATGAATGCTGCAAAAGCTTATCGCGAAGCCGGTGCAGACCAAATCTATGCCATTACCACACATGGACTATTTACCAATCATGCGCTGGAAAAAATTGCAGAACAGGGTATTATTCAAAAAGTTTATTCAACGAATACACATCCATTGGCATTCAATGAAAACAATACAATCCTGGAAGTAAAGTCGGTTGCTTCAATTATCTTTGCGGCAATGCAATAACACTTATGAATTTTGAGCTACTGATTGTTGACTACGCTTCGGAATATTATCCGCAGATTTTGGAATTGCGAAACCATGTTTTGCGCAAACCACTGGGTTTGAACTTGTTTGATGAAGATTTATCGGAAGACAAAAATCAATATGTTGTAGCGGCCATACAGAACGAAGAAATTTTGGGTTGTCTGATGATCAAAATTTTAGATAAGGATACCGTAAAGTATCGTCAAATGGCCATCAAGAATTCATTGCAAGGGAAAGGAATCGGCACGACCATTTTAAAATATGCCGATAATTTCTGTATCCTGAATGATTATACACAGGTTTTATTGCATGCCAGAAAAACGGCTAAAAATTTTTATATCCGAAATGGATTCGAGGAAGTTGGTGATGAATTCGAAGAGGTGGGCATACCTCATATCGTGATGCAAAAGCAATTAAGTTTTAATCAATAATTTTGAAGGATAAATGAATATCAAACTGTGATGTTCGCGGGTTCAATTACCTGAAAGCCAATTTTCTGCCATTTTTCGAGTCTGTTCGTCCGATTTAGTGCCTCCCATCATCTCAGCCAAAACCTGGATTCGTTCGACTTTTTCCAACTGATTGACCCGGGTGCGAATTTGATCCAACTCATTTTCCGTTTTATAAATAAACAAATGCTGACGAGCCTTGGCCGCAATTTGTGGCAAATGGGTAATGCTGATAACCTGATGGTTGTTGGATAAGGATTTTAACAGGTCACCAACCTGAATGGCTGTTTCGCCACTGATACCTGTATCAATTTCATCGAACAACAAAGTAGGTAAATCGTTGCCACTGGCTAGTAATGACTTGATACAAAGCATCAGTCGACTTAGTTCACCGCCGGAGGCTACTTTGAAAATGGGTTTATACTGATCACTTTTGTTGGCATCTAATTGAAATTCGATCAAGTCCATACCTTCTGAAGTATAATCCTGCATTTGATGATGAATTCGAAAGCGGGCATTTGGCATCCCTACCAATTTGAGCCTTTCGTTGACTTGTTTTTCTGTTACTGTTAAGATAGATAAGCGAGATGCTGAAAGTTGCGCCGCGCTTTTTTCCATTGTAATTCTCAGTGTTTCGCTGGATTTAGCCAATTCAATTTCTCTTTCATCGGCTGTTCGGATTTTGGCAATTTTATTTTCAAGTTCGGTAGCAATTCCTATTAAATCATTCGTTCGCTGAACATGATGTTTTTTTAGCAGCCTGTTTCCTTCATTGATACGATCAGTGAGTATTTGAATGGCTTCCTGATCGTAATGGGTTTGGTCGTGAAGATGGTTGATTTCATGACTGATATCCTTCACTTCAATCTGCACAGAACTCAATCTTGACTTTAAATCCTGAATCATTTCCGATTCCGGAACCTGATCCAGCAATTGACGACATTGTTTGATCATTGCACTTACAGGTTGATCATTTTCATCCAGTAATTGCACAATTCGGGCATACGTTGTTTTGCTGCTTTCGCTGCTATTGAGGCGTATCAATTCAGTTTCTGCATCTTCCAATTCATCGGGTTTGGGCTGAAATTGGTTTAATTCGTCGAATAAGAATTGATCATAATCCATTTCTTTTTTTAAACGGATATTTTCGGCTCTCACCTGCTCGTAATTTTGAAGGGCCAATTTGTAGGCCTGATAATGGGCTTCATAAGATGATCTCAAACCAGGTTCTGGAAGCATTTGATCCAATAACCACAATTGCTGGCTGCGGTCGCGCATTTCCAGGGTATCAAATTGACGGTGAAGGTCAATCAAAAGAGCCGCCAGTTGTTGAATATGCTGCAGATTCGAAGGGGTATCGTTCAGAAAAATCCTTGATTTGCCGGCTGAACTTAATTCTCTTCGCAGGATGATTTCATGTTCGGCATCATATCCCAATTCGACCAGTAAGTTATGGGCACGGTGATTTGTTTGAATATCAAAATGACCTTCGATGATACATTTTTTTTTTGTATCCGGAATCAAACTCAAATCGGCGCGTTCTCCCAGAATCAGGGATAAAGCGCCCAGCAAAATGGATTTACCGGCACCCGTTTCTCCGGTGATCACTGTAAATCCCTGCTCGAACTGAATGCTCAATTCGTCAATGATTGCAAAATTTTGTATCCACAATTGTTTCAGCACGAGGGCAAATATACTGACACTCGTTTGCACTTATCGTCCAGAATTATCCACCTTTTAGGCGGTTGATTCCGGCTTTTGCTCTTTGCTCCAATGAGTTTTTAAATTCATGATCATCCATGTCCAATATTTTGTTGAAATATTCGAGGGCCTTGGCTTTTTGCCCATTTTTTTCGAAAATATAACCTGCTTGTAAAGCTGCTCGTGCCGCGAAATAGGTACTTGAATTTTCTCCACTTCGAATGGTTCTGTTGTAATACTGAATCGCTTCAGCATCTTGCTTTAACTCGTCATAAGCGCGTCCTAAACGATACATCCACTCTAGTCGATCGGACTCATTGGTCAGGAGTGTTGTATCACAATCATTCAATACCTGTAGGGCTTTTTGATGATTGCCTCCATCGCCAAGGAGTCGTGCTTTTAGAACTTCTTTATTTGGAAACCGACCTTGCACTGAAAATTTTTGGGCTTGTTTGTCTGCATCCGATTCACTTTTTCCAACCTGTGCGATCCGTTTTTTATACCACATCGCTTTGTCGTTTTGATTGAGTAAATAATAACACAGTGCCAAACACATATGGGCATCTTTGATATAAAAGTAGCCTTTATAATTTTTGATGAATGCCTGAAAATATTGAATCGCCGTCATGTCGAGTCGTTTCATTTTTGCATCTGCCAATTCAAAATCGAGCATCGGAAAGGGCATGTATTCAGGTCCTCTTTTTGCACCCAATAAAATTTTCTCGGCGCTTCCCGCATCTTTATTGTTCAGGGCTAAATTGGCGGCAGCAAATACATTCAGTAAATGATTTTTCGTATCCAGATTTAAACTTTGAATCAATTGGAGAGCGCCGGAAGGATCATTTTCCAGATAATTTTTAAGGTAGATATAATATAATCGCGCTTCGTCCTGAAAGAGTGTTTCTTTGGAATAGATGAATTGTTTCAGGGTATTCATCCCGGATTTCATATCGCCCTTCAAACCCAGGATTTGACTAATCCATTTATATCCTGAGGGGATGGTACTGATGATGGCCTGCTGAGCTCCTATAAAAGGATCTGCCAGTCGAAAATTCGGAAAGGAAGATTTACATTCATTAAAAGTCAGGTACGCTCTTCGAAAGTCCCAGGCTGCATCCCAAAAATCGCCGTATTTACTTTGAATGGCAAACCATTGAAAATATATCATGCCTTTGCAGAATAAATAATAAGGCGATTTTTTATCGGATGATTCCAGAATCTTCAGACGTTGTTTAAAGAGTGGAAATCGTTTTTTGTAAGCTACAGGATCTTCATTGAAAGTGAGCGTTAAAAAATCTTCATAGTTGGCCAGCATCACTGGAATTCGATTGTTGGGGTTTTGTAACAATTCACGAAGAAGGATATTTTTACCTTCCTGAATTTTTAAAGCTAAAAATGCTTGATATGCTTGTTGACAATTCGGTGTGAATTGATAAGTTTGGCCCTTGGCCTCCGTTGAAATTAAAAATGCTTGACCAATGAAAAAAAACAAGGTCAAAAAAAAATAGCGTTTCTTTTGAAACGCTAAATATAATGATTTCGTAGACATTAAAGATTCACTGATTCATTCAGTTCGCCATCAATCATGATACGTCCGCAATGTTCGCAAACAATCATTTTTTTACGCAAACGGATATCGGATTGTCGTTGAGGAGGGATTACATTAAAACATCCACCACAAGAATCACGTTCTACCGGTACAACAGCCAACCCATTGCGGTAGCTTGTACGAATTTTATTGTACGACAAGAGTAAACGAGGTTCTACATCCAAAGCGGCTTTTTCGCGTTTAACCAATAAAGTAGATTCTTCTTTTTCGGTTTCGGCGATGATTTTTTGCAATTCACCCTGCTTGAGTTTCAGTACTTCTTCTTTTTCAGCAATCATCGCTTTAATCGCATCTTTGGAAGATTCCTGTTCAACTTTTTCGGCGTTCGCATCTTTGATTTTCTTTTCACAAGCACGAATTTCTAACTCTTGCAATTCAATTTCTTTATTAATTGCTTCAAATTCGCGACTGTTTTTGACATTATTTTGTTGCTTCTCGTATTTTTTCAGCAACTCTCTGGCTTCTACCTGCGCATTTTGTTTGCGGGTGATATCCTGATTAATGACTTCAATTTCATTGTCAATATTGTTAATGCGTGTTTGAAGTCCTGCAATTTCGTCTTCTAAATCCTTCACTTCCATGGGTAATTCACCACGAAGCTTGTTGATTTCATCAATTTTAGAGTCGATTTTTTGTAAAGTAATTACTGAAACCAGTTTTTCTTGTACGGAGAATTCTTTTACTGCTGCCATATTTTTAAAAATAATGTACCGGATTTGTATTTACCCGGGATAAATGGACGGCAAATTTAGTGAATTTTTTTGAGAGAATGTCAATAAATATTTCAGGTGTGAATTGCTCACTTTCGAAATGACCTACGTCGGCAATGACAATTTTTCCTTCTGCGTCAAAAAACTGATGATATTTGAAATCGCCGGTTATAAAAAAATCAGCATTTATACGGATAGCCTGGGACAAAAGAAAACTACCACTGCCTCCGCAAAAGGCGACTTTTTCAACCCTACGACCTAAAAATTGGGTATGCCGGATGCAGGAAGTATTTAGTCGCTGCTTGATCCATTCCATAAAATCTCTTTCCTCCATCGGCTCCGGGAGTCGCCCCCACATTCCTGCTCCATAATCCTGACAGGAATTTTGAATGCTGATTACTTCATAAGCAACTTCTTCATAGGGGTGAACCGATTTTAAGGCCTTTAAAATGGCATTTTCAGCGTGTTGTGGAAAGATCATTTCAATTTTCACTTCTTCCTCTTGTGAACGAATGCCTGCCTGCCCACTAAATGGATTTGCCTCTTGTGAGGGTTTGAATGTGCCGGTGCCCGGGGTCATAAAACTACATTCGTTATATTGTCCGATAGCACCTCCACCGGCATCGAACATCGCTGATTGAACGGCTGTTAATTGAGTTGCTGGAACATAGGTATAAATTTTTCGTAGTTGTCCTCTCATCGGTTCAAGTATCTGAAGGTCGGACAAACCTAGTTTTTCGGCAATTTTCGCATTCACCCCGTTTCGCACATTGTCAAGATTGGTATGCATGGCATAAATGGCAATTTGATGGCGAATAGCCTGAATCAGAATACGTTCGGTTGCATTTTTTCCCGTTATTTTTTTGAGCCCGCTAAAAACCGGCGGGTGATGGGCAATTATGAGTTGACAATTTGAATGAATTGCTTCTTCTATAACGGCTTCGGTACAATCGAGGCAAACCAATGCAGCATCAATAGACTGGTCGAAGCTTCCAACGATTAAACCACAATTATCATAAGATTCCTGTAATTCAAGAGGTGCAAATGATTCTAAAGCTTGGATGATTTCGGATAATTGAGGCATGTAAAAACAGTTTAAGTTACAAATATAAGTTTGTGAATTTGTAAAGGGGAGGGCTGAGTTTCTTTCCGCCTAAATCGCTGAGGAATTGGAATGTCCTTCTAAAAACGAAAAAGCAAAGATAAAAATCGTCGCTTTTCATTGGGGATATGGAGTTGAAGAAAAAACTAATCTTTAGGGTCGAACTTTTTAAAGCGGTATCCAATCGAGAATTGGAGAGAAGGAACTTTAAAGAATCCGTTCGAAATACTTCTTGCTGCATTGGTTTTGGTATTGTCCCATACATTTTGAGTGAGTCGGAAATCAACGTATAAATTTGGATTAAAACTATAGGCTGCTCCAAAACTATATCCGATACCAAATCTTGAGCTAAAATCATCCCGTGAATATTGCGATCCTTTTTCTACCGGGAAATTATAAGGTTCTGACTTATCAAGTATGTCCTGGCCATTGATAACAAAATCGCGATTGATTTGTTTCACGTTCAGTCGGAAATTGTATGCGAAGTTGACACCACCATACAAGGTGAATTTACTCAAATGGGCCTGCAAATAAATCGGCAATTCAAGCGACATAACATGTTTAAAGTTGTAAATCTTCACGTTCGAATCAACCTGATAGGTATAAACATTTTGGTTACTCGAAGCCATGGAGACAGTATCTGTTTGGTGGTTACGAATCGTTGTACTGGCATCGCTGACCGTATAACCGGAGTTATTTCGGTAAAAGAATTTCAATTCCGTCATCATACTAAAATACTCGCTGAGGGGAAGGGTATTGGTAAAACCAGCATGAAATCCACCGAAGTTATGTTCTGTATTAAAGAGGGAGGCGTTGACACCCAAACTGATTCCCGGATTAAACGGAATATTCATGTTCATGAGGCGCATACTCAGGATATTCAATTTTTGAAAGCCTTCCTGAATACTGTTTTGCATTTTATCAAACCATGAATCTTGTTTACGTTCTTTCCCTTTTTCAGCAGTTTTGGCGATACTTAAATCCTGATTTTTGTTCGAGGTTTGAGTTGATTCCATGGAGGAATTGGCCGTATTTGAAGCGATGACAGGTTCAGTGGAATTTGATTGTGCAATCAAGTCGATTTTACGATTGGCAGCAGTTTCTTCTTCTGGTGATAATGCAACCATACGAGGATTGATAGGAATCACTTTCGAACTTGTTTTGGATTTTTCAACTAAAATTTCCTGACTTCCAATGGTATCATAGGATTTACTGACCACGTCACCATTTCTATTTCTTGTTACTTTTTCAACTAACTGAAGACCTGGGATTGTATCCATCTCCACCTTATTTACCGTATTTGAGGATGGAACCGATTTTACAGGGTCTGTATTGGATGAAATGTTATCAATTTGATTTTTGGAATTTGAATTCGTGGAAGTATTTTGATTTGTAGATTTTGACTTTTTGGTTTTTGATTTCTTAGCAGCGAATTGTTCGGGTGAATCATTTAATGTAGGATCTGATAAGATTCCTGATTGATTCGTTGATGATTGTTTTTGTGTATGATTTGAAGTTGAACTTGATGTGCTTAGGTCATTACTACTACCGCTCGCTTGATTTTGTGATGCCTGATTGTCCGATTGATTGGCATTATTTATATCGTTCGAAGATCCGTTTGAGTTAGAGGATGTAGCGTTGATTGTTTGTTGAGCCTGATTCTGATTCGCTTGTGGCAGTGGCATTTCAGTGGTGTTGCTTGCAGCAGGGGTGCTGGCGGGCAATGTTTGTGCAACTGGCTGGGTTTGAGTTGTTTCGGGTTGGTGATGGGCTAATGATTCTTTTTTGTTGCCGTTTAACGCAAAATAGGCCCCGGAAAGAAGAGTTCCGACAGCAGCAATGATTCCTAAGATAGGAAGTATGCGTCGTTTTTTCTTCGGTTCCTCTTGGCTATACGGATTTTTTCCATCGAGCATACGCTCCATGTTGGCCCATGCGCCCAGGTTTAGTTGCTCTTTGCCCTGTGTGAGGACATCGCGAAACAAATCATCGATTGGAATTCTGTTTTCCATTAATTTGAATGCTTTACTGTTTATACAATTTTTCTACTCGTTGTTTCAAAACTCTTCTGGCTTCGAATAAATGCCATTTGCTGGTTCCTTCGCTGATTTTAAGTGCTTCCGCAATTTCCTTGTGACTCATGGCTTCCATTACGAACATATTAAAAACTGCCCTTGTGGTATCAGGGAGGTCCTGCACCAATCGAAGTAGTTCTTCATACTGCATGTTAGAAGCCAAGTCATGATTGACGGATTCATCTTTTTCTACAAAAACCACTTTTTCGTTGTACTTCATATTTTGACGTACATAGTCGAAAATGGAATGGTAAATCACTCGACGAACCCAACCTTCAAAGGAACCTTCAAATTTAAAAGAGTCTATTTTTTGAAATACTTTCAGGAATCCGTTATTGAGGATTTCTTCCGCCAAATGATACTGATAAACATTGGTGTATCTTTTCACCATCGCCATCATTTTGGGATAATACATCTTATACACTTTCTCCTGGGCAACACGCTTCCCTTCCTTGCAACCTTGTATTAGTGCAAGTACTTCTGTTTCCTGTTGGGTGCCTATGTAACTCAAAGCGAGATTCAATTATGAGAGTATTTCTTAAACCATAGACAGCCAATTTTCCGCAATGGTTTGTAGATTCGACCAAAATAAATAAAAAAACCCTTCCAAAAGGAAGGGCTTTTAAAAAAATTCAGGTTTTGCTTACTTAACCATGATTTTATTAGATGTTTTTTGACCATCAGCAATGATCGTGTAGATATAAAGTCCAGAATTCAGGCCTTTAACATCAATATTAGCGCGGTAGCCATAATCAGCTTGTCCATTACCCATATCGATAGTACGAACTACCTGACCTAATGCGTTACTCAATTCAACACTTACATTTTTAGCAGCATTGTTCAAAGTGAAAGCAACATTGATAACCTCAGAAGCAGGATTTGGATAAGCACTTACTTCACCAACCAGATTTACTTCATTCAAACCAACACCAAAGCAAGCCGGGCAATTCAACTTCCAGAACCACCAATGGTGTTCGTATGAATAAGTTGCTGAAGTGTAAGCGTAAGAAGGGGTATAAGTACCTCCCCAGCCGGTAGTATCTTGTTGCATGATGCCTGAAGAATTATAATATCCTTTACGATAAGATCCGAAAGCACCAGTTGTTTCTTCAAAAGATACAAAACGGAAGTTATTAAATTTAGGGGTAGCAGCACCGGATAGATTTACTGTATCCAGGAATGGAGTCCAGGTATCACCACTTTTGAAAGTAACTGTCATAGCAGCGAAATTTGCAGATGGTACACTTACATTCGGAGCAAGTTTCCAAATGTTGAACCCATTTGACAAGGTATCGTTAGCATTAGCAGCAGTTAAAGGAATTTTTGTTGACCAAACTGCAGTACCTTTTGGTAAGAAAGTACTCACGTTTAAATCTACTGAAGCGAAACGCACTGTATCGCCATAAGTAGAAATCGTGCTAGCACCGTTAAACTGCCAGATATCCAAATCAGAAGTTCCGCCGTTTCCTTTAGCGATAGCAACGATCAAGGTATCTACAATCGTTGTTTTAGCCGGGTTACGGGTATAAACGCCCAAGATTTCTACTGAATCAATCGTATAAGAACTTTGTCTTCCAATTGCGGCTAAACCATTATAAGCAGGAACATTAAAAAATGGATCTGCCGGATCGATTACTTGTTGCAAAGATTTAATCCAAATTCCATCGTAAGTTGGCGCCGTAGATGAACCAAAAGGTGCAATCATGGTAGAATCTGTCCAAGTTAAGTTGTAGTTGTCGTTGTTATATACTGCACCAGATGCACCTTGATCTTGGTCAATAGCATCTACGATATCATACCAGCGAGAGGCTGCACGAGTTTTGCTCGTTGGATGTTGAACTTTGCTAGGAACTTTTCCTTCAGGTCGTGAAATCTTTTGCTTTTCTGTCGATACCACAGGTTTCTGAGCATACTGGGCGTATGCACCGGTGCCGATGATGGCGGTTAATCCTAAGAGTAAAATCTTTTTCATTGTTTAGCTTTTTAATAATTTGTTCGTAAAAGTAAATTTATTAATCATATCAACCAAAAAAATATACGATTACTTATAACCTGTATTACTTTTGCGCTTAAACATTGAATTGTCGGGATGAATTTTGAAAATACACAAATCGCGTTCGAATCTAAGTCTAATGGGGCTTTGAAGCAGGCACACTTTCTTTTTTCATCGATGGGAAAACCCTGGTTAACCAAATGGGGCATCCGTTTTACACTGGCAGCTTTAAAAATGAAATTGCCCATTCAGGGAATCATTAAAAAAACCATCTTTAAACAATTTTGCGGCGGGGAAACCTTGGAAGAAGCTAGCAATACCGCTCTTCAGTTAAAAAAATATGGCATTGATGTAATCATGGATTATGGGGTGGAAGGCAAAAGCGATGAAGCCGAGTTTGAAAAAAATGTTCACACCTTTATCCGAACCATTGAATTTTCAAGCGATAAAGCGCATATTCCATTTATAAGTCTAAAAGTAACCGGATTTGCTGATTTTCAATTACTGGAAAAAGTGCACGCTGAATTCCCTTTGTCTGTTGAAGAACAAGAAGCCTTCGCTAGGGTAAAAAACCGTGTAAAAATCATTTGTGAAGCAGCGGCAAAAAATGGTAAAATGATATTGATTGATGCCGAAGAAAGCTGGATACAACAACCTGTGGATGATTTGGTAGATGAGATGATGGCGCTATTTAACCGCGAAAGAGTGGTTGTTTTTAATACATTTCAACTTTACCGACACGACCGCCTGGCTTTCTTAAAAAGTTCTTTTGAGAAGGCTCAAAAAGGGACTTATTTATTGGGTGCAAAACTCGTGCGAGGTGCATACATGGAAAAGGAAAGAGCCCGGGCTTTGGAAATGAACTATCCTTCACCTATTCAGGAAAATAAGGCTGCGAGCGATCGTGATTTTGATGCGGCACTTAGCTTTTGTATCGAACATTTACCATCTTTGGAGGTGTTTATAGGAACCCATAATGAATCCAGTTGTTTATTGGCCGTGGCATTGATGCAGCAAAAGAACATGGAAAAAAATCAACCCGGTATTTATTTCTCTCAACTTTATGGTATGAGCGACAATATTTCTTTTAATTTATCGAAGGAAGGTTATCATGTCTCTAAATATTTGCCTTATGGTCCGGTGGCCGATGTGATTCCTTACCTCATGCGCAGGGCCCAGGAAAATACCAGCGTTGCCGGTCAAACAGGCCGTGAATTAGGCTTGATCCAAAAAGAATTAAAAAGGAGAGCGGAATCGAAATGATTCTAAATCCTCAAGATACCATTTGTGCCCTGAGTACTTCATTGTATGGAGGGGCCATTGCCATGATTCGTTTATCCGGACCAGAGAGTCATCGTATTGTCCAACAATTTTTTCGGGGAAAGGAACTTGAATCCCAAAAATCTTATACCCTTCAATTTGGAAAAATCGTATCCGGGGAAACCTTGATCGACGAAGTGTTGTTATCAATATTTCGATCTCCGCATTCCTATACCGGTGAAGATATGGTGGAGATATCTTGTCATGCCTCTCCATTTATTGTTCAACGCATCCTTGAATTAAGTCATTTAAATGGAGCCCGAATGGCTCAGCCCGGTGAATTTAGTATGCGGGCCTTTGGAAATGGTAAAATGGATTTAAGTCAGGCAGAGGCCGTAGCTGATATTATTGCGAGCGAAAATGCGACCCAACATCAAATGGCCATGGGGCAGATGCGTGGAGGCTATTCGCAAAAAATAGATCATATCCGGCAGCAATTGATTGATTTTGCTGCCTTGTTGGAACTGGAATTGGACTTTAGTGAAGAAGATGTGGAATTCGCAAACCGTGAACAATTCTTTCGGATGTTGGAAGAAAGTCGAAAAACGATCACTTCACTCATCGATTCATTTCGTTGGGGCAATGTATTAAAAAAAGGAATTCCTGTTGCCATTGCAGGTAAACCCAATGCCGGAAAATCAACCTTGCTGAATGCCTTATTAAAAGAAGAAAAAGCGATCGTGAGCGAAATTGCCGGAACCACCCGCGATTTTATTGAAGATCATTTACAAATTAATGGGGTCGCTTATCGTTTTGTAGATACAGCCGGACTGCGCGAAACAGAAGATATTCTGGAAAACAAAGGAATCCTCCGATCGTATGAACAAATTGAAAAAGCGGAATTGGTTTTATACCTCTGTGAGATAACCCGAGATTACCGCGATATAGTGGATGAATTTAAAGCCTTGAATTGGGAGAAAAATCGACAGGTCATCATCGTATTAACGAAGATGGATCTCCTACAAAATGATTGTAATAGTTACGACATCGAAGAAGCGGTTTCAACCCTGAGCGGTGTGACATGTATCGCTATGACAGCCAGCAATCAAAAACATCTTGAAAAGCTTTGTAACGAAATTGAGAAAAAGGTTTTAGGAACCCAAAGTCTGCCGGATATGATGGTATCCAACAGTCGTCATTTAGAGGCCTTTCAACAAACATTGAACAATTTGAATTTGGTGGAAGAAGGCCTGAAGAATAAAATATCCTCCGAATTTGTTGCCTTAGATCTGCGAAGTGCATTGCAATCACTAGGTAGCATCACCGGTCAAATTAGCAATGAGGACGTATTGAGTTCAATTTTTAGTCGATTTTGTATCGGAAAGTAA
>JBMOFV010000032.1:0-33949 GCA_049318705.1 Chitinophagaceae bacterium
ACTTGCAACATACTAACTAAAATGAGTGCGAAGTGCGAAGTGCGAAGTGCGAAGTGCGAAGTGCGAAGTGCGAAGTGCGAGGAGTGAGGGTTGTTTTCATCATAAACGGTTTTTAATACTATAAAGATATAAACCCTTTTTTTAGAAAAACAAAGAAATCCCAGATAATTTCCTCATCATGTTGCTTATTCATCATGACAACTCGTGGCAAATCGATTCAGCCAAAAGAATAAATAACACGGCAAATAAAGCAAATTTGAATGGTGATATCCTGCTTAATGGTTATCACTAAAATATTTGTCGTCAATACATTGAGGCGTGATTTAGTTTCGTTAGCATCGCCTGAATGGTTCAAATTCCATGATCGCTCATCGGCTTAAGCTGCGGCTTGCTCGTTGCTTTTTGCCTTGTTTTGATGTCCTTTAAAAATTCATTCGGCAAAAAATTTCAAGCCATTGGCCTCCATTCCTCTTGTGCCAGGCGCTCTCCCTTTGGAACACAGTAATCATTTAATGATAGGAATCATGGCGCCACCGCGCCTACAAAATTATTGCTATTCTGCTCCCAATAAATAAAATCCAATCCATCCACAATACCATCTCCATTGAGGTCGGTATTAAAATAGCCTCCGGCAAAATTATTGTTGTCCGTTTCCCAGTCGTTATAATCCAGGCCGTCTATCACGCCGTCCTGATTGATGTCGCCGGAGTAAAGTGCAAATAGGCCGGGAGCGATTTGTGTTTGATTGGAGCCGTAAGCTTGTGATGCCTGCAAACTAAAATCATACATCTCGTTGTCTGCATGTATTCTTACCGGCCCTTGCGAATACGTTTGGATATGATTGCGGTGTTTCAAACTGATATAATACCAATCATTGATATTGGGAAATCGAAAACCCGCCCATCCATTGGTTTGTAATATACTCGTGTCGTTCAAAATAACTTGTTGCACATTATTGAGCGGATGTAATTGTAAAACCACAGTATCACAATCCGTTGAAACCGCACCTGCTACCAACTGATTCATCAGTACGGCTTGCATATTCTGTCCCTGATCATGATAGGATTCCAAAAAGGTTCTAACAGTCAGATAGCTACTACAAGTATCAACCTGCACATTTTTTACCACACGTTCAGCACAATTTAAACCTTGTTCATTACATGATATGCTTTGTATGCCCGCCTGACGCCAGGCTACCACGATGCTATCCGTACCCTGACCAAATAATATATCCCCGCCTACAATTTGCCATTGATACGAATGCCCCATTTGCGGAAGAGCAATCTGATAGGATTGATTGTGACAAAGACTGGCTTGCTCTGTACCCAAAATATAGGGCGAAGGTTTGTCGTGCAGATTGTCCACCAAAACCTGAAATTTAGGAACATCATTCCAGGGTGCAGGATCATCGATATTCGTTAAATGACCCCAACTTCCATAAATACTTTCATTCGGACCACAAAGCACAAAAGCCATCGCCAACTTACTGTCCAAACGCCTCAAACTATCCAATACCCTGTTATACAATTGATACATACCACTGCTCAACTGAGCCGCATACATGGCGTTGATATAAGGTGGTACACTAAAATCGGTAAAGTGTTGCCCGCCCTCATAATTGACAATTTCTTTTCCAAACAATTTGCAGTCCTGGTAAACGTTGCGCCAATTTGGGTATACACTTAAAAAGCTATTGGTGGCATTATTTAAAATATCATTCACCGTTGCATTTATCCCGAGCAAACTCAAATCAGGGTTTCCTCCATTATAATGATTCACCCCAAAATAAAATGAAGGAGATAAGTAGTCGTAGTCCGAAGGAGGGGCATGTGCTATTATTTCACGGTGTACAGCATCATTCAATAATTGGGTTCCTAATACCCGCTTCACCCTTTTCACATCGCTGCCCCATGCATTGTTCCAGACCCGAAACGCATGTAGCGACCGTTCGGTATATCGTCGGGCCAGGCTTAAATTTTGAGGGCCATGATTATTGACCCAATGCGTTTGTTGAAACAACCAGTTCCAAACTTCATTGCTGTATTCGAGGTAAACATGTATTCCAGGATGTAAATGGGCTTTAAAAAATTGTGCCATTTGGGTGATGTAGTTATCATCTGCCTGATGAGGTATGCAGATCCAAATATCTCTTTTAATTGTGTTCGCCAATGCGACAATATATTCATAGGAAACGCCATTGTCACGCGCCTGGGTATAATAGGAAGATGAAGTTCGTTGACTCCATTGCACCAGTCCATTATTGTTGGTATGCTGCCAGTCCATAAACCGCAATGCTTTGAGTATCGCACATTTATCCAGAAAATTTTGCCGGAACGGCTGACTCAAATACAACAAAGTATCACTCAATTCCACCACCCGAATATTTCTTACCGGGTCCTGAATATCTGAATTGGTGAGATTAAACCAGATATTGCCATTTTGTGTAGGCGTAAAATCTATATAGTGATACCCACTGCCGGTTTGTTGAACGGTGCCTTGCATTTGAATATTCCCGGTACCATCATACATCAGTCGCATGGGTACACCTACTTGCATAAATCCATTAGCGCTGAGTATGCCTCTCACCTGACGTTGTGCAGCTCCCACCTGATACGGAATTTGTAAGGGATACCCGTTGGTGTCAGATGGCATAAAAGCCAAATCATTGGTACTCCATCCTCCGGCTTGCGGATCGTATGGAATCCAATCTCCCGCACTTTTAAAATAATCGCGAAAGGTTCGGGTATTGGCATAATAACTAATTCCTTCTAAACCGGCGCCGATTTGTAGTTCACAGGAGTTGGGTACCCAAGCGGCACAGGTTGTGCTGTCGATTGGGAGCCGTAACTGAAAAGTATCCCGACAATTATTGCTACCACTAACCAACAAAGTATAAGTGCCTGCTGCAAGATTCTGAAATTGATTTCCATTGGGTGGTATGGTATTCTGAGTCATATTCCAGAGTTGGATATTTTGTCCGGAATTGAGATTCACCTGTATCGCACCATTCGATGACGAACAATCCGGAAGTTGTACAACCTGCACCTGACTTAAACAGCCGATGGTCCCATCAGCTTTTGTGACCGTGATTAATTGGGTCGTGGTATGGGCAATCCCCTGATCATCAGTTACTGTAAGTGTAACAATATGCTCTCCCAGTGCACTGAAAGTATGATTGGTATTCATAGCGGTAACAGCAGGACTCCCATCATTAAACTGCCATTCATATTGCACGATATTCCCATTCAAATCATAGGATCCACTGCCATCAAATTGCACATTCAAAGGACTCACCCCCAATTGGGTATTGGTGCCAATGATCGCATTCGGGGGTGTATTCACAATCACATTTTGATCAGGTACTGTGCAAGAAAACGAGGATGCAAAACGTATTTCATCCACTCGCCCCTGGTTTGTACCATCACCCAAATAAAGTGCCAGACTACGAAAGGCCAAACTACTCGCTGCCGTATAACTTAATGTGGGCATAGGATTGCTATTTCCAATGGAAGGCGGATTCACCCAATAATCAATCGTGGTTGGGTTCGCGAAATTAAAACGAAGTATCATTAATGTTGCTACTCCCGGTAACACGGTTTCATTGGTATTGAGTACAGTTCCATTTACCGACAAGCCCCATTTCCTGACACCTCCTACCAAACTGGAAGATCCAAAATATCCAACCTGAATTTGGGTGCTCGCACAATTGTTACACCAGTCAATATTGTTGTTGTGTAATGATATCCAAACGGGTTGATTGTTGTTTTGGTTTTTTTGAAGTACAACACTCATGTACAAGGTAGTTCCTGCTGCCCCAATATCATTATTCACCAGATAAGCATTAAAAGGGCCTCCGGAGGTGTTGTTTAAACGACGTCCTGCAGTAAGATAACTACTGCCTCCGGAAGCACTACCACCAGTTGTTTGCAAATTGCCAAAGCTCAAACTCCCGGGTATGGATTGAAACCCGGGCACTTGTGTATTGCCATTTTGTACCGACCAGGTATTGAGCCAACCAGTTCCACCACTTAAAGCATTCAGTGGTGAATTTTGCAAATAATCAAACCCGTCGTAAACGATATAATTACAGACTTGTGCGTTTAATGAAAAACTTCCAATCAGGAAGAAAAGACAGAAATGTAAACATCGCTTCATGCTATAAATTTAATGTTTACTATTGAGAACTTGTAGCCCGAATAACTTCTCTACCGATGAACAGATCCCACCCGGAGAATAATCGGAAATTGGATGGGTTTCGTTTTATCCTCTCCCCAAATAGCCTCGAAGGATGCCTGCATTTTTTCGAGTGGGTCTTCGTGATGGATATGGATATATTTTTTCAAAGCCGACCAGGTACGCAAATAACCCAATAATTGTTTTAAACTCCATTGAGCCCTCCAGGTAAATTTGGGTGTTTCTAATTCAGTAAATGGAAAAGGTATGGTACGATATTGGGCTTCGATATAATGTCGTTCGGGATCCCAGTATTCCGATAAAATACCACTGTATAAGGTGTCGATGAGGGCATCCACCTCTTCATTCACCTGTATTTTTTCGTAACCACAAACGAGTAAAACGGCGTCCGGGGTAGTGATACGTCGTACTTCCTTATAAAAATCATCGAAATCAAACCAATGAATGGCCTGAGCCACACTCACGAATTGAAAAAATTGATCCGGATAATTGGTTTTGGATGCCCCTTGTTTTGAATATTGTATTCGATCTGTTTGTAAGGCGTATTTGATTTGCTCCTCACTCATATCGCTGGCAAATACCTCGTCGAACATGGAAATTAATCCTTGCGCAAATTGACCATTTCCGGTGGCACAATCCCAAGCTCTGCCCTTTACAAAACCTTGCGATTGAATCCATTGAAACAATGCTTTGGGGTAATGGGGACGAAATGTCAAATACGCATCCGAACGATCTGAAAAATGATCTTTAGCCATACCATTCAAAAGTACATCAAACGAATAATGAGACCCTTGAAAAAGGCATTTGACAAAAAATCATCCGAGGGCCTGTCTATTCATGGGCCTGATAAAAAGGCAATTTTACAACGATGGCTTTGAGTAATTTTTCGCGAACTTCTATATAAATTTCTGAACCAATGGAAGCATGTTCGGTTTTCACGTATCCCATGCCGATCGCTTTGGATAAACTCGGACTCTGGGTACCGCTGCTCACCTGACCTATTGTTTCGCCTTCCGCTGTTTTAATGACGTAATGATGACGGGGAATACCTTTATCGATCATTTCAAAACCAACCAATTTACGACTAACCCCATTATTTTTCTGAGCTTCCAGTGCAGCACGGTTGGTAAAATCTTTCGTAAACTTGGTTATCCAACCCAGTCCCGCTTCTATTGGGCTTGTTTGATCATCCAAATCATTCCCATATAAACAGAATCCCATTTCCAGTCGCAGGGTATCCCGACAACCTAATCCACATGGTTTAATCCCAAATTCAGCACCGGCGTCCATGATAGCATTCCACAAACGTTGTCCTTCGCCATCTTGTTCTTCATAATAAATTTCCACGCCACCGGAACCTGTGTATCCTGTCGCACTCACCAATACGTTGTCAATGCCGGCAAAAGTCCCTTTTACGAAAGTGTAGTATTTTAAATTCACCAAGTCCATGTCGGTGAGCTTTTGCATGGCTTTCACTGCCAAAGGCCCTTGTACAGCCAACAAACCCGTTTTATCGGAAATATTATGCATCTCTACACCAGCCGTATTATGTTGCTGCAACCAATTCCAGTCTTTTTCCATATTGGAGGCATTCACCACCAACATATAGCTTTTGTTTTGCTCGAGGCAGTAAACCAATAAATCATCCACGATACCTCCTTGCTCATTGGGAAAACAAGAATATTGGGCCTTACCATCGGTGAGTTTTGCAGCATCGTTACTCGTGGTGCGTTGAATCAAATCCAAAGCCCCTTCGCCTTTTAGGATGAATTCACCCATATGGCTCACATCAAAAACACCTACATTGTTTCGAACCGCAGCGTGTTCATCATTGATGCCTGTATATGAAATAGGCATATTATAACCGGCAAACTCGGCCATTTTGGCACCAAGATTGATATGGATGGGAGTAAATGGAGTTGATTTCATGAATTTAAATATTTTGAATAATGGTTTTGTAATCGGAATCCGGTTTGTTGAAGGCATTCAGGTTTCTACATTTCGTCGAATTGTTGAGGTCCGAATAAATACTGCGCGACTTCTTAAAATTTTCGCAAAAATAGACGAAAAAGCATTTAATCTCTCATTTTCAAAAATTAGTCCATGCCTGTAAGTTATATTTGTCGACATATGTTTTCAGTACGGACCCTCCTGTGCTTATTGATTATTGTTGTTTTTTCCAAAGAAGTCATTGCCGGGCCTGGAAATGAGAAGGAAGCCAATCAAACCTTGCTAAAGCTTCGGCAGGATGTGGAATACCTTGCCTCTGCAGATTTGCAGGGTCGCCTGACCGGAACGGATGGAGAACAAAAAGCCGCTTCCTACATCGAAAGTCGATTCAGGAATATGGGCATTCAGCCCTATAAAAATAAATACCAATGGGCTTTTACTGCCAATGTGGGCACCCGCATCGGGTCCAATGCGTATTTCTCCGTTTTTAATACCCGCCTGAACTTGAATACCGATTTGGTGTTCTTACCCTATAGTAAAGGCAATACCATTTTTGGTTCGGTGTATCCCAAAGTGTATGAAGAAAATCAGGTCTGGCTCGTGCCCATGTCGGAAGCCCGCGTGATAGAAACCAACGATTTTCAGAAACGTATTTATGATTATGCCCGCGAATGTATGAGCCGAAAATCGGGCGCCGTGGTTTTTTATAATGATATCGGCACCAACTACGACTTTTCTCCACTCAACCTGAATCAGTATGACACCTTATCGATTCCGGTGGCCATTATGAATCATAAAGCCTATCTCACGCACCTAAAAGCCAATATGCACAAAGATTGGATTGAAATAGATGCCAAGCTGGGCTATGAAAATGCCAATACCACCGGGACCAATGTAATTGCAATGATCGACAATAAAGCGCCCCTCACCATCGTGATTGCAGCGCATTATGATCACTTAGGAGAAGGATTTCCCGGTGCCGACGATAATGCAAGCGGAATAGCAGCCTTGTTACAAATTGCAGAACAAATCAATGCTCTTAAACTCAACCGCTACAACTTTTTGTTTGCAGCCTTTTCGGGCAAAGAACAGGATCATCAGGGGTCAAAAGCGTTTATCAAACAAAACGAACATCAACTCAATGCTTTTGCTGCGATGATTGATTTAGATATGCTGGGCCGTTACAATCAGGTGAGCAAAGAACTCTACATTGGTGGAGGTGCCACATCACTGTATTGGATTCCGGCTCTGCAAAAAATCAACAAAGGTTATGTATTAAAGATTGACAGCTCCGGGACCGGTTATTCGGATTATAGTGTATTTTATCAAAACAATGTTCCGGCAATCCGATTGAGCACCGGCTACCACAACGACTATATGAAAAATACCGATGTGGCCACCCGCATCAATTATTCCGGACTAATGTCTGTAATACAGTATGTGTCATCCTTGCTAACGGATATCAATCTGAACAGCAAACCGGTTTTCACAAAAACCAACGACTATATTCCGCGCATCGAAAACCTGAAAACTAATCTCGGCATTATACCGGATAATTCCTTCGAACAAAATGGGATTCGTGTAGGAGCTTGCCTTCCGAATAAAATGGCGGAAAAAGCGGGTATCCTCAATGGGGATATTATTTCTAAAATCGGAGAATTTATTATCGTCGATATGAATGATTATATCGAAGCCCTGACAAAAACCGATAAAGGAAAGGAAATCACCATCATTGTTAAACGCGACAAATATGAGTTTAAGTTTTTTGTGGTGTTGTAATCAACCTTAATCCCGACCAAATAATAATTTTAAATAAAACAGCGGGTTCTTGAGTTTACGTCTCAGGTCCACACTCTCAAACATACATCCCATCGTTTCGCGCAAGGTTGCATTCCGGTTGGCTTTTCGAACAATAAAATTAAAGAGCCACTGATATCGCACCAGTTCCAAAAATTTTGTGCTGATTGCAAATTCTTTTCCCAGCCGACGATAAATGGCCGCATCATATCCAGCCAATGCCTCGGCATCATAAATGCCTTTGGCCCTTGCTGCCAAAATAATTTCAGCGGCTTTCATACCACTAATCATGGCGTTACCAATGCCCTCACCCGTGAAGGGATCAATCAGAGAAGCCGCGTCGCCTAATAATAAATACTGATCGCCGGAGAGTTTGCGTTGTTTTGAACCTAATGGTAAACCATATCCTCTCACAGTATCGATGGGCGTTGCTCCCTCAAAACGTTTACTGATGACAGGATGTTCCTCGATGATTTTTTTTAATTCCGTCTTTAAATTCATCCTTCGTTTACGCACCACATCACTTCTGACTCCAATACCGACATTGGCTTCCCCATTGGGCAAAGGAAATATCCAGAAATACCCGGGCAATAATTCTTTCAAAAAATGTAATTCTATAAAATTATCCGGGTCCATGCCCTTGACATTTTTATAGTACACCCTCAAGCCGGCACTGAAGTGATTCTCTTCTTTTTGTATCCCTGCATGATGACGGGCAAAAGCACTTTGAGCCCCGGAGGCATCGAGTAACAATTTGGTTTGGATGCGAATATCCGGTGTTTGAATTTGCCAGCCATCGTCCATGCGGGTAAATTGTTGTGCCGGTGTTTCTTCCAAAACAGTAATCAGGGGTTCTTGCGCCATTAATTGAAACAAATAATGATCTAAGTCGAAGCGCTTGGCAATAAAGCCACCTACCTTTTTATTTTCTGGTCCGGAGCCGCCAAATTTTAAACGTAAGACTTCCAAATTGGGCGCCACAAAATTTACCCCGTCACTACTAATCTGAAAATCGTGTTTTTTAAAATCCGGTAAAATATCGGGATTGAGTTTTTGCAAAATATCGGCACATTTGGCACTTAAGGCGTCGCCACATATTTTATCGCGTGGAAATTTCGCCTGATCAATAATCAGGGAGGGGATACCGGCCTTGGCCAAAAACAAAGCAGCCATTACACCCCCCGGACCAGCACCCACAATACAGATTTCATGTTCCAACACCTTCATGCTGTAAATGTAATGCGGGGATGATGATCTGCCGGAAACCGGGATAAAAAATTTATCGCTCCGATTTATACATATTCATGTCGAAAATTAGAATTCGGGGATTCATGCACTGCTAAAATTCTGAACAGTGGGAATGGAAAATTTCCAATTTTGTACGGAAATTACTAATTTTATGTGCTTGTAAAAATTACTCCATTTAATAACGATCATGTCAACTCCTTTACGCCTCGGCGCCTTCTCAATCAGTCTCAATGTTCAAAATATTGAAGCGTCAAAAGCATTCTACGAAAAATTAGGGTTTCGGGAAATGGGCGGAAATATTGAACAAAAGTGGTTGATTTTAAGAAATGAAAATGCCATCATTGGTTTGTTTCAGGGTATGTTCCCGCAAAACATTCTCACATTTAATCCCGGGTGGAATGAACAAGGACAACAAATCGACCCTTTTGATGATGTGCGTGTCATTCAACAACAGCTACAACAATCGGGTTTGACGCTACAAACCAGTGTAGACTTGAATACAGCTGGACCTGCGCACATTACCCTGATCGACCCGGATGGTAATCAGATTTTGATTGATCAACATCGCTAATTCGGGTCTACTGAATAACGTAAATATCCTTTAAAGGCGAAGGTATCAGCCAAATACAACCTGTTTTTAGTGCTAGGCCCATTTTCAGTTTTTCGCCATTTCAATCAAAAAAAGCTTGCATTACGAACACGATGATTTACTACTCGCTTTCATCTCCAAAATCGGCGTCATCCTCCGAGCCGTGGCCATCAGGCCTACGTCTCAAAGGCTTCCTTGATTTTGAAGCGCTAGCGAGTTATTCAGCAGACCCTAATTCCTCATCTTTCCTAGGATATTTGCCAGTCGTTTCCTTTCCAAAATTTCTGTTCTATTTTCGTTGAATGAATCGGGTGTTTGAATTGCATGAATTGGATGATGTGGCGATGAGCCTACTCAAAAATTTTCAGGATAAACGAATTTTTGCCTTTCATGCGCCCATGGGAAGTGGTAAAACCACATTGATTGCAGCGCTCTGTAAACAGTTGGGTGTGACGGATCATCCCAGCAGCCCTACATTTTCTATCATCAATGAATATGCCCTCACACAAAGTCATTCTGTTTATCACATGGATTGGTATCGACTTAAACATACAGAAGACGCCATTGAAGCAGGGGTGCAGGATATTCTCGAAATGCAGGATGTATATATTTTTATCGAATGGCCCGAAATGGCTGCTGAACTTTTGCAAGGCTTACCGGTACTGCATATTCAACTGGAATTAGTGGACGAGTTAAAAAGACGAATTGTCACGGAATGAGAAATCATATACGCCCATTTCGATGCTAACTCTTGTTGCTCTTGGTTAGAACCTTTATCGATTTAAGATATAGTCCGCTATATCAATTACAGCTTCCTAAAAGCCGATGCTTCTATTTGGCCGATTTGTCCATCGGGTAATTTCACCAACATTTGTACTTTCCCCTGCCGAACGAATTCTACTTCCACACCCTCCGATAAGGTGAGCGCCGCCCCTTTGCCTTGTGGCTGAAACAAGGTTGCACTTTTAACAATGATTCCCCGGTAATGATATTGTTCTTCCAGCCATCGAACACCCATCAGCACTAAGGCCACAATACTCATTACAAATGCCAGGTTCCGCAATCCATTGATTCCGGAAAAAGGACGGCCCAACTTTTTTAGAAAAAGTGTGCTCATGGCAACCAAAAAGCTAAGTATAGCCAAAAGGGCCCAGGTATTTACAGAAAACAAACGATACAAGGACTTCCACCAACGTATAAAAAAAATATCCGGTTCCGATACTATGGGTGAAACAATACGACGTTGGGCCAATTTCAGGTTGTCGCGATAATTCCGATCTTCTTTCATGAACAATGCTTTGCGATAACACCATACCGACCATCCGATTTTATTTAATCGATAAAAGGCATTTCCAGCATTGTAGTATAAATCAGGTGAACTAAACCCATCATTGATGAGTTGCTGATACAAGTTGGCAGCACTGTCAAATAACTTATTGCGATACATCTGATTGGCCTTATCAAACATGATATGATCTTCGGCCTTGACTTGAATCAGGCTACTCATGAATAACAATAAAAGAATGATTCCTTTTCTCATGCACTCAAAAAATCTTCCAGTTTACCAATTAATTTAAACGCATCACTATATGTTTGATGCATTTGTAAAGCCCCACGATCCGGTGCATACAAAGCCATTTCACACTCATTGGTGATTCTAAATAATTCCTGCTGCAATGTGTCACTCACGGATCTGGTTTTCATTTTATCCGCTGCTACCTCTTTACTCAATGCAGATAATGGAATATTGAGTTTATCACTCAGATACAACCAAACAGCCTTGGATGTTTCTTCGTAAAATGCACTTTGATTACTTTGTTTCAGGTATCGTTCTGCCAATGCCAAACGTTGTAATGCAATTTTATTGGCCTTTTTATTTTTGAATAAAACCAAGTCGCTGCGCATCGCATCTTCACGACGACGAACCAATATCAATCCCAAATAGGCCAATACCGGTAAACCAAAACCGCCCCAATACCAGGGTGATGCTGGCCAGGTACCTGAATGGTCATTCCTTTTTAGGGTCGTACTCGAATGAATATCGTGAATATCGCGGGGCAATTGACTCCCTGCACTTTGTCCTTTTCCGGGTTTTACGTTTAAGGTATAAGAAGGCGTTGTACGAGTCACAAATTGTTGAGTTTCCGGATCGTAAAAACTAAACTCTACACCGGGTATTAAAAATTGTCCGGCAACCCGGGGTGCAAAGGCATACGAAAATGTTTTATAACCTGCGATGATGTCGTTGGTATTGGTAATGGTGTCTTTCTCAGTCGGGTCAAGAGCATCCAAATCAACCGGTACTTTGATTTCCGGTGCACCAATCAGCTTCAGGTTTCCTGTGCCGCTCACGCGTAAAGTAATCGTGGCTAAATCGTCGGTACTCAATTCGGTGCGATCGATATTGCTTTCAATTTGGTATTGCCCCACGGCCCCTTTAAACGACAAGGGCCGATCTGCCGGCACATCCTTTACTTCAATTTGAATGGGTGTGCTTTTGAGTTTGACCGGCACATCTTCAAAATCATATTGGGTCATGAAGCCATCATCAAAAGCCGGATCGCTCATCAGCATGGAACCGAAAAAGCTATTAAAGAAGGGATCATCTTCGAACATATCCCCAAAAGGATTTTCGCGTCGCACTTTGGTGGGCTTAATCACCCGGGCTATTCCTTCTGCTTCAGCCGGATCCAGGGTGAGGGTACCGCTTTGGGTTGGGAATAAGGCCGTTCGTTTGATTTCAAAAACCTGATATTCTTTGCCATTAAAAATTTCTTTCCGTGGTTTGGGTGGTTTGGGAATTTTAAAATCCTGACTCCAGAAACCATTGAGCGAAGGCAATTTGGTGAGATTCACTTCCATTGGAACCCGGGTATACATTTTATAACTGGCTGTGACCTGCTCTCCAACAGTGGCCGTTTTTTTATCGACATCTACCCGAATAAACAAATTATCGCTGAGGTTGTTGCGATTCACCATATCTGCCTGCTGCCCGTTAGGCTGGGCGGGACTGCGTTGCGGCCTCATGGGTGGGGCTGCCTGACCCTGCATTTGCCGCTGAAGTGCCTGCCTCATTTGTTGATGTTGTTTCTGTATGGCTGCAAAAGGATCATCTGCCAAAGGATCGTCCTGAAAAAAAGGATCGTCGAATGGACTTTGTTGTCGGCGTCGAGGTTGTTTTTCCATGACGGAACCCGGTATCACCTCAATACTCATATTGTTGCTGCGTATTTCGCGCCCATCCACCACTACAATTCCGCCGGGGAGTATGAGCGTGCCGGTGCGTTTGGCCTTCATCACATAAATAAGTTCCAGGCTTACCGTACGTTCGCCGTTTACAATGGAAATTTGATTACTCTTGGAAGGACCACCCAATATCTGAAAATCTCTCAGAACAGGTAATTCGAAGGAACGAACCCGGTTTGAGTTTTGAATGCGATAACGTACCTGAAAAGGATCTTCCAGCCCTACGCGTCGTGCGGCAGGTTCGGTTGTAAAAATGATTTCCTGCGAACGACCGACGTTGACACAAACACAAGTAAACAGCACCAGGATCAAGGTCCTCATCATGACGGAAAAATCGGAGCTCAAAAATACGTTGCGGCTCAAAAGGCTGGGCGTTAAAGTAATCTTAAACCTGATGGGGTATTTCGCCAAACTTGATTGCTGTATTCAGCCAAAATCAGGGCTTTTCGGCACGATTCAGGCCGCTTTACCCCGAATTTCGGGCAAAGGCTGTACAAAATTTGAAGGCCCTTTAAAACCCTGCTTTAGGTTTGTATCGGGCTCTTTCCATCAGTTGTTGACCATTGCCGGAATCGGCCACTATTTCCTGTAGGGTTTTATCGGGAAACTTTGCTGCATATTGTCGCACAATTTGCCAACCTATCCAGGAACCAATATTCCCTGGCGACTCTGCAGGCATGCCGGTTGAAGTAGGTCCATCGTTTACATAACGCAACATTTCCTGCCATTGCGTGGAATACAATAATTTTTGCTTGGCAAAATAATTCCAGATCATGCCTTCGTTTTGTTCGCACCATTTTAATTGCTGGGGTGTAAAACCAATCAGCAGCGCTTCGTTGGTTTCCGGCAACATATGCTCCATAAAATAAAGTTGTTTGCCCTTCATGACCATGAGATCCAGCAAATTTTTCCCTTCGGCTTCCTGTGGAAACTTATCTTCATGAATAACCCGGCAAACATTGACGGGGATATATTCCTTTTCGCAACGTTCGATTTGGTAAAAGGGTAATTGAACAGATTCATAAAAAGGATATTGTTTGCCTAAATACATATCCAATCCAACTCCCACCAAACTGTCAACTGTAACTGCACTCCATTGATTCAAACCACTGATAAAATAGTAAACACTGCCGTATGAAGATTTTGGATAATAATATTTTACATGCCGGAATAATTGTTTCAATGCTTCATCCTGTTCTTTCAAATCCGGAAATTTGATGCGGACGGAATCGTAGAGATTTCGATAATCTTTAAACGTTAAAAAATGTCGCAACGAAGCATGAAATACCTGCTCATCGGGAGTGCGTGAAAATCCGGTCAGTTCCTGAAAATAAATCGCTGCGAAATCCGGATGTTGATTCCCCAACCGATCGAGTGTAAATTTTAATTGATTGGTATCCAAAGAAAATACAGCCCGATCGAAACGGATACTTCGATAATGTACCTGGACATTTTTGAGATCAATTTTTTTACTGGATTTTTGTTGGCAGGCACTCAACAGGAGGGTCGTCAAATAACAAACCATTAATACTGCTACCGTCTGAACATAGTACTTTTGAACCCGCATGAATGGTCGAATTGAGACGCAAATGTGGCGCATTCAGCGCATATAAAAAAGCTAAAATTCATCATCCATAACTTACTACTTTAAAAACTTCACATTCATGAAAAATCAAATCATTTTCCTTGCCGCCCTGATGGGATTTGCCGGAACACAATTAAATGCCCAAAGCAAAGCTGAAGATATCTTCCGCACTTACCGTTTTGGATTGTTTATCGGACCCACATTTAATTCCATGCGTCCAACTGCAGGTACAATCGAAAACTATAGTGTTTCTAAAACGAAAGGCAATATCGGATTCAGTTTCGGGTTGACAGCTGATTACAACATCAACGACCGTTATACCTTGTTTTCGGGCATCGGTATGGATTGGCGAGGTGGGTCTATCAGCACCGTTCATGGCTCCACAAGCATCAAAGTGGAATATGTAAAATCGGCTGCGGTGAAATATAAATTACAATATTTAACAGTGCCTTTAGGGTTAAAAATGAAAGCCGCCGAATTTGACAAAATCAAAGTGTTTGCCACTACCGGTGTTGATTTAGGCGTGTTGTTGAGCCAAGGAGGCGATGCCACTTTACAACCTACCACCCAGGCAACTCCACTGGTACTTGAAAAATCAAAATTAGGCGGTACAGCCACTGTGGTTCCGGTAAATGCCGGTTGGTTCATCGGTGCTGGCGCAGAATATAAGTTAAACGATAAAAATTCATTTTATGTTTCTCTGATTTATCGCAATGGTTTCACAGATGTAACAACGCCTAAAACCAATGATCCTTATAAAAAATTCAGCGATGGAAATATTCGTGCGAATACCTTCGCTATCCGTGTGGGTTATTTCTTCTAATCATTCTATCTCATTTTTGAAAAGTCCGGCTTTGGCCGGATTTTTTTTGCCCCCTTTTTAAAGGGAAGCATTTTGAGACCGTTGCAAAAGTCATTTGGCAAAAAAGTTCAAGGCTTTTTAAATTTTTGATTTGCGATTTATCTTGCTGATAATGAGCGAATTAAAAATTTAAAGTAATACCAATGTGATTTGTGTCATAGACCAAATCTTACAGTGGTTTATGCCGATTGGAAAGATGTTAAGTCCAACGAAATTGGGCTATTACATATTTCACTTCGGTATAACGCAGAAATTTGAAGCCAAATGACTTTTTAGTTGATTTACAGAGGTTTTGCAACGGTCTCATTTTGTCAATGATTGAATACGACCCTGACTACCTTCTTGTAGCTAGATTTAGCTATTCCCTCAACAGTTCTAAAAGTTTATTTTTGGGCAATGATACGGGTATTTGTGTATGATGATAATCAATCGCGGTTAGATAGCCTTCTTGCCTTGCTGGAACTGAGTGAAGGTATGTTATGTGTTGGGAATGCGGGCAATTGCCTGGAAGTGGAAGCCGATATGCGAAAAAGCCAACCGGATGTGGTTCTCATGGATATTGAAATGCCTGAATCAGATGGTATAGAAGGGGTTGGGCGCATAAAATCCACCTTTCCTGACATCAAAGTGATTATGCAAACGGTATACGAAAACGAAGAAAAAATCTTTGCTTGTTTACAAAATGGTGCTGACGGGTATATTCTAAAAAAAGCATCGATTAATACCATACTCGAAAGCATCAAGGAAGTACATGCAGGGGGTGCATTTATGACTCCCAGTGTGGCGATGCGGGTGATGAACTTTTTTAAGAAAACCCCTGAACCAGATAAAAAAATGGACTCCCTCAGTGCCCGGGAAACAGAAGTGTTGCAAAAACTCGCCGAAGGGCTCAGCTATAAAATGATTGCGGCCGAACTAAATATTAGTTACAGCACCGTAAATAATCACATTAAAAAAATATATGAAAAACTGCACGTACACTCTTTAGGTGAAGCAGTTGCATATGCATTAAAAAATCGTTCTAAATAAATTGACTCACTGGCATTCCTATATAGAAACGATTGTGTTAGGTGCATCTGGCATCACCTGTTTATATCATGCCGTGTTGTATGTGCAGCAAAAAGATAAGATGTTATTTCTTTATGCCAATTATCTTTTTTCCCTCACCCTTTATTTACTTTTTAGGTTAATCACCAGCTATGATTCCTTCGAATATTCCACCAATAAGCTGGCCTTTGCACTCGATTATCCCATCATCCTTTATATGCTTGTGAGTTATGTGGTTTTTATTTCAAGGGTATTAAACATTCACCAAAATGCCGGTATTATCAAATTAGCGGTTTATATGTTTTATGTGGTGGCCTGGACTTTATTGGTTTATCATTTATACAAAGTTTTTTTTACCGACGACTGTTATATCACCCGTACCTTTTTTATGGTGTCAAAAATGGCTTTATCCTTATGGGCTTTTGTTGGTTTGATCGGAGCCTGGAATATTCGAAAAAATACCTTTGTACGCACCATCATTTTTGGCGGTTTTACTTATGCCGGATTTAGTTTACTCACCATCATTTCGGTTTATACCGAAACCGTGATTATCGGTTTGTATCAATATGAATTATATTTTATCGGATGCCTCGCCGATATCCTGATTTTTTCCTCGGCATTGGGTTACCGTTATCAAAAAGTACAGGAAGAAAAAATAGCTACCCAACATGCCCTGAATGAAGAATTGCAAAAAAATAAACTGCTGATGGATCGTCAGCATGCCTTACTACAATGGGAAAGTGAACAACAAAAAAATCAGCTTCAGTTACAACGTAAAGTACAGGATGAGGTGGGCGCCGGTTTGAGCAGTATTCATGTATTTGCGGATATTGTGCGCCAACAATTGCCCGAAGGACATGTTGCCAGCGAACAGGTACAACGAGTGGTCAAGGAGTCGCAACGCCTGATGGATGATATGGGCGATATGATTTGGTTGGCAAATTTGGAACAACAACAAGAATGGCATCAACGGATGATTGCCCGTATTAAAGATTACGGATTAGAAATGCTTCAGCTCAGTCAAATCTCCTGCGAATATATTATTGATCCCAGCTTTTATCAAAGCAAACTCAGCAAGGAGTTCATCATCGAAAAACTGCAAGCTGTAAAATTGTTTTTTCAACAACATCAGGAATCTACAAAAGGATTCAGTATCCGCTTTGGGGCAAATCAACAAGAACCTTGTATAGAGATGGAATAATGCCAGCCGAAGTTGATCTGCTATTTGTTCGCGAATAGCAAGTAGTCCAAAAATGACATTGGAAACTGCAGAAACACCTGAATTTTTCGCTAGCGCTTTAAGATCACCAGCAACTTTTAAACATAGGCCTGCTGGACACCCTTCAGCGGATGACCTCGATTTTGGAGATGAAAGCGACTAGTCAATGAATGTGTTCAATATGCGGGCATTTCCTTATTCCCCCCAAATTTTGCAGCTACCATCCAACATCAAATTCCTTTTTGAACATTTCAAGAAAACTATTTCTACTTTTACGGCTTGAAGCCTCTCATAGTAATTTTTTTGATCTTCACCTTTGTGCGGTGCACTCTTCAGGCGCAGCATCAACCTATTGCTTCTACGGATTCCCTCAAACAAATTGCTCAAAAAAATATCGGGAATGATTCACTTTATTGTGATGCCTGTTTAATGGTTGCCAGAAAGTATGATGAACTGAAGATGTTTGACAGCATGCAAAACTGGATGAACAAAGCCTTTTTCCGACTGCCAACTGACAAACAAACACTACAACGTTTTCATTTTCACGCTTATCAGAGTATTGCATTTTATTATAACGATCTCTTGCAGTTAGATTTATATGAAAGTAAAAAGGTGATGAAGCTGGCCAGCCTCATGCAGGACAGTATTTTACTGACCACTGGTAATAACTTTATGGGACTGGCGCTTTCAAATATTCGTGAATACCAAAAAGCGATTCCATACTTCTATGAAGGTATGAAATATGCCCGACAACCGCCTTATCCCCCCCAATATCTCGTGGCTTCCAAACCCCATCATTTGTATGGAAATTTGGCCGAAGTTTATATCAAAACGGGGCAGGCAGATAGCGCACTTCGAAATGCCCGACACTCCCTTCAATTAGCCCAGGCCATACAATCCAATCGGGGAATGGCTGTTGCCAACAACCTGATTGGTTTGGCGTTGGACCAACTCCATCTGCCCGATTCTGCAATACTTTTTCAACAACGTGCCATACAACTTGCCCTTGAAAAAAAGAAGTAGATGTTGCGCTGATTGCCATGGGAGCTATGGCCCAAATTGCATGGAATCAATCGGATAAAAACAGCAGCATTGAATGGCTTCAAAAGGGATTTACTTTTCTCCAAAAACAGGATGGAATTAATTTTAATTTTAGTCACCAGTTTTTGGACACCGCTATGTCCTTGTATCAAAAAATGGGTTTGAAAGAACCGCTCTCGGATATCCTTTTATTTAAAACAGGCCTGAGCAAAAGAGTGAGCCAAATCAATGATGAACAATTGGGCTTGTTGATTGCCAATAATGTCAGAGCAGAACAACGCTCACTGACTTTGCAATTATCGGAGGCACAGAATAAATCAAGGGTTGCAAATTTACGTTTACTGCTGAGCTTATTTATTGGTATGTGTGCTTTTGTTTTTTTACATCTACCGTTACCGCCAACAAAAAAAAATGCAGGAGATTATTATCCGGAATAATCTGAGTAAAGACCTTCACGACAATCTGGGCGGTACATTGAGCAGCGTAAAACTCTAAAGTGAATTGTTGGAAAAACATTACCAAACACAATCACCGCAAGCTGAGGAAATTCTTGGAAAAATGAGATCATTGACCGATGAGGCTATCACAGAAATCAGCGATATGGTTTCGAACATCAAAGCGGGTGATGAGGATCAGGAAGAACTGGAAGGACGCATTAAAAATATTGGCTTCGATTTACTTTCACCCAAAGAGATCAAGTGTGTTTACCGCATTGATGAAAAATTAAACCGACCCTTACTTCAGGCAGAGGCCCGTAAAAATATATTACTCATCATTAAAGAAAGCTTCAACAATGTTGCCAAATATAGTCAGGCCAATCAGGTGGAATTGGTGATGAAAATCGATAAACAAACCCTGTATTTGAGTATTTCCGATAATGGAATTAGTTTTGACTTCCATCAACGAAACAGGGGGAATGGTATTGTGAATATTGAAAGCCGTTGTAAAGAAATGCGCGGAACATGCAGCTGGCAAACGGCAGAAGGTGAAGGCACCCTGCTCAAGTGTATATTCGACTTAAAAGCAATCAGCCAGCGATGAACCGCACAAGGTCTTACAAACAGGAGGCTGGCTTTAGCGCGAGGGATTGACATGGAAAGCCCGCATCAGCTTCAGCTGAGCGGACTTGGAATAAAAGCCCGGCCCCTTCGGCAAGTATGGATATTTGCAAACCATGCCCGGGGCGCGCCCAAAAAACTAATCATGGATTGCGATGTAGCTTATTCAATGTCAACCTTTATTCTTGGATTTAAAAAATTTGCATCATTTCAAATTGCCATTCGACCTCACATTTCATGGTTCATTTACTTTTTTTGCTCAATGAGTTTGGTAAGGTCCTCAGGTTAGTATAAAGCAATTATATTTGTGATGAACTAAAATGAATCATGTGAAAACGTGTTTATCCTGTGGCCGGGAGATGAAGGGCCGCGATGACAAAAAGTTTTGTGACTATCGGTGTCGGAACGACTTTAACAATCAACATCAGGCTGAGCGCAATAATTATATGCGCAATGTGATGTACGCCCTCAAAAAAAACCGGCGCATATTGGCTGAAATTGTGGATGGGGAAGACCTACAAAAAACGACGCGAAAGATACTCGTCAGCAAGGGTTATCAGTTTCAGTATTTAACCCATCAGTATACCAATATAAAAGGGCAGGAATACTTTTTTTGTTTTGAATACGGGTATCTGCCTCTGGATGATGACTGGTGTTTGGTTTTGCGGCATCCCTTTGAAAAATAAGATGATTCCAATAGATTGTATAAGTCTTTCAGGGAGGATTTCACAGCGCATGAATCTGCATGTATCTTTGGAAAAATTTATGATTGAAAGCCCTGATTTATAAGTCAACCGGTAGCTGGTATCTGGCCCAAAGTGTAGATGGTCGATTTTGGAATTGTCGTATCAAAGGCAAATTCAAAATGGATAAACTCATTACCTCTACCAACCCCATTGCGGTAGGCGATTGGGTGACTTTAGAAGTGGCCGAACAGGAGGAGCATCAGGCCATGATCGTTGGCATTGACGACCGAAAAAATTATCTGGTGAGGCAGTCGCCACATGGGCGGCACCAAAAACATATTGTAGCCGCTAACCTGGATCAAAGTATCATCATTGCTACGATTAAAGAACCAAAAACATCTACCGGATTTTTGGATCGGTTTTTGGTAACCTGTGAAGCCTATCATATTCCTGCCATCATTGTGTTTAATAAATCCGACATTCTGGACGAAGAAGATATGGCCTACTATCATTTTTTAGCCGAAACGTATCAATCGGTGGGTTATGCCGTGTATTTGCTTTCGGCCGAAAAGAATCTGGGTATGGACAGCTTTCGGGATTTACTCAAAGGCAGAAAGACCCTCATAACTGGGCATAGCGGAGTAGGAAAATCAACCCTCATTAATATTTTATTGCCGGAAAAAGATTTAGCCACCAGTGCTGTGAGCGAATGGAGCGGTAAAGGCATGCACACAACCACTTTTGCGGAGATGTATGATTTACCGGAAGGAGGGCATATCATTGACACACCGGGTATTCGAGAATTGGGCGTGATTGATATTCGTAAAGATGAATTGTCAGGGTATTATCCGGAAATGAAATCCCGACTGCAGGATTGCAAATACAATAATTGTTTGCATTTCAATGAACCGGGATGTGCCATTAAAGAAGCCATTCGTCAAAAAGAAATTTCGGAAGAACGATATATCAACTATCTAAAAATTATGGATACGATTGATGAGAAGAAATATTGATGCCCGGGCCTTGTATTTGTACGACAACAAAATCCTGCCCTCTGATCATCAATCTTGTTAAATGATTATCGAACCAAAACCACATCGCCCTTCAGCACCCGGTCTTCATCGCCGCATTTGTATCGAATGATAAAAAAGTAGGTGTCGGTACTTTGTTCCTGCCCCTGATGTTTACCATCCCAACCGGAAGAAATATCCTCTGAAATAAACAAACGATTTCCCCAACGATTATAGACTTCCATCCGGGTAAATTTCAGATTCAGGGCTGTTGGTGCTACAACAGGTTTTAATAAATCATTTTTGCCATCTCCATTGGGAGAAAAGGCATTGGGAAGCCAGATTGCGCAGGCGCTTGGAGGTTCAGGTACGGGCACACAATCCACAAACTGAATTGAAACGGTATCCCTCAGCACACCACAAACACCAAAGTCTGCTTCAACGATGTATTGGCCATTCTGCGTGACAGTGATGAAGCGACTGGTATCGCCGGTATTCCACAAAAAACCAGCCGCATTTGTTGTACTGCCTAATTGAATACTGTCGCCTTCGCATAGTGTAGTATCCCGACCTATTACAAAGATATCCGGCTTATCGCGAATCATAATTTGTTGTATGCTACTAGCAGTATCACATCCATTACTTACCCATAAACGAATTTCGTAAGTACCGGTATCGGTAAATGTATATTGAGTTTGAGCCCCGAATAATGTATCGGTTAATATTTCCCAACGCCAAAAAAGAATACCGCTGCTATCTGCAAAGAATTGTACGGCTTCATTTTTACAGCCGCCGGAAAAGGTAAATGCCGATTGCACAGCCGGAAAAGAAGCGCATAATGTTGAGTCTATGATGCTCGATGTGTAGGTGCTGCTATTGTTCACGACTGTACCGCTGCTACCAGTAATGGGTACAGGCATGTTGACACGGAAAAGTTTGGATTGCACAAGGGTTTGATTCGTAACATCCGTTTCGATACAGCCTGTGCTTAAGGTGCTGTCCATTTTCATGAGCAAGGTTCTGAAACCAACCGGACCTGAATAAGCATTTGTAAACCCACTCAGCAAAATACCCCGATCTGAACACTTACTGATACGAGGATAATGCGAAGAGCCATTGTTATAGAGTGTTGCTTTGAGTAACTGCCCCTGGGGACTAAACTTCATGACCGCATGTTTATTGGGTACAAATCCCGGACTCACATAGGAAGCCGTTGCCACACCGGCAATAATATTTTCATCCTGATCCAATATCAGGCTGCTTACATTTTCAAACTGATCGTTAACTCCGTAAAAAATTTTGGTCCACAGGGTATCACCATTACTATTTACCCGCATGAGAAAATTATCACTGAAACTCTGAAAGTTTGGCTTGAGCAAGGTTGTAGAACCACCGAGCACAATATCGCCATTTTGCATTTCCCGAAAATCCATGGCCCACATATGTTGCAGGGTATCTCCATAACATTTTAACCACAACATATTTCCACTGGTATCGGTCTTCATCAAAAAAGCATTAAAGGTTCCCATGGCAATATACCGGCCTGCTATCATGTAATTGCCATCGGCTAATTCGCGCACCACTGAACCATCATCATACTGATTGGCATTTCCATAAGTTCGGCACCATACCAAACTACCATCCTGGCGAAGTTTAACCAATCCCACATCCGGAAAATCTTTTATGCTCGCTGCAATGATTAAATGACCGTCAGCTGTTTCATACACATCATTGATATTGTCGTTGGTATTGCTAAGGTTCAGTAATTTTTGCCAAATAATATTGCCGGATGCATCCATTTTAACGGCAAACCCGTTGTAATTGGTATATACACCGAGATTCGAAATCATCACATATCCTGAATCTGCTGTTACGATGACGCGGGTATTGACATTGGCAATGGTTTGCGTATTTCCAAAATAATGTTCCCATTGGAGTTCCCCTTTGCAATTGAGTTTGATGAGATATGGATGATACACATTGCTGCTCTCCTGACTGGCCAATCCTGCCATAATATATCCTCCATCCGGTGTGGTTTTAGCATCGAACGTTTGTAAGGAAGAAGCAGAGTCGGGCTGATGAAATTGTTTTTGAAACTTCACTTGTGCGTGAACCTCATTGAATGCAGACAAACAAAGCAATAGCCCACAAATGAAGCGTGCTATGAAAAAGAATCGTTTCATACATACTATTGTTGAGCGGGATTGAGGAGCAAGGGCGTTTGAATAATTTTATCCTCTCCTTTCAAAGCCATTTGTCGTAAATCAGCCAGTTCCAGCATCAAGGCATGCATTTGTTTTTGGGCAATGGCGGGCAAATCGCTTTTGGAAACACTGGCAATAATCTTGGCTTTGGCATCGGCCTGAAGCATGGTCAAATCCTTATTGCTGAATTTATTAAGGAGGCCGTTCTCCAAACTATAATACCTGAGGTCTGGTTCAACGGAAAGAATTTCGGGCTCCGGGAATGACAGAATTTTGATGCTTTTGTCGGATTCATCAATTTCCACTTTCAGTTTTTTAAAATCAAATCCCATCAGCACTTTGGCATTCACCACAATGAGGGCTTTTTTGGTACTCGGAATAAAACTCAGGGTATGCGTGGTATTTTCATATTCATAAACTTCGGAGAAATGCCCTTCGGCGGTTACCACTTTAAATACCCGTTCGATACTTTGTACAATGGTATTGCTTTGAATGGTGGTTTCATCGGCTTTGCTAAATCCCCATTTACCTTTGAGCACAATCCAAGCCAAGGCCAAACCAAGTAGCAATCCTGAAATCAGAAATATCACATTAAACATGGGCGGTCTATTTTGTCGCAATAAACGTGGAAGTATCCACAATAGTAGTGCCAGAATCAGGATTCCTCCTATCAGGTAGTTCATTACGTGTACGAAAATACGGAGTCAAAATTTAAAATTGCATTGTATTTTGCAGGACTTAAAATGTTCCTATGCGTCAGATTATTTACACATTCTTCCTTCTATTCAGCACTTGTTTATTGCAGGCACAAAGCGCCTTAAGCCCGGAAAAATTATTATCGCTCGGTCGGGTGAGCCCGCAAGGGATGAGCAAAGATGGCAAAACGGTTTATTACAGTGTGTCGGTTCCAAATATTGCGGAAAATAAAAATAACACGAAATTCTACAGTATTTCTTTACAAGGCGGCCAGGCTACTGAAATCCCATCCGTTCCTGAAGAGAATCTGGTTACGGTAGAACAAACGGATGCAGAAAATATTAAGGCCTCTGCTGCTGCACAAAAAGTAATCTATACCAAAGAGGTGAATGTTGCGCCGAGTAAAAGCACTGAACGATATCCCAACCTCAGCAAATCGAATGCATATATTTATGATGATTTGAATCAACGTCATTGGGATTCGTGGGAAGATGGATATTATTCTCATTTGTTTATCGCTGATATCGTTGCAGGTTTTGCGGTGCGTGAAAAAGATTTATTTGCCGGACAGGCATTTGATTGTCCGCAAAAACCACATGGTGGTGCAGAGGATCTATTGTTTACACCCGATGGATCGCATGTGATATACGTGACCAAGAAAAAGAGTGGAAAGGCTTATGCCATCAGCACCAATACAGATATTTATGCCTATCAGATTAACAGCGGCGAAACCTCCAATCTCACAGAAGGTATGGAAGGATATGATACCAATCCCGCTTTTAATAAAGATGGTTCACAAATGGCCTGGCTCAGTATGAAAACGGATGGGTTTGAAAGTGATAAAAATGAATTGTGGGTGATGGACATGAATAGTAAAGTTAAACGCAATCTGACTGAAGAATGGGATGAAAACGTGGCCTCATTTACCTGGAGTGAAGACGGCAAGAAAATATTTTTTATTGCGCCAACCAAAGGCACTGAACAATTGTATGAACTGGATTTGATGGGTGAAAATGAAAAAGCTATCCGACAAATCACCAAAGGTAAATTTGATGTGACAGGTATTGCCGGGCAACATGAAAACACCTTAATTGTAAGCCGAACCGACATGAATCATGCTGCCGAATTGTATACAGTAGATATCAGTACTGGCAATATGAATCAACTCACCCATGTGAATGATGAAGCTTATCGGGATATCGCCCAATGTGAAATCAAAGAACGATACACAGAATTAGAAACCGGCGAAAAACTTTTTTCATGGGTGATTTATCCGCCCAATTTTGACCCCAGCAAAAAATATCCTTTGCTCTTGTATTGCCAGGGTGGGCCCCAAAGTGCATTGTCGCAGTTTTATTCATACCGCTGGAATTTTCAATTGATGGCAAGTCAGGGTTATATCGTGATTGCGCCTAACAGAACAGGAATGCCCGGTTGGGGTGTGAAATGGAATGCAGACATCAGCAAAGATTGGGGTGGAAATCCAATGCGCGACTATCTGGCGGCTGTAGATGATATTTCAGAGGAGTCCTATATTGATAAAGATCGCAGAGCCGCAGTAGGTGCGAGTTATGGTGGATATTCCGTTTTTATGCTGGCAGGCATCCATGAAAACCGCTTTAAAACATTGATCTCTCATTGTGGTTTGTTTGATTTAAAAAGCTGGTACGGAACAACCGAAGAGTTGTGGTTTGCCAATTGGGATGTGGGCGGACCATACTGGGAAAGAGACAATGCTGAGGCACAAAAAAGTTACAAATTTTATAGTCCTAGTAATTATGTTCAAGACTGGAATACCCCGATTCTTGTGATTCAGGGAGGAAAAGATTTTCGGGTTCCTATTGAACAAGGATTGCAGGCATTTCAGGCGGCACAACTCAAAGGAATTAAAAGTCGTTTCTTATACCTGCCTGAAGAAAATCACTGGGTGCTCAAACCGCAGAATGCATTGGTGTGGCACACTGAATTTTACAACTGGCTGAAGGAAACCCTTTAGTTCCCTTCAGTTTATTGTCGGATGAAGACCAGACCAATCCATAAAAATGGAATCCTTTTTTGGATTGGAATCATAACTGCAATTTGGTTTTTATGGTCAGGGATGGTGTGGGCTTATGCCGCATGTTTAGGGGCTCCTGAATACCGCTCAAAACGAGTGGTAATGGTCATTCAAACGAAAATTTATAACCGTAGATGCCCACTTTTTTAAGGCATATTGCTAAAAAGCACTCACTTGAGTTTCAGAATCTTTCGCTACTCAGAAATACTGCATCTTCTTCGTTGCGGGCAACTCGCGGTATATTAATACAGCTTCATTACCCGCGCCTTGAATCTACAGCATTTCTGAGTTATTCAGGAACCCCTATTTAGTGATTGGCTATCCATTCGGGATACTGAGTTTGTTCATCTGGCTGCGCATTCGAAAGAATGGCGAAAAAAGGAATCAAATCATTCCGTTTGTTTTGCTGCTCGGATTAGTCCTTTCTTTATTCGTACTCCTCTATTTCCTGATTATCGATTGATGTTTCAAAAAGTTGTAATTTGCTTTGCATGCAAAAAATATTTGTTCGACAAAATTGGTTGGGCGTCATATGCTTACTTTGTTTGGCACTGCAGGTCGGTGCACAAAAGGTTGTGATTCATGGACAAGAAGGCTGGCGAAAATTAGCCTGGGCAGATTATACCGGAAAAGTAAATGCCTCCTCATCCTTCGGTGCCATGACTGAATATCAATTTTCCTATCGGGTGAGTGGGATGGAAAATTCAGGTGATTCCATTTTTTTCAAGAATATAGAGGTCATTTTAAGTTTTGACCATCAGAAGTCGTGGGTAAAAAAAGATATGATGACCGATGCCTTACTGGAACATGAACAAGGTCATTTTAATATTGGACTCATGTGTGTCCGGGAGTTTTTGTCAATCCTAAAGTCCACCAAATTTATCAAAGCCCAATATTCCACACGCTTAAAACAAATCTTTCAGGTAGTTTCCGACAAATACCAACAAATGCATACACAGTATGATGCTGAAACAAATCATTCAGTGAACCGAACAGCTCAAGAGAAGTGGAATACTTTTTTTAAGGAAAATATTCCGGAAGGATTGGGAGAATAATTGCAATGAGTAATATTCCAAATGAAATTACAGTCCCAGGGAAAAAGTGGAACTATCTTCTGATGAGTACTTTATGATTTTCGAACTGGCCCGATCGATGTTTTAATTGCAGCACATATACTCCATCACTCAAATCTGCGACGAGAACATGATTTTGATCCGCATCCAATTTGCCTGATTTTACGATGATACCCTGAAGGTTGATGAGGGCATATTGCCAATCCTTTTCGGAAGGTGGTACTTGAATAAATAATTCATTTTGTATGGGATTGGAATAATGTAAGCGCGGCAATGATACCTCGTCCGTGCTTACCGGAATCGTAGAACTTAAATGCAGAAAAGAATCAATGATGTCGCAAGGTGGAAACGAGTGGTTATAATAAGTATAATTAAATTCAACATGATTCAATCCCGAAAAAAAAGCAGGGGAATGTTGACCATTAATTTCAGCCTGACAAATGGGAGAGTCGTTCAACGCTTGTGTAAATAAATATCTTGTGGGTGATTGTTGAAAATACTTTTTTAAGGTGTCCTTGGTAAAATAATCCAGGCAGTTGCCATAAAACTGCGCATTTACAGCTAAAGAGGCTAAATCCGTATCGCAAAGAATACTATAACCTGAAGACACCAATGTAGCCGTAGGGTTACTCAACATGGATACCCATAAGGCCTCAGTACCTCCGGTTGACAAACCCAGTACATTGACTTCCGTATAATAATTCTTGAGGTATTTTACGAGGGCAATAACTTCTATGAGTTTATTAATCCCCATGGCATGCTGTTGACCATTGAGATAATTCAATAAAAAATTTGGAAAGAGCGGCCAATAACGGGCCAATTTTTTTCCCATAAAACGAATGGCCCGCATATCCTCATTCGGTGTGGTTGTCACATATACGTCCCCGAAATTCGTTAGATAGTTTTTAATATTACAATTTGTGTTATGGTAATTATTCGGGTTCCCGATCATCAGGCTCATTTCATTTTGTCCGGTTCCGGTTAATAAAACAAATGCTTTTTTACCAACGAGCGTCATATCCTTTGCCGAATCCAAAAATATTTCCAGGCTTCTTTGTGTACTATCCATAATATAATCCAATCGTACAAATGGATTTTTGCATAAAAACAAATCATCCTGATACTGCACATTAAATGTATCAATCGTTCGGTTCAGTGTGGTATCGTAATACAGATTCGAGTTGAAACCAATGTTTTGATAGGCATGCCACAATTGATTATTATGGAAGGGGTACATTGAATCGATTTGTTGGTATAATTCCGAAATCGATTCAACCTCTTTATTTTGATACCAATTACCTGGAAAATTCAGATAATCGATATACAAGGTCTCAATAAACAAGGTATTGTTGAAGAAGTTACTGTCAGACGATGATAATTGGCCCAAGCTTTGAAAAGGAGTTTGCAGGACACTTAAAAAAAGAAAAGAAAAAACAACACGTTTCAATTGCATCATAAGGTTCATCATTGGGTTAACAAAGGGCAGGGTCTACAAAGCGCTACAACATCCCACCTTACTTCCGGAAAGAAGTGGACAAAAGTAAGCATTTCGTTTGAATTGTTTAATGCCCAGAGGAATCAAAGTATACTAAATAAATCAATGAAGTCTACCGACGGTTCGAGATTTGCAATCTCGAACCGCTATCCAAGGATTTGTAATCCTTAAGCAAGAATCCTCTGCCTTACCCATTTATAAAACCGTCCTCGCAGAGTCCCGAGGCGGAGACTTTGGGAGGACTGAAGATTCTAAGATATATTTTCTCTGAAAAACTAATATGCATAGTAATGCTGCTTTAGCGGTTTTTAAAACCGCCGATAGTCGTTCGAGATTGCAAATCTCGAACAGTGAGGAGAATTTTTCGGCTTAGGCAGAACGAGGGCAAACCCGCTGAAGAGCACAAGCCCGTGCAGCCCAATAAAGCCAAGGTAATGTCGGTAGGCCACCCAGACTACATCATCCACAAATCGGTTTAGGAAAAAACCGAGGACAAGGAAATACCCCAGGCAGCCCCACAAAAATAGGATCCATCGGTTTTCAGGTCCAAGCAATCTTTTCCGGAACGCCAGCAGGAAACCGGCATTGACCGCAAACAGCAGTAAATTGATCCATAGCCAGCGCCAGCCCGGCTGAATAAAATCAACGGTACTGAGATCGTGCCCCAGCAACTGAAGAAAAGTGTTATATCCCACCTGATTGGCGCGAAATAGGTTATGCAGCAATCCGTTGATCATATCTGCCGTGGGCGATTGCGTCAAGGTTCCCTTGTGCCACCAGAGCAACATCAAGCCCGGCAGGAGTAAACCTCCAAGCAAAGCCCCCAGCGTTTGCAGCGAAAACCTCCGAATAAAAACCGGCAAGGCGGGAAGGGCTATAAGAGGAAGCAGGAACAAATTGGTGAGGGCGCCGCAAACGGAGAGACCGGCCATCAGGCCCAGCGCAAAAAGTCCTGAAGGGTCTTCAGATTGGCGAAAACGCAGAAGGCAAAGAAAAGCGCCATGGATCAGCAAGGGCGAAAGAAGATTATTCCCCAATCCAAAGCGTTCGTGCGTGGAAAAGAACAAGGCCCAGATAACAGCCAGTGAAACTGCGGCCATTGGTATGCGGTAACCTATTTCGCGCATACGCCGCGCGATCGGAAACAGCAAGATCAAACCGGCAACAAACAAACTATAAGAAAACGTTCGCAGGATCTGCAGCCGCTTGAACAAACTGAAATCCAGTTTCTTCATCAAAAGGTTAACCGGGGTGAGAATACTGTAATACAGGGGCGGATGTTTAGCTTGATAACTGTAGAGCGCAAGGCCCAACTCGGCAGGCGAACTGACCTGCTTGGCGAGATGCCGTTCGTGCCGACTAAATATATCATGAATGATCTCAGGGCTTATGTAATCGTTGATCACAGGCCATTTCCCCTCACCAAGTTTCTCCACATAGTCCATATGAGCATATTCATCGATCGGACTCCAGGGCATATGATTGATATACCAGAGTTGTAGCGAAGCGAGGACCCCGATTATCAGTAGGAGGAAACGATCAGGTATGTTCATCTGTCCTCGCAAAGTCTCCGCTTCGGGACTCTGCGATTTATTATGTTTATCATTTCTGTTCATTGATACTGCTAAGTTACTAAACGCTCTGCAGAGTCCGACTTTGGCAGTTGGCTATTTAGGGGCAAATGATTGGTCGAGACTCTAAAGTGAACAGAAGGAACTGCGAGTTGCGAGAACTCCTTTTATCTGTGGTTCGGGATTCCGCAGAGCTGAGGCAATCCTAACTAACGCGATAAAATTTTCGTTCCTCATATACTATCGCGTATTTTGGGATAAAAGAATCTCAAAGATTTCTCTGCTGCTTCTTCATACGTTTCATTCTTATTCAATTTCAATAACTCGTAGTAACGATTCAAAAACTTCAAATACAAAGCTTTAGGATAGTCTTCATTCATCTTAAACTCGGCGATTTCTTTATTTTCTTTATTTAGAATACGACCTAAACTATCTCCAATGTATTGTAGATGGCCTTGATAAAGGAATCTGTCCTTAACATAGATTGTGCCAATTTGTTTCCTATGATCTAGTTTTATTGCCAATTCTTCTCTGTTTCTGAATATATCAACTTTATGAAATCTCCTAATCTTCGATCTTTTATAATAATCTTCTTTGCTATCTTCATAAAGCGATTTCAGTGAACTGGCTTTGACGACAGCCCTTTGAGGATCCGGAGTACAATCTTTAAAAATTCTTTCATTTTTAGACAGAATTATACCCTTGCAATTGAAATGTATATAATCGAGATACCAGCGTTCTTGTTTTTTTACAAAAGCACCAATAATCGTCTTTTTATCATCTTCAAATTCTATCCGACTTTGCGAGCGAATGACTACTCCATCTGAAATAAGTAATTTACTCACTATAAATCCAACCCAGTTTGTAACAAATAATTGGTACACTGAATCATTACAATAAAAACTTAAACCCCAATTATAGTCTCTTTCTTTATTTTGTAAAACGAGCGTAAAGGATTGTGCATGTAGCCTTCCCATAAAAGAAAGCACCATAAATAAATATATTAAAAACCTGGCCATCGGTAAAATTGAGCGCTTATAAACCTTACGTTCTCGCAGAGCCTCCGCCTCGACTCTGCGCATATAAAATTCATGTTCATTCAAGTCCATTTTTTATTCCTGTTAAATGAATATCAAATCTATTCTGCACTGGCGTCACCTCACAATAATAATAAATTCCGTTGAAAGATTGTCGAGCTCATGTAATTCAAAATTAATTCATTCTGATATTTAATTCGCAAAGTCACGAGGCGGGCGAGAATGGAAAGCAACTTCATTTCTTTATCCCTGACCCCAATTTTCCCGATCCAAACTACGATATTGAATCGCTTCTGCAATATGCTCAATCCCGATTTGTTCAGAGGCATTTAAATCAGCAATCGTGCGCGAAACCTTTAAGATGCGATCATAGGCCCTGGCCGATAGATTTAATCGCTCCATGGCGGTTTTGAGCAGTTGTTGTCCTGCAGACGGAACCACACACAGTTCCTGCATCATTTTTGTGCCCATTTGCGCATTCGAAAAAACACCCTCTATGCCTGCATATCGTTGGGCTTGTATCACACGGGCCCGTATAACCCGCTCCCGAATTTGTTTGCTTTTCTCCTGGGTACGTTTGGGGAGTCCTGTTAGCTCATTAAAATGAACCGGAGTCACCTCTACATGTAAGTCGATACGATCAAGCAATGGACCCGAAATTTTATTGAGGTATTTTTGTACCACACCCGGCGCACAAACACACTCTTTTTCCGGATGATTAAAAAATCCACAGGGGCAAGGATTCATACTCGCCACCAACATAAAACTGGCCGGATAATCGATACTCATTCTAGCCCTGGATATCGTAACCCGCCTTTCTTCCATGGGTTGTCGCATAACTTCCAATACCGTTCGTTTAAATTCCGGCAATTCATCTAAAAATAATACCCCATGATGAGCCAATGAAATCTCACCCGGCTGAGGCTGACCACCTCCACCCACAAGCGCCACATCACTGATGGTATGATGTGGGGCTCTAAAAGGTCGTTTAGATATGAGGGTTGTATGTTCGGGCAGCTTGCCGGCCACCGAATGTATTTTGGTCGTTTCCAGTGCTTCGGATAAAGTGAGGGGCGGAAGAATAGATGGCAAACGGCGGGCCAGCATGGTTTTTCCCGCTCCGGGTGGCCCAATCAATATCACATTATGTCCGCCTGCCGCAGCAATTTCCAAAGCCCGTTTTATATTTTCCTGACCCCGAACATCTTCAAAGTCAAAAGCGTCTTCCGTTTCCTCCTGTGCAAATAAGGATTCCGGATTCACGCAGGTTGGCGATATGATATTGATCCCATCCAAGTGGTCAATTACTTCACGCAAATGTTGCACGCCATATACCCGAAGGCCGTTCACCATGGCAGCTTCCCGAGCATTTTGCAGGGGCACAAATATTTGTTCAAAGCCTTCTTTTTCGGCCTGTATGGCCATGGGAAGTGCGCCTTTCACGGGCATGATGGCCCCATCCAACGACAATTCACCCATGATGATACTTTTCGCAAGGTCATCTGAGCGCACCTGGCCGGTGGCAGCAAGGATGCCAATGGCAATGGGTAAATCAAAAGCCGAACCGCTTTTACGAATATCGGCAGGTGATAAATTCACCACAATTTTAATACGCGGAAAATAAAATTCATTGTTTTTAATCGCACTTTCTACGCGGTGCTGACTTTCTTTAACCGCATTATCCGGCAAGCCCACCACATAAAACTTCAAGCCCTCCAATACGTCCACTTCCGTTGTTATGGTGATGGCATCCACCCCATAAACGGCGCTCGCAAATAATTTAATCATACACTTCCTGTCTCAAGCGTACAAGTTATTCATGGGTTGTGAGCAATCAGACCTCGATTGCGTGTATGCCAATAAAATTGAGTAAAACGAGCCGTATAGCCCTTGTAGCTTATTTTTTAAACTTAGAAAGTTCGTTAGGTTGATAAATCGGAGCTACTGAATAACTCAGAAATGCTGTAGATTCAAGACGCGGGTAATGAAGCTGTATTGTTATACTGCGAGTTGCCCGCAACGCAGAAGATGCAGTATTTCTGAGTAGCGAGAATGATGTATTATTTTTTTGACCCTCACCTGTAATTCTAACAGCGTAAAATCAGACCCTGTTTTCGTAAGTCGTACATCGCGATCATTCTTATTTTCCACCTTTTGTCTTGTACCGTTAGCGTATTTGTAATAACCTGAATTCTTCAGGCTAAACAAATACTGCTACGGCATGAAATCAAAACAAAAGGTGGAGCCAAAAATTCAAGGCTGTTGCTCTTTAGACTAAAAAATTC
>JBMOFV010000033.1:0-33725 GCA_049318705.1 Chitinophagaceae bacterium
CTCCTACTCATTCTCCTACTCCTACTCATTCTCTTCCTCCTACTTCCGCTCTGTTTCTCCGCTCTCTCTCTGTTCCTCCGCTCTCCGCTCTCGCTCTGTTCTCCTCCGGGCCAGGGATGGCAGCAAGCTACCCCCGCCCGACGCAGGAGGGCGGTGTAGCGCGAACAGCCCGGTGCCGCCGCATGAACATTCAATGTAATTCGGCCTACTCATGGCGGCAGGCCCCCGGCATCGAACAAGCCAGCCGATGATAGCGCTGCTTTCATACAAATGCATTATTTTTAAAGTCTTAAACTGTGCCGTATGTTCGAAACCTCCAAACCGCTCAAAGGAATACAATCGACTGTGCAAAGCCAAACCAAAACGGCTTATATCAACGACGTGCCTTTTACGCTGATTCCCGGTGAAACCATTCTGAGTTTTGTGCGACGCAGCCTGGGCGAAAATCTTGTACCTACCTTGTGCGATGCACCCAATTTGGATCCTTTTGGTAGCTGCCGGGTATGTAGTGTGGATGTGGCGCTGGTGCAAAATGGAAATTCGAAAGCCATGGCTTCCTGCCATACTCCGGTTACTGAAGGCACGTATATTTATCCCAACAGTAAACGCATTCAAAAACTACGAAAAAATATTATTGAGTTGGTGCTCACCGATCATCCACTCGATTGCCTCACCTGTGAAGTGAACAATAATTGCGAATTACAAAGTGTGGCTGCACAGGTAGGTGTTCGTGATGTTCGATATCCGGAAGGAAAAAATCACCTCAACCGTAAAAAAGATTTAAGCCATCCGTACATGACCTCCGACCTGAGTAAGTGTATTAATTGTTTCCGCTGTGTAAGGGCCTGCGATGAAGTGCAGGGACAATTTGTATTGAGCATGGCCGGACGCGGATTTGACAGCCATATCATTAAAGGCAGTGATCAAAGTTTTTTTGAAAGCGATTGTGTGAGCTGCGGGGCTTGTGCCCAGGCTTGTCCAACCAGTGCCATCAGTGATGTATTTGAAAGTAAAAGTATAGCCGTACAAGAAAAAACCCGCACCGTTTGTACCTATTGCGGCGTTGGTTGCAACCTGGAGGTGGCAACCGTAGATGGCGAAATTAAAAGTATTCAGGCCCCTTATAATGCCGAGGTGAATAGCGGTCATACTTGCCTCAAAGGGCGTTTTGCCTTTAAATTTTACGATCATCAGGAACGTTTACGTACTCCCCTCATTAAACGCAACGGCGTATTTGAAGAAGCTACGTGGGATGAAGCTTACGACTATATCGCCAACAAACTCAATGCCGTTAAAGCCGAATATGGTGCAGATGCGATTGGGGGTATTTCATCGGCCCGATGTACAAATGAGGAAAATTATCTGATGCAGAAATTTATTCGGGCAGTGATAGGTACCAACAATATAGATAGCTGTGCGAGGGTATGTCATTCGCCAACTGCATTAGGCATGCAACGAACATTCGGTACAGGGGCTGCAACCAACTCCATCAAAGACCTCAAATTTACCGACGCCATTTTGGTGATTGGTGCCAACCCTACCGACGGACACCCCGTAACAGGTGCCAAGATGAAACAAATTGCGATGAAGGGTAAAACCTGCATCGTGATTGATCCGCGCAAAACAGAAATGGCCAAATACGCCACCCATCACCTGCAATTAAAACCAGGCACCAACGTGGCGGTACTCAATATGATGTTGTATTATATTATGACTGAGGGTTTGGAAGATCAGGATTTTATTCGCAACCGCACGGAAGGCTATGATGATTTTAAAGCCCATGTGCTGGCCATGGATATGGATTACCTGAGCGAAGAAAGTGGAGTCAGCAAGGAGGCTGTGCGCGAGGCGGCTATAGCCTATGCCAAGGCGCCCAATGCCATGAGTTTTCATGGACTGGGCGTAACCGAACACACACAAGGAACCTATACCGTGATGCTCATTGCCGACCTCGCCATGATAACCGGAAATATTGGCCGACCCGGCGTGGGGGTGAATCCTCTGCGTGGACAAAACAATGTGCAAGGAGCTGCCGATATGGGTTGTCAACCGCATCAGGGTGCCGGTTATCTGGATGTGACCAACCCCGATATGCATCAACGCTACGAAAATTTTTATCAGGCCAAATTGCCTGATTATATCGGCCTCAAAATTCCGCAGATGTATGATGCAGCCTTAGCAGGAAAATTTAAAGCCCTGTGGCTGATGGGAGAAGATAATGTGCAAACCGACCCCAATACCCTGAAAGTAAAAGCGGCTTTGGAACAATTGGATTTACTGGTGGTGCAGGAACTCTTTATGACCGAGACAGCAAAAATGGCCCATGTGGTTTTACCGGCCACTTCATTTTTGGAAAAGAGTGGAACCTTTACCAATGGTGAACGTCGGATACAACGTGTCAATAAAGTAGTAGAGCCCCTGAAAGGCTGTAAACAAGATGGTCAGATTATGATTGACATCATGAATCGTATGGGCTATCCGCAGGCTGATTACGACCCAAAAACACTGCTCGAAGAAATCGCACAGATTGTCCCTTTCTTTGCAGGGGTTAAGTGGGATGAATTGGGCGATAACGGTAAACAATGGCCCGTACTTCCGGATGGCAGCGATACTAAAATTTTACATACTGAATCGTTTAAAATTGGAAAGGGGCAATTTAAAAAAGCTACCTGGGTAGAAAGTCAGGAGCTCAGCGACCACAAAAAAGATTTCCCTTATATCCTGACAACCAATCGTGAACTGGAGCATTACAATTGTGGGGCGCAAACACGCCGGACCGGTAATGCCGAAATTCTGCAAACGGATTCATTACTCATCCATCCGGAAGATGCCGACAAGCATGGCATTGCAGAGGGTGATATGGTTTGTGTAGAAAGTGCCCGCGGAAAGATTGATGTAAAGGCCCGAATTAGTCTGGATGTGAATCCCGGAATCTTGTCATCGACCTTCCATTTTCCGGAGGTGAATATGAATGTTTTAACCAGTAGTGTCACCGATACGGATGCCTTATGTCCGGAGTACAAAGTATGCGCCGTGCGCATTCGAAAGAGCAAAGGGAAATATAAACTCCAGGCTCAGTAATGGCGTTCGCGGAAAAACCCTGGCAACGACGCTTTTGGACTGCCCGCCGCAGCATGGTTGTTTTGTTGTTGTTGATTTGCTTTTTATGCGGTCTGCTGCTCAGTGTGCATCTCAATATTCGAAGAACTCGGGCCATGCGCAACAAGGCCTATGAACAACACTTAATGGCACAAAGCGGTCAGGACTTCAGGGCCAATCCACACTTTGAAGAACAATATGCATTGTTTGAAAATTATGGTGCACAACCATGTGATGTGTTGATGTTGGGCACCTCCTATACCCAACGGGTTCAATGGCAGGAGGCTTTCCCGGGGCTAAAGATCTTAAACCGGGGTATTGGCTCGGACCAATTATCGGGTATAGAATTTCGCTTATCTCAGGTATTGATGTGCAAGCCACGCATTTGCTTTTTGGAAGCCGGCATCAATGATCTCATCTATCGTATACCCATGGATACGATGGCCAGTCGCCTTCGGAAAATATTTTCCATCCTTCGTGATAAACAAATTAAAGTGGTTTATACCCATAGTTTTTATTGCGGAGAGCAACATGAAGGTGTGGATTTATTGAATACTGAAATACGTGCCTGGAACAAAACCGTACAATTGATTTGTGAGGAAATGAACATACCAACCATCGATATCAATGAGGTCATTTCAGAGAACGATCGGCGTAAAAATGAATATACCCTTTCGGATGGTATTCACTTAAATGCTGCTGCCTATCAGATTTGGTTTGAAGCGATACAAAAACATTTATAGTTCCGAAATCTGAATATGCAAGCCACATTTGATTCTCCAAAAAAATGGTATTTCGCGGGACTATTATCGATCATCCTTGTGGTGGCTGCCTTGTATATTTATAGTGATAAAAAAGATTTTCGTCCCGAGCCTCAATCGCGCCAGGATGCCAGTGGACTGGATTATCCTTACGCCCGTTCGTTTGTCTATTTTTATTATTATACCGGCCACTTTCCTTTAAGCACTTTGCGCACCGGAGCCGCTTATAACAAGTCATCGGCCATTGAAGAAATTGAGGTAAATGGCCGTGATTTGGTGATGGAGAGCGGACATTGGTCACGCTTGGGTGAGCATGCGCGAATTTGGGCCTTTATGCCGGATGCATGGCTTCGCGGAAGTCCAAAAAATCCTTCGGTAAAAACATTCAATGCCCTGTTGTTTTTTTTGGGACTCTTCAGTTTGTTTCACGGACTATTCCGGATGGGGCATATCCGACTTGCCTTTCTGCTCCCGGGAATGGTGCTATGTTTACCATTTTTCCATTACGAAGTTTTTAGTCGCCAAAATTTGTTTGCCTTACAAGGCTCAGTTTTTATGTTGGTGATGGGGCTCATTTTACCCTGGTGTGTGGCAAAAAAAAATAAGTGGATGATTCATTTTTTGCTTCTCCTGATGGTCGGTTTTATCATCGGTGTAGTTGCTGAAATGCGCAACGAAAATATCATACTTCTGATGGCCTGTTGTGTCATGATCCTGCTTGGACATGAGGAAAATATTCAAAAACGTCTTTTGTATTGTGGCTTGCTCCTGCTCTTCACGGTGGGGACACGCAATGGTATTCAATCCTATTTTCAAAAAAAATTTGATCAGACAAAAATCCTGGTCGCACAAAAAAAAGGACATGTTTATACGGGCAAGCGCATCAGGGGGCATCAATTCTGGCATCCTGTTTTTTGTGGATTGGGCGATTTCGACCGCAAATATGGTTATGCCTGGAAGGATCAGGTGGCTTATCAATTTGCCATTCCGATATTGCGCGATCGATATCAGATATCCTACCCTTACCATCCTGATTCATTGCACTTTCAGGCATGGTATGATTCGGCACGTATTTATTATATCAAGTTTGATGAAATTGAGGCATATGAAATAATAATGAAAGAAAAAGTACTCCATGACATTCAAAAGGATCCGGGTTGGTATTTCAATATTTTGCAGAAACGAATTTTTCGCATTTTGCATGATTGCCTGCCCTTTTCAAATGCCGGATTTTTATTCTTCCCGGCTATTGCTCTTTTGTATATTCGAAAGCAACGGCAATCCCTTGCGCTATTGTTGGCCTCCAGTCTGCCTTGCGCCGTACCCTTGCTGATACACTCCGGTTTGGGCGCTACACTCAATCCACTTTATGGAGTTGTGTCCTTGGCTATGCTCATTGATTTTTTGGCGGCCTATCTAATCCAAAAGTGGCAGCCAGATAAGCGAGATATGCACTTAAAATAAAAACGACCAAAGAAGTAATCGTAAACCAAATAGGTAATCCGAAAGGTAGAAAAAAAACGATGCCAATCAGAATCAGAAAAAAACCGATGCTTCCTGCTGCAACAGCTTTTAATTGCAATGGAGCGATTCGTGCAGAAGTATACGCACCAAAGAAACCGCATAAAAAAAATCCACCGATGATGAGCCAAAATGCTTCTAGGGGTAAACTTTGAATATCCAGAGCAATTTGCGCATGACTTCGGCTCATTTGTTGTGCCGGGAAATAATAGGCATTTACCCGATCGGCCAGATACATCGACATCAAGGCAATGAGCATGCCAATGATGACAGCCAGTGTGGTTCGTAATACAGGATGCATTAATCGATATTTTGATTTATTCCGAATTGCCGAAGATGATGCCAACTGTGCTTAAAAAGTAAATGTGTCCATTCCTCAAAATTCAGTTCCCCGAAAAAAGGATTCAGCAATCGTTTTTCAGGTTGATTGGTAAAAGTTTCTTTAAATACCTGAATGGCTTGCTTCAATGCTTCGATGGCCTGAGGCTGGGCTGCATAACTTGCCGGCAAAGGCTCATCGGGCAAATAAGGATTCGGGGTATTATCGCGAAAAGGTTTATCGGACATCATAAAACGATACATTTTTTGTGTCGTTTCGGCATCATGAATAGCAGGATGAACAACTAAACCACTGGCCTGCTGAAAAGCATAAGCCATATGTTCGATCATTTGAAGCACATTCATTTTCCCGAATAAAGGGGCCGTATCAACGGGGATCGATGACAGTAATTCAGGGAATTCAATTTCTAAAAAACGGAGTTTATCCATCATATTATTTTTGGGTTTCTTTCCAGATTTGATAAGAATGTAAATCAGGATGTTGTTTTTGCAGGCTGGGATCTCTCAGTGGTTCGCAAGCAAGGAGCTGCTCATGGGCATCACGCGCGAGTTGCTGATAAATGCCAGTGCCTTCGGTTTTCCAATGAATCATTTCATCACTGACTTCCTTCAATACTTTAGCCGGATTACCTGCAATCAATGATCGTCGTTCAAATTTTTCCTTGGCTTTGATGAAGCTCAAAGCCCCTACGATGCATTCGTCGCCAATCACCACATCATCCATAATAACGGCATTCATTCCTATCAGACAATTTCGACCAATTTCGGCACCATGAATGATAGCGCCATGTCCGATGTGGGCATTTTGTTTTAGTACGACCGTTACGCCCGGAAACATGTGAATGGTGCAATTTTCCTGTACATTACAACCATCTTCTATAATAATTTTTCCGAAGTCGCCCCGGATGGCTGCGCCCGGACCGATATACACATCCTTTCCAATGTTTACATCCCCTGTGACATTGGCTTGCGGATGCACGAATGCCGATTCATGAACGACTGGTATGACTCCTTTGTATGCGTAAAACATTTTTTAGTAAAAATTTTGATTGTTTTGGGCCATTTGCCGCAACAAAGGTGAACAACGATAGCGGTCTTCGTGATAAATAGCATAGAGTGCATCCAAAGCATTCACACAATCTTGAATTCCTTTTTCATCAGCCCATAGCAACAGACCTTTTGGATAATTTACGCCTTTGGTCATGGCAAGATCCAGGTCTTCTTTGGAAGCAACGCCCATAAACAAGGCATGCGCTGCTTCATTGATCAACATCGTCACGATACGATCACAAATACTTTTCAGCGCTTCCGTTGAAGAGGTAACGACTAGTGAGTTGGCCTCCTGTGGATAGACATAAAAACCCTTATTGCTTTTACGACCTAGCCAAGCAGCTTCCACCAGACGTTTTTGTACAAACGAGGGTGTATACCGTGGATCAAAATAAAATGATTTCCAGACGGTTTCTGTCACGGTATAATTCACATCATGACCAATTAAATCCATCAATTCAAAAGGCCCCATCCGAAATCCTCCATACTCCTTCATCGCAAAATCAATATCCTGAATGGGAACTCCCTCTTCGTGAATGCGTAAAGCCTCGCTGTAATAAGGACGGGCTACCCGATTAACAATAAAACCAGGTGTATCCTTCACCAATACCGTTTTCTTTTTCCATTGATCGATGAGTTTCCTTGCTGATGAGGTATAGGATGGAGCGGTTTGCAAAGCGGGGATAATTTCAACCAATTCCATCAAAGGTGCGGGGTTAAAAAAATGAATTCCAATCACCCGTTCAGGATGTGCACATGCTGCCGCAATTGAAGTGATAGACAATGATGAGGTATTACTTGCGAGGATACAATCTGTAGAACAAACCTTTTCCAGTTGAGAAAATACGTTCTTTTTAACCTCCAGGTTTTCAACGATGGCTTCAATGACCAGAGAAGCGTTGGTAAGGTCTTCATAGATTGTGGTCCAATGGATACGCGCCTGAATTTGTGCGGCGTCCTCTGAGCTCAGCTTATGTTTGTCGACCAGCCTTTGCATGGAGGTGGATAATTGGGTACGGGCCTTTTCCAATGCCGCTGCCTCGAGATCAACGACGATTACAGGATGTCCGTTTTGCGCTGCTATTTGTGCGATGCCAGCTCCCATTGTGCCGCAACCAATAATTCCGATTTCAATCATGCTATACAATTAACAAAGGCAAATGTACTATCAAAGGGTACAAACTGATTCGTGAGCCTTGCAAAACCTTTTGAAAAATGATGAAATAGTCATTGGGCTAAAAAATTCTTCGATAGATCTTTCCAAGCTGAGGCTATATGCATAAGCAGTTGTCCTGATGGTAACGAGACCGTTGCAAAACCTTTGTAAATCAACGAACAAGTCATTTGGCTTCAAATTTCTGCGTTACTTTAAATTTTAAATCCGCTCATTATCAGCAAGATAAATCGCAAATCAAAAATTTAAAAAGCCTTGAACTTTTTTGCCAAATGACTTTTGCAACGGTCTCGTAACAGAAAATCAGGAACTGGTCCCTTTCTTCCGGGCAAAAAAATATCCCCTTTGCAGGGGATACTTTATTATCAAACATTTTATTATCGAACCAGGATAACATCTCCTTTTAAAGTTCGGGTAGTTCCATCCGGATAAGCTACACGAATGAGGTAGAAGAATGTTGCAGGGTCTTGTGGTTTTCCTTTATAGGTACCGTTCCAACCTCTGTTATCGTTTGCAGAGAAGATTTCCTGCCCCCAACGATTCAACACCTTGAATTCTTGTACATTCTGGAATGTGAGATTCGCGATTTTGAATACATCATTTTTACCATCTCCATTAGGAGAGAATGCATTCGGAACAAAAATATTGTCTTGGTAGTCAACATCAATATAAATGCTATCCACTGCACGACAACCTGCCTCATTCAGCGAGTACACGTAGTACATGGTTGGTTCTGCCGGAGACACAATCATATTAGGGACATTCGGATTGCTTGTACCCCAAACTGGTGTCCAGTTATAGATATAACCACCGGTTGCAATCAGATTTACTTCCTGTAAGTATTTGATTTTGATAGAATCGCCATTCAATATTGAGACTGTTGGACGAGGCAATACTGTTACGCGAATCGTAGCAGAATCCAAACATCCGTAAGCATCCTGACGCACGACATGGTATGTATTATAGGCTGTAGATGGCGGTGTAATGGTTGGATCGGTACAGTTTACACAACTTAAACCAACACTTCCCCAATTCACGTCATACCAGGTATAGTTTGCACTTGGGGCATTTCCAGATCCAAAAGCAAAAGCCTGATAAGAATCTCCTTCACAAATAGTTGTATCCAACGGAGCCGCTTTTACATCATGAATAGAAATCGTAATAGTTACAGAGTCTTGTACCAAACAACGATTACCACCAATTGTAGAAACATTAAAGGTTGTTGTACTAGGTACATAAGCAGTGGTTACACCGGCAGTACTGTCGTAAACAAAAGTTCCAGGCCACCAGGTATACTCCCAAACTTTAGCAGGAATATCACAAATGCTGAATCGCATGTTCGGACGGGCTACTGAAATAATTGGTGCACTTGGCGCTTGCGCAGAAGGAAGTTCACAACCACCATAATTAGATCCCATACAATAGAACTGAGGAACAGCTTGTAAAGTATATGAAACGGCATCTCCACTACCATTGGTATTAAATTGTCCCTGGAAGAAACACATTTCAACAACAATATTTGAAGTACCATCCCAAATGAATGGATTATTTAAATGGAAGGTGTTCCAACCAATGGTTGTATTGTAATTCGGATTGTTGTATACCTCTTTCAGTTGAGAAGAAGGAATATAACTGCTTAATTGATCCAAAGCAGTACAACCCATTTTTACATTCATTACGAAACCAGCAGAACTTGTCTTGGTAGTTACATCCAAAGCAATCGAATCGATACGTCCCTTGGTTAAACCGAGGGCATTCAACTCAGCTGCTGTAAAGATCATTTGTGAACGAGCACCGGCATATACTCCCCAGAAAGGTGTAATTGCTGTACTTGAAGCAATCCCGTTACCCAGGAAATAGCTATTAAAAGGAGCAGCACATGCTACATTTTCATCTCCACATTGATATTTAGGCGGTGTTCCTGCAGGTGTACCAGTTAAAGTCACCAAACCTGGTTCACACAAAATAGTTGGAGCAACCGTGGCATCAATAGAGTTTGAATTATCAACCAACACTGAAACGACATCTGTAGCAGCACAATTTGGATTCGAAGGAGAAACTACAGTAATTGTAAAATCTGTATTGGAATAAATACCACTAGAGAATGGATTTTGTGAACTTGGGTTATCTAATGTTGCACCCGGAGTCCAGGAATAATTGAATGAACCTGTTTCGCAAACATTGAATTTTGTGTTCGGACGTAAAGCGGCAATCAACGGTGAAGTGGCTGTGATATTACAACCAGACATATAGGCGTTTTGGAACATCGTTTGAACACCTAAAGTATTTGAAGATTGAATCACGTCATTATTGGAATTAAATCCATTATAATCATAACAAATCTGAACAACTAGGTTAGAAACCCCATCCCAGAAATAATTATCCTGGAAGTTGTGATTATTCCAACCCATCACAGAATAGTATTTATTGACATTAAACACTTGAGACAATCCACCGATAAATCCGGTAAGAGGATCTAATGCAGAAGCATTGGTGCAACCCATGCTAATTTTTACATTACGCATCGTATCACTTCCTTTGGCAATAACATTCCATTGAATACCAGTCATATTACCTGCTTTGATTCCAGCTTGCTGTAATTCATCGGCAGTAAACAACATTTGTGTTTTGAAACCATCACCATTCCAGTTCGTGTAATAAGGTGAATATTGATTTTGTTGAATGTTGCCGGTACCCACTTGCTTCAATGCAGGAACATTGGTACATGGGAATACAGATAGTCCACAAGGTTGTGAAGCCGCATTCGCAAACAATTGGAATGGAACGCCCGGACAAAGATTATTGTCAGACGAAAGCGCATTTAAAACCGGACGAGCACCATTTACATCAATAAAGGTGGCATCTGTATAACGACAACCATTGTCGTCGAAATAAGTTAAAGTATAAGTCGTTGAAACCAATGGAGATGACCAAGGATTCAGTGCAGTAGAATCACTCAAATCATTACCCGGCGACCAATCGATAATTGGATTCACCTGAGCAGGTGTGGCACTGGCATTTAAAATCACTGAGTCATTGGCACAAATCATCTGATCAGCACCGGCAGAAACGTTGATACCCGGCGCAATATTTACTACTACTGTATCATTATTTTTACAGGCTGTTTGTGCGTTTGTATTTAACACATATGTTGTGGTAGTCGGCGGAAACGCTTTTGGATCTTTTATATTCGGATTAGATAAGCCTACTGCTGCACCACCACTAATATCTACCCAGTTCCATTGAGTTACAGTTACTGGACCTGTAGCATTTAATTGCACAGAATCCGCATTGGTACAAGTGATTAAATCCGGACCAGCATCCACACCTTGTAATACTTTAATCAAAACAACCTGATAGGTTTTCAATACGATAGGCTGACCTACAGTACAAGTTGAATCGGCAAAAGTGATAATCAAAGTATGGTCTCCGATATCAGCGCCAGTTGGTACCCAGTTAAAATTTCCGTTTACCGGATTACCACCGGTTAATGGGGTTGAAGTATAGGTTGAACCAGGACAAGATGCGTTGTTATTGGCGTAAGTCAATACATTGTTTGAAACGGTATTACTGGTTGCCTGTATATCAAAACAAATTTGGGCACCCGGACAAACCGTTAACACAACCGGATTTGCACTGATTTGCATGGCGGTAGGGCAAAGGTTTTGAATAGGGGTATTGTTAATGACAGAAATGGTAGGAGGCGCTGCATTACAGTTTAATACATTGATCTGCACATCACGCATCACCGAACCAACCTGAACGCCGGTTTGTTTATCATATTCAGTGGCAGTAAATGCCAAAACAAAGAATCCTTGAATGGTAGGCGTAAATGCAGCTGTACCCGTAGTTGGGTCAACGATGTACCCGGTTGGGGCATTTACTGGATTTGCGGTAGTATATCCACCGCCCAAAAAGGTATAAGGTGCACACAAACCAACTCCACCACCTTGATCTTGTGGCGTTGAAGCTACGAATACAATAGAATCCAAATCCGGATCAATTGGACCGTTCAGGTATAATGTAGGTTGATTATAACAAACGTAAGGAATCGGACGAATGGTTAAAACCGCTGAATTATTAATGGGGCGTGCAACATTATTCAAAGTTGCATTTAAACAAGTACCGTTTGCAGCAATATTAGATATACCTGCATTTCGACAACAACTTTGCCAGTTAAATACCCAATCGGTACAAGCCATCGGCAAGTCAATGATTTGCGCATAGTGGCAATATTGATATCCATTAAATTGACTGCTCGGATTCAAACAGGTACTCGGTACATTCGAACATAAATCATCCACGAAGGCGAAATTGTTCGGATCCGCTGCAGTAGCTGTATCCACTTGAAAGTTAAAACTTTGTCCGCAGGAATTTGAATAGGCCGTCATGGATTCGCTGCCGCCTTGTCCAATACCAGTGCAATCACGATAAATCACTAAATGCACTTTGTATTTCAGTGGACTGATATACTCGTAATAGATATCAACGGCTGCCTGATGCGAAGCCTTCACTTGGGTAAAAGCAACCAAACCCAATATGGATAAGGTCAGGAATCGGAGAATTTTGTTCATATTCAACGCTATTGTTAGATTAAGGGAGTTCAAATATAGCCCAAATTTTAATTCAGACACTCGATAAAGACGCTAATATACAAACAGCGGTTGGAAGTCAATTGACATTTTTTTTATCCTTATATGACATTTTTTTGACTTGCCCGAAAACCAGAAATGTCCTATCTTGTGAGGGTGTACACAGCCTTTTATTTAGGATGCGGGTTTGGCCTGTTTATGGCGGTCAGTGTGGGGCCTACCATTTTTGCAATCATTAAGTATAGTATCACCTATGGTTGGAGGGCCGGAATGAGTTTTGTGATAGGGGTTTCATTAAGTGATTCCATTTATGTACTACTTGCTAATATAGCGAGCGCATGGTTATCCGGCCTGATGAACCACGAAAAAACCATCGGGTATTTAGGCGCCGTTCTATTGATTATTTTTGGTTTGTACGGTTTTTTTAAGAAAATCAAGGTAACCCGCAACCGAAACGATGACGCCAAGGTAAGTTCCCGGGATTATTTTAAAATTTTTGCCAGTGGTTTCCTGATGAATACCCTCAACCCGGGTGTTATCATTACCTGGATTACGGCCGTCGCGGCAATTTCAACCATGACTGCCGCATATCGGCTGGTATTTTTTATCACCTGTCTCGGTATTATTCTGGGCTTCGACTTTCTGAAAGTACTGCTGGCTCAGCGTATCCGCAAACGACTCACCCCCCGAAACATCATTTATCTAAATCGGATTTCTGCTCTTTGTTTAGTGGTCATCGGAATTGTGTTGTTTTTAAAGAGTCTGCTTAATATTACTTTTGGCGCCGAAGGATAGTTTGAAACTGTTGCAACGTTCTCAATTTAAACCTCAATCATAGGCCGGCACTTGTTTTGCCAATGAGGATTCTTTTCGCTTATTTTACACCCAAATTTTGATTATGCCCTTTATTATCAGCAATACAAAAGAACAGGTCTGTTATATCACACTCAATCGCCCGGATAAATTTAATAGTTTTTGTCGGGAAATGGCCTTTGAACTCCATGCCGCGCTGGATGCTGCCGAAAACGATCCTGAAATTCGTTGTTTGGTCATAAGCGGCGAAGGAAAAGCCTTTTGTGCCGGACAGGATTTAGCAGAGGCCATAGAAGATAATGGCATCGAACTTGCTCAAATAGTTGCTGAACATTACAACCCAATCATTGAACGTATTCGAAAGATAGAAAAACCGGTCATTGCCGCGGTAAATGGCGTAGCTGCAGGAGCAGGAGCCAATATTGCCTTGTGCTGCGATGTTGTTTTGGCCAGCGAAAGTGCTTCCTTTATTCAGGCTTTCAGTAAAATAGGCCTCATTCCAGATAGCGGAGGCACCTTTTTTCTACCCCGATTAATTGGCCTGCAAAGAGCTACAGCCCTCATGATGACCGGCGAAAAAGTCGGTGCTCAGGATGCTGCACAAATGGGAATGATTTATAAATGCTACCCGGCAGAGCAATTTCAGGAGGCCGTTCAAAAATTTGCGGAACAACTGGCTCAAATGCCTACTAAAGGTCTTGGTTTAACCAAAAGATTATTAAACGCCTCCTGGCAAAACGATTTGAGTCAACAACTTAAACTGGAAGGCGCTGTGCAGGTTGAGGCTTCAGAAACCCACGATTACCGGGAAGGTGTTCGGGGATTTCTCGAAAAAAGGCCGGCACAATTTAAAGGTCATTAAGGCAAAGATCCAAAACCGAATAATGCCCTTTGTCTTTCTGCCCATCAGACAGAACATGTAAAACCAGCTTCCTGCAAAGCACTAAACAGAGGCTACTGAAGAACTCAGAAATGCAGTAAATTCAATGCGCGGGTAATGAAACTGTATCCTTATACTGCGATTTGCCCGCAACGCAGAAGATGCTGTATTTCTGCGTAGCGAGAAGGATGTATTTCAAGTGAACACTTTTCGAAAATACGCGTTCAAAAAGTTTGCATGAAAGAGTCTAATACCGATGTGATATTTGTAATAGACCCATAAATTTGGTCTAAACAACTATCCTATTACCGACATACTCTTTGTAATGCTCGTTCCTCGCAAACAAAGAATACATCGGTACTGGCAGGTATAAACTCCGCCGCGGCGGATATGAATTGGTCTATCTACCAATTCACTTTAGAATTATTTAGGGGCTTGCCGATTAACGTCAAAGGAGTTGATATCTTTACCAGGAGAAGCGAGTTACGCTTTTGTAGGGGCTTTCTAACGAATGAGGGTGACATCGCCCCGCTTGTCGATTTTTTCACCCCTGGGAGTCGTAAATTGGCAAACAAAGAAATAAACACCCATGTCCGCTTGAGTTTGGTTTTGCAGAAGCCCATTCCATCGGAATTCCGGACGATTTGATTCAAAAACCCGATTTCCCCAACGATCATAAATCATCATCTTATAATCTTTAATCAATTGGGTTTCGACATTGGTGAAAAACGGCCCAAAATAATCGTTTTTCTGATCGCCGTTGGGTGTGAAAGCATTGGGTAAGAATACTCTTTCCAATTCATAAATAGTTCCGCAATGAGAAGTGGTATCAAAACATCCTGCATCATTAAATGCCCATAAGGTAAAACAATAAATGCCCGCTGTATCAAAAGTTTGAATGGCATTTACGGCCGTTGAAAACGATACTCCTTCGTAAGTCCAATCGAATTGAACAGCACCCGTACTTTGATTATTCAGATTAAAAATCGGATTCACAATGGGCACTGTTGGCGGTGAAATAACAAAGTCTGCCACAGGATCAGGGGCCGATAAAATAGTAAACGATACGGTATCATAATCCGGACAAGCACCTGCTGAGAAACCTGAAATGGTATAGGTGATACTATCCTGGGTATGACTAAAAATCAAGTATTTACCATCTGCGCTCCAGGTAACACCTTGTTGGGGAGAAAACGTCAGATAAGCATGGGCAGGGATTTTCATCGTGACAGTATCATTTTTACATAAAACAGTATCAGAGGGTGCTTCTAATTCAAAGGCAATGCCTTTATTGCGACTGGAATCATGTAAACGGGCAAAAAATCCATCACTTGAACCAACCGAAATCAGGTTGGTACTTCCGTAGGTTGAAGGGGATCGAAAAAACCCGGCGGTATATACCTGAGCCCCTCTTCCCATCGCAATCGCATTGCCCCGGTCGTTGCTGTCCAAACCACCACCGGTAGCCACCCATTGCCATTTTCCTTCGGGTGATATTTTTGCAACGAATGCCTGTTCCATCGCTCCGGAAGGAAGGATAATTTTGTCGCCAAACTTAGCGCCATCATTGATATCACCGGCTACATAAATATTACACAAAGAGTCGGCGACAATATCGTTCCCTCTTTCACCACCTAAATCCGAACCGGCACGTTTACCCCAAATCGGTTTGCCTGTATTTTTATCGATTTTAAAAACGAAAACATCCCTCCTATTATAATTTTTTACCAAGACCGTATCCATGATGAGTGAATCACGGTGCTCACCGGTGATATAAATGAAATCCTTTTTATCCGAACAAATTCCATTGCTCCAATCATCTTTATCACTGCCTGCTTGTGTGGTCCATTTAAACAATCCGGCGGTATCGTATTTGATGACAAAAACATCATGGCCGCCATATGTCGTGAAATTTTGGGTCCCAAATTGTCGGGTTCCATCAAAACCGCCTGTAACATATACTCCTCCTGAATCATCCACGCATACTGCTATATCTCTCTCGATATACTTGCTGACATCCGGGTCCCAGGGCAGATTGCCGAACGTACGGGCCCATTGAAATGTTCCATTGGCATTACATTTAGCCAACCAATAAGCATGATTGTGTGAACCCGTTGTATTGGGATTCGTGGCAGTCACCTGATTGCCCCCGCAATACAAGGTAGAACCGGTCATAAAGCCAACGATATAATGATTACCCGCTTTATCGGTACAAACATCACTCCCCTGATCATCGCCCGAATTACTGCATGCAAAATTGCCCCAGAGCGTATTTCCGGCCGGATCAAGTTTTACAACAAAACATTGATCACCCCCTTCCAAAAGCAGCGCCCGTTACGTTCACTGTTCCCATATCGAAACCAGTACCTGTTTGCCAAAAAGTTCCGGTGATAATAGAATTTCCGAGCGCATCTACGTCCATCCCTAAAACCCGATCATCGAAATATTCACCCCCACTTTTTGCCCAATAACAAAAGCCGGTACTATCCAGTTTGGCGATGAAGGCTTCCTTACTATTGGTATTGGCTGTATAGTTGAGCGGCACTGCGTTGGTTCCGATAGTGGTAGTGTTACTAAAATATCCTGAAATAAAAACATATCCCAATGAATCAGTTTTGATGCTGATGATCTTATCACTTTTGGTATTGCCCATTCGTTGGGCCCATACCCAATTTTGCGCCTGCATAAAATGAGGGCAGATTACAAACAACGAAACAAACAGCAATGAAGAAAAAATGGGTCTCATGGATCTAAAGAATTGAATATGAATGTTGGTTGGCTTGGGTTTGATATCAAATCCCATGATGCGCGAAAGTTAGTATAATGCTAAGTAAATATTAGGTTTTGTCGGTGAATTGTTGATTTTTTCGTCATTTTTGGCCGCTGGCAAAAGCATTTGGGAATAAAGTTCGAGGCTTAAAAAATTTGCAGGGGTGATTCATCCTGAAGATCATTCCAATTACTTTAAAGAAGAATTTTGACGCCGAAAGACTATTTCATTTTGCAAAACAGATGTTGCCGCAGTTTCCATTTGAACCAAAAATTGTTTACGAGAGCTTCGGATTGTCCCGCAAATTGCTGCTTTCCGAATAGCAGGTTCTTTGCCGGAAAGCAATCCGGTATTTTACCCTAATTTAGCCACTCATGTCATTGAGTTTACATCAACTTCATTTTTCGTATATCCGCACCCAACATTCGGATATCTGGCATCGTGATATTGGCTTTCAGGAAGGAGCCTATTATCATATCCGAGCCGTTTCGGGTAGTGGTAAGAGTAGTTTGGTTCAGGCGATTTATGGGCTCAACAAAAACTATTCGGGTGAAATTCGCTTTGCGGGTAAACAACTACGATCCATGACTCCTGATCAGGTTTCAAACATCAGGGCCAATGAAGTGAGTATTGTATTTCAGGATTTAAGATTGTTAACTGAATTTACGGCAGCAGAAAATCTTGAGCTCAAAAGAAAACTTCGCGACTATACATCTTCACCGGATCTGGAGCGCATGGCCGGGGAATTGGGCATTGATCATTTATTACACCGAACAATCAATACCCTCTCTTACGGCGAACGCCAAAGAGTTGCAATCCTCAGAGCCTTGCTTCAACCTTTTGAGCTCTTGTTACTCGATGAACCTTTTAGCCATTTGGATAATGCCAATATTCAAAAAGCCGCTGCGCTCATTTTAAAGGAAGTGCAAAAAAGAGGTGCTGCATTACTCATTACCGATTTGGAAAAAGACCAACATTTCCCCTATCATTTTCAACTGGAATTGTAAAAAAAGACATGGATATTATTCAAAAAATACTGGCACATCGCAAGGGCAGATTTCAATATCTCCCTGCATTGGCCATTCTGCTGGGTTTTCTGCTCCTGATGATGGCTATCCAATTTTATTTGAATGTTCAATTTATTTTAAACGGCAAAGCACATAAGGCCGGTCAGGAGTTTTTGGTGGTGAATAAACAGATTAATTCTGCTATGATGACCAGACCCGAGTTGAGTAGTTTTAACGAACAGGAATTAAAGACGCTCCAACAACTTCCTTATCTTAAAAAAGTAGTGCCGGTGATTTCAAATCAGTTTCCAATTCTGGCGCATTCTATGGGAGATTTGGGATTCTCTACACAATTATTTTTTGAAAGTATTCCGGCAGAATTACTTGATACCGATTCCAGCAAATGGACCTGGAAGAGCGGGCAAGCTTCTTTACCGGTTATCCTATCGGCGGATTTTTTGAATTTATACAATTTTGGATTTGCTTTGAGTCAGGGCTTACCACAACTCAGCGAAGAAAGCGTGAAAGCCCTGAACTTTCAGGTGACCGTTGGGAATGCATCAGAACAGGAAACATATCGCGCCGAAGTCGTTGGATTTACCCAACGGTATAGCAGCATTTTGATTCCCGAAAGTTTTATGCAATACGCCAATCAAAAATATGGGCAGGAAACGGAGCCGCATGTATCCCGGTTGGTATTGCAAACGGAAGAAGCCGACAATCCCGATTTACAGCAATTTCTGAATGAGCATGCCTATGTGACGCAACAGGACAAACTGAAGGGTAGCACCTTTGCACGCATTGTTCGTTTGTCCAGTATGGCCATATCCATTTTAGGTCTATTTATTTTATTACTCGCCTATCTGATTCAGTCTATTTATCTGGAGAATAAAATTTTACAACATGCAGAAAGTTTGAAACTTATGATTGAACTGGGCTATACCCCCAAACAATTACTACAATTCTATTTAAAAAAACCAATCTGGCAAATCATTGCAGTGGTTGTCTTTTTATGTCTCGTATTAATCGGACTGCAATGGACCTTACATCTTTATTTAAAACAAATGGCACTCGAAATTCCGGCCATGATACATGCCTATCTTTTGGTGGTAATCATCATTTGTACAAGCATACTCATTGTTTCTTTACAACAAAAAATCAAAAAAACGATTAGCCGATTTATATAATCATGTCGAGCGCTATGGATGATATGACCCTCGAAGAAATCCGCAAATTATTGCCGGACAGTTCGGCTGTGAATGTGGTGCATGGCCTGGTGGAAAAAGGGTTGATCCGGGTGTATGAAAATTTACACAACCGCTACGTGAGTAAGAAAGAAAAATACATTTTACTCAATCCTCTATTCAACACAGAAGTTGAATTAAAAGCCCTCTTTCAAAAGCTAGAAAAGGCTCCAAAACAATTAAATGTACTACTCGCCTATTTGCATATTTTTCGGCAGGAGCATCAAGTTAAACAAACAACCCTTTTGGCGCAATCAGACTCAGGTGCTACGGCATTGAAAGCATTGATCGATAAACAAATTTTTCAGGTGCAGTTATTGGATGCCAACCGAATACCATTGGGGAATGCCGATGCAGGTAAATGGCAGGAACTAAGCGCCCACCAGACAGAAGCCTACCAACAAATACAAAATCATTTTTCCCAACAGCAAACTGTCCTCTTACAAGGTTTAACAGGAAGTGGAAAAACCCATGTTTATTTTCACCTGATTCGGGATGTATTGGCAAAAGGTAAACAGGTTTTATATCTGTTGCCCGAGATTGCTTTAACCACTCAAATAATTCATAAACTCCGACAAGCATTTGGCGAGCAAGTAGGCATTTATCATTCACGATTCAGCAATATGGAAAGGGTTGAATTGTGGCAAAATATCCGGCAAGGAAAGTATAAAATTGTCATCGGTGCCCGATCCGCATTGTTATTGCCGCTACATCATTTAGGGTTGATTATTTTGGATGAAGAACATGATGTTTCATTTAAACAACAAGAACCTGCACCGCGATATCATGCCCGGGATGCGGCACTTGTATTGGCAAAAATCAAAGACGCCAGTGTGATATTGGGATCTGCTACCCCATCACTGGAATCGTGGCAGAATGTTCAATTGGGAAAATATAAATTGGTAAAACTGACGGAAAGATTTGGGGAAGGACAATTGCCAAAAATTCAACTGATCGATAAAAAAGAAGAAAAGGCCCTGAATAAATACCAAGGGATTTTTTCACCAACATTGACCAAGGCCATTCAAGAAACGATTCAGATGGGCAAACAAGTCATCTTGTTTCAGAACCGCAGAGGTTATGCTCCTTTGCTGATGTGTCAAACCTGTGGTTGGATTCCCCAGTGTAAATATTGTGATGTATCCATGACCTATCACAAACAAAGTGATATGATGCAATGTCATTATTGTGGCTCCCGACAATCGCCCGTGAAAATTTGTCCGGATTGTGGCGGAAACCGGATTCAAGCCAAAAGTTTTGGTACGGAAAAAGTAGAAGAAGAAATTCGTCAGACCTTCCCACATGCCCGGGTTGAGCGATTTGATTGGGATGTGCTTAAACACAAAAATAAATATCAGGAGATTATCCGGCAGTTTGAAAAACGGCAAATCGATATTCTGGTTGGCACACAAATGCTGGTAAAAGGGCTTGATTTTGAACACGTCAATTTAGTGGGGGTGCTCAATGCAGATAACCTTTTGAGCTATCCTGATTTCCGGGTGAACGAACGCACCTTTCAGATGTTGGCACAGGTAGGAGGACGAGCCGGAAGAACCAATGATCAGGGCAGGGTATTGATTCAAGTTTATCGCACCGATCACCCGGTAATACAGTCTGTATTGCGAAACGACTACACAGGATTTGTGCAAAAAGAGATGGAAGAGAGGAAGGCATTTCTGTATCCCCCATTTACGCGAATGCTTAAGATTACCCTCAAACATGGTAACGAACTCTTGGTAAAGAACGCCGCACAGACACTTTGCGAAAATTTGCGCACACAAAGTAATCTATTGGTTTATGGTCCGGGTGAACCGGGCATTGCACGTGTGCGCAACAAATACCTGCGCGAGATCATGGTTAAAATGCAGAAGGACTCTCAGGAGAGCCATTTACTCAAATCATTTATCCGGCAGGAAATCAGTTTGCTGGGCACACAACGTTCATTTGCAAATGTCATCGTGATTTGCGATGTAGACCCTTATTAGTGCCGCATCCAATAGGCAAATCCATCGTCCTCAATTATCTTTGAACCCGGTGGCTTCAAAAAACAAAAAAAGTATCTGGCGAAAAATCGGCAAATTTTTGCTCATCCTATGGGCGGTGAACTTGTCGTACATCATACTCACCAAATGGGTTCATCCTCCCATTACCATGGTCATGTTAGGTGCCTGGGTGAAAGGATATGGTTTGCAGCGCGACTATATCAAGTATGAAGAAATGGGACAAGCCTGCAAACTTGCTGTGATCTGTGCCGAGGACCAACGTTTTACCGAACATTACGGTTTCGATGTGGATGCGATTCAGAAAGCCATTGAATACAATCAGGACAGCACCCATAAAATACAGCGAGGGGCCAGTACCATCTCCCAACAAACCGCTAAAAATGTATTTCTTTGGAATGGACGCAATTGGGTGCGCAAAGGACTGGAAGTGTACCATACCGCCATGATTGAGCTGATTTGGGGCAAGAAAAGAATCCTTGAAAATTATCTGAATGTAGCAGAAATGGGCAAAGGTATTTTTGGTATCGAAGCTGCCGCAAAACATTATTTTAATAAATCGGCCAAAGAGCTGAGCAAACGTGAAGCGGCATGGATTGCCGTGATATTACCCAACCCGGTTAAATTTAGTATCGATAAACCAAGCCCTCGTTTAATTCGTCGTCACAATTGGGTTTTGCGTCAAATGAATAATCTCTCAACAGATCCGGAAATTCAAGCATTACTTGAAACTAAAAGCCCTGAAAAAAAAACCCAATAAGTCGCCATGCAAAAAAATTACTTCCAATTCCTGCTTCTTTTTTTAAGCGCATTCTGGCCAATTTTTTCTTCGGCACAAATGAGTAAAAACGACAGCACCTTTGTAAAATCGATTTGCACCGAAGGAGCTTACGTAAGTTACTGGAACAAACCAGGCCCGTGGTTTACCAATGGCGAAATCACCTCGGTTCAGGATATGTACGATAAGATAAATGCAGAGTTTGTATTCTCCAACGAAGATTATGTGGACTGTTATTCGCAAATGCAGGTAAGTACTGAAATGCAGTTTGATACGGCCATCAATACCACCATCAAATATCTCTGAAAGCACTTCAAACCGGCATGTATATCCTGAAATTTTATACAGCCCGTAATGATATATTTATCAAACATCAACAAATATTCAAGCGCTGATAACAGACAATTCAAGTAATTTTGCAGCCAACTATGGATGCAACTATCAATACCTTGCTTGAAGCAACAGATCTGGATCAGGAATTAAAAAATATCGGCCTTCAGATATTGGAAGGAAAACGAATCAGCCCGGCTCAGGGAATGGTCCTGTTTGAAAAAGGTTCTATTGCCTGGTTGGGTGCCTTAGCGAATCATATTCGTGAAAAAAAATTTGGTGACAAAACTTTTTTCAACCGAAACTTTCATATCGAACCAACCAATGTATGTGTATTTAGTTGTGCCTTTTGTTCGTACAGCCGACTTTACAAAAACCGCGAAGAAGGATGGGAATTGAGTATTGAACAAATGATGGATATTGTTCGCAAATACGACGGTATTCCGGTAACCGAAGTGCATATCGTTGGTGGGGTACACCCAAAAATGGATTTGGATTTCTTTTGTGAACTTCTCCGACAAATCAAAGCATATCGACCCGATCTTCATCTGAAAGGCTTTACTGCTGTGGAACTGGACTACATGTTCCGAAAAGCCAAATTAAGCACCCGGGAAGGACTCCAAAAATTAAAAGAAGCTGGCCTGCAATCATTACCCGGTGGAGGTGCCGAAATTTTTGATCCGGCTATTCGGGAAAAAATCTGTGCCGACAAAGTAGATGGAGACGGTTGGCTCGATATCCATCGCACGGCTCACCAATTGGGGATGCATTCCAATGCAACCATGCTCTATGGACATATTGAAGACTACTCGCACCGCATCGATCACATGAATCAATTGCGAACCTTGCAGGACGAAACCGGAGGATTTAATTGTTTTATTCCACTGAAGTTTCGGAATATGGACAATGATATGCAGGATGTTTCGGAATCGAGTATCATAGAAGATATTAAAATGTATGCTGTGGCTCGCATTTTCATGGATAATTTTGCGCACCTGAAAGCTTATTGGCCGATGTTGGGAAGAAATAATGCCCGACTGATGCTTTCGTATGGCGTAGATGATTTAGACGGAACGATAGATGACAGCACTAAAATTTATTCAATGGCAGGAAGTGAAGAACAAAACCCGGCGATGAATACCGATGAAATTTGCGAATTAATCCGTGGTGCAGGTCGATTGCCGGTGGAGCGGGATACTGTTTATCATGAAATAAAAGTGTACGAGGAAGAAAGCGTATCGTGATGATGCTGTCCTAAACATTGAAACATGAAGCCCCTTTTATAAACGATAAGTCAACCAGAATCGGTGGTAAATGCCACTGGTGTCAAAATCGAAAATGGTTGCGGTGCTTGCTTTTGTGATGCTAACAATGGCGTGATGAATCATGATGCCCATTTCAGCCGAAACTGTAAATCGCCGCATTGGAATTCGTGCTCCAATAGAAGGTAGTACATCCAGGCTATACGATCGGGAGCGATACCCGGGAATACCTGCCGACTCATAATATACATTTTCCATCTCTTGCTTTTGAAGATTCAAAATGCTGTATTCGTTCACCCTACTGAAGTTGCCCCAACCGTATCCTAAACGCATATCGATTGAAGCGGTTAAACTCAGTCGTTTATAAAAAACACGACTTATACCGAAAGGAATTATGTAACAGACCAATCTAAATTGGTCTAACATTCTTCACATCGGCATTTACGACTGTAAGAATTGGTCTATCTACCAATTCACATTCGTATTACATCGTAACCTGTTCCAAAAAAGATCGTCTGCTCTCGTTCCCTCAAACGAGATGTTTTCAAGGTATCCTGAAGCCATAATGTAGATTCAGTGGGATAAGATAAATCTCTCAATCGATGCATGAATTGAAAACGCCAAGCTTTAGTGGGTCTGTGAACTTTGCGAAGCATCAAACCCATATTGCGATAAGTTAAATAATGGCTAGCTGGAGGATAAAGAGATTCTATCAGAAAACCCAGATGATAGGTTGTTTTATCCTGTCTGTGCCCATACTTTCGGTGAAAAAAATAATACACTCCAAATTAGTATGGTGCTGAATATTGTTCTCATAAGATTAAAATTATTACGGGAAGATAAATAATCTTGATTGATTTGAAATCGTGTTCAAATCAAAAAAGCCGGAAACCCGGCCTTTTGAATACACAGCATGTTCACCTAAGCATCTATGGCAGATGCATTTTTCATGCATAACTGAAACTGCGGTCCATACGAGCCCCTTACCCGTTCCGGTGCAGTATTTCACAAATTAATCCGCTGGCAATTCCATCATTTCCAAATCAGATAACCTTTTCTTGGTAAAAGCTAAGATGTTGAATTGTTGCGGCAGGATTGAATGTTGACACATAACAGTAGAATTTTTTTCTACTATTTTCTTTTCAAGAATGGTGCCAAGGCCTCCGGAAAATTGGCTAAAAAAGAGGATTCATTTAATTGAATATACAACAACCATTGTCTGATTATATTACATATTTTAAAAATTCCATATAAAAAATTAAAAGTGTGCCTACCCCTTGCCATTAGTGGTATAAGGCCTGCATCCGATGAATTGTTTTTTGCATATCCTCAACCAAAGAAGCCGGTTTGAGGATTTTCAACTGATCCCGAAATCCGAAAAGCAGTGACATCAGTTCATAATTAATCACCAACTCCAGTTGAATCACAAAAGCCTTTTTGGTATCGCGGATAATTTGCTGTGAATGATGAATGGGTTGCGATTTTAAGTAAGAAGCTTGTTCCGGATTAAATTGGAGGAGGATTTTTTCTGGTTTTTGTCCGGTCATGGAAATACCAATTGCAGACCTGAAATAATTTTCCTTGTCCACCATTTCTTCCTGAAAGGTTCGATGCATTTTTATTACATCCAACATTCGATCAAAGGCAAAGGTTAAAAACTTACTCGCTTTATAAGGGTGGATGTCCTTCCCAATCAGATACATTCGGCCGTTATATTCTTTCACAAAATACGGATGTACGGTATGCTTTCGGGGGTCTGGCCGATTGAATGGTTGGTATTGAATGCGGAGTTCATTTTTTTGACGAATAGCATCCACGATATCGGTCATCCATTCAATACCCTGATAACGTTTTGGTCGATCGAGAATCAGTACCTGACTGTTGCTTGACTGATCGCGGCTGAACTTTACTGCAGTCGCCAGCTTATTGATACTGTCTTCGAAAACCTTAATAGCCGGAATATCTTTGAACTGCTCCAGCAAGCCGATAGCCATTTCAAGGCCTTGCAAATCTTCTTCAGAAACAGGAATCTGATTGATCGAATAATTGGGATCGGTGTACACATAACCTCTTTTTTGAGGGTCGTATTCAATGGGCGCATTAAAGCCCAGCGATTCATCGTAGCGCATGGCATAGATATCCTTTTGAATGCTGGAAACGGATACGGGCATGCCCAATTTTTCGCTGACGTAATCCACAATTTCCTGCAAACTGGGTGCGGGTTTTTGGCGAATTGTCATGCGATTGTCAATTAATCGGTACCGCGTTAATGCATGCTTGTTCTTCATCGTCTATGAGTATAAGGAAAAGGAACGCTAAAAGTAATTCAAAGTTCAGAACCAAAGCCGGTTGAATTCAATACAACTTATTGAATGCATGGGCCTGAAAAAAAAAGACGATATGAGAAAAAGTATACGAGGCAGAAAACTCAGCGCATCTGTCAAAAGACCAGATGGCCCAAATTTGTATAAGTCGGAAAAAAATCTGTCGGAAATATTACTACGTAAACACCTTACGCAGCTGTGTATCAATCTTTGTTCATTCAAAGACGAGAATATGAAAAACACATTTGTACAAACCGATTTCAAAGTACAGGCCTTTAAGGTCAGCCGCATTATGTTCGATGATAGTGACATGGTGAGTATGCAAGTTCATTGCCGCATCAATGGTGAATTAAAGGACAGCACTTTCCTGTTCACATTTGCTCGTTTTAATGATTTGATGCGTTTTAGCGGCGAAAGTGGCGAAAAGCTCCAACTGGCAGTGAGTGATTGTTTGTTAAGTGGGGAATCGGGCCCTTTTGTATTAGAACTTAAAACTGAACCGGTTGTATTCACGACCTGTTCATTGCATATTCTCTTTTTGATTGAAGGAGATGATAGTTGTTTTAGTGTTGAAGAATTGAGTCCGATTTCGTTTTTACAACAAGCCAAAAATCTGAGAGAGAATATTCGTGATTTCTCCCATGTACAATTGTACAAAAGTCAGGGGCTCAATCAGGCATTACTCGAAATGGCTACTTTGTACCGCTATTATGCCGGACTTTTAGAATTGAATTTGGATGAAACCCATGCCCGTGAAAAAGCAGGATTGCAAAATGAAAAGCTTTTTAAGATTGCGTATTATGCGGCTAAGTCAATGTAAAACAACCTTCGTACTGGCCAACGTGCGCTGATACCATTCCCTCATTTCCGTTTCAATGACTTCTTCGCCGGAAGCATCTGCCAGCAACTTTTGATAACTCATTTGTTTAATCTCCAAACAATACTCAACCATGTTCCAGTAACGAAAATATTCTCTGGAAGAGATCGTACCATCTTCAAAAGTAATCGCCCAGGCAGCAGTATCGGATTCATAAAATTGTTGTAAACGATCTTTCAGTTTGTTTTGTGCAAGTCCTTGTCTGGAGACATACTCCGCATAACCTTCCCACTTCCAATTTGCGATATTCCTGATTGGTTTTGAATGCATCAGTCCCAATCGCTCATACTGCAAACAGTGGGTCATTTCATGGGCCAACAACTGAGTCAAATTCCATTTGTATCCATTGAGTTCAACATAATTTTCAGCACAATTCAAGGCACCCTGCAATACAACCTTATCATAAAAACCCCAGGCAAATGCCGGACCCCGTATTGCCCGAATCAAATCAGGATATCTCGAACCATCATTTAAGCAGATGTCGAGTTTTAATGGATGTTCATACAACTCGCTCTTCTTTAAAAAGCGATGGGCATTTTCCAGCCTTTCCATCATCCTGCTTTCAAGTGGTTGTTGATGATACACTGTAAATTGTAGATGACTGGTTTTATGGGCATAAGTGAGCAAGGGATTCAAAACAATCACGAATAAAAACCCAAGTAAAACCAAAGCGGTGACGGCAAGCCGAAATATCCATTTTTTCATCATGGTTGTGTTCTTTATTTTTTATTGGATGAGCTTCTTCATTTGAGATTGTTACAAAAGTTATGAAGCGAAAGTTTCAATATTCTATAAAGGGATAGCTTATTTCAAATATCATTCCTTTTTGAGTCGAACATATACCGATAATGATCCTGCCACATAAGGTGCAATCTCGTATGGGTTGTAGATAAATCCAATTCCCTTTTCGGTGAGGTAATAATTATTGTTCACCCATTGAGGATGATTTTCAAATAAAAGTTGATTCAATGAATCTTTTTCCGTGAGGCCATGTTTTTTTCTAAAGCCCTTTTCGATGAGTGAAGGCAATTCGGCCAGACGATCTGCAGGCAGGCCCAGAACCTCACGCTTTGTGATGTCCAGATTTAAAATTTGAAAATCAAAATTGCCATGGGCTCCTCCACTGTATAAATAATTAAATACACAAAGCACCAATCGATTTTGGCGATTGTATAAAATTTCCACTTCGGTGATTTCATCATAAGGCCTTTCACGCATAAATTCCAATTCCGATGTATCCTCGGGCATGGTATAGGCACTGTTTTTCAGAAACGCCTCCATATCGCCATTAAAACTGGAGTCCTGCATTAGGCGATACAATTGCTGATTGATCCAGCTTGAATCGGGGTGTAAAAATCGTAATGATTCAAACCGATTTCGGGCGATGACCGATTTTCCTGAGTCAATCATCAGTGAATCCTCAGATACAATGGGTTGAGCAAGCACTTGCCCTTCATCTTCCGGCCATATAACACAATTCCGTTTTGGTTTACTATTTGCCCATTTGGTTCCGGTCAGTTGGCTTGAGGTCCATTTCAAATCCATAAAAACAGACATACTATCTTCCATCAGGCCAAAATCATGCCATGGGGTAATCTCCAAATGAAAGGAGTCATTATACCTGCTACCATTGACCAAGAATATTTCCTGATCCGTTTGCGCATAAAAATAGCCTTCTAAAACGGTGTCCCTGCCTATGAGCTCGAGATAGAAGGTATCCTTTTCAGAAAACCCTTTAAAATGCCGATAAAATGCGCTCCCCAAATCCTGCATCAGAGGTTTGGTTTCTACCGGCTTTTGAGTGGGGGGCTCAGGTTGATTGTTGCATGCTATTACAAATAATAACAGACAAACGAACGAGATCAAATATCGGGTCATGGTTCAAAATTAAATGAATTCGCTGAATGCAATTGCGTTATTTTCAATGACCGTGGCTGCTTTTGAGCCAAAAATGAATATGCCTGTCATATTTCGAATATCTTTCCGAAAGGACTAAAAACCATTTTCAGGTTGGGCATCTGTACCCAAATTTTGCCTGCGGGTAAAACTTTAAATTGCATGAAATACAATAGCTTTGCTAGCCATGAATAAAGACACCCTGAGTTATTTGATTTTTATCATAGCCCTTCTGGTTTCCCTGCTGTTGGACTTTTTTGTTTTCAGCCGACGTAATAAGGAAGTGAGTGTAAAAAGTGCCAGCAAACAATATCTTTTCTGGGTCAGTATTGCCATTGGCTATTTTGTGTATTTATGGTTTCAGTATGAACACAATCGGGCACTCAACTATTTGTCGGCCTATTTTATGGAAATGTCTTTATCGATCGATAATATTTTTGTGTTTGTACTCATTTTCACTTCACTTCAAATTCATAAAGAAAATATAGGTCGGGTATTAATGATTGGGGTCATTTTGGCTGTGTTGTTTCGTTTAATATTTATTGCGTTAGGAATTATTTTAGTGCAACAATTCAGTTGGTTGCTTTACATTTTCGGGGTGTTCCTGGTGTACACCGGCTTCAAACTCTTTTTTGAGAATCCTGAAGAGGAGCATGATGTCAAGGACGGAAAAATTTACAAGTTTGTTCGTAAATATTTGCGTTACACCGATATAGACCCGGAAGGAAAATTCACCTTGAAAAAAAACGGCAAAGTATATTTTACCAAGCTCGCTTTGGTGGTGATTATGATTGGACTCACCGATATTGTATTTGCACTTGATTCAATCCCCGCTGTGTTTGCCATTACCACAGACAATCTTGTTGTTTTCTCTTCGAATATTTTTGCCGTACTAGGACTTCGGGCTTTATTTTTTATTTTACAGAAGGCTGCTGATGAATTTGATTATTTACAACAAGGGATAGCCATTGTGCTCATCTTTATTGGTTTAAAAATGTTTATTGCACTCATTGATATTCATATTCCGGTTTGGGTATCTCTGGTGGTTATTGTGACTTGCATTGGAGGAGGCATCCTTTATTCACATTATCATAATCGTAAAAAAGCCAAAGCATTGAAAGGATGATTGTTTGCAGCAAGCTGACTCAAAGCATGAAGGGCGCCTGGATTCAACAAGGCGATGATGATTTTACTATTGAACATTTGTTGACAGATAGCCGAAAGCTAACATATACATCCATTTCTGTATTTTTTCCTTTGGTTACCAACCGGCGCAATGCGCATGATTTTCTGAAAGAAGTATATCAGGCAGGTGTGCGGTGTTTCGTGGTTAGTCAGGATGTTCCTTACGACTTACCCGGTGCATGGATTTATCGGGTAGAAGATACCCTTTCAGCTTTGCAACAATTAGCCGCTTGGCATCGCAGTCAATTTAACTATCCGGTAATTGGCATAACCGGTAGCAATGGAAAAACAATTGTCAAGGAGATGCTTTTTCAGTTGCTCGAATCTCAATACCAGATTGTTCGGAGTCCACGAAGTTTTAATTCACAATTGGGGGTCCCTCTTTCCGTTTGGCAAATGGGGCCTGAGCATCAATTGGGAATTTTTGAAGCAGGTATATCACAAGCCGGAGAGATGGAATTTCTTGAAAAAATCATCAAACCGGAAATTGGCATATTTACCAATATCGGCGAAACACACAATGAAGGTTTTTTGAATATCCGTCATAAAATCAATGAAAAGTTATTGCTTTTTAAGCATTGCCGCCAATTGATTTACAATAAAGATTATCCTGAATTGCACGATTGTATCTTACAATTTGCGCAACAAATCAAAAACAACCGGGGAGATGAAATTCAGTTAATCAGCTGGAGTAAAAAATCAGAGGCTGATTTGTATATCGAAGAAATGATACGAGACGGGCATTCCACCCGTATACAGGCGAGATGGCAAAATCAAGCCCTTAGCTTGCGTATTCCATTTACGGATGAGGCCCATATTGAAGATGTTATTCATTGCTGGCTAACCATACTGGTCATGCAGCTTACTGACATTCAGGTACAAGACCGTGTAGATAAATTAACCCCCACCCCAATGCGCCTTGAACTGATGAAAGGTATCAACAATTGTACCCTCATCAATGATAGTTACAGTTCAGATGTTTCCTCTTTTGCCATTGCTTTGGATTTTCTAATGCAGCAGAATCAACACGAACATCGCACCGTGATTCTTTCGGACATGCTGCAAACAGGACGGGATAATGAAATTTATGATGAAGTTGCCGAGTTGATTCAACAGAAAAAAATTCAGCGTTTAATCGGCATTGGCGAAACGATTACACGTAATAAAACGGTATTTCGAAAAAACAGAAAACTGGAATCTACATTCTTTAAAAGTACCTCCGCATTTTTAGAGAGCATGGATAGTTCCACCTTCAGCAATGAATCAATCCTGATAAAAGGCGCCCGAAAATTTGAGTTTGAAAAAATTGCCAAACGACTGGAAGAAAGAATCCATCAAACTGTTTTGGAGATCAATTTAAATGCATTGGTACACAATTTAAAAACGTATCAGTCATTACTCAAACCGAATACAAAAGTAATGGCGATGGTGAAGGCCCTTTCGTATGGCAGCGGTAGTTTTGAAGTATCGAATAAATTACAATTCGAGGGAGTGTCCTATCTCGCTGTTGCCTATACAGACGAAGGCATCGCCTTACGAAAAAACAAGATTGACTTACCCATGATGGTAATGAATGCCGATGATCATTCATTTCCCTCCATCATTGAATGGAAATTAGAACCTGAGATTTACAATTTCAGAACCCTTGAGCACATGCTCATTGCCGCCAGAGAAGCAGAAGTTCTGGCTTACCCGATTCATATCAAATTAGATACCGGCATGCATCGGTTGGGGTTTGATGCCAGCGACATGCCAGCTTTAATCGAACAGCTTAAATCGAATCCGGAACTTCAGGTGATATCCGTTTTCTCCCATTTATCAGGAAGCGAAGAACCGGAACTAGACTTATTTACGGCACAACAAGATGCACAATTCAGGCAACTGAGTCAACAACTGCAAGAAGGAATTGGATATGGATTTATCCGGCATTTGTGTAATTCATCGGCAATTGCCAGGCATCCGGAATTGCATTTTGACATGGTACGTTTAGGCCTAGGTTTATACGGTATTGATGGTAGTGCAACCATTCAGAAACAATTATTAAATGTGAGTAGGCTTAAAACCTCTATTGCACAAATCAAAAGAGTACCTTTTACCGAAACGGTGGGTTATAACCGCAAGGGCATTTTATCGCGTGATACCGTCATAGGAACTGTTTGTATTGGATATGCCGATGGTATATCTCGTCGCTTGGGAAATGGAAAAGGATACATGTTACTCCGAGGGCAACAAGTACCCATTGTAGGAAATGTTTGTATGGATATGTGTATGTTAGATATTACGGACATTCCGGATGCGCAGGAAGGCGATGAGGTATTGGTATTTGGCAAAGAACTACCCGTTACACAACTGGCTAAATGGGCCGACACCATACCCTATGAAATACTTACAGGGATTTCGCAAAGGGTGAAGCGGATATATATCGAAGAATAAATCCTTAGGGGGTGAATCTCATTCAACCCAAATTTTGTCTCGTCCAAAATGACGAGACAAAATTTATGTTCAACAACATCAGCATCATCGGTACAGGTTAGACCAATTCAATTGGTATATTACCAATTCACATTCGTATCATATCATACAACAAAAACTAATCCGGATTAACTGCTTACCATAAACATCTGCCATTAAAAAAAGCCACCCATGAAAGAGTGGCTTTTTTAAGATGATCTAATTCAAATTAATCGCGCTTGTCAACTTTATTGCTCAATATCAATTTGTGGTTTCCAAACACCAACACGGTATACATTCCATTTGCAAATTCACTCAGATCGAGTTTCATTACATTCTGGCCTGCTTCATGTTGCGCCTGAAGTTCTTTTACCAATCGACCGCTGATATCAAATAATCGAACGATGGTCAATTGATTCTCGCTATTGCTCACTTCGATATTTAACACATCACGAACCGGATTCGGATAAACAATTGCATGATTTTCAGTTGTTACCTCATCTGCTACATCACCTGGTTTTGAAGCCAAAGTCGTGAAGAAATCAGGTGCACTCCAGCTACCGGTTGTAAACGGTGATGGGTTACAAATTGCTCTGACTTGCCACATATAATTACTATTGGCAGCCAATCCTGTGATGTTTTTCGTTGTAGCTCCTGCACTGGCTGTACCGTTGGTCCAAGGTCCCCATACACCAGGACTTGTTTCAACCCTGTGACGTGTTTGGTAGTAGTTGACATTTGGCATTGAATTCCAGTTTAAGGTAGCCGAATTTTTAGTTACAGCAGAAGTGAAGAGTGTAGAAGGAGGAGGACAAGATGAACCGGTTTGGAATAGGAATGTTGAACTCCAAGGTCCTGGTACATTAACAGAACAGAATCCTCTTACTTCAATTTCATAATCTGTACCTGCTTGTAAGCCTACCAAATTTTTGAAAGTTGTCGGAGCTGCTTGAGTACCGCCACCTATCCAGCTACCAGCACCTACAGGGCGGTAACGGATTTCGTACCAAACCAATCCGGGAATTCCGTTCCAGTTTACAGTAGCCGAGTTACCACCTACATTACTCATATTGATGCCAGTCACCGGAGGTGCGGCAGTCATATAAATATTGGCAGGAGCTGAAGTATTGGTACAACCATTACCATCTGTGTAAGTATAGGTATAAGTTGTAGAAGGTCCGCTATATGGATTTGCAAGACTGAAAGTACCACCGGCAGGACTACCGATTAGGTTTACAGAATTACCAGCACAAGCACTCACATCGCTCGCAGTAACTACTGGCAATGGATTGATGGTTACATTATAGGTATGAACTGAATCACAACCCGAAGCATTCGTAAACGTTACCGTATGTGAACCGCTGGCTGTGTA
>JBMOFV010000034.1:0-33672 GCA_049318705.1 Chitinophagaceae bacterium
AAAATATAAAAAAACTTCAAAAAATAGTTGTTTTGTAAGATAGTACCTTTCCGTTGCTATCGTTGCCGCGAGTAGTCTGCGGCCGTTGCAAAACCTCTACAAATCAAATAAAAAGTATTTTCAATAGTCTTTATCTCGACTTAGTTAGGGCTTGCTGATTATCTCACAAGCGCTTCAAATTCAAGGAAGCGTTCAAGGGATAGTCCCGTACGTACGGGACAGCCCTTGGACGATGACGCAGAAGTTGAAGATGCCTGTGAGAAGTAAAAATTATGAAATAAAATGCAAGCATATTGAAGATAAATGAATATTTGCCATGCATCTAAATAGGCGTAGTCTAATTCTCCATGTAAAGATATCAGCTACTTTCACGTTAATCAGCAAGCCCTAGTTACCCGGAACCAACTGTACATAACTGGTATCTCCAAAATCAATCAACCGCAATTTCAAACTATCCTTATTCAACGCCATGATGGTCATGGTCATGGTTTCACCAAATCCTTTCATTTTGGCTTCATCAATTTTGATATCCTCTCCCTCTAATGTAAAATAAGCCGAATCTTGTCCATCGATGGACGTATTCACCACAACCCCATTCGTCCGAAACTCCATAAACATGTTCTCCATGGCCACTTGTTGTTCCTTCACCGATCGTTGCATTTCAGCACGTATTTCCATTTTTAAACTATCCAAATTAACCACTTCCTTTAAAGTGGGGTCATTTTGCCCTACTGTATCCAGATAAATCTGCATGGCCTGCATATCCTGCTCCATTTTTGCATTTTTCAAGGCTACTGTTTTCCATTTTCGGCAGAGTTGACTCTTTTTATCGGTTTTACAGGCCATTGCCAGTGCCAGAAGTGCTGTCAGAAGGATGTATTTGTTCATAAACAATCGTTGCATTGTGCAAAATTAGGACTTAAAAACGGCTAATTTGCAGTATTTACGCATACCTTTGCGCCTGAAAATTAATTTTAAATGAGCAATTCCACTACAGAACCAAAATTAGAAACAATTATGATGGATGATGTCAAACACCAAACGCCGATTAAAAATGTAACCGTTATCGGTGCCGGTACCATGGGAAATGGTATTTGCCATGTGTTTGCACAACATGGATACAATGTCAACATGATGGACATGTCTGCCGAAGCCATGCAAAAAGCCCTGGCAACCATTGGCAAAAACATGGATCGTCAAATTCACAAACAAACCCTCACTGAAGTTGAAAAAGAAGCAGCGATCGGTCGCATTAAAACATTTACCGATTTAAAAGAAGCTGTTGCTGATGCGGATCTCGTTGTGGAAGCAGCCACTGAAAATATCGACCTGAAAATTAAAATCTTTGCAAGCCTGGACGAAATGGCTCCTGAAAAAGCCATTCTTGCCACCAACACTTCTTCCATCTCCATCACACGCATTGCATCTCACACAACCCGCATGGGCAAAGTCATCGGAATGCACTTTATGAACCCGGTGCCTGTAATGCGTCTGGTTGAAATCATCAATGGATATGGTACCGACAAAACAACCACAAAAATCATTTCTGATTTGAGTGAAAACCTGGGTAAAGTACCATGTATCGTGAACGATTATCCTGGTTTTATTTCAAACCGTATTTTGATGCCAATGATCAACGAAGCCATTCTTTCTTTACAGGAAGGTGTTGCCGGTGTTGAAGATATTGACACCATCATGAAATTAGGTATGGCTCATCCAATGGGACCATTACAATTGGCTGATTTTATTGGTTTGGATACTTGTTACAGCATCATGAATGTTTTACACATGGGTTTTGGTAATCAAAAATATGCTCCGGCTACTTTATTAGCTAACATGGTACAAGCTGGATTTCTCGGTGTTAAATCCGGAGAAGGTTTCTACAAACATGTTCCAGGAAGCAAAGAACTGCTTGTGAGTGAGCGTTTCAGCGACAAAAAATGGTCGATGTAATTGAATCAAATATCTTTTCTAAAGCACTGCCCAAATGGCGGTGCTTTTTTTTTCAAAGAATCTGATGAAACAAGCATACAAGAAATGGTTGATATAGTTTGGTTTATCGTAAACATCGGATTTCATTTGGTTGACGAATGGATACTTCAAGTAAATGCCATTTGATTCGTGTGAGATTCACATGGGTATGACCCAAAAAATCCTTTACTTTGAGGCTTCTTGTGACGCACGAAATTTATATGAAACGCTGTATCGAACTGGCCGCATTGGGTATGGGCCATGTTTCACCGAACCCTATGGTTGGCGCAATTCTTGTGCATCAAAATCGTATCATTGGCGAAGGTTATCACCAGAAATTTGGCGTGGCCCATGCCGAAATAAATTGCCTCAATAGTGTTAGCCCGGATAATCAAGCATTCATCCAAGATGCCATCATGTATGTCTCTCTTGAACCTTGTAACCATTTTGGCAAAACACCTCCATGTACAATGGCCATCCTTCAAGCCGGCATTCAAAAGGTTGTGGTAGGTAGTTTGGATCCCAATCCAATGGTAGCTGGAAAAGGAATCAGTCACTTACGCGAAAAAGGCGTTGAAGTGATTGAATTAACAGATCAAAAAGCAGCCCGTTTGCTCAATCGTCGGTTTTGGATCAATCAAACCCTGCGTCGTCCTTATTTGATATTAAAATGGGCCCAAAGTGCAGATGGATTTATCGGACAAACGGGAAAAAAAATGGCAATCTCTCATGTTTACAGCAATCGATTGGTACATCAATGGAGAAGTGAAGAAGATGCCATTTGGGCAGGATATCGAACCTTGTTAAATGACAATCCCCGACTCAGTACCCGACTCGTACCCGGGCGATCGCCTCAACGTATTATTTATGATCGTGAAGCCAATCTAGACAAAAATTTGGCAGTATTTGACCAAAGCGTTCCCCTGCATTATTACCATTCCACTGCCGAATCATCACAAGGTATTTTTATAAACCCATCGGATTATTTATCGGCCTTGCTCAATGACCTTTATGAAAAACAAATCGGATCGGTGTTGGTAGAAGGAGGAGCTTCACTGTTGAACGAACTTTTTCAAAGCGGCTACTACGATGAAGTGCGGATTATACAATCACAAGTTCAGCTTCATCAAGGTGTTTCTGCACCGACACAACCGCATGATTTAAATTTACAGGAATCCTTCACGTTGGGTGGAGATGATATTCAAATTTTTACCCGACACCAAAGCGAAACATGTTATTCCTGATTTTATCCATATTTCTGAATGCTTATTTGGGCATTGCCTTTGTGATTTTCAAACGATTTCACATCGACCTCTTTCAGGCGATTGTTTTCAATTATCTCACCTGTGTTATCACGGGCAGTCTTGTATTGGGGCAATTTCCAATTCATGCCACTACCCTTACTGAACCCTGGTTCAAATGGGCCATTCTCATGGGAGCCTTGTTTATTTCTGTTTTTAACCTGATAGCGTTTTCCTCAATCAAAGCAGGTGTCACCATCACACAAACTGCCAATAAATTATCTTTGGTGATTCCTTTTATTTTTTCATGGATTTACTTTCAGGAAACGGTCGGACTTCTCAAAATAGGCGGTATTCTAATGGCGATGTTAGCAGTGGTACTGGTGAGTTTTCGAAAACACAACAATGATTCATCGAAATGGCAAATCAAGGATCTCGGTTTGCCATTCATCCTTTTTATCAGCAGTGGCATTATTGATACACTCACTGCATTTGTTCAACAAAGCTATCTGCAAACGGATGATCAATCGAACGCTTATTTAATAAGTGGCTTTCTGGTGGCTGCCGTCTTAGGATCCCTTGTCCTGCTCGTTCAATATCTGCAAGGCAAACGTCAGTTTCATGTCAAACATTTATTGGCCGGAGTTGTTTTGGGTATCCCCAATTATTTTTCGATTTATTGTCTGGTAAAGGCTTTACAATGGCCGGGCATGAGCAGTTCCGCAGTGATTCCGATTAACAATATTGGCGTTTTATTTGTGGTTAGTTTAGTCGGCATTTTTATCTTTAAAGAAAAACTCATACCGATGAACTATTGGGGGCTTTTGATATCCTTGATGGCCATCCTGTTGATTATTTTGGGCGATTAAATAGTACCCATGTAAATAAATGGATGAAATACTGACATATCGATCATTGGAACGACTCACCGAAGCTGAATTTAAAGACCGCGGCAGTCGGTTTTTGGCTTTTGCCAATCATGTGAACGATGCCGCCGACATCAAATCAAATCTAAAATCCTTGAAAGAATTGCATCCCAAAGCAGTGCATCATTGTTATGCCTACCGATTGGGCTTAAACAAAAATGAATTTCGGGCCAATGATGACGGAGAACCGGCCGGAAGTGCGGGCAAGCCGATACTGGGGCAAATTGATCGTTTAGAATTAACCCATACTTTGGTGGTAGTGGTGCGTTATTTTGGTGGCACGTTATTGGGTGTACCCGGACTCATCAATGCGTATAAAACATCTGCTCAAATGGCCCTCTCAGCCAATTCAATCATCACGTATGATGTTTGTGTGAGTTATCATTTATCTTTTGATTATAACCTCACCAATCAGGTGATGCGCATGGTAAAACTAACCCAGGCAAAAATTCTTTTTCAGGAACTCAATCTGTTTTGCGAAATGAAAATTTCATTACCGGTAAAGGAAGTGAGTCGTTTTGAGGCACTTAGCGCAGATTTACATACCTTAAAAATCCAGACTGTGGAAGATTAATGCTACTCTTCCGTTTCAAAGGCTTTAACACTATCCTTGCTATTCATCACCAACTGATAAATTTGTTGAGGCTGACGATAAATATTTCGATTGTATTTGTTGCCCAAAACAATAATGGTAAAATTATCCTGGATAAATCGGAAGAAACAGGTGTTATTGCCATGCCACCATCCATTGTGAAATACAATTTTGGTTCCATCCGCATAATTCAGCATGCGCCAACCCAATCCATAATTTTTAACCCCGGGCTGTTCAAAACTGTAAGGCTTAAAGGCTTCCTCAATGGTTGAATATTTTAGTAATTTATTGGTATATAAAGCCTGATCCCAACGATAGAGATCGCGCACTGAACTATAAATGCCCTTATCACCAGCCACACCATCCAGGTGCATATCCGGTTCCATGATCCATTTGGCATTGTAACAAAAAGCGGCTGTACATTGTTTTTCTTCCTCCGGCTCCAGTACAAAAGTGCAATCCATACGAAGGGGCTGAAAAATAAAGCGTTTCATAAAATAGGCAAATTTCATTCCACTCACACTTTCCACAACCGAAGCCAGCAAAGCATAATTGGAATTACTGTATTTAAAAGCCGTATTCGGGGTAAATAAAAGTTTCGGTTTTTTGGTGGCAAAGAGTTGCACCACATCATCATTGTTTAAATACAACTTATTGGCGGGCTTCGCGGCAAATTTGATATAATCGGGCAAACCACTGCGATGATTTAATAACATTCTCACGGAGATACCCTCGTATGGAAATGATTTCAGATACTTCGAAACCGGGTCATCGATATTCAACAAACCTTTATCCCGCAGTAAAAGGATGGCCGCACTGGTTAATGTTTTGGAGGTAGAAGCCAATTGACTGCGGGTATCGTCATTCCACATGGCACCGCTTTCCTTTTGACTATATCCAAAGTAACGTTCGTACAAAATCTGACCTCGGTATCCGACCAAAACGGAACCGTTAAAACCGGCGGCCACCTGACGTTTATAAAAAGTATCCAGGCGATATATCATACTTTTAAAAGCCGGTGCATTAGTATCCGACAAGTCAATATTGACTTTACCAAACTGGGGAGGCGTTTCGGGGGCAGGTTCGGGTTGTTCTTTAGGTTTACCTTGTGTAGAACAAGCCGTAAAAAATAAACACCCCGTTATATATATAAATTTGATAATCTGTCCCCTCATGTTTACAAAAATAGAATTGTAGGTATTATCGCTTTGTTAAAATATTCAGGTTGATGTGCATAACTCCAAACTTTGCGGCATTTGTAAAAAGTATCACCCTTATTTCAAATCGTAGAAATTCTGTATTAAGTTTGTGGCCTTCATTAAAACAGCTACCTATCATGAATTTTCAACTCAGCGAAGAACATCTTTCCGTACAACAAGCAGCAAGAGATTTTGCCCAGAATGAATTATTACCCGGAGTCATTGAGCGGGATGAGAAACAAATGTTCCCGGCTGAGCAAATCAAAAAATTGGGTGAGCTCGGTTTTATGGGAATGATGGTTGACCCCAAATATGGCGGTTCAGGCATGGATACGATTTCATATGTTTTGGCCATGGAAGAAATCTCCAAGGTAGATGCTTCTGCTTCCGTGGTTATGAGTGTGAATAATTCATTAGTTTGCTGGGGTTTAGAAACCTTCGGAAACGAAGAACAAAAACAAAAATACCTCGTTCCCCTGGCCACCGGTCAAGTGATTGGGGCTTTTTTATTGAGCGAACCTGAAGCAGGTAGTGATGCAACTTCACAACGCACCATTGCCGAAGACAAAGGCGATAATTATTTATTGAATGGAACTAAAAACTGGATTACCAATGGTAGTTCGGCCACCCATTATTTGGTGATTGCACAAACCGATGTTGCAAAAAAACATAAAGGAATCAATGCATTTATCGTTGAAAAAGCCTGGGCAGGTGTTACTGTAGGTGCCAAAGAAAATAAAATGGGCATTCGTGGTTCTGATACCCATTCTATTATGTTTCAGGATGTAAAAGTGCCTAAAGAAAATCGAATCGGTGAAGATGGATTCGGATTCACTTTTGCCATGAAGGTATTGAGTGGTGGTCGAATTGGGATTGCCTCACAGGCCTTGGGTATCGCCAGTGGTGCCTATGAATTGGCCGTTAAATATTCAAAGGAGCGTAAGGCTTTTGGAACCGAAATCATGAACCATCAGGCTATACAGTTTAAATTGGCAGATATGGCCACCGAAATTGAAGCCGCACGTTTATTGTGCCTCAAGGCAGCCTGGTTAAAGGATCAGCACTTAAATTATGATGCAGCATCTGCCATGGCCAAATTATTTGCGTCTGACATTGCCCAGCGGGTCACCACTGAAGCTGTTCAGGTTCATGGTGGATATGGTTATGTAAAAGAATTCCACGTTGAGCGTTTGATGCGCGATGCAAAAATTACGCAGATTTATGAAGGTACCAGCGAAGTGCAGCGAATTGTCATCAGCAGGGGGCTCCTGAAATAAATACACAAAATACTTTCCAAGGCTGTTTTTCGAGACAGCCTTTTTTTGTGCGAATTCCTTTTTTGTGAGTTATCATAAATCTTATATCCTGTGTTATTTGGGAACGCTCCATTCGATAGTGCCAAATTCTAGATTCATCTAAAAATTATCCAAAAGATTAGGTAAAAAGATGTTTAAACATTAGATTCATGTTTTATAAAACACAGAACATGAAATTAAATCGACTCCCCTTATTCTTACTACCTATCGTTTTGGGTGGTGTTTATCTAACCACCACATCATCATCAGGTGGTATCTTTGGTTATTCATCCGGTTGTTTTTGTCATGGAAATTCCAGCAGTGCAACAACGGTCATTGTCTCATCTCCGGTTACCGGATATACAAATAACCAGATTATTAGTTTTACGGTTGCAGTCAGCAATGCGTCCCGACCTGCTGCAGGTTTTAATTTGGAAACCAATATCGGAACGATCATAAGCGGTGGTGCCGGAACACAGGTTCTTTCGGCCAACGAAATTACCCATTCTTCCCCTAAATCCATGGTGGCAGGAACAGCTACCTGGACCTTTCAATGGCAAGCACCGGCGAGTGGTAACGGAACGCTAACGCTCAACCTTTCCGGCAATGCTGTTAATTTAGCAAGCGGCATTGTGGGCGATTTATGGAACAATGGGAATACCCTCGATATCCCTTTCAGCACCGCATTAGATGTAGCCAATCCCACCCCTTTGCATTTTGCACAAACGAATAAAGGGGTGTTGATTTCATGGTTACATGACTCAAAAGATTTGATTCAAGAATACCGTCTTCAGCGTAGCACCGATGGTAAACATTTTGAAACGATTGATGTTCAGGACGTAGACCAAGCAACGACCGATTTACAATTTGAAGATATTCAAAAGAACACTTCCAATGTTGTTTATTATCGTTTAGAAACCATTGATCAAGAGGGTAAAAAGAGTTTAAGTGCGGCTCAAATGTTTCGATTAAACACCGAAAATCCGATTCAACTTTATCCAACATTGATTGACCAAAATCGTATTTACTTCAATGGTTTAAGTAACGAACAACATCAACTGGTCATCATCGACATGCTGGGAAACATCGTCTATCAAAATCAAATTCAAAATGGTGTAAATACTTTACCTGAAATAAGTAAAGGTCATTATGCCGCTGTGATTCGCGACTCTCATCAAATCGTCTATCGCACCTTTATTCAAGTGCAATAGAAGTTGACAGATAAGACACTAAAAAAACGCAACATTTTCAGTTGCGTTTTTTTTATTTTGAAAGGTCATACAAATTATTGAAGGGCTTCAAAATACCCCGTCTTACGATTCTTGCGCACATTGCCCGCTAAAAAATAACGGCCATTCATGGCTATATACACACCATGCGGTAAGGTTTGTACAAATGCCATGGCGCTGCCCATATTATACAACCCATCACTGGAACCAAATGTATAGGGAATCATGGCTCCCGTTAAAACAATGGTTTTAGGAATAGACGCTTCCTGAATTTTTAAGGCTGTTTCTACCATGGTATCTGTACCATGTGTGATAATGACCTTATCTTCATCACATTTAATACACTGCGAAATAATCAATTCCCGATCCTCATCGGTCATTTCCAGACTGTCCACCATCATGAGTGTGCGCACACTGACATCCGTTGTATTTCTTCCTCTTTCCAATATTTCGCCCACATTGGTATCGTTAAAATACAGTTTACCGTTAATCAAATCATATTCTTTATCGAATGTGCCGCCTGTAATTAATAGTCGTATGCTCATATGAACATCAAAGTTAACCCAGAATTTGCAGTTGGGCTGCAAATTCTGCCCGAAGGGTCAGACGAAACGAAGTTTGTCAGACACAGACCGTAAGCGTCAGTGCCGAAACAAGCCATTTTATGGCTTTTCGGGGTTAACCCCGACAAATTTTCAAAGAAAATTTCGTCAGCCGATGGCAAATTTTGTCTCGTCCAAATACGAGACAAAATTTGGGTTAAGATGCGATTCCTTTTTCTCCACCAAATTTCTTGATTCATCAGCATTTAAAAAATCACCTTAACGATAATCAAAAGTAAATTCAATGATTTTTCCGTATTGATTATACCTCAAAGTGGTTGCCAGAAATTTTTCGGTGTTATTGATTTTCAGCGACAAAGAAATAGTATCGCCTTCGCGTTGCAAATCAACAATGCTGAGTTTCATCGGGCCATTCAATTGGATTAATTGATACCAGTAGGAAATAACTGTTTCTCTTCCTTGTATGTAACCAGATACCCTTTCTGGATAAATTACAGAAATATTTGGCGATCGAACCAATACGTCTTCTTTGAGATAAGGCTGCATTTGCTCCAAAGTGCCAGCGTTCCAGCATTCAATACAATGTTCTGCAATACGAAGTAATTTTTGATTAATTAATGATTTCATAGTTGGTTGGTAAGATGAAATTACAAATCCTGCTGCATTTTTTCTGGAGAATCCGTTAAAAATGACAAGAATCATTTTTCGATCTTCAATTTTTTCTAAGAACCTTACTAGGCTCGAACTTTTAGTCCAACTTGTTTAGGGTCTAAATCAAATGCCATCCACTACAACTACCTGAGTTCTCTCGTTTTATCCCGGATTGTAAATTCTAATTGAAATAATTTATACAATCAACTTATCTTGGGTTTTCAATTTATATCCGGTCATGCGATTTTCACTTTTATTCTTGTTTATCACGTTCCTGCAATTTTCAGGCAATCAGATTCTTGCCCAATCACCTGTAGGTGCATACCCTTTTGATTCTAGTTTCTTCAGCCACTACAAATTCCGATCCATTGGACCATTCAGGGGAGGACGAGCCAGTGGTGTATGCGGTGATCCAAAAAACAAACAGGTATTTTATATGGCTTCTACCGGTGGTGGCGTCTGGAAAACGAAAGATGGGGGCCAACATTGGAAAAATATTTCTGACCGTTATTTTGGCGGCAGCATCGGCGCGATAGAAGTTTGCCCAAGCGACCCTTTACTCATGTATGCCGGTGGCGGTGAAAGTACCCTCAGGGGGAATGTGAGCGAAGGTCAGGGTATATACAAATCAATAGATGGCGGTAAATCATGGACCTTTTGTGGACTGGAAGATTCGCGACACATCAGCCGCATTGTTTTTGACCCTAAAAATCCGGAAAGAGTTTATGTAGCTGTGATGGGGCACTTGTTTGGCCCAAATGAAAACAGAGGTGTTTACAAAACAGAAAATGGGGGACAAAGCTGGGAGAAAATTTTATACAGCAATGAACAATCCGGAGCAGCCGACCTTGTGATGGATCCCGTTAACCCCAGGGTATTATATGCCACTACATGGAGAGTGATTCGCACCCCTTATTCAATGGAAAGTGGCGGTGAAGGAAGTGCCATTTGGAAAAGCACAGATGCCGGAGAAACCTGGACCAATATTTCCAAAAACAAAGGTTTACCCAAAGATACCCTCGGCATGATTTGCCTTGCAGTGAGTGCATCCAATTCAGATAAAATTTATGCCATGGTTGAAAACAAACAAGCCGGCGGTTTGTATATGAGTACAGACGCCGGATTGAATTGGGTTAAACAAAACGATGAAAGTAAAATCCGCCAAAGAGCCTGGTACTTTAGTCGACTCTTTGTTGACCCTAAACAGGAAGATTTGTTATACGTCTGCAATGTGGAATTGCATAAATCAAATGATGGTGGTAAAACTTTTCAAACCATACATACACCGCATGCCGATCATCACAACATGTGGATTGACCCGGAAGATGGACAACGGATGATTATCGCAGATGATGGAGGAGCGCAAATTAGTTTTGACGGAGGGGCACACTGGAGCACATATCACAATCAACCCACCGCACAATTTTACCGGGTTACTGCCGACAATCATTTTCCATATCGTGTTTTAGGTTGTCAACAGGATAATTCCAGTGTACGCATCATGAGCCGAACTTATGGTGGAAGTATTACTCAACAAGACTGGAGTTCGAGCGCCGGATTCGAGAGTGGTCATATTGTTGCAGATCCCCTCAATGATGATATCGTTTATGGAGGCAATTATGGGGGTTATCTTTCACGGCTCAATCACCGAACCGGTGAAAACCGCACCGTTTCTGTTTACCCGGTGAGTCCTATTGGCGAAGGGGCAGACACCCTCAAATACCGTTTTCAATGGAACTTCCCGATCTTTTTTTCACCCCACAATCCGAAACGATTATATGCAGCCGGGAATCACCTTTTCGTGAGTGAAAATGAAGGACAAAGCTGGCAAAAAATTTCACCTGATTTAACGACCAACGATAAAAAGAAACAAGCTCCAAGTGGAGGTATCATCACCAAAGACAATACCAGTGTGGAATACTATTGCACCATATTTGCGGCCGCCGAAAGCCCGGTTCAGAAGGACTTACTCTGGAGCGGTAGTGATGATGGACTCATTCATGTAAGTGATAATGCAGGGGCCTCCTGGGATTTGGTGAACCCCCGAAATATGCCCGAAGGCATGATGATTAATTGTATAGAACCAGATCCCTTTGATGCACAAACCTGCTACGTAGTTGGCACCAGATACAAATTGGATGACCAAACACCTTATCTCTATAAAACAAACGATTTAGGCAATACCTGGGAAGAAATCAGCGAAGGCATCCCTTCTACCCACTTTACCCGATGTTTAAGGGCAGATCCAAATCACAAGGGCACCTTGTATTGTGGTACGGAGCAGGGTTTATATGTTTCATTTGATGCCGGTAAACAATGGCTGCCTTTACAACTCAATCTTCCTTTGGTTCCGATCACCGATTTGTGTATCAAAAATGATGACCTCATAGTGGCAACACAAGGTCGTAGTTTTTGGATATTGGATCAACTGAATACCTTGCACCAATTCCATAAAACAAACGACAAAAACGAATGGAAAATTTTTCAACCTGCCCTATCCTATCGCATGGATGGTTATCGAAAAAACAATCCCGACAACGAGGGAGAAAACCCTTATTATGGAACCATTTTTCATACCTGGATTCCCGAATGGCAGGATAGCAGTCGCGTCACATTGCGCATCATGGATGAATCCGGAAAAGAAATTCGTGTGTTTAGTACCACGGCTTCGGAAAAAGACGATCAAATTAAATTAGAAAAAGGCATGAATATCCTTCAATGGAATCATCAGGTAAAGGGTTGTGAAAAAATAGATGGTATGGTTTTGTGGAATGGCAATATCGGCAATTATAAAGTACCACCGGGAAATTACAAAGCCAGTTTTCGCATCAATCAGGATAGCACGGTGCTTTCATTTCGGATTGCTAAGGATCCCAATTATCAGATTACTGAAACCGACTACCAGGCACAGTATGAGATGTTGACGAAAATCAGGGATAAATTTGAAGCTGTTCAGAATACTGTCAAACAAATACGAAAATTAAGAGCAGACATCAACAACCTCAAAGACCAGTTAAAAGATTCATACCCTGCAGAATTGGATAGCCTGGGTAAAGACCTCGTCAAAAAGACCACACAAATTGAAGAAAGACTTCATCAAACAAAAGCTAAAAGCGGACAAGATGTTTTAAATTATCCGATTCGTATTAACGATAAACTCAGTGGTTTGTTTGATGCGGTGAATCAACATACTGCGCCTACAGCACAGAGTATCGAAGCCTGGGAAGACCTTAAACTTCTGGCAGATCAGGCACTTCTCGACTATGAAAAACTAAAATCGAATGAGGTAAGGGCTTATAATCAGATGATACATGTCAAACAAATTGACTACTTAGGGGCTTCTGAATAACGCTCAAAATAAGTGGTGATGGTCATTCAAGCGAAATTTTATAATCGTTTATGCATACTTTTTTAACCCAAATTTTGCAGTAGCAAAATTTGCCTTTGGCTGACGAAATTTTCCTTGAAAATTTGTCAGGGTTAACCCCGAAAAGCCATAAAATGGCTTGATTCGGCCCTGTGGGCAGATTTTGCAGCCCAACTGCAAAATCTGGGTTTAAGGCATATTGCCAAATAGCGTTCATTTGAGATTCAAAATTTTTCGCAACTCAGAAATACTGCATCTTCTGAGTTGCGGGCAAATCGCAGTATATTAATACAGCTTCATTACCCGCGCCTTGAATCTACAGCATTTCTGAGTTATTCAGTTACCCCTGCTTACTTTTGCAATAAAACTACAGATGGCAGAGCAATCAATTTAGGAAGATCTTTTCCAGTATATTCAATCAGAAGCGTATCGGTTTTTTCCAGAATTTGATGCTGAGTTATAAAACATTTTAAATCAAAATGCAAGTCGCAAAGCATATACCGCTTTTGATGATGGGGTAAATGAAGTTGTTCGAGTAATACGAATTTTTCCTTACTCGGCCACTCAGGCAGGTAGCGCGCACCAGGCTTGATTTTTGCGTACAAATAATAATCAACTGCAAATATCTCCTGCAAAATGAGATCGTCTTTATAATGCGTTTGAATAAATTGATGGGCGACGTCAAAGAGTTCTAACAAAGTATGCCGATGTTCATCTGCCTGATTGGAAAAGGCCATACCCAAACCCATCAGAAAATCAAAAATGCTGCCATGTTGGGTGACATAACGCAAGGTGAGTGGAAGTCTTTTTTTATTCCAATAGGCCTCCAAAGCAAATTCAAGCCGACTGATGCGATTCAGTTCATCCCGAGTGAGGTATTTACTTTCGATGATTTGATAAGGTGGCTCCGGATCGAAGAGATAGTTATATTCCTCGTAACGTTCGCGAACAGGCGTACCTTTTAAAAACTTCAAAAATCCAAGTTGTAATTCAGGTGGAAATAATTGAAAGACTTCTTCAAAACTAAATTTAATATCCTTGAGATAATCCAGAGGCAGTCCGACAATTAAATCGAGGTGCAACACGACATGATTCCTCACCTGTTCGATGATGGATCGGGTTTTAGAAAAATTTTGTTTACGGCTCACCTCCAGATTCGCTTGTTGATTGACGGTCTGTATGCCAATTTCGAAGCGAAATAAATTTGCTGGTACTTTTTGTTGAATGAAGGAAATGATCTCAGGGTGCAGAATATCCGCTGTAATTTCGAATTGAAAAACATTGCCAGGTCGATGATGATCTAAAATAAATTGGAAGATTTCGAGGGTAAAATCTTTTTTGACATTAAACGTTCTATCCAAAAACTTAATGGTACGCCCATGCTCCATCAGAAATAACAAATTGGATTTAATCCGATCCATATTCAGGTAGCGCACTTTATTGTCTAAACTCGCCAAACAGAATCCACATTTATAGGGACAACCTCTTGAAGTTTCTACGTACAGAACTTTATTTCCGAGTTCTTCCGGAGGGTCATCCTGATAGGGATTGATATCGTTTAAGGATTCCATCGGAAACGTGTTGGGATTGGGCAGATAAATAATTTGATGATTATTTTTACTAACCAAACCCGGAATACCATGAACTTCCGGATAACGTAAGAGAAAATTACGAAATACCGCCTCCCCTTCACCCACCACAATATAATCCACCTCTTGTCGAGCAATGACGGATTCATATTCATAACTCACCTCAGGGCCACCGAGTAAAATTTTCACTGCGGGATGCAGCGCTTTTAAACGTTGACAAACATCCAGCGTTTGCGTAATATTCCAGATATAACAACTAAACGCGACAACATCATAATTGGAACAATAGGTAGCAATTTCATCGCGGTCTTCCTTGATGGTAAATTCCTTCCAATCCAGCCCTTCCATATCACGATTCAAGGCATACAATAAACGAATAGCCAGATTACTATGAATATATTTGGAATTGAGTGTACTAAGCAGAATACGCATGGAATGAGCGAAGATAAAGCAAGTCGAGGAATGATGAAAGAACAGCAAGAAATAGACTAACCGTATTCCAATGCACATTATTTGTTTTATGCGAATTAACGTACAACAAAGGATCATACCGAAAGGAATAATGGACTTCCGATTGTGCGACTATCGCCCATGTATCTCGTGCCGAGTCAAATCATAGGTTCTGGCTGATTTTACGAATGTAAGAATCGGTCGATTAACCAATTGACATGAGCATTAAGTTGGAAAACTTTACAAGCAAACAACCCTTTCAGCCCGATTGAAGCCGGGTGCCGTACACCACAGAAAGTGGTAACGACGATGGAAGAATCTACCAAGGATGTGCTTCAAAAACTCGAGATTTTGATAAATACAGATTCGTCAGTAGAGGATGATTAAACGATTGAATAATTGTGATGCCGCATTTAACCAAATGAAGACAACAAATAATCCATGTCCACCGAAAATGCTTGAATTCATTCCAATCAGTGATCAATAAGATGATTGCATCATGTATACAATACCTGAAAGGTGCATTTAGCCTCAGGAGAATACAACGTATATGATTCAGTTATTCAATTAAAAAGGGTGCCTTACCATCCGTGATAATTATTTTGGCATTGGGAGATTTCGAAAGTTCAGTAAATGCTTCGATACTTCGTATTTGAATGATTTGATTCGTGAGACCTTCTGACAATATGATTTGAGCATCCCGGGTACCTTTTGCCTGAATGATATTACGCTCAGCTTCGAGCTTTGCTTGTTGCAGAACAAACTCCATTCGCATGGCATCTTGTTCTGCCTGAAGTTTTTGTTCGATAGAGCTAGCCAATCCGGGAGGTAATTGAATGCTTTTCATTAACACAGATTCTACTATGATCCCCTGTGCCTCTATGGTTTCTGCCATCTTTAATTGAATCGCTTTTTCTATATCTGCACGCATCCCTGAATGCATGTCTTTTGCATAAAATTTCGAGCAAACGTCGGCCGAAGCAGATCGAAACACATTCGAAATGATTGGTTCATAATCAAGTCCGATAGAATTGATTAACGCGGGTAATTTATCTTTACTTAATCTGTACAAGATCGAAATTTGAGAGGTAATACTCAAGCCCTCTTTACTGGGTAAGCTCAACGAAAGTTCAAGATTGGTGGTTTGAATCGATGCTTTAATCACTCTACTTGTAAAAGGATTGTAGACCACAGTTCCTTGTGTTGATACACGATTTGACATCTTACCCAATCGCTGTTTGATGCCGGCTTCTCCCGGTCTGATTACAGTACAACTTCCAAGGAGTAAGATCGATAAAATGGACATGAATAATCTGCTCATAATTTCGTTTTATTCAAAATTCCTGTTTTAAAGCTTCAAAGCCTATCGGAAATGCTGATAATATATAAATTGTTCAGGTAGTTAAAACGGATGCCCCCGCAGACATCAGATACCTAAATCAGAATTAAGCGAATCCGGTATCCGCATTCCGTCATTTAAAAAGATGTTGGTACTTATTCAATTGAAGCGAAGCACAAGGGTGTATTCAAATGTCTAATTGGTTTTAAACCTGCGGGCATAGGTTTCAAAATCCATTAACTTACGGCCATTTAATCACGACTTTTTCGCAACACCTGTATGAGCGAATCCTCTTCGTGTCGTTTTATTTCGGTTACCTGATCAACGACCGTATTCGGCACAGTGGTTGATAATGTATACTGCACGATTCTCCATTGTTTACCATCTTTGCGTAAAACACCAGATCCACGACATATCTTCATTTGGGTATCCAGTAATTCGTCGAACCAGGCCATACGCCCATCCTGACTAAAATAAATTTGTCGTTGCAGCGCTTTGAATGACCAGGCCTTACCCCGATCAAAATATTTTTTACTCCAAGCAGCAAATGCCGATTTTGTCCAACGCTCCGTAGCATCGGTACCCATAAAGATGGCGTCTTCAGCATACAATTCGAAATAGGCTTTATAATCTGCACGTGCAGCACGTACATTCAAACTATCTAAAACAGCAGCAACTTCCTGATGGGCCTGACTTCCCTGCTGTGCTTGTGCAGGGAAAGAAATTAGCAAGAATCCCATTCCAAAAAAGAGAATTAATTTTTTCATCCGGGAGAATTTTGATAAATGTAATGTATCTATTTTCCGTCAACAAAATCATCCAGGATGTATTTCACGGAAGGTTAAATTTATTCTTGGAGCCAGCACTTTTTTCGATTTAGGCAAAGCATGTTTCCAGTGCTTTTGTGTGGCCCCTTTCATCAGCAATAAACTCCCGTTTTGTAAATAAATCCGTTGTTTGTATTCTGAATCTTTGTGTTTAAAATCGAATGCTCTTTCGGCACCCAAGCTCAATGAGGCAATAATTGGCTCCTTACCCAATTCGGGTTCATCATCACTATGCCACCCCATCCCCTCTTCGCCGTTGCGATACAAATTTAACAAACAAGCATTCAACGAAGTTTGGAAAGTGGTATTGATGAAATGTTGAATTTCCTGCAAAGTCCCGGTCCATGGTTTAGGAGCACGAAGTATTCCGCTGTAACGATATGGCTTGCCTTGATCACCGTGCCAGGCCATTCTTCGTTGTGTGACTATTCGCTTGCCAAACATCATCACTTCATCCTGTTGCCATTCTATTTCATTCAATAAAACAGTAAATAATTTTTCCGATTCTAGTTTAGAAAAAAAATCGGGAAGGTAATAGACCTCCCCGTCTTTTGGTAAAATATTTATCCATTCAGGCATACGATTACGCTTCCTGTGCTTGCATCAATCCAACACTTCGTTCTACAAAGGCGGTCAAGGCTTCTCCATTCAGCAATCCCTGAGAAAGCATGGCCAAATCGGCGAGATTTTTTAATTTACTTTCACGTACTTCATCATTTTCTTCCTTGAGTAATGTCTGATAAATGGGATGATTTCCGTTATACGTTAATATCAATTCGTCCGGCATATTTGCATACCAACTCATTTGCGGATTTACCGAAGCCATATCTTTCATCCTTCTTGACATTTCAGGGCGGGTAATGATAGCAGGTTGTGCATCAGTGCTGAGGCCACGACATTCAATTTTTAATCCGGGATTATTCACCAATGTGGTATACCAATCCGTCAGTTTTTTCTGCTCATCTTCTGTTAATGCCACATGTTGTTGTTCGCTCTTATCAATGAGGTTATCGGCAATATCTGAATCCACCCTTGTAAATACAGTATTTTCCCATTTGGTTTCCATGGTATTAATAAAAGCATTGTCGACCAATGTTTCCATCATCACCACTACATAGCCTTTGGCCAGTGCATCTTTGATAAAACTATTTTGTTTTACCGGATCAGTGGCGTACAGCAGAATATGTTTCCCTTCTTTATTGACCTGTGTCGCCTTGGTGGCTTCTTTATATTCTTCCAGCGTAAAATGTTTGTTACTCAACACTTCTTTCAACAGGAAAAATGGTTTTGCCCGATCTAAGAATTTATCATCGGTCATCATACCATATTTCACAAACAAATCCACATGGTGCCATTTTTCTTCAAAAACGGAACGATCGGCTTTGAATAATTCATCCAGTTTGTCGGCCACTTTTTTGGTGATGTGGGCATTGATTTTCTTCACATTCGGATCGCCCTGCAGATAACTTCGACTCACATTGAGCGGAATATCCGGACTATCAATCACCCCATGCAGCAACATCAAAAATTCAGGAACTATATCTTTTACCTCATCGGTCACATAGACCTGATTGGAGTAGAGATTGATTTTATCTTTCTGTATTTCGTAATTGTTTTTAATACTTGGGAAATACAAAATACCGGTGAGATTAAAAGGATAATCTACATTCAGATGAATCCAGAATAATGGCGCTTCACTAAAAGGATAAAGTTCTTTATAAAAACTCTGGTAGTCCTCATCACTCAATTCGCTGGGCTTTTTAGTCCAGGCAGGATGGGTATTATTGATTTGTTCTTCTTCGAAAAATATTGGGACCGGCAAAAATGCACAGAACTTTTTGAGAATACTTTTGATTCGGTAAGCATCTAAAAATTCAGCACTCTCCTCATTTACATGCATGATGATATCGGTACCTCGAGTCGTTTTTTCTGAATCATCTATCGTGAACTCAGGACTTCCATCGCAGGTCCATTGGGTAGCAGCTCCACCTTTCCAGGATAAAGTTTGAATTTCTACCTGATCGCTCACCATAAACGAGGAATAGAATCCCAGCCCAAAATGCCCGATGATTTGCGCATTTTCGGATTGCCCTTTGTATTTGTCTAAAAAGGCCTCTGCACTGCTAAATGCCACCTGATTGATATATTGGTCCAGCTCTTCACGGGTCATTCCAATCCCCTGATCGCGAACCGTGATGGTCTTTTTTTCTTTATCCAGCAGAATTTCAATACGGGGTTCACCCAAATCTTCCTTCATCTCCCCTACAGAAGCAAGAGTTTTGAGTTTATTGGTCGCATCAACGGCATTACTGATTAATTCGCGCAGAAAAATTTCATGATCGCTGTAAAGAAATTTTTTAATGATGGGAAAAATATTCTCAGTCTGAACTCGAATTTGTCCTTTTTGCATAATAAAGTATTTTGAGCATGCAGATTCAAACACTATGCCATGCCCCTCATCTGTGACAAATTGGCCTAAGGGCCATACAAGCTGTCCTTTAATAGACTTACAGCCTTTCCATTCTGACAGAAAGCATCACCGTTCAGCGTTGAAAAATTCTTTATAAGATTCCCTTTTTTGTGATATCGTCACCCTTTACATTTGTGCAAATTCCCTCCTATCCTTCATGGCTGATTATACCCAAAACAGAAGTAATTATATCCGTATTCTTTTTGTGGTAATTCCTCTGGTAATCGTCATCAGGCTCCTGTTTTTGCAGGTTTTCGACGTGGGAGGTTACAAACAGGCTGCGATTGGTCAGGCTGTTTATATCAAAAAGATTTATCCTCCCCGAGGAATTATTTACGACCGCAATCATCGGGTGATCATGAACAACAATATTGTATATGACCTGGTGGTAGAACCCCGTAAAATAACCAAGGATTTTGATACCCTATTTTTATGCAAAATGTTGAATGTCCCTGTTTCGGAATTCAATACCCAATTTAAACGCATGGTCAATAAATATGGTTGGAATCAAAAAAACCTGGCTTTGTTCAGGAACCTTTCACCTGTTGCAGTTGCCCGTCTTCAAGAAAACATCTATGAATTCACGGGAGTAGAATTGGTAGAACATTCCGAACGAAGTTTTACCGAGAATTGTGGCGCCAGCTTCATGGGTTATATCAACGAAATTTCTGAATCACAGCTCAAGAAGGAAAAATTTGCCGAATATCAAAAAGGCGATTATATCGGCATTACCGGCATTGAAAATTTTTATGAGGATGTATTAAGAGGCCGGCCTGGTGTACAATACTTGCTACGCGATGTGAAACAGCGTATTCAAGGACCTTACAAAGAAGGCTCACTCGACTCCATGGCCACACCCGGGCAATCGCTGGAATTATTTATTGATGCCAAATTGCAGAAACTCACCGAGGATATGATGTCCAACAAGCTGGGCAGTGCCGTAGCGATTGATCCGCAAACCGGTGGTATCCTTGCGTTCGCCAGTGGTCCGACTTATGACCCCAGCTTATTAACAGGTGCTTCCAAAGGGAAAAACCTTGGCAAACTCCTTATGGATGCCACGAAACCCCTGTTTAACCGTCCCATTCAAGCGGTGTATCCTCCTGGTTCTACCTTTAAACCAATTACCGCGCTGGTCGCCTTGGACGAAGGGGTAATTACACCCAGCTTTGGATATGGTTGTGGGGGTGGGTATTACGCCTGTGGTCGCAGAATTGGTTGTACCCATAGCGGTGGCGGGCATGCGAGAAATCTGGCCTATGCCATTGCCTATTCCTGCAACTCCTATTTTTGTCATATTTTTCGCCTGGCCATCGATGCCCCCAAACACGGAAATGTTCACGTGGGCCTGCAACGCTGGCATCAATACATGAACGAGTTTGGATTGGGACATCCGATTGGTATTGATATTCCCAACGAGAAAGGGGGCAATATTCCGGATTCCAATTATTTTAATCGCACGTACAATGGGAACTGGAACTCTTGCAACATGAGTATCATCGGAATGGGACAAGGTGAAGTACTGATGACTCCCTTGCAAATGGCGAACTCCATGTGCATCATCGCCAATAAAGGGCATTATTTTATTCCACATTTTGTAAAATCAATTGGGGGCGACAGTACCCACGAAAAACTCAAACCTTTTTTACAGAAACATCAGGTGGCCAATATTACCGATTCGGCCTATCAATATGTGATTGGAGGTATGCAAGGCGTAGTTGATTTTGGTACTGCCCGAATCGCAAGAATGGCCGATATCGTGGTTTGTGCCAAAACGGGAACCGCACAAAATGAAAGGATTATTGGGGGCAAACGTATTAAATTACAAAATCACTCTATGTTCGTGGCCTTTGCCCCCCGCGAAAATCCAAAAATCGCCGTTGCGGTAGCTATCGAAAATTCGGGGTATGGAGCCACTTGGGCAGGTCCTATTGCCAGCTTGATGATTGAACAGTATTTAAAAGATTCTATTTCTCCAAAACGACAGTTTTTGGTGAAGAAAATGAAAGATGCTAAAATCATTCCGAACTATACGTATATCTTAGATTCGATTGAAAAAGCAGAAGCCCGAGAAAGAGATCGTATGAAAAATATGTCGAAAGACAGTTTAAATATTTTACAAATTCAAAAAGACAGTGTTCAGCGTAAAAAAGATTCCCTGAAAGCTGCCTATTATTTTCGACGTTATTATTCTAAAAAACCGTGAGTTACAAAAAACAACAATCCTATGTCGAGCGCATCGATTGGTCGCTGGTGATGTTATACGTCTTGCTAGCCCTGATCGGTATTTTGTCGATTTATTCGGTCGAACATCGTGATACAGATATCAGTTTTATCATGAGCGATAAAAACTACTGGAAGCAGTTGGTGTTTTTTGGGGTTTCCTTATTTCTCGCATTTGTGATACTGGTGATGGATAGTAAGTTTTTTACCTCCATTCCGTTTTTGGCTTATTTAGTGGGTGTTATTTTTCTACTACTCGCGCTAACGCCTTTAGGGAAAGGAGTAAAAGGGTCGCACTCCTGGTTGAACTTGGGCTTTTTTACATTTCAGCCTGGTGAACTCATGAAATTATTTACCTCATTGACGATTGCCAAATTTTTGTCATTACAGGAAGTGAATTTCCAAACCATGAAACATCGTTTGATGTGTGCCGGTCTGGCATTATTTCCTGCAGTGATTATTTTATTGCAAAATGAAACCGGCCTGGCACTAGTATACTTCTCATTTTTTCTGGCAATGTATCGCGAAGGACTTCCGAATATTGTGTTGGTTGTAGGATTTTCGGTCATTGCCCTTACCCTTGCTACACTACTCATACCGAAAGATATTTTATTCATCATCTTGAGTGTATTGGCCATCGTGCTGCTTTATTTACAACGAAAACGACTGAGGCGCAACAAAGAAATACTTTTTCTGGTGGCAGGTATCTGGTTTGTTGGGGTGATGTTTTCGCAGGTGATTGTTCCATTTGCCTTTAAAAATGTATTACAGGCACATCATATCGACCGGATTTATTCTTTACTGGGACAGGAAGTTCCGGAAGCATACATTAAAATAAAAAAATCGGGCGAAAAAGTACGAACCGGTACTTCAGACTACAATGTGAGTCAATCAAAAATAGCCATTGCATCGGGCGGATTTCTTGGCAAAGGATATCTGAATGGTACCCAAACCCAGTATAATTGGGTACCGGAACAAAGAACCGATTTTATCTTTTGCACGGTTGCTGAACAATTTGGCTTTTGGGGTTCCAGCCTGCTGATTTTAATATACAGCTTATTTTTGTTACGAATTGTGCATGTGGCTGAGCGACAGCGATCGCAGTTTAGCCGGGTGTATGCTTATTGTGTAGCCGGCATTTTGTTTTTTCACATGGTGATCAATATAGGAATGACGATTGGCCTTGCGCCTGTCATCGGCATTCCACTACCTTTGGTGAGTTATGGCGGTACTTCACTGATGACATTTTCGATACTCATTTTTATCCTTATTCGCCTGGATGCAGACCGACAAATGGTCCTGCGTTAAATCAACAGCATGAAAATATTTCCACTTTCAGAAGGTGTTTTTACCATTGGCCACGACAAAATCATGGTTCCATTCGACCTGGCCAATGATCAATTAAACGAACGGCCTATAGGATCGTTATTGGTAGAAATTCAACCATTTTTAATACAAACTGCACGACACCTAATTCTCCTGGATAGCGGATTAGGCTTTCGGGGTAAAAGTGGGGAATGGCAAATTTTTGAAAATATCCATGAAGCCGGATTTCGTCCCGAACAAGTCACCCATGTAATCCAATCGCATTTACATAAAGATCATTCAGGAGGGCTTTGTTTTGAAAATGAATTAGGCATTAAAAGTCTTGCCTTTCCGAATGCCCGATATTTTATCAGTGCATTGGAATTTGACGAAGGTTTAAGAAAAGGGATACCTTCATACCATCCGGAAGATTTTGATATTTTAAGGCATGCCCCTCAAACAGAATGGCTGGGCGAAAAAGGACAAATCGATACGGATATTCGTTATGAAACATTGGGTGGACATTGCCCTTATCATATTGCCATTTGGATTCATGAAGGGAATGAAACGGTCTTTTTCGGAGGCGATAATGCACCCCAGCTCAAACAGCTCAAAACCAAATATGTGGCGAAGTATGATTATGATGGACAACGGGCCATGGAACTCCGTCAACAATTCGCTCAACAGGGCCGAGAAGAAAACTGGACCTTTCTTTTTTACCACGACAACAAAACGCCTTATTCGAAGTTGGTGTGAGGGGAATAAGTTCCTCAATAATTTGACGACAATCCTTAAACCCGAAGAGCGGAATCAAACCGGGATAATTCCAATGAGTTTTGCCGGAGTTCGGAAACTGATTCTTTGATCGTTATTATTTAAAACCAAATTTTGCAGTTGCACGATTTTCTTCCCCGATGCTCAAGTTTCGACCAAGTTTCTTCTGCCTTTTAAACCCAAATTTTTTCTCAACCAAAAAGACTAATAAAAATCAGGGTTCAATTTCACGAATTATGCTAGTAACAAAAAAGCCACCCTATTAAGAGTGGCTTTTTCTAATTATGTTTCACATTATACACGGAAGTGAGCAAATGCCTTATTGGCTTCTGCCATACGATGTGTATCATCTTTTTTCTTCACTGAGTTACCTTCACCTTTAGAAGCTGCGATAATTTCGTTTGACAGTTTGTCGGCCATTGTTTTACCATTACGCTCACGTGAATAACGAATCATCCATTTGATGGTGAGAGAAATTTTACGATCAGGGCGAACTTCAGAAGGAATTTGGAATGTGGCACCACCGATACGACGACTGCGCACCTCTACAGAAGGGGTTACGTTGGCCATAGCACGTTTCCAAACATCATATCCAGCTTCGCTGGTATTTTTTTCTACTTTTTCCAAAGCATCATAAAAAATAGTCAGGGCAGTACTTTTTTTACCTCCCCACATCATGCAGTTTACAAAACGGGTCACCAAAATATCTCCGAATTTCGGATCTGGTGCTAAAGGAATTTTTTTTGCTTGTTGTTTTCTCATTGTTTGTTGTTGTAATTTTTATTGAATGGATTCATGACCAGATTTTCTTCAAGTATTACCACTTTACTCTGATCAGAACGCCTTTAAATTATTTTTTTACTTTTTCGCGCTTGGTACCATATTTACTACGGCTTTGTTTACGGTCTTTTACACCAGCCGTATCCAAACTACCACGAACGATATGATAACGCACACCCGGAAGATCCTTCACACGACCGCCACGAATCAATACGATGGAGTGTTCCTGCAAGTTGTGACCTTCACCCGGAATGTAGGCAATGACTTCAATTTTATTGGTTAAACGCACTTTGGCCACCTTACGAAGCGCTGAGTTAGGCTTCTTAGGGGTAGTCGTATACACACGAGTACATACTCCACGACGTTGCGGGCAAGCATCGAGGGCACGTGACTTGGATTTTGCACGAATAATAGTTCTTCCTTTTCTAACGAGTTGTTGTATTGTAGGCATGCTACCTTAATTTTTTAGGACTGCAAAAGTAATCCATATAATGATAAAAACAAGATTTTTTTGTTGAAAAGGGCTGAAATCATTTGTTATTTCTCCCTTTTTACCCTTCCGGACTGATCTTTTCCACAATTTGGCGTTGAATCGGTCGACTGAGGTGTAATTGCAGATTGATTCCGGCCACCACATGGGGGTAATACCCCGAAAGTAGTTCGCCAAAAACACGGGCCGGATACTGACGCGAGCTTCGTTCTATTTCCGGATGAATATCCAGCCATTTATGTCGCAGACCAATGCCCAAGGTAAAATCGACCGGCAGAACACCTTTGCTTTTTTGCCAACCTCCTATGAGAGCAAATGAAAAAGCTTGTTTACGTAAGTCTGTTGTTTTCAGCATGCGGTAATTTCCGACGCTTTCGTATGATTCCAGGCGTTTCTCCACATGCTTAAACATCCATTGTACGCCCAAATAGCGCATCCAATTATTGCGGTAAAAGCTTTTGTCGTAATAACGGGCTTCTAAACTGGTTCTGATTCCGGAAACAGATAATAAAGCATAAGATTCATTGAGCTTGATGCTATTAAAAATATATCCGAGTGCGAATTGAAAACCTACATGAGGATGTGGTCTGGCCTCAAGAGCCAATGTCAGGTGCTGATCGGTGTTTAAAAGAGATGTAAGGGGTGTTTTAAGGGACCATTCGGCATAAGTCAATGTTGGTAAAATACGCATGGTACGCTGGGCTTCAGCATGCATGTACACCAATAGAAAAAGGAACGTATTTACCGTTACCCGAAAAACGATACCCTGAATAACGCTAATTCTTAACCTCACCTAATTTCTGAATTTGATTCAGGTTCGTAATGTTGTAAAATGCTACACCGTTTGGCATCATACAAAGCATGATGGAGTCCATCGGGATCACATCGATAAATGTTTCTGTTGTTACACGATACATTTCCTGCACCTGATGCGGATTTTTTACATTCATCACCCGCATTCCGGAAGTATTATCACAAACGAATAATACGGAGTCCTTGAGGCCTAAACCCATGGGGCGTGTCATTGGAATCGTTTGAATCAATGTCGGAAAAGCAATATTGCGGATATCATACACCTGCAATTGGTTGATGGATGAGCCACATCGATTCCCGCCATGGATAGTGAGAAACGCGACACTATCATTCGCCACTACCGGATCGCAACCCGTCAGATGCTGAACATAACTTTCCATGGCAGGCAAATCCGGGTTATTGGTATTATAAATATACATGGCTGTATTGGAGGCAATGAATAATTTTCCTTTGAATGGAAATATGGCTTCAATAGCCCAACCCACATATACTTTGTTTTTGTATTGCGGCTGGGCATTATTACTGATATCGAATACATGCAAGTACGCGCCATCAACGGTATATAAGCGGGTGCCCATGATGGTAAAACGTGCTAAAGAACCACCTTGCCCTGTGCTGGGCGGAGCACCCGTATTGCTGCTATTTTTTGAACAGGCTGCTGCAAACAGGATAGCCGCGAAAATGAAGATCAGGTATTTGTTTTTCATTATCGTTTACATTTTGGGTTGGTTAATAACACTTCGGTCCAGCCGATGACCTGCCCTTTTGAGGGATCCACACATTCAAAATAAACGCCGGCATAAGGTGGAATTTCCTGACTCACGCCCGGGAAAATTTTTTCGATGCGGGAACTCAAACTAATGCTCGGATACTGTGAAATGTTGATACATACTAAATCGCGGTCATTATCGCTGTAAAGCACATCGTTTTGAATGGAGATTTCGCTGCAACCATGAATTTTGATAAAACCCAGTTTGACGGGTTGATTGGGTTGACTCATGTCCATGACATGAATGCCTTCGCCGTTTTCGATTTGAAAGGCCCAATTTTTATACGCGTAAATTTTGCCGCCATTCACAATGGTTCGCGCAGGACCGTTACTAATATCCCGAATAGTGGCCGGATCGGCGTAAACGGGTTTGAATCCCACCACTTCGGTAGGTCCGGATTTAATACAAGCCGACCAATAGAACGCAATCAGCGTTAGGGTGGTTGCTACAAGTATGGGATGGAGAAGGGTCTTCTTCATATAAAGGGGTTTAATGATGATGTGAACCAAATGATACAAAACAAAAATCAGGCAGCAATTCTCTGCCATATTTTAAATGACGAAGTTAGGCGTAAAAATGTGAGTACCTGCATGAAAGCGATACCCGGGCATCCATTCAGGCCTGATGGCAGCGATACCCGCCGTGAAGGGAATAACCCTTTGGCAGCGGGGATCAACGGCGCGTATAAGCGAACAGCAGGTGGGGAGAAACAACGTGTGCAGATGGACGATCCTGCCAAATGATTGAAAGCCGTTATTATAACTTTGCGGCTCAGGGTTAGCGATGTAATTTTACACGGATGAGTCAATTTATAGAGGTTACCGGTGCGCGGGAACATAATTTAAAAAACATTGATGTACAAATACCCAAGAACAAACTAACGGTGATAACAGGAATCAGTGGGAGTGGTAAATCGTCGTTGGCTTTTGATACCATTCATGCGGAAGGACAGCGGAGATATATGGAAAGTTTTTCGGCCTATGCACGTCAGTTTGTGGGCAGTATGGAAAGGCCGGATGTGGATAAAATAGATGGACTGTCGCCGGTTGTTGCCATTGAACAAAAAACCACCAATAAAAGTCCGCGATCAACGGTGGGAACCGTGACGGAAATTTATGATTTTTTACGATTGTTATTTGCCCGTGCCGGAGAAGCTTACAGTTATAATACCGGCAAAAAAATGGTTCGTTACTCCGAAGAGGAGATGGTGGAACATATTTTAAGTCATTTTAAAAATAAACGGATTGTATTACTGGCCCCGATCGTAAAAGGGCGAAAGGGACATTACCGCGAGTTGTTTGAACAATTTCGCAAACAAGGTTATTTGCGTGTGCGGGTGGATGGGGAACTGATGGAGCTGAAAGAAAAGATGCAAGTAGACCGTTATAAAATTCATGATATTGAAATCGTGATTGACCGATTGACGGCAGAACCCGCTTCCAAACTTCGCATCATTGAAAGTTTACAAATGGCTTTGAAATTAGGGAAAGACCAGGTGTTGGTGGTGAACCACGACAAGCCGGATCAATTTCAACTATTGAGTAAACAATTGATGTGTGCAGATACCGGCATATCCTATGATGAACCTTCGCCCAATGCCTTCTCTTTTAATTCGCCGTATGGCGCCTGCCCGCATTGCAAAGGGCTGGGAACCGTGTTTCAGATAGACCTTGATGCGGTGGTGCCAGACAAAACCATGAGTATTGCAGACGGGGGCATTGCGCCTTTGGGACTTGCCCGTGATACCCATACCTTTTCGCAGGTGAAAGCATTAGCCGGTAAATACAAATTTGATATTCATAAACCGATACAGCAGATTCCTGCGAAAGCCATGAACATGTTATTGTATGGCAGTGAAACAGAAAGGCTGGAATTGGATGTTGAATTTGATGAAGGCACTCAGGTGTATCAGAGTCAGTTTGAAGGCATCGTGAATATGGTGATTCGCTGGTTTCATGATACCGGAAGTGATTATGTAAAACAATGGGCCGAAAAATTTATGATTATTCGCGATTGCCCGGTATGCGATGGCAGCAGATTGCGCAAGGAAAGTTTATGGTTTAAAATAGATGAAAAAAACATTTCGGAATTAAACCAGTTTAACCTGAATGAATTAAGACAATGGTTTAAAGGCATTGAAAAACGGCTAAACAAAAAACAACAAATGATTGCGAGGGAGATTGTGAAAGAGATCAATGAACGAATTGACTTTTTGCTGCAGGTAGGACTTGATTACCTGACCCTGAATCGAACTTCAAGATCATTGAGCGGCGGTGAGAGTCAGCGAATACGCCTGGCTACGCAAATAGGAAGTAAACTTAAAGGCATCACCTATATATTGGATGAGCCCAGTATTGGATTGCACCAACGTGATAATGAGAAACTCATTCGGGCCTTACAGGAACTGAGGGATGTGGGCAATACGGTGATTGTGGTTGAGCACGACAAAGACATTATGTTGCAGGCTGATCACTTGATTGATATTGGGCCGGGTGCAGGACGACATGGCGGACATATTGTGAGCGAGGGTAACCCCCAAAAATTTATCAAACAAAAAACGCCTACAGCAGGATATTTGAGTGGACGATTGCGGATAGAACTTCCGGAAAAAAGGCGCAGCGGAAATGGACAAACATTGATCCTGAAAGGGGCAAGTGGGAATAACCTGAAGAATGTGGATGTGCAGTTTCCATTAGGTATTTTAATTGGAGTTACCGGTGTTTCGGGCAGTGGGAAATCGACCTTGATTACTGAAACTTTTTATCCGATACTGGCCCATCATGTGTATCACAGCAAACCACAGGCATTGCCATACAAAAGTATCAAAGGCCTGGAACATATCGATAAAGTGATAGAGATTGACCAATCACCTATTGGACGTACACCACGTAGTAACCCGGCTACCTATTGCGGATTTTTTAATGATGTGAGACAGTTATTTGCCATCATTCCCGAAGCCAAAATCCGGGGCTATAAACCAGGGCGATTTTCATTTAATGTGAAAGGCGGGCGATGTGAAACCTGCGAAGGTGCCGGTGTAAAAACCATTGAAATGAACTTTTTGCCGGATGTACACGTGCATTGTGAACGTTGCAATGGAAAACGATTTAACCGCGAAACATTGGAGATTAAATACCGTGGAAAATCGATTGCTGATGTACTTGAAATGACGGTGAGTGAAGCCTCTGAATTTTTTAAAGCAATGCCCTCACTCTATCGTAAAATCAAAACCCTTGAGGATGTTGGGCTGGGATATATTACCTTGGGACAGAGTGCAGTAACCCTGAGCGGCGGTGAAGCCCAACGGGTGAAACTGGCTACGGAATTGGCTAAAAAAGACACCGGAAAAACATTTTATATCCTGGATGAACCAACCACCGGACTTCATTTTCAAGATGTGAATATGTTGTTGCAGGTTTTACATAAACTGGTGGAACGCGGTAATTCAGTGCTGGTGATTGAACATAATATGGATGTGATAAAATCGTGCGATTACCTGATTGATTTAGGACCGGAAGGTGGCAGTGGAGGCGGAGAAATTGTGGCGACAGGTACCCCTGAAGAAGTGGCTAAACATAAAAGAAGTCTGACCGGTCGTTTTCTCAAACAAGAACTGAGCCAATAGGGACCTTTGAAAAAAATGTTGGAGGAAAAAGTATTTAATCTAAACTTTATCGCAATATTGCAATATATCTATAAATAAAATGGGCGCTACTAAAACCGATTCCTTCAGCGATAAACAATTAAGACTGGCCGCCATCAGTAAAGCCATGGGGCACCCTGCTCGTATCGCCATTTTGGAACTATTGCTTAAAAGTCCATCCTGCATTTGCGGGGATATCGTAGAAAAATTACCTCTTGCCCAGGCCACTGTGTCACAACATCTTCGCGAACTCAAAGAAGCTGGATTGATTAAAGGTCGGATTAGTGGTACAGCCATCTGTTATTGTTTAGAAGAAAAAACCCTCGAATACCTCAGTGGCTTCATTAACCGGGCCATGGAAAAAATAGATCATCTAAAATCATCTTGTTGTTCATAAACCTTTAAAAAATACATATCATGCTACTCTCAGAATTTAAAAACATCTTGAAACAATCAGCGCCCCTCCATTTTGCGTTAGAAAATGGGGAAACTATTCCGGCACATTTTCATATCACCGAAGCCGGACTCGTGCACAAACATTTTATCGATTGCGGCGGAACGGTCAGAAAAGAATCCAGAATATCTTTTCAGATTTGGTATGCCAATGATACTGACCATCGTTTGGAACCTTCGAAACTCCTGCAAATTATTGACATTGCGGAAAAAGAATTAACCCTGGAGGATTTCCCGGTAGAAATTGAATACCAACAAAATACCATTGGGCGCTTTAAACTCTCGTATCAGACGAATCAGTTTGTACTTGAAAATACCTTTACAGATTGTTTGGCTTCAGACAAATGCGGTATACCGGCCGATAAACTAAAAGTGAATTTATCGACTTTAGGCCAAGAAAGCGCTTGCTGCACTCCTAATAGTGGTTGTTGCAATTAAGCAAACAAGTCGGTTTAATTTGACTTACGCACAAACTTGGTGAGAATGACGATGGTACTGCCTTCGATTTTACCTTCAATCTGTTCGGCATTATCGGGCACCAATCTGATTTTCGGGACCTTGGTACCTTTTGGAGCGATAAAATTGGCTCCTTTCACATTGAGGTTTTCGGTTAACAAAACAGTATCACCGGCTTCGAGAACTACTCCATAGGCATCCTTATGAATGATGCGATCTGCCTCGGCAGAGTCTTCGGATTGTGCCCATAACATTTCTGATTCATCCAAATAAGCCGCATCCAGGGCTTCTGCTGCCCATTCTTCCTGTGAGAGTTGGTTCAATAATTTATAGGCCATCACTTTAACGGCTGGCACATCGCTCCAAATGGCTCCGACCAGGTTGCGGAAATGATTACCGTCAGCATAGTTTTTGTGTTGGAGAAATTGTCGACATACCTCGCAAATGGCTACACAATGTTCATCGGCATCCGCAGAGCGGGTCGGCACAGCAAAAGCATCTAAGGAATCAGAAGCTGCACCACAAATTTCGCAAGCTCCTGCAGCCCGTTCTTTTAAAGTATTTGAAATTGACATAGGGCCAAGATAGAAAATGCCTGTGAGAAAAAGGGTATTGAACGAAAAGAAATTGGTGTGGAAGACACAAAAGATCTAAATCAGCTTGAACGCAAGAATTGGAAACCATCTCTTTATCAAAAATGGAATCACCCTTAATCAACTTTCATAAAATGCTCTTTTCTGATAGGTACATTGTGCTGTGTGATTACCAACAAATAAATACCAGAAGGATGATGCGCAAAGGGGATTTGTTGAAGGGATTGATGGATAGGCTGCTGAAAAATTAAACGACCGTATTGATCGTAACAAGAACATGCCAAGTGATCCAACGAAAGATTCACACTTTTTATAAATATATGATCCTGAACGGGATTGGGAAACATGACGCTACTCAGTACAGAGGATTCATCGACCAATGAACTCGGGGCACATGGCTGAACGGCATTGAACAGTTGCTGCAAACTATCAATGGGCTCTACCCCGCTTCCGGCACTGGTTTTTACGGTCAATTTTAAAGATGGTTGCCCGTAAGGATCACCCGGATTGGCTACTTGCAAAAAAGCAAACAAAGAAGACGTGTTATTATTTAAACATCGGGTATCAGCACCGGGAACATTGGCTCCTTGCATAGCAGCCATGATCCGACAAGCAAGATTTCCGGGTGTATTTCGGAAACGGGCTTCCATACTATCCAGAATTTCTTGTCCTTTAAGAATATTCCCCTGAATGGCGTAATACATTCCTTGTATACTGCCGTTTACATGATTTTTATAATCGATACAGGTATTTCCGGTATGAGAAGCAGAAGAGGCCTGCATGCCCTGAAAACCAACAATGCCATATTGTTTAAATTCTGGATTATTAATTGCATCATTGGCCACTAACCACGAAATGATTTGCGCAGGACTATCGCCTGCCCGCATGCGAGCCCTTGCATTATCCTGATTGGCCTGTATAAAATACGATTGGGTATTGACGGCGCCGGTATCGGGTAATAAATCAGAAAGAAAAGCCGGATCAGCAATGCCGGCAAAATCCAAATCAAGGCACGAAGCACCTGCAGCACCCACTTGCCTGCTGGCCGAATCCAGTGCTACAATTGAAAATGTATCTTGCGCATGCAGCCTACCTTGAAACAGACAAAGAATGATGAAAGGGAAAAAATATTTATGCATCAGCTTTCAGAATTAAAGTGTAAAATGTACTTTAAAGATATGATTTACCGGCTAAATATTCTAAGCACTTGAATAAGTGAGGAGTATTGTTTTGCAGATGAACAATGAAATCGTAAAAACTACTTGAATCAAATTTTTGTGGGGTCTCATCGCCTTTACTACCTCAATTTTTTCTGTTCTCGATTTAAATTTTAAATGAAAAGAAACCGGCTTATAAACTTCTACATGAAGAACATGGCATAATGCACGAATTTGAGTAGGAGTATGAGGAACAGTATGAGAATGAGAGAAAAAACTTATAGTGCCCGCATCGCTCTCGCTCTTCGCACTCGCTCTGATTTATTGTGGAGGTCACAGAACCAATTTCGAACCAATGATATTGAAGAATTTTAGAAACAGAATGAAAAAGAAAATGAGAATGAGTTTGGAGGTAACTGAGATTCATTCTCATTCTCCTATTCATTCTCATTCTTTTCGGTGGAGGATAACGGGGTCGAACCGATGACCTCTTGCATGCCATGCAA
>JBMOFV010000035.1:0-32942 GCA_049318705.1 Chitinophagaceae bacterium
GAATGAAAATAAGAAACAGGATGAAAGTTTCGAGTTAGCATTCTCTTTTTTTATTCATTCTCATTTTCCTACTCCTACTCATTATGGAGCAATTGCTTCATTTCTGTATAGGGTCTACTGAATAACGCTCTAAATAAGCGGCGATAGGCATTCAAAAGAAATTTCATAGTCGTTTATTTATACTTTTTTAAGGCACATGTCCAAAAAGCTTTCACCAGAGATTCAGAATCTTTCGCTACTCAGAAATACTGCATCCTCTGCCTTGCGGGCAACTCGCAGTATATTGATACAGCTTCGTTACCCGCGCCTTGAATCTACAGCATTTCTGAGTTATTCAGGAAGCCCTATGAACATTATTATTCCTCATTTCCTATTTTTCGGACAAGAAACCTATTTTCGATGTTCTAATGCCACCTAGTATACATCGATATTTTATCATCAATAAGCCTTACAATATGGTTTCGCAATTTGTAAGTCCTGATGACGTACCATTACTTCATCAAATTGATTTTGATTTCCCAGAAGGAACCCACGCTATTGGTCGATTAGATAAGAACTCAGAAGGCCTATTACTCCTGACAACCAACAAAAAAGTGACAAAACTTTTGTTTGAAAGTAAGATACCTCACAAACGAACTTATTTAGTGCAGGTACTTCATCGGGTTAATGAGGAATCCCTTCAAAAAATCAGAAATGGTATTCCCATTCATATTAAAGGAAACAAGTATTGGACAACCACCCCATGCGAAGTTGAGATCGTTGAGAAACCCTTGGATCTCTTTTCTAAGCATCTTGAAATAGAGTCTTTTATCCCGCACACCTGGCTACAAATTACTTTGACAGAGGGAAAATTTCATCAGGTTCGTAAAATGGTACGGGCTATTGGACACAAATGTAAACGGCTCATTCGTTTGTCCATTGAAGATTTAATGCTTGGCGATTTACAACCGAACAAGGCCAAAGAAATGGATGAAAAAGATTTCTTTACATTGTTAAGGATTACAGACTATTAAATGTCAAGGTGAAAATTACAAAGCCATCTTGATGATATCCGAATTTAGGATAAGCTGGAGTTTTTATTTTTGTGATTCGTTTTTGTAGATGCCTGTAACCAACTTCAAAATTTGGGTTGAAGCCAAACTGTAAATTCATTGGGACTAAAAGACCAAGCGTTAAAACCTGCATCAAAACTGAGTGGAGGACAACAACAACGCGTTGCCATAACAAGAGCTTTAATAAACGACCCGCAAATTATAATGTGTGATGAACCTGCAGGAAATTTAGATACCAAAAATACCCAAATAGTTTTTGATATATTCAAAGAGGTTTCTTCCAAAAATAAACAAACGATAATAGCTGTAAAACATGATACGGATTTCGCCTCAAGTAGCGACAGAACGATAGAACTTACCGATGGCATAATTTCCTTCCAATTCACAAACAACTTTATAAAGAATAAATAGAAAAAATCATGCAAATAACCTCTCTAAGTATTTCATCGGCTATAATTCAATGTCATTCCGGAAAATGTAGCAACTCCAACCGGAATGGGAATTCACCAATCACTCGTTAAGAAAATTTGAATGTTTTAAGGATATTGTTCTATTGCTTAAATGAAATTGGTATAAACATAGCTTCTAAAATTAAAGTTTAATCGCAGCTTTAGATTCATTATTGATTTAATTTTAGGCCTCATTTAAATCCATCAAACATGATCCACAAAATTCCCTTTCAGACCATTGACTGGACTTCTATTGAAAAGGAAACTTATCCTGGTGAAACCGGAAGTGCAAAATGGCAAAGCACTCAATTCGGAGGTATCCGGGTGCGTTTGGTGGAATATTCAAAGGATTATTGTGCAGATCACTGGTGTCAAAAAGGCCATATTGTACATTGCCTGGAAGGAGAATTTATCACTGAACTCGAGAGTGGTGAAAAAATTCGATTATCAAAAGGTGAAACTTATATCGTTTCCGATGATTGTAGCTCGCATCGTTCTTCCTCCGGCAATGGCGTTAAACTGCTTGTCATAGATGGTGAATTTTTGAAGTAAGCTTTCTAATCAACTAATATTCCCGGCTCACTTCATAAATTCCCGGAAACAGGTATTTACGCCCGGTAGATAGTTCTTCGCACTCAAATCGAGTGCGTCGCTTTTTAATCATTCGAAAAATACGACCATCATGTGTTTGAAAGGAATCGTTTACAGCAAGATGTTCGATCAAGGTATGGTTTTCTTTTTTGTCGTAACGGTGTAATACCTTAAACAAGTCAGGATCACTACATGTACTGGCCGCTAATTGATTCAGCGATTGATTCAGCGCATCTTCAATATCCTTTGGAAAAATTTTATTGAGCAAAAAATCACGCAACAACCCTGCAAATGCTTGCTTCCATTCAAGGCCATGCGGCTTTACCCGATTCCGATATTGCTCCCAAACCAACATATGTGCTATTTCATGTAAGAGGGTGATTAAAAAATGATAGGTATTTAAATTTCCATTTACCGAAATGGTGTGTCGTCCTATACCCGGTGCAGGTCGAAAATCGCCCAGTACACTTCGTCGTTCCTTTTTAATTTTTAAATGCAGCGGGTATCTGTGCATCAAATCAGCAACTGCATCAAAACTACCCTCCGGTAAAAATGTTCGAATGGCATCTAATGGATGTTCTTTGAGCGCCATATTCGTTTTATGCAATCAGGGCGTTTTTAATCAGCACCAATTTACGCATCAGTTCATCCATATCTTTCAGGTTCAACATATTTGCGCCATCGCTTAAGGCTTTGGACGGATCAGGATGGGTTTCTATAAATAGGCCATCAGCACCCGCCGCAATACCGCATTTGGCGATGGTTTCTATTAACTCAGGTCGGCCCCCTGTTACCCCACTTGGCTGATTGGGTTGTTGTAAAGCATGTGTACAATCCATGATACATGGCTTCCCAAATTGTTTCATAATCGGAAAAGAACGAAAATCAACAACCAAATCCTGGTACCCAAATGTAGTTCCTCTTTCGGTCACCATCACTTGCTCGTTGCCTGTGCTGCGCACTTTATCAATGGCAAATTGCATACTTTCAGGGGACAAAAACTGGCCTTTTTTGATGTTCACCATTTTTCCAGTTTCCCCTGCCGCCAGCAATAAACTGGTTTGCCGGCAAAGAAAGGCCGGAATTTGTAGCACGTCTACATATTGAGCTGCTATTTGCGCTTCCGCATCGGCGTGGATATCAGTCACCAAGGGTAATTTGTTCTGAGCACCTGTTTCTGCCAACAAGAACAATGCTTCTTGCTGACCGATTCCGCTAAATGAATGCACACTGCTTCGGTTGGCTTTGGTATAACTGGCCTTGAAAATAAGCGGAATCTGATGCTTTTCACAGATTCGTTTTAGCTCCTTGGCTGTTTCCTCCATCACAGTTTTATTTTCAACCACACAGGGACCAGCCAATAAAAAGAATTGTTTGTTCGCGTCAAAGCCTGGAAATAATTGATTTAAAAAATGCATGCTGCAAAGTAAAACCAAATGCTTCAATTGCGGCAGGTAATTCGGCTTCCAATAAGATTTCTTTTATTTTTACACCGCACTAAATGGATGCTTTGTGCAAACATTTCTTTTTGTAAACCAATGCTTGAAAACCATTAATTTTGAACTTCTATCCTTAAAATGCTTAAAATTGGAATAACCGGCGGAATGGGCAGTGGCAAAACAACTGTTTGTAAAATTTTTCAATGCCTGAACATCCCTGTCTATGACGCAGATTTTGAAGCAAAGCAATTATATCATACCGATGAACAATTGCGTGAGGAAATCATACTAAATTTCGGAACAGATATTTTATTGAATCATCAAATAAATCATGGGTTACTGGCCGCTAAAATATTCGATCACCCCGAAAAACGCCAAATACTCAACGCATTGGTTCATCCCCGCGTGAAAGCGCACAGTGCTGCCTGGTTTAAAAATCAGGAAGGCCCCTATGCCATCAAGGAAGCCGCTTTACTTATTGAAAGTGGAGGGCATCTTCAACTGGATTCTTTAATTTTTGTTCAGGCCTCCAAAGAAACACGTATTCAGCGGGTACTCAAACGGAATCCTTCATGGACTGTCGAGGAAATTCAACAACGTATGAATGCGCAAATGAATGAGGATGAAAAAAAATCTTTTTGCCAATTTGAAATAATCAATGAAGACCCGCATCTACTTATCCCACAAGTGATGCGTATTCATCAACAATTATGTCCATGATTAAAAAAATCTATATCCTCTGTTTGGCCGGTTTACTTTCAATCGGCCTGAAATCCACTGCACAATCCTTATATTTTCCGCCTGTAACAGGAAATACCTGGGATACCATTTCGCCACAATCTTTAGGTTGGTGCGTGAACTATGTGGATAGCATTTATAATTATCTGAATGCCAATAGCACCAAAGCATTTATTCTCTTAAAAGATGGAAAAATTGTTTTGGAAAAATATTTCGGCAGCTTCACTCAGGATAGTCTTTGGTATTGGGCTTCAGCTGGCAAATCGCTCACAGCATTGACGGTGGGTATTGCACAACAGGAAGGTTTGCTGAATATTGACGACAGCAGCTCAACTTATCTTGGTAGTGGCTGGACGGTTGCTCCGGCTTCCAAAGAAAAATTAATTAGCATTCGCGACCAGTTGAGCATGACTTCGGGCTTGAATGATACGATTGGCGATCCTCACTGTACTATCGATACCTGCCTAAAATACCTCGCTGACGCCGGCACCCGATGGGCCTATCACAATGGACCATACACTGTATTGGATGGTGTCATTTCCAATGCCACGGGAATGAGTTTAAATAACTATATCAATCAAAAAATAAAAACTCCAACGGGGATGACAGGACTATTTGTACCCTCAGGCTTTAATAATGTATTTTACAGTAAAGCCCGCAGTATGGCCCGATTTGGTTTACTCATTTTAAATAAAGGTAAATGGGAGAATACACCTGTGTTAAACGACACTTCTTACTTTCATGAAATGACCCATTCCTCGCAAAACTTAAATCCCTCTTATGGCTATTTATGGTGGTTAAATGGGCAAAGTAGTTTTATGGCACCCGGACTACAATTTAATTTCCCTGGCTGGTTAAACCCCTCCGGACCGCAGGATTTAATCATGGCCCTGGGCAAAAATGGTCAGTTGGTGAATGTAGTCCCTTCTGAAAATTTGGTCTATATCAGAATGGGCAATAATCCGGACAACAGCGATGTGCCTTTTCTCTTTAATGATACCATTTGGCAAAAACTCAATTTGCTCATGTGTCAACCCAATTCGATAAAGTCAGAAACGGAGAAAACGACCATTGATATTTATCCCAATCCTTCCCGTGATTTGTTTTTCATCAGTCTATCTTCTGAAGCAAAAGAAATTCGTATTGAGGATTTGATGGGTCGTACAAAGTATCAATCTGCAGGCAATAGCAGCCTACCTCAAAAAATGAGTATTTCAACATTGAACTGGATTCCCGGCATTTATGTGATTCGTATCCGGATTCAAAATAGATGGCTGTATCAAAAAATACACATCCAATAATTAGGGGCTCCTGAATAACGCTCAAAATCAGTGGAGATGGGCATTCAAACCAAATTTCAGGCTCCCTCGTGCAAACTTTTTGAAGGCGTATTTCCGAAAAATGTTCACTGGAAATACATCATTCTCGCTATTCAGGTGCCCCTAATTAGAACTTGTTTGATGAATCAGAAATGATTTGCTTCAAATATTACTCCTTTTTACCTACTCAAAGTCACCATACGCCTATTCGGTGTTACGACTCTGAACCCGGTGAATATATTTACTTTTATGTGGATCCGAAACAAGGCTGTGCGCATCACTCTGGAACTGGGTCTTTGGATACTGTTCTGCAGCATACCTGTTTTATTCATGCCAAAACATTTTGGTCATCGCCCGGAATCGCAAGATGTGGTCACTTATGTTTTTAGCTTTTTTATTCTCAAAAATATTAAGTTCGTCTTTTTATTTTACATCAACTATAAATGGCTGATACCCCGTTTTCTCAGTCAGAAAAAATATCTGCAATATAGCCTAACATTGACTATATGTTTTTTGCTGGTACTGGCATGGCCATGGATTATTCATCATCTGCAACCCGATCCGGGACCACCACCACATTGGCAACCACCACACGGCCATCCACATCCCGAACCGGGCCCTCATCCACATCATCGCCCTATGTTTAAACCTGTTGTTGGCATACATTTTTTTATGAGCATCATTGTACTTCTTGTCCCTTTATTGATGTATTCATTCAATAATTGGATTAAAAGTGTTTCAGAAAAAAATCAAATGGAACTGCGTTTTCTCAAGTCGCAAATCAACCATCATTTTTTATTCAATTCCCTCAATACTATTTATGCTTTAAGCGAATCCGGAAGTCCGCAAACATCAAAAGCCATCTTTAGTTTATCAACGATGATGCGCTATCTGTTGAGTGATTCTCAATCGAACAAAGTTCCTTTGATGAAAGAATTAGAGTTAATCTCACATTATATCGAATTACAACGGCTCCGACTTCCGGGCAATATGTCATTAAATTTTCAGGTGAATGGTGAAGTCTCTGCCGAATTTATTTCGCCAATGATATTGATGACTTTCATTGAAAATTGTTTTAAACATGGTATTCATACAAACAAGCCCGGCGAAATTGATATGATCATCGATGTCCAAAAGGACAGAATCGTTTTAGATACTAAAAACGAAATCCATGCAAGCAGGCCATCGCTGGATGCCATTGAAGGTATTGGTGTAGAAAATGCAAAACGTAGACTTGAACATGATTACCCCCAAAAACATCAACTTCTTTTGAAAGAAGAAGCCCCTTATTTTTATCTCCATCTTGAAATTGAATTTACATGATTTCCTGTATTGCTATTGATGACGAACCCCTTGCCCTTAAGCTGTTCGAAACCTATGCGGCTCGCATTGAGTTTCTGCAAGTGGCAGGCACATTCACCAATTTGGAAGAAGCACGAGCCTGTTTGGATAGTCAAGATGTTTCGCTGGTATTTCTGGATATTCAAATGCCGGACATGAATGGTCTGGATTTTTTTCGCCAACAAAAAGATGATTTGCTGGTCGTATTTACCACTGCATTTTCGGAGTATGCGATTGAAGGATTTGAAGTGAATGCCCAGGACTATTTATTAAAACCTTATAATTTTGAACGTTTTGAACAAGCCTGTTTAAAGGTTAAAGATTACCTGGAATACAAGAATAAGCAAAAAGATAAATCTCTGCCTTTTGTTATGGTAAAGCAAGGGTATGGCTGGGAAAAAGTTATGTTTGATGAAATTCTGTATATCGAAAGTCGTGACGATTATGTCAAAATTTTATTGAAAAACAACAAACATATTCTGACCAAATCAACCACAAAATCGATGATGGAGAAATTACCGGGTGATGATTTTGTAAGAGTACATCGTTCTTATATCGTTCATCGTAAAATGATTAAGTCCATTCATGCCCGCAAAATTATTCTGAGCAACGATAAGGAAATACCCGTTGGTAGTAATTATAAAGGTTTGATGAATGATTCCAACGAAAATTAAGGGCTAACAGGGGCGCGGCGAGCAAATTTCGACAAAATCAATGCTTCCATAATCAAAAAAATCAGGTAAACGCCCATTAAAAAAAACAGGTCAGGTTTGTGAAGAGACTTACCTTGTACAACCAAAAAAATGGCAGCAGCGGCTATGAACATTAAAAACTTGATCGTGGTAGAAAGCAGCATGCCATTCACAAATTTATGGGGGTTTTTGTGATCCATTTTTGAAACCGCCACCCAAAAAGAAAACAGGGTAATCAATGCGATGACCAGACTCCCACCAGCAGTAATATTGAAGTGAGTCATAGTTTGGGAATTCATCCACCAGCCCAGTGCTAAGCAAAGGGATAATAATAGGATCCAGGTTAAATAAAATACTTTTTTCATGGTTTCTTCTTTGTGTCTCGATAAATATTCCAAAATAATCCAGTCAATGCCAATAAAGGAAGCAATAACATAAGCCATGGAATTCGCCAACCTATTTTCCGGTCAAGTTTGTACCCTATGAAAAAAGCCACGCCAAGCGTAGCTATAATTTGGGTTGCCAATCCGGCATATTTTAATAAGTTTTTATCAGGCATTCGCAGTGGCCATATTTGCCGGTTTAACCGCATGTTCAACTTTTGGTGTTGCCGCAGTAGAAACAGCTGCAGCACCCATTGAACAATTACCATTAAACTTCACGCCATTTTCTATCACCAGCTTGCCGGTATTGATATCGCCTTCAATATTTGCTTTTTCTCTTAAAATCAGAATATCAGCTACTTTTAATTTTCCGGTAACATGGCCGGAAATTTCAGCATTCTGACAGATGATATCACCATCAATTTTTCCACTGGGGGAAATAATCACCTTTCCCTTCGAAGTCACAGTTCCTTTAATAATCCCTTCGATGCGGATATCTCCTTCAATCTTTATTTGTCCATCCAAAACAGTCCCTTCTGAAATACTCGTCATCCCGGAACCCGATGAACCATAAGAAGACACAGGTGCCGGGGCTGAATGGGCCGGTTGTGGCGGTGGAGTATATGAAGGGGTTGGATCCTTACTTTCTTTATTGCTTGAAAAAATGGACATGTATTTTGATTTTTTTCAAAAATAACCGAGAAGGGCATTTATTGGCCTTGCTTCAGACTATCTTTATCCACATCCTGTGTGTTTTTCGTGCTATCCACTTTCTGATTTTTCAAGTATTCATATTTCGATGCTTTGTCGATACGGTTCCCATTGGCTAAAATAGCCGCCTGTATTTCTCTTTCTGTCAGAGGTGTTGTATCGCGCTGGGTGTTGATTTGTCCGTTTGCGACTTCAATCAAATTAAATATATATTGCTCACGAATCTGATTCAATCGAATGAGCGAATCACTGAGTATTTTCAGGGATTTGAGTTCTTCACGGGAAACATCCTTTTGATACCCCGGTAAATAGTACCGGATCGGGGTGAAAAAGAGCAGGGTTGAGAACAACAAAAAGATGGCCACCAAGGTTCCGGACAACAAAATATATAAACTTCTTTTGGTCAAATGCACGACCATGGCCTCTTGCAGCGTTTCGTCGTTGGTAATGGCCAAACGATAAGTTGCATTTATTTGTTTAAAAAACTTCCGAAAAATCAGTCCAAAACTCCCTGTGGTGAATTTAATCATGCCAATATGCCTTGTTTTACAAATCTTTTCCGAACAGAATCCCGAAAATTAAAATAATTTCTTTTATTTTGAGTTTATTAAGACCGTGAAGTTATATCGAATTATACATAGTTTGTTCTGTGTGGTGGTACTCTTTTTGTGTACATCCAAACACCTCAGTGCCCAAACGATGCCTAAACAAACTTCAAAGGATAGCCTGGCGGTTCAACAAAGGATTGAAAATGAATATAAACGCCGTGATAGCATTTTCGCGGCCATTCGTCAAAAACGGATCGACGACAGTATTGCCCGGGTGATTCAAAAACAAAAAATTCAGCAATACCGGGATAGTTTGGTCGCTGCCCGAATCGCCAAAAAGAAAGCTGATAGTATAGCCCGCGAGGAAGCCAAACTAAAATTAATTCGTGAAAAAGCCGAAAAAGATAGTATCGCTGCCGCCTATAAATTGAAACTGGCTGATAGTTTGGCCCTGGTAAAACTCAAAGCAGATAGCCTTCGTGAAGTGGAGCGCCTTTACAGAGACAGCCTGACTTTTGCGCGAAAACGGGTTTCAGATAGCCTAAAACTGGCCCGTGAACAAAACCAAAAGATGCGAGAGGCGCTGGAGAAGTATAAAAACAGTAAAAAGTATAAGGACAGTCTTGAAGCCTATAAACAGCAGAAAAAAGACAGTTTAATGGCCGCCCGAAATGCTCAGCAGGAGATTATCCGCGCGCAGCGAAATGCTTTCAATGATAGCCTGAAAAGTGCCCGGCAACTCTTTAACGATAGTGTTAAAACAGCCCGGGATCAATTTAATGACAGCCTGAAAAATGTTCGGAATGCATTCCGGGATAGTATGGTGGCTGTGCGCAAGGCCCGCATGGATTCTTTGGCAGCCGTTCGGAAATTAAAGGAAAAGGATTTGGGAACGGTCAAAGAAAAATCGAAAGATGCTCAGGCCAAAAAACTCGCTATCCAGATTCATGAAAAGAAAATGACGGAATGGAGTAATGAAAAACTCCTCAAACGAAAATGGAGTCTTCCACGACGTATTTATCAAAATACCGTCACCCGATACAACTATTACTACAATGCCCGTCGAAAATACAATGACGCCATTCGGACGATTACTAAGAATCATAAAGAAGATTATAGCAAAACGATTTCACTACTCCCCTATGACCCGCTCAAATTAGGCCCTTCTGTTGCTTCCGAAATGGATTCGGTGATTAAGAAAAGTTCATTCAGCACCCAAATTCATGATCCCCGTTCGAAATGGTTTGACAATTTGTATTTGTTGATGGGAAAAGCATCCTATGTTAAAAATGATTTTGAAGGTGCGATTTCTACCTTTCAGTTCGTGGCCAATGAATACAAAGACCTCCCTAAACAAAAACAAAAAGCAGGCTCTAAAAAAACAAACGAAAACAAAGATGGTATTGTTTCTATTGCAACACCCGAAAATCGAAAAGGCCTTCGTGCATTGAGTCATAAATTGAGCAGAAATGAGGCCCTTATTTATTTAGGTCAGGCTTATATGGCAGCCGAACAATACAGCGAAGCCATGGCCTTATACTCGACTCTTGAAAAAGACCCCAAGCTCCCTAAAAAATACAAACCGGGCTTATATCTGGCCAAAGCAAATTTGGAATTGATGCAAGAAAACAACGACGATGCTATTGTTTCGTTGCAGTCCTCTTTAAAGTACAAAATGTCCAAACTCCAAAAATCCAGGGTTTATTTTGCATTGGGTCAATTGTATGCCGGAAAAAATGATTTCGCAAAATCAACTGAAAATTTCAAAAAATCGATCAGCGGAAAAACTTCCCCTGATATGGATTTTTATACCAAATTGTTCATGGCTCAAAATGCAGCTCAGGGCGGTGGAGATAAAACCTACGCTAAAAACCAACTGCAAAAATTAGTCAACGATCCGAAATACACCAAGTTCAAAAGCCTGGCCTTAAATACGTTGGCAGGCATAGAGGCATTGGATAATATTCCTGAAGCAATACGCCTCCTGAATAAAAGCATTGAAAACAAAGAAAATAAGGATGTCACCCAAAAAGCCAAAGCATTCGCTGAATTGGGGCGTTTGTATTACGGGCTTACTGAGTACGAAATGGCCAAAACTTCGTACGATAGTGCTTCTTATTTCGGAACTACCCCTCCCCTCGAAAACCTCAACGAAGTAAATACCCGTAAAACTGTTTTAGCGGATGTGGTAAAATATATCCGTACCATACGTGAACAGGATAGTTTGATTGACTTGTCTAAAAAAAGTGACAAAGAACAAAAAGCAGCTGCTAAAAAAGAATTGGAGCGTATCAAAAAACAACAAAATAATCAACCCGACCAGGGTACCAAAATGGTATCGCTTCAACCATCCAATAATAAATCAAACTGGTATTTTTACAATACAAATCTGGTTCAAAAAGGCTCTCAGGAATTTGTTCAGAAATGGGGCAATCGTAAACTAGAAGATAACTGGCGCCGAAGCAGTGCAAATAATATGTCTGCTTCCAGTGAAGATGGAGAAGATGGTGAATCCGGACAAATCACAGCATCCGATATAGCCTCCTTGCTTAAACAACTGCCGAAAACACCCGCCCAAATGGATGCTTGTAATGCCAAATTACAGGAAGCATTTTACAACCTCGGATTGACGTATTACTCTCAACTGGCCGATTATCCCAATGCCATCAGGACCTTCGATACGTTGATCAGTCGTTTCCCGAATTCTTCTTATAAAAAACAAGCATACTACGCCCTTTATTTGAATCATAATAAATTACAACAATTAAATGAGGCGAATAGGTATAAGAATTTACTGAATCAGGAATTCCCGGGAACTGAATTGGCCCAATTGGCCTTAAATCCGGAATATAAAAGTCCGGAATCGATTCAGACCCAATCAGCCAATCAACATTACGAAAACACTTACGCATTATACAAATCTGCAGCATACAACGACGCATTGTCGCAGGTTCAATACGCAAAAACGAATTTCAAAGGCCATGTATTAATACCCAAATATCAATTGGTAGAAGCCATATCCTATGCAGGGCTAAAACAAATGGATACCTGCAAATCTTTATTGGAAAAAATTGTTTTTGATTATCCAAAAACAGAAGAGCAAAAAAGAGCCCAGGAAATTTTAAATTTAATCGCCTCTTCACAAGCCGGAGAAATGGGAGATACTGCCATTTCTAATCAAATTGCAAACGGACAAAATGCCAACGACTCTGGTGGAACAGAAGGCATCGTAGAATTAGAAAAAGCAGAAGGAAAAGGCCTATATACATTTGACCCATCCTCCTCGCACTTAGTGATGGTGTTTTTACGAAATGCCGACGGTCGTACCATGGGCTTAAAAGCCGGCATTAGTGATTATAATTTATTGAAGCACTATGTGGAGGAATATTCTACAGGCTTAAATATGCTCACTGCACAGCAGGCCATCATCACTGTACATCAGTTTTCAAATTTAGTTTTTGCCCGCAAATACATGCAAGAGTTTAAAAATGAGAAATTGTTGTTCGGGCAATTAAAACAACACGAATACGACGTTTGTATTATCTCTAAATCCAATTATCAGGAACTATTAAAAACCAGAGATATCATTGGATATCTGAAGTTTTACAATAAAAATTACAAATAGCCTTTCCCGAAATGCTGCACTTATATTTGCAGGCACATGTCAGCAGCGGCCCAATCCTTGCAAACCAATACCCGATACCCTGAAATTATCAAGCTAGCCTGGCCTGTAGCCGTTTCCATTCTCATTCCTCAGTTGAGCATGTTGGCCAACACCCTGTTTCTGGGCTATTACCACCCTCAAAATTCCAACCAGGGCACACAGGATTTATTGGCGGCATCCGGCATTGCAGGCATTTACTATCTCACCCTGACCATGATTGGGCAAGGATTTTCATCTGGACTACTGATGTTATTGAGTCGGAAAGCCGGTGAAAATAACCCCGCCGGTATTGGCCAATATTTAAGTCAGGCCTATTGGATAGCAGTGGGATTATCATTGACCCTCATGACCATAACGGCGCTATTTGCACCAACCCTTCTGGGCTTTGGTATTCATGAAAGTAGTATCCTGCAAGCAGCAATTTCGTTTATCGATGTTCGATTTTGGGGCCTTCCTTTCATTTTTGTGGTTCAGATTCATCATGCATTTTTTCTTTCCACAGCACAATCGCGAAATATTATGGCGGTTGCGGTTGTTCAAGCCATATGTAATATCATCTTTGATTATTTGTTCATTTTCGGAAAGGCGGGATTACCGGAATTGGGGTTAAACGGTACGGCCTACGCTTCCGTATTGGCAGAAATTCTGGCTTGTGGTGTTAGTATATTATTCTTGCGAAAAGCGCTCTTTCTTGATGGCGTGGCAATCAAATTAAGCTTGCAACGTGACTGGAAAAATATTCAGTATATCTTTTTAAAATCACTTCCACTCATGATTCAATTCCTGCTAAGCATCGGTGCCTGGTTGGTATTTTTTATCTTGGTTGAACATATTGGCAAAGCAGAATCCGCCGTATCGCAAATCTTACGGTCTGTGTTTGGTATCGTAGGTGTAGCAACCTGGGCATTGGGTTCTACATGCAACTCCATGGTTAGCAATCTGATTGGACAAGGTAATCAGCAGCAGGTGATTCATTTGGTTTATAAAATTTTACGTTTAAGTTTTATATTCTCATTTATACTCGGACTACCACTCATCATCTTTCCTGAATACTTTCTGAATCTGATGACCAGCGATGCCGAAATAGCACTTGCAGGCATCGTTTCCCTTCGAATTGTAGTCATGGCTACCTGGATGTTATCACTTTCCACGATTTACTTTAATGCTGTAGTTGGTACAGGAAACACGCGATTTAATATGTATATCGAAATTGCTGCCATAGCGCTATATCTTGGTTATACATTTCTGGTAGTAGAAATTTTTAAACTCAGTTTACCTTGGGCATGGGGTTCTGAATTTGTTTATTGGTTCTCCTTATTTTTGATGAGTGCAACCTACTTACATTCAAAAAAATGGATGCTACGCCCAATAAACATAGAAACAAAGCCCTCGGTATGAGTGCCTTTTTGAAGGTAAATAAAAAAGCCCCGAGGGAAGGGGCATTTAAAATTATTTCGATTGAAGCTTAAAGGCTTTTTTAACCTGATCCACAAAATCTAATTTTTCCCAGGTAAACAATTCGACCTGAATTTTTTTCTCATTGGATTTGCCCTTGTTGAATACCTTGGTGACGACTTCATTCTTGCGTCCCATATGTCCATAGGAGGACGTCTCTGCATAAATCGGATTACGCAGTTTCAATCTTTGTTCGATAGCATAAGGGCGCATGTCAAAAATTTTAGATACGATATCTGCGATTTCACCATCGGTTTTACTCACTTTGGAAGTTCCATAGGTATTGATAAACAAACCACAAGGCTTTGCTACACCGATTGCGTAAGATACTTGCACCAAAACTTCATCACACAATCCGGCGGCAACCAAATTTTTGGCAATATGACGGGTTGCATAAGCAGCACTGCGATCTACTTTACTAGGATCTTTTCCACTGAAAGCTCCACCACCATGAGCGCCTTTTCCGCCATAAGTATCAACAATAATTTTCCGTCCGGTAAGGCCGGTATCACCATGAGGCCCACCAATCACAAATTTTCCGGTAGGGTTGATATGATAGGTAATCTGATCGTTGAATAACTTTTGCAAAGAAGGTTTTAATTGTTTTTTCACCCTTGGAATGATGATATTGATGATATCCTTTTTAATGGTATCGAGCATTTTTGCTTCTTTGTCGAATTCATCATGTTGGGTTGAAACCACAATGGTGTCAATTCGAACCGGATTATTCTGATCATCATACTCAATAGTCACCTGGCTTTTGGCATCAGGTCGCAGGTATTTTAATTCCTTACCGGCACGACGGGTTTTGGACAGTTCCTGTAAAATTTTGTGAGCCAAATCAAGCGCCAATGGCATATAATTGTCTGTTTCGCGAGTTGCGTATCCAAACATCATTCCCTGGTCGCCGGCTCCTTGCGCATTTGCCAAGGTTTCAAAGCCTGCTTTTTTCACCTGACGATCAACACCACGATTGATGTCAGCACTTTGCTCGTGAATAGCGGAAAGAATTCCACAGGAATTTGCTTCAAACATATATTCCGACTTGGTGTAACCAATATTTTTGATCACGTTACGGGCAATATCCTGAACATCCAGATATGCTTCTGATTTTACCTCACCGGCCAATACGACTTGACCTGTAGTTACCAGGGTTTCGCAAGCAACTTTAGAGCTGGGGTCATAAGCCAGAAAATGATCGATCAGGGCATCAGAGATTTGGTCAGCTACTTTATCCGGATGACCTTCGGATACAGATTCAGAAGTGAACAGATAGGGCATGAGATTTTTTTTGTTAAGTCGCAAATGTAATGCAGAATCCTACATGGAACAACCCCGTCAATGGCCTTTCAATAGTTTTACTGGCTGAATTGAATATTTGGAACAGTTTTTGGTCATGTTATTGTCAAAAAATACCGATTTGTCGAAGTTTCTACAGAAAATCAGGCATTGGATGTTGTAAATTTATACCAAGATTGCCATGATAAAAAAGCTACCCCTCCTCCTCATCCTCATTCTGAGTATTTTAAAATATTCGTTGGCTCAAAATCCTGCCCAAAATTGTATGGGTGCCATACCGGTATGCCAGAATGTTTATACCCAATCGGCATCTTACTCCGGAGCTGGGACCATCAATGAATTAAACGCCACTAATCAGGGTTGTCTTACTACCGGCGAGAGTAACTCTGTGTGGTATATTTTAAGCGCATCCTCAAATGGCACTTTGGTGTTTACATTAACTCCGGGCATTGCGGCTGACTACGATTTTGCAGTTTGGGATTTAACAGACAAAAGCTGCTCAGCTATTTCTGCCGGACTTGCACCCATTCGATGTAACTATGCCTCACTCATCAATTCAAGTGCCGGTGGTCTTACCGGTTTATCCACCACTTCAACCCAAGCATCCATCGGCGCCGGAGGAGGATCATTTAGTAGCGCCATAACAGCAGTTGCCGGTCAAACCTTTGCTATTTTGGTAAATAATACCAGTGGGAATGCGAGTGGTTATACTTTAAATTTTACAGGATCAACCTGTCAGGTTGCCGATCAATTTCCCCCTTTCTTCAAAAGCGATACCCTACCTGTAAGTTGTACAGGCCCTTCCTCCATTAAACTGGTGATGTCCGAAAATATTCTTTGCTCTTCTCTTGCATCCAATGGAAGTGATTTTGTGTTAAGTCCCCCAAATGCAAATATTACTTCGGCCATTTCCACTGCCTGCCAGTCGGGTAGTAATTTCAGCAATCAGTTCACCCTTAATTTTTCATCCCCTTTAAGTCCGGGTAATTATACCATTTCTATTGCAAACGGTACCGATGGGAATACACTCATTGATAATTGTAACAATGTGATGACGGCAGGAGGCAATATTTCTTTTACCGTACTGGCACCAATTCATATTTCTGTGAACACCCAATTTGGATGTAACGGCACCCCATCGGGCGTGATTACGGCAAGCGGGAACGGCGGCAATGTACCTTATACATTTAAACTCAACAATGGTGTATGGGGAAGCAGTAGCACCTATAGTGGATTGAGCGCAGGTACATATACCCTTTCCGTAAAAGATGCCATTGGTTGTATTGATGATACAGTTGTCACGCTAAATCCATCTTCGCCCATTGTGATCACTGGAGTCAGTAGTACCAATCTGACTTGTTTTGGCAATAATAATGGCTCCATCACGGTGAATGCATCCGGAGGCAATCCACCTTTTACCTATGCAGTGAATGTGAGTGCATACGGAACTTCTAATACCATTACCGGACTGGGCCCGGGTAACTATGTAGTGCATGTCAAAGATGCAAATGGTTGTATCAAGGATACCCTCGCATTTATATCTGCCCCCGGTCAAATTTTAATCAATAATTTAAACATTACCAATACCAGTTGCGGAACGAATAATGGAGGCATAGTGGTGAATGCATTTGGTGGAACTTCACCTATTAATTATGCGCTCAATACAGGAGGTTATCAAACATCCGGAACTTATACCGGCTTAGCTAGTGGTACTTATACCATTCACATCAAAGATGGAAATAACTGTACCAAGGATACCATTGTTTCAGTGTTACCGATTAGTTTGGTGAACATCAATTCCTTAAATATTGTGCAACCAAACTGCGCAGGTAATACAGGAAGTATTACGGTCAATGCCAGTGGTGGCGTAATGCCTTATACCTATTCCAAAAACGGAACTTCATTTGCGACAGGTTCAACATTTAATAATTTATCGAGCGGATCGTATACCATTACGGTTAAAGATGCCAATGGTTGCACTGCAACATCTGTGGCTGTTTTGAATTCAATTGGGAATATGGCATTTGCCTCGGCCTCTGTTGTTTATCCAACCTGTATCACAACAGGAAGTATCACCGTCTCTGGCAGTGGAGGTACAACGCCTTATACCTATGCGATTAATACCGGAACCTATGGCACATCATCTACTTTTAGTCCGCTCACTGCTGGTACCTATATCGTTCATCTCAAAGATGCCAATGGTTGCATCCACGACACCACTATTCTATTGAATGCCATTCAACTGCCTGTTATAAGTAGTTTTACAATCAACAGCCCATCTTGTAGTTTCCCGAATGCGGGTAGCATCAATACCAATGTTTCAAGTGGAACCCCACCCTATACCTACTCCTTTAACGGCGGCGCATTTGCCAGTGCAGGTAATTTTAGCAATTTAAATGCGGGTTCATATACGGTGGTGGTGAAAGATGCCAATGGATGTACCCACTCCAGCGTGGCACAATTAAACTTAGCCAATACGCTCAACTTTGTTCAATTTAACAAGACGAATGTTGGTTGCGGTGGTACGCCTTTGGGAAGTATCACCATTACTGCTGGAAATGGCAATCCGGCCTATCAATACAATATCAATGGTGGAACCTGGCAATCATCCGGGTCATTTTCCAATTTAAATACAGGCACTTATACCATCACCGCCAAAGATGCGAGTAACTGCACCATCACTTCTTTTGTGGTGATTACAAGTTCAGCTGTTATTCAGTTTAATAGTTTGATTACTGCCAACTCGCCTTGTTTTGAACCACCTACAGGCAGTATTCAGGTAAACGGAACGGTAAGCGCAGGGCCACTCACTTATTTTGTAAACAGTGCTTCAAATACAGGTGGTCAGTTCAATAATTTAGTCGCCGGAACATACACAGTTTCGATTCATGATGCCAATGGTTGCAAAAAAGATTCTATCGTTACGATAACCTCACCACCACCCATGTATTTTATTAATCCGGTGATTGTATATCCACCCTGTAGCGGTGGAACAGGAAGTATTGGTTTAGGTGGAGCCGGCGGTGCCACCCCTTATACCTATTCATTGAACAACGGCACGTATGGCGCATCTAGTAATTGGAATAATTTACCAGCAGGAAATTATAATATTCAACTAAAAGATGCGAATGGCTGTATTCATGATACGAGTATAGTTTTAATTCTTCCACCACCTATTCAAATCAGCGGTATGGTGATTTCTAACGCAGCATGTAATGGAGCTCTGACTGGTAGCATCAGTATCTCGGCATCGGGCGGAGTGCCTCCTTATACTTATGCCTTAAACACCGGGCCATACAGTAGTATCAATACATTTAATGGATTAGGAGCAGGATCTTATGTAGTTCATGTATTGGATTCTAATAATTGCCCGAAGGATACTTTCATACTATTAAATAATAATGGCAATTTTAAAATCAATAATATCGTTAAAACACAAGCTTCCTGTCATGGTGGCAATAATGGCAGTATCAGTTTTGGTGCCAGCGGTGGAGCAAGTCCCTACCAATTTGCAATAAATAATGGCACGTTCGGAAGCAGCGGTACATTTGGTGGTTTAACAGCCGGTACTTACACGTTACACGCAACAGATAATAGTGGATGCAGTACCGACTCTGTAGTTAGCCTGGGACAGCCGGTTGCATTAGGATTTTTAACAGTTTCTGTTTCTCAGGCCTTATGCTACGGTAGTAGCACAGGTTCGGTAAATTTTACAGGAAATGGAGGTACCCCAACTTATCAATATCGGGTTGATGCGGGTGCCTTTCAAGCTTCAGGTTCTTTCACAAATCTCAGTGTCGGAACGCATACTTTAAGGGTCAGAGATTTAAATAATTGTACCAAAGATACCATTATCAATATCGGACAGCCGTCACCCATTGGAATCAATAACGTAACAATTATTACGCCGGGGTGTTTTGGCGTATCCGGATATATTGGATTAAATGGAACCGGTGGTGTTTCTCCTTATACCTATGCCATCAATAACGGTACGTTTCAAACTTCAGGCGGATTTAGTGGTTTAGGCGCCGGTACACATACTGTTTCAGTAAAAGATGCCAACGGATGCATCAGGGATACTATAATATCATTTGCATTGAATCAGATCATGACATTAAACTCTTTAAACTTTTCAGACAACGTTTGTTCGGGAAATAGTAATGGATTTATTGCGATGTCTGCCTCTTCACAAAACCCTCCGGTAATCTATACCTTAAATGGGGGCAATCCACAAAGTACTGGTTTCTTCTCAGGTTTGAGTTCAGGGACCTTTGTCGTTCATGCCGAAGATCTAACAGGTTGTTTTATAGATACCACCATCATCATCAGTTCCAGTCCGGGTGTATTGATTCAATCTGTTTCAACAAGCCCTGTAACTTGTCCGGGTAATGCTGACGGCAGTGTTGTGTTTACCGGAATGGGTGGCACCGGTTCTTATACTTATGCGATTAGCGGTACGGGTTATGGAACATCAAACACATTTAACAACCTTAGCTCTGCAAATTATACCTTGTTTGTTCAAGATAGTTTAAATTGTATTGGCGATACCGTTATTTTTATCAATACACCACCGCCATTAATACTGAGCGGAATTCCCATGATTCAGCCGTTTTGTAGTGCGGCAACCAATGGAGCAATTTCGATTAATCCATCCGGTGGCACACCGCCTTACATCTATGCCATTAATACCTCATTATTCAACACGTCCAATACCTTCCAAAATTTAATTCAAGGGACTTATACTATTCATGTATTGGATTTTAATGGTTGTAGTCTGGATACAGTGATTCAACTCAATGCCGCTGCTTACATGAATTTAACCAACATCGTAATTACCAACGTCAGTTGCAAGTTTGGGAATGATGGATCAATATCCGTGGGAGCGGTTGGTGGTGTATCGCCGTATAATTATTCGCTCAATTCCATTCCAAATGGAACCTCAGGATTTTTCGCCAATTTAGGAATAGGCACCTATACGATTGCAGTGACCGATAGTATTGGATGCGTGGAAGATAGCGTATTCACCGTGGCTGAACCCTTAACCCCTGCAACGGCACTCATCTTAAACATCCAGGATAATAAATGTAAAGGCGATAGCACCGGAAGTATCACAGCGGGTGCAAGCGGAGGTACCGGCCCTTATACCTACTCCATAAATGGAATCAATTTTCAATCTTCTGCTACATTTACAGGCCTCATTACAGGAAATTATACCATCACCATTAAAGACGCCAACGGATGTTTGGATGATACCACAGCCGCCGTGTCGGAACCATTATTTTCGGCGGAATTAAAATTATTGGGTATCAAGGACATCAGTTGTTTCGGGGTGAATGACGGAGCTATTACAGTTACTTCAAGCTTTGCCATCCCACCGCTGAATTATTCTATCAATGGTAGTTCGCAGGGTACAAATACATTCTATAATAATTTATCGCCGGGCGAATACATAGTGGAAATTATAGATTCCATTGGTTGTCGATCCACCGGAAAGTACACCGTAAAACCTTCTGATCTCAAACCATATATTATCATTGATGAATTGAGACCTGTGGTATGTGAAGGTGATATTGATGGACTCATTGATTGGCATGCGATCAACTGCTATCCTCCTTATAAATATTCCCTGAACAATATTCCATTCGGGCCAATCAGTGTAGCGAATGGTTTGAGTAATGGCACTTACTTTATACAGGTATGGGATACTGTAGGATGTTATAACGATACAACGGTTGTTTTAAATGCCAGTAATCCGATTGATGTAAAGGTTAATCCCACGGCAGCCAGTTGTTTAGGTTTTGGAGATGATGGAAAAGCAGAAGCACAGGTGATAGGCGGTGTGCAACCTTATACGTTTAATTGGAGTGGTTCGGCCTCAACCCTGATATCCGTCGATGGACTTCTTTACGGATTTCATCATATTTTTGTGACCGACTCATTGGGCTGCAGTGATTCAACCAAATTTGAAATAACTTATGACCCATGCTGCAGATTAACTCTCCCCAATGCCTTCTCTCCCAACGGGGATGGCACTAACGATCTGTTTAGACCGATCTTATATGGCAATCTGACTTTAGTTTCATTGGCTGTTTATAATCGATGGGGCAATGAAGTGTTCTTTACAAGAGATATCCGCGATGGCTGGAATGGTAAATTCCAAGGTGAAGATAGTGATGTAGGAACCTACTTTTATCTGGCCAGGTATCGTTGTCCGCTGAACGATGAAATTCTGCTTTTAAAAGGAGATGTAACTCTTTTGAGATAAACAGGGGCTCCTGAATAACGCTCAAAATAAGTACTGATGGGCATTCAAGGGAAATTTCATCGTCGTTTTCACATACTTTTTGAAGGCTTATTACCAAAAAGTGTGCACTTGAAGTATATCTTTCTCGCTAGCCAGAAATACTGCATCTTCTGCGTTGCGGGCAAATCGCAGTATAACAATACAGCTTCATTACCCGCGCCTTGAATCTACAGCATTTCTGAGTTATTCAGGACCCCCTAAATAGAATAATCATTTCCAATTAAAACATTGCAACCCGTCGCATTCCTGAGACTTCAATTGGTCGAAAAAACTAAATTTCGTAGGTTTGCCCTTCTATGACGCGTTCGACGATGATTTTTATTGGATTATTGGGCATCCTAATTTTTAGTAATTGCGGCGAACAAAAGCCCCCCCAAAAAAGTCAAACCGACAATCCACTTTCGTTGGAATTGAAACGATTAGATGATGCCATTCAGCAAAAACCAGAAGATGCCTCACTTTATTTTAAGCGGGGAAAAATCCGATCAACCATGAAACAGGATTCAATGGCCCTGGTTGATTTTCAAAAGGCGGTCCAGCTCGATTCCACCAAAGCAGAATATTTTAGTGCAATCGGCGATATTCTTTTCGAACACAAGGATATCAGTGGAAGTGTAGCATGGATTCAAAAGGCCGTAACCCTGAATCCGGACGATGAAGTTGCCCATCTCAAAATGGCTAAATTATTTTTGTACACCGAAGATTACCCCAAAGCCTTTGCAGAAATCAATACCGTATTGCGAGGCAATGTGTACAATCCCGAAGCCTACTTTCTGAAAGGCATGTGCTACAAAAGTATGAAGGATACCAATAAAGCGATTTCCAGTTTCCAAACAGCCGTGCAAACAGATCCTCGTTTCATAGATGCGCATTTACAACTTGCAATTATTTATGAATCCCGTAAAGATCCGTTGGCATTAAAATACTATGAGAACGCTTACAAAGCCGATTCATCGACGGTGGAACCCCTTTATGGACAAATCATGTTTTGGCAAAATCAAAACAAATTCGAAGAAGCCAAAAAAGTTTGTAAGCGCATTATTGAAATAGATCGAAACTATCCAAAATCTTATTACAACTTGGGTTGGATGTTATTACAAGAAGATAGTATCGAAAAAGCCAAACGTCATTTTGAAATGGCCATTCAAGTAAAACCAGATTATCCGGAAGCTTATTTTAACCGGGGGCTTTGTTCAGAAATTCTCGGTGATTACAGCGCTGCCGAAACCGATTATAACCAGGCACTATCTTTTAATCCGGACATTCAACCCGTGAAAGAAGCATTACAACGAATACAACAAAAAACGAAGAAATAATTATGGCATTCATCGCACCATCCGTTTTATCGGCTGACTTTTTACATCTGAGTCGTGATATACAAATGATCAATGAGTCTGAAGCTGATTGGTTTCATATTGATGTTATGGATGGCCGATTTGTTCCGAATATCAGTTTTGGGATGCCCGTCATTCAGGCCATCAAGAAGGAATCCAAAAAGACCCTCGATGTACATTTGATGATTGAAGAGCCCGGTAAATACGCCGAAGTGTTTCAACAAATAGGTGCTGATATATTAAGTGTGCATATCGAAGCCTGCCCGCATTTACACCGGAATTTACAACAAATTCGATCATTGAATATGAAAACCGGCGTTGCCATTAACCCGCATACCCCTGTGCAACATTTATTTGATGTGCTACACGATATTGATGTTGTATGTATGATGAGTGTAAACCCAGGTTTTGGCGGACAAAAATTCATCCCTTATACCCTCGAAAAAATCAAGCAACTCAAAGCAGAAATTTCAAAAAGGCAGTTACAAACCCTCATTGAAATTGATGGCGGAGTAACGCTTGAAAATGCCTCCGAAATCATTCAGGCTGGAGCAGATGTATTGGTTGCAGGCAATACTGTATTTTCATCACCCGACCCTAAGGCCACAATCGCCGCGCTAAAAGCTCTTCCTTGATGCAATTGCGAACCTTGCAGGCCTTGTTGACGATTATTCGATTTCCGAATCTGGTCTTCATCGCACTGACTCAAATCATGGTATATGGATTTATTGTCCGACCAGCGGTTGAACGAACCGGTGCTCTACTACATCTCAATACCATTCCTTTTTTGATTTTAATGTTTAGCACGCTCATCATTGCTGCAGCGGGTTATATGATCAATGACTACTTTGATATCGGTATTGACGCCATCAACAAACCGCATAAAGTGACGATTGAAAAAATATTTAAGCGTCGAAGTATCATCATTGTCCACGTACTTCTGAATATTTTAGCAATTGGAATGGCGATTTGGGCAGCCCTTCAATGTGGATCCATTCGTTTTATCTGGATTCAATTCTTGAGTATATTTTTACTCACTATTTATTCTTCAACCTTTAAACGCAAACTCATTATTGGCAACTTAATGATTGCTACACTCACTGCATTGACCGTTTTATCGGTAGGGATTTATGAACCGGGATTTCAAACGTATATGCCCGGAAAATACCATGTTAAGTTATTGTGGGTATATACCAGCTTTGCATTTATCATAACCTGGATTCGAGAAATCGTCAAAGATATTGAAGATGTTAAGGGCGACAGTAGTTTGAATTGCAGAACGGTACCTTTAGTTTGGGGAATTAATTCAGCCAAAACATTTATCCATGTATTGCTATTTATCTTGATGATTCTCATTCTTGCTGTGGTATGGAACTTCCGGACGCATACCTTGTTGGTGATTCATTTTACCGCATTGGTATTTTTTCCTTTAGGCGCTGTGGTATTCCAATTAAAATCTGCCAATACCGCCATTCAGTTTCATAAAACGAGCTCCATCATCAAATGGATTACTTTAACTGGTATCATTTCAATGATTTTTATATAAACCCCTATGATTATACTGGCTTCCGCATCTCCCCGAAGAGCTCAACTGCTCCATATGGCCGAAATTCCTTACGAGGTTATTGCACCCAATATTGAGGAAACCTATCCCGCCCATTTATCCATCCCCGAAATTCCGGTGTATATCGCCACTCAAAAAGGAAAAACCATCGCTCAACAATTTCCGGAGCGGCCAATCATTGCGGCAGATACAATTGTGGTTTTAAAAAATCGAATCATTGGCAAACCCTTGTCTCGTGAAGATGCCATTCAAATGTTGAACGATTTGCAAGGCCAAAGCCATGAGGTAATCACAGGGGTTTATATCAGACTGCAAACAGGCGAGCATACATTTTACGACCGTACAAAAGTGCAATTTCATCCTTTGAGCGAAGCCGAAATTGTGCACTATGTGGATGAATATAAACCCTATGACAAAGCAGGTGCCTATGCGATTCAGGAATGGATTGGTTCCGTGGCCATTCATTCGATAGAGGGTTGTTTTTATAATGTAATGGGGCTTCCGGTTAGTCGTGTATATCAAATACTTAAAACCAATCAGGCAGGAATTGAATAAAGTGGATATACGCTTGAGGGAAACGACAAATTAAGATTCGAAGCGATTCGGATCCCACGAAACACCGGGCGGAAATAAATCTGTATATCGCTTTTTCATCTCTGCAGCGATCATTGCGGCATCCCTACCCTTTTCTTCAAGTTTAGCTATAATTTGCTGATAACTTTTTTCGTCCCGGTTCTGACTCAACTTAAATACATGATCCATTTTATCAGCTTTGATTTCAATACCAACAATGGCTGGCATCATTTTTTGAAGAAACGCTTCGGGCAAGTTATCATAAATGGTTTGTGAGTCATGATTGCCTGCTTCAAATCTGAGGGTTAGTTTACGCATAAATTCGATCAATTCATTCTCCGACATCCATCTGATTTGACCCTGAATATGCACACTCATATAATTCCAGGTTGACCCTATTTGAGGGTTTGAATACCAGGAAGCACTCACATACGCATTGGGGCCTGTGAATACCAGCAGGGCTTGTGGATTTTCCTGAAATGTTTTATGATGATCTGTATTCCGCATGATATGCGCTTGAAAATACAATTCCCCATTGCGCTCCTCCAGCAAAAAAGGAATTTGAGTAGCTACTTGTTTACCTGATAAATCACTTCCGGTTAAGAATGCAAATGGATGCGCCAAAATAAAATCCAGAATAGCTTGTTGGTCTTTTGCTTTAAAATAAGAAAAATGATACATAAGGTAAATTTAACACAGCATCTGCATTTGAAATGCGGATAGGACTAAGAACTTGAATTACTAATTTTAAAATAGTCCAAAAATATTTTTCAACCGACTGTTCGAGATTTTTAATCTCGAACCACTCTGTCCTCAGCTCTTCGGGATGTTCGGCTCTGCGGCATCCCGAAGGTTAGACAAAAAAGGTTCTCAGAACCAACTGTAAACATCCTTTGGTTCTCGCAGAGTCTCCCGCCTCGGGGACTCTGCGAAATAAATACATCATAATCATTCAAGGCCATATTTTATTCCCGTTAAATGAATATCTAGCATTTTTTGCACTGACGTCACTACACAATAATAATAAATTCCATTGAAATATTGTCGAGCTGATATGATTCAAAATTAATTCAATCGGATATTTGATTCCAATCATTACTCTGCCCCCCATTTCCGAAGTATGGCTTTTTCCAGCCTCTAAAATGTGCCTATTGTCAAATTCAATGGCCTATCAATTTACCAATTATGCCTTCGCTAACATATCGACACATCTTTGCCGTCCTTAGGTCATAAATATCATATCATGCAATTAAACAAATTATTTTTCATCATGCTCATTTCGACACTTTTGTCGAAATCCATTCAGGCACAAACTTGTAATGCGTGCTTTGTGGCTACACCGGATACCAACAATGTCGGTCTCATCAATTTGGATGCTAGCTGCTCCACCCCTGCTTTTCCCAGTAATTTAACCTATGAATGGTATGCCGATGGCGCTCCCTTTTTGGTTTGGCCTTTTCCATACTACCAAATTCCTTTTTACGCCCCCGGCCCGCATATCATTGATTTGATCGTGAGCGATGCTACAACCGGTTGCAGTGATACCTCTACACAAACCGTTATTATCCCCAATATCTGTACTGCACAGTTTCAACAATACCAGTTCTCCAATTTGTCCTACTTCTATAGCATTGTTTATAGTACTTCTGCTGTTTTAAACTGGGACTTCGGGGATGGCAATACCGGTGTTGGTTCTGCACCCGTACATACTTATGCGGCTCCAGGTACCTATAATGTTTGCCTGAATGTTACGGATACTGCTTTCGGAGGTTGCTCGGCATCATTCTGTGATAGCATTGTTATCAATTCCACGGCTTATTGCTACGCAGCTATGCAGGTAAGCTACGCCGGGCCGGGCCCCGATGATTATACTGCTGATGCTCAATGGAGTAGTTATGTAGCAGGTAATGTTCAGTTCATTTATTCATTAAATGGAACAGTTATTCAACAGAGCAGTAACCCCGTTTGTAATTTTACCTTAAACCAACCTTTGCTGAATACATTGACGCTGGATATTGCGGACACGAACGGAGTTGTTTGTTCTTCCACAAATTCTCAGTTATTTGCCACATCAAACGGCACGGGTTGTTATGCATGTTTTTATGTAACCCCCTTAAATCTCAATGGCGACTCAGTCCTGGTTGATGCCTCTTGCGCCAATGTTCCTGCCGGTAGCCAATTACAATGGGAATTAGATGGAATCATTTTAGCACAAACACAAACATCATTCACACAACAAATCGGATCGGTGGGTACCCATTATTTTGCCCTACGTATCATAGATTCCAATTCAAATGTTTGTGATTCTATGTTTCAAACTATTTATGTATATGCTCCTCCTTGCCAATCCTGCCTGACAGTAACACAAGTAGCAGGTACCACCAGCGATTATACCTTTGATGCTTCTTGTACCGGTACCGGAAACTATGTGTATAGTTGGTCCGTTGATAATAACTTCGTTTCTTCAGGATTTAGTCCGGTTTTGAATTACTCTTTCACCCAAAGTGGTACGTATAATATTTGTATATCGGTATCAGATATAGTCACCGGAAATTATTGTAATACCGCTTGTACAACCGTAGTCGTGAACACACCTACTCAAACCCAGTTTGATTTATGTGGTACCATTTACAAAGCAGATATCAACACGTTCAACTATGTGCCTGCTACCCTGAATGAAGCCATGGTGTATTTAGTTACCCTCGCTCCCGGTGGTCAATTGGATGCAATCGATAGCACAATGACCAATGCTTCAGGGCAATATTGTTTTAATAATAAACCCATTTTTGATTACCGGATAAAAGCAGCGCTGAAGCCAAGTAGTCCTGATTTTGCCAACAACTTACCGACCTATTTCCAGTACGCTACGATGTGGTACAATGCCAATGTAATTACCCTGGCCAATAATAATGTATATAATAAAGATGTTTACATGACTTATGGTGTAAACACAGGTGGCCCTGGTATTATTACAGGAAATGTACTTCAGGGTGCCAATAAGCCTTCACGTAGTGGTGCGCTGGACGGGCTCAGCGTCATCTTGGTGGATGCCAATACCAATGATCCAATTGCTTATGCAAAAACACAAATTGGAGGTTCATATACTTTTCAGAATGTACCGGTTGGCGATTATAAAATTTACGGTGAATTGCTCAACAAAAATAGTCTGCCTGCGAGCCTTACAGTTACAAGCAGTAATACGAATTTTTCAAATGTCAATTTTGAAGTCAATGCCAATGTCATTAACCCAACAACTGCCAGTCCTTTGTCGATTGTAAAATCTACCAAATCGCAAACGAAATTAATGGCTTATCCAAATCCTGCCAACAACACCTTTGAATTGCTGGCTTTGGGTGCAAATATGGATATTCAGGTGTTTGATATGACCGGCAAACGCTTGACGGAATTAAAAATAAACCAAGATCAATCCATGAAGGTTTCTTGCGAGCAATGGCCTGCTGGTTTGTATTGGATTAAATATACCTCCGGTCAGGAATCCGGAACGATTAAATTGTCTGTAAAATAAAAATAAAGTGCTCGTTGGTTTCAAAAGCCGTGGATTTATCCGCGGCTTTTGTTTTTATACAAATTCAACGCTGAGTCGCAACGCAAGAAAACACCATCTAACTTTAATCATTAGCAAAAAGTGATATCCTAGTAGGGCCATTTTCGGCCTTTGCTCTTGAGGCGTTAAGAAAAATTTGAAATCGGGCGTAGCCTGCTTCCGGCTGTTCGAAGCCGAAGCCTAAGCGAAGGCAAGTTTCGGAAGTAGGCAGCTCGATGAGAATTTTTTAGCCTTAAGAGCAACAGCCTTGAATTTTTGGCTCCACCTTTTGTTTTAAGACAAAAGGTGGAAAACAAGAATGATGACGATGCCGACTTAGTAAACCAGAGGGCTGATTTACGCTGTTAGAATTACAAGCAAACGTCAAAAAATAACACAGCATCTATTCACTTACAGGCCAAGTTAGAGGGATGTGAATTGGTTTATAGACCAATTCTTATCTCGTCTTGAGGACGACCAGCCAGTACCGATGATTTGACGGTGCTTGAGATACGAAAGCTAAAGACACACAATCAGTAATTTGAAGTTTGTTATACAAATTTTAATTGGTCTAACCCGTACCTATGATGCTGATATTGTTGAAGAATGAAACTTACAACAGCACAATCGGTATTACATAATTCCATTCGGTATTAAACCTGATAAAAAACATCTCAAATAAACGTTTTTTTTACTCTGCTATCCTGCTTTGAATCCTGAATAACCCTAACTTTGCCACGCAAAAAATAAGCGCAAGCATCATGGCTATTACGAATTTCGACCCAAACTCAATTGGCATCGCCTCCAACAACATCTTCGGTTTGCCATCCACTCCCGAAAATTCCCGATTGATGATTATCCCGGTGCCCTGGGAAGTCACAGTTTCTTATCGCAACGGGACGGCTCGTGCCCCCGAAAAAATTCTGGAAGCCTCCTACCAAATCGATTTATGTGATGCCGATGCCAGAGATTTTTGGAAAGAAGGGTACTATTTATGTGAACAAGATAAACAAATCATCAAAAAAAATGATTTCCTCCGTCATTGTGCCGAACTCATTATTTCTAATCTGAGCGAAGGTGGCGAAACAGCACAAAATGCTCAACTTCAGAAAAAATTAGACGAAATCAACAAAGGCAGTTTGGAGTTAAAAGATCATATCTATCAGCAAGCGATGTCCTTCTATCAACAAGGTAAATTAGTTGCTTTGCTGGGTGGCGATCACAGCACCCCCCTTGGACTCATTAAAGCTGCCGGAGATCATTTCGGTAATTTCGGTATCCTCCAAATCGATGCCCATGCCGATTTAAGAGAATGTTACGAAGGTTTTACATACTCCCATGCTTCCGTCATGTACAATGTGCTCAACGAAGTTCCACAAGTAGAAAAATTGGTTCAGGTGGGTATCCGCGATTATTGCGACGAAGAGCTGGATCGTATGGAAAATCATCCACGTATTAAAACCTATTTTGACCAGGACGTCAAAAGCCGAATGTACGAAGGTGAAAGCTGGAAAGATATCTGCGATGATATTATCAGTCAATTGCCACAACAGGTTTATATCAGTTTTGATATCGACGGACTCGATCCTAAACTTTGTAAAAATACCGGTACGCCTGTACAAGGTGGCTTCGAAGCTGAACAAATCCAATATTTATTCAAAAAGGTGGTCGACAGTGGACGCAGAATCATTGCTTTTGATTTAAACGAAGTAAGTTGTGGTGAAGATGCGCAGGATTCCATTGATGCTAGCGTAGGCGCTCGTATTCTTTACCGTATGTGCAATTTGTTTATGAAGTCCAATGCATAACGCATTTCATATTCAGCGAAGCCAGGAGAATCTTCCAAAACGTTACCGACAAGCCCGTGCCATGCATATCATTGCCGGACTCATGTTGCTTCCCTACGCCCTGGAATATGCCCTCAAATCACCTCCTCAATGGATGGAACTCATCGGAATTCTCATTCCATCATTATGCGTCATTTTTGTTCCGGTATTTCGCCCACGTTTATTACAGAATAATGAAGCAAACCGTATTTTCCGCATTCTCGAAGCTGGTTTCTTAGTCATGGGTGGCATGCACTTTTTGCAAAACAAAATGCCCCTCATTGCCTTGTTGTTTATTTTTCTGAGTGGGGTTATGTTGTTGTTGTTATGGATGGAATCACGCATTTTTCAGGAACAGTTTATTAGCATCGATGCCAGTGGCATTCGCATTGAATGGCCGCTTCGAAATCAAAAAATCCCTTTCTCCGAAATCAAGAAACTGGTATTTAATCAACAATATCTCACGTTGATTTTCAGGAATGAAGAAATCAGGCAATTCGCTATCGAACAAACGTATCACCCCGAAGAAATTCAGGAATTACAATCTTTTCTGAAACAACAGATTCCCGATTACATGCCTTAATCCCAAATTTTGCAATAGCAAAATTTGCCTTCGGCTGACGAAATTTTCCTTGAAAATTTGTCAGGGTTAACCCCGAAAAGCCATAAAATGGCTTGTTTCGGCCCTTCGGGCAGATTTTGCAGCCCAACTGCAAAATCTGGGTTAAATTCGCAGGAATTGTTTGTTTATGGCCAAATCCATCTCTCCTTTTCTTTTGTACTCCGACGGTCAGGGGAATATTTTCGAAGATACTTCGCTTTATGTACTCGGCAGAAGCGGTTGGGATGCCGTGGAAGTTGATCCTGAAGATTGGATACCTTTACCCGAAGGTGGCAACTTGTATGAGTTACCAGGCCGCAGAGGAATCGGAATGGATGTCATCAGTGGCGAAATACGTTTATGCGAAAAAGGATGGGCCGTAGCTGCTTTTATTCCGCCTGCTCATACCGGTTTTTATATGGCCGCTTATGAAACCCTGCCCGATGCGCCCACACTTCCGTTGTTTTGTTATACAGCTGCAGGCTGGCACAACGATGTTTTTTATGTCCCCGCTATCCGCATCGAGCAGGATATCCGTCAGGAATGTGCCGGATTCGATGACATTAAAATCCAGGAGGGTTTGGCTGTTTCCTTAAATGCCTATCCAAATAATCGATTGGTCAAACACTTGGCCGAAAATTGTTGCCTCACCTATCATTGCCCCGCAGCACGCAATTATTTTATGGGTCGTTGGGAATGCCCAATTCCTATTTCACCGGCCTGCAATGCCAATTGCATCGGGTGTATTTCCTTTCAACCCGAAGAGGAAACCATCGTTTCCACCCAGAATCGGTTAACATTTAAACCCACCGCACAGGAGGTGATTGAATATACGGTCCCCCATCTTCAAACAGCCCCATTCCCCATTGTAAGCTTCGGACAAGGCTGCGAAGGCGAACCCCTGCTCATGTGGGAAACCATTCGCGAATCCATCATCGAAATTCGAAAACATACCAACCGTGGGAGTATCAATATCAACACCAATGGAAGCAACCCAAAAGCCGTTGAAGCCTTGATGAAAGCTGGTTTAGACAGCATCCGTGTTAGCACCAACAGCGCCCGCGAAGATATTTATACCAAGTATTACCGCCCCAATAATTACACCTTTAACGAAATCGTTGAAAGCCTGAAAATAGCAGGTGAAATGGGCGGTTGGACTTCCATCAATTATTTCGTTTTTCCAGGTATGACCGATAGTGCCGCCGAACTGGATGCCCTTCGAAAACTGATCCAAGAAACCAAACTTAAAATGATTCAATGGCGAAATTTCAATATTGATCCTGATTGGTATCTCGGTAAAATAAATGTTCAGGACACCGGTGAGCGTTACGGCGTTCGTCAATTTATGGACATCATTCATGAGGAATTTCCGGATGTAAAATATGGGTATTTCAATCCACCCAAAGAACGAATGATTCATTTTGATCAGGATTTTGCCCATTAATTTCTCCTTTTTTTTGAGGGCGGCCGGGCACGCTATCCACTGCAAGTCCTCTCCGCCGCGGCGGATCCGGG
>JBMOFV010000036.1:0-32939 GCA_049318705.1 Chitinophagaceae bacterium
TTGCCCGCAACGCAGAAGATGCAGTATTTCTGGGTAGCGAGAATGATGTATTTCAAGTGTACACTTTTTGGAAATAATCCTTCAAAAAGTATGCACGAAGGATCAAAAATTTCACTTAAGTGACCATTAGCTCTCACTTTGAGCGATATTCAGTAGCCCCTAAATGCTCAAGGATATACCGACTATTTTGATTGGAGTTAGCACCTTACTTTTGCCGCATGATTTATCATGTAATAGGCACCATGAGCGGGAGTTCAATGGATGGTTTGGATATTGTGCATTGTACATTTGAAGAAATAGGCGGACAATGGTCTGTACTAGTTAACCAGGGTGAGTGCGCCCCTTTTAATGAAATATGGAAAAACGAATTGCCGGAATTGACCCATCTGAGTGGCCTGCAACTGATGCTACGGCATAGCGCTTTTGGAAGATGGATGGGTGAGGTGATTCATGAGTTTATCGAAAAAAATAATTTCACCCATCGCGTACATTTGATTGCTTCTCATGGTCATACTGTATTTCATGAACCACAACAACACATGACCTTTCAATTGGGCGAAGCTTCGGCCATTGCAGCGCAAACGGGTATTCCTGTCGTGAGCGATTTACGCAATATGGATGTGGCACTCGGTGGGCAGGGAGCACCTATTGTACCAATTGCCGAAAAATATTTATGGAAGGATGAAAAACTATTATTGAATATCGGAGGGATCTGTAATATCAGTTCGAATCAATCCAATCAGTTGATTGCCTTTGATATTTGTCCGGCTAACCGGGTCCTCAATGCCCTGGCCGCTTTAATGGGCAAAGAATATGACGATCAGGGAAACATAGCTCGCAGCGGACAACTGAATGAAGTTTTATTATCAACGCTTAATGCCTTGCCATACTACGACCGCTTAGCGCCTAAATCTCTGAACAATGAATTCGGGATTCAAACGGTAGGGCGTTTTCTTTCAGAATCGGGGCTCAACATTCCGGATCAGTTACGAACTTATACCGAACATATAGCTTTTCAAATTGCCCGGGCCATTCGCGACAATCAATTGTTGACAAACGAGGGCGGGCGAATGATGATTACGGGTGGTGGTGCCTGGAATACTTATTTGATTGAACGAATCGCTGTCCATTTGAATGACTTGAAAATAGAAGTATTTATTCCGGATGAAAATACCATTCAATATAAAGAAGCGATTGCGATGGCCTTGATTGGGGTCTTGCGCTGGCGTGAAGAAAACAATGTGCTTTGCAGTGTAAGTGGAGCATCCCGCGACAGCATAGGCGGTGCTTTATGGATGCCTTAATGGGCCGGAGAATGTTGTTTGACAATCCCTTTTAACTCATTTAATTTCATCAATGCTTCGACGGGTGTAAGCGAATTGATTTCCACATGCTCCAGGATTTCCTTAATACGTTTAAGATCCTCAGCTAAGCCATCAAAAATATTGAGTTGAAAATTTTGAGTCGGTATTTTTTTGAGTTGTTTGGTGACCTTTTCACTCAGGTTTTTTTCCTCTAACTGGGCTAAAATTTCATTGGCTCTTTCTACCAGCGATACAGGCATGCCAGCCATTCTGGCCACATGAACCCCAAAGCTATGGGTACTACCACCGCGTGCTAGTTTACGAAGGAAAATAATTTTATTGCCTACCTCCTTATGAGTGACATGGTAATTGCAAATACGGTCAAATTTATTCTCCAATTCATTTAACTCATGATAATGCGTGGCAAATAAAGTGAGGGGCTGTTGTGCATGCTGATGCAAATATTCCGCAATACTCCAGGCAATACTGATACCATCGAATGTTGAAGTGCCGCGACCAATTTCATCTAAAACAATTAAACTGCGCGCACTGAGATTATTCATGATGCTGGCGGTTTCATTCATCTCAACCATAAAAGTGCTCTCGCCACCACTTAAATTATCGGAGGCACCCACCCGTGTAAAAATTTTATCTGTGAGGGGTATGGATGCACTTGTTGCAGGAATAAAACTGCCTGCATGGGCCATCAGGGTAATCAAAACCGTTTGACGCAGGAGCGCACTTTTACCACTCATATTGGGGCCGGTAATAATGATGATTTGTTGTTCGTCTTTGTCCAGACTAACCGAATTGGCCACATAACTTTCGCCAACGGGCAAATGACTTTCAATCACCGGATGCCGTCCCTCTTCGATGTGGAGTTTGTAGCCATCATGCACAACAGGACGACGGTAGTGATATTTGAGCGCATTACCGGCAAAGCAAGCAATACAATCGAGTCGAGCCACCAAATTGGCATTGAGTTGAATGGCTTGAACATATTCCATCAAATCGAGTAAGAGACTTTCGTAGATACGCGTTTCTATGGCCAGAATTTTCTCCTCAGCACCCATGATTTTTTGTTCGTACTCTTTGAGTTCAGGGGTGATATAGCGTTCGGCATTGGCCAGCGTCTGCTTTCGAATCCAGGTTTCCGGCACCTTGTGTTTATGGGTATTGGTGACTTCCAAATAATACCCGAACACGTTATTAAATGAAATTTTTAATGAAGGGATGCCGGTATTTTCAATTTCACGTTGTTGAATTTGTAATAAATATTCCTTACCATTTGAAGCCAGTTGCCGGAATTCATCCAACTCAGCATCGATACCAGTTGCAATGAGGTTTCCTTTGTTGGCCACAGCAGGGGCTTGTTCAACGAGGGTTCGTTCAATTTTTTCGCGAATACTGACACAAGGATTGAGTTGTTCGGCCGTTCGTTGCATCCAACGATCCTGAGCCAGACTAAGTTTTTGTTTAATTTCCTGCACACCTAGTAAACCTTTTGCCAATTGCTGAACTTCACGGGGTGATACCTTTTTCATGGGAATCCGCGCCACGATGCGTTCAATATCTCCAATTTGACGAATTTGCTGTACCAGAAAGGCTTTCAGGTCAGGCTCCTTGATTAAATATTCGGTGGCATCCAGTCGCTCATTGATTTGTTGGATGTCCTGCAATGGAAACAAAATCCAGCGTTTCAGTAATCGAGCACCCATTGGTGAAACCGTTGAATCCATTACTTTGAGCAGGGAGTGGGATTGGTCGCGATTGCTGTCCAATAACTCCAGGTTTTGAATGGTGAAACGGTCCATCCATAAAAAGTCGTCACGGGTAATTCGCTGAATGGATGTAATATGAGCCAGTTGCTGATGCTCCGTATCTTTTAGATAATGAATGATGGCACCGGCAGCTACGATGGCTTTCGGAATATCCGTAATACCAAAGCCTTTGAGTGATATCGTTTGGAAATGTTGCATCAGGGTTTCCTGGGCATATTGCTCCGAAAAAATCCATTCATCTAAGCGGTAAGTATAATAACGAGCCCCAAATTGCTCCTGAAAATAAGATTGTTTGTGTTTTTGATAAATGACTTCTGAGGGTCTGAAGCTTTGTAATAATTTATCGATGTATTCGGTATTGCCTTCGGTGCAAAAAAATTCACCGGTACTGATATCCAGAAAAGCAATCCCATGCATTTCATCTTGCAAATAAATGGCAGCTAAAAAATTATTGGTATTGTTATCGAGTAATTTATCGTTGGTGGCAGTGCCAGGGGTTACTAATTCGGTAACACCTCTTTTTACAATGCCTTTGGCCGTTTTGGGGTCTTCCAGCTGATCACATACCGCAACCCGATATCCGGCTTTGACCAGTTTATGTAAATAGGTTTCAAGGGCATGGTGTGGAAAGCCAGCCAGTTCTGAAGACGATGCAGCACCATTGTTTCTTTTCGTGAGTGTGATGCCCAAAACAGCGGAAGCAACAATGGCATCCTGCCCGAAGGTTTCATAAAAATCGCCTACACGAAACAGCAATACCGCATCAGGGTATTTACTTTTGATGGCATTGTGCTGCTGCATCAGGGGCGTTTCGGAAGATGTTTTTGCCATGGCCTGCGAAGTTAAGAACGAATGCGCATCCGGAATAGTTCAATTTTTTGATTCGGAGTTTGGTTCATGAACTCGCATGAATCTGACACGCCCAAACGAAGCTGACAACCCATTATTTTTTCGAAAACAACCTGAGTAAGATGCTTTCCTTTTTGCCAACTTTATTTTCAAATTCGATGCGATAATCTGCAGGCAATAAATAGTACTTGCCGTTTTCGCCTGCCTTTACTTTGTCACCCAATAAATGAGCGGATGATTCGGGGATATCCAAAGGCAGATTAATTTGATTAAAACCTTTTTCGGCCTGCAAAGACATAGTTTTGAGTACTTTATTTTTAGCATTTAACAAACGCATGGTTACAGTTGTTTTTTCAGCAACGAAATACGTGATTTGAATACTGTCTTCCTGAGCAGCTTGATACGCTGAAAATTGTTTGCCCCATGTTTCACGATAACGGATGGAGTCAACAGTAAATACATACAAATCTTTGTGCTGGATTTCAGGATATTTTCGGAGTGTGCTTAATGAACTTTTGTACAAGGAACGGCCATGGGTTCCCAGAATAATTTCGGAACTTCCTTCATGGATTCTTAAATCATGTATGGCTACCCGAGGTAATTGACCCGCCCATGCCATAAAAGTAGTACCTCCGTCAAATGACACATATAAACCATTGTCAGTTCCTACATACAATATTTGTTCGTTTGCCGGATCTTCCCGAATCACATTGACAGGTTCATGGGGTAAAGTTGCACTTAAATCTTTCCAGTTACGTCCATAATCATCGCTGCGAAATACATAAGGCCTGAAATCATCACGGCGATAACCATTTAACGTTGCGTATACACGCGAAATTTTGTGTTTGCTGGCGATCACCCGACTCACCCACAAATCCTGCGGAAGGGCGTTGGAAATTTTTGTCCAGGTATAACCCAAATCTCTGCTCAAATGAATAAACCCATTATCTGATCCAACATAAATCAATCCAAATTGAAGTGGACTTTCTGAAATACTGCTCAAAGTTCCATAGGGAACATTTCCTTTGAGTTTGGTTGGAGCCAGATCCTGACTTAAAGATTCGGGTTTTTCTCCTTTTTGCAAAGAGCGGTGAAATTGATTTGACCCTAAATAAAAAACATCCTGTTGATGTCGGCTTAAATGAATGGGCGTTTGCCAATTAAATCGATATGCTTTTTGTCCAATTTGATGAACAGGTTTAACATCCACATATTCATTGCCGGTTTTATTCATGCGCATGTAGTTGCCAAACTGGTAACCCAGATAAATGATATTATTATCGCGGGTATCCACTTCAACCTGCATGCCATCGCCGCCGCCCAATTCTTTGTATGCATAGGCCCCACTTTGATGCCATCCGGTATTTTCCTGATGATTCGAAGGCCCTACCCAGGTTCCATTATCCTGCAATCCTCCATATACCCGGTAAGGTTTGTTTTCATCGGTTTGGATGGCATAAAACTGGCCCACTGCCGGATTATTGGCTTTGTACCAGTGTTGTCCGCCATCATAGGTAATATTAACTCCGCCATCATTTCCGGTAATCATGTGTTGATCATCGGTGGGATTAATCCATATACGGTGGTAATCCGGATGGCAATTATCGCCATCAATTTGTTTGAAGGATTTACCGCCGTCTGTTGATTGAATCAGTGGGTAACCGGCTATCAATACTTTTTCTGGATTTTGTGCAGATACTGCTACTGTTCCAAAATAGTATCCATACGTAAAATGAACACCTTCGAGCGGTTTATCATGGGTTTTGGTCCAGGTTTTACCACCATCCTGACTGCGATATAATTCTGCTCCATATACAGGGGTATCAAATAAGCTGGCATCTGCATCGGATAAATACCAATCGGCCACATCTGCCACAGTATATTCTTTCTTCCGAATACTTTCTTTCACACTTTCTGCGGTATACTGTTCGGGATAACCTTTATCGCGCAGGAAGGATTCTAGTTTTTGATTATCTGTTTTCAGGAATGTTTCACGACTCATTTTTTGGAGTTCACGTGCATCCAGTTTTTGTTCACTGTCTTTCGGTTTATCCTGATGATTATTATTATCCATGACGGCATATAATTGAAGTGGGTTCTTTTCGCAAATGGCCAACCCTATACGACCAACGCCTTCATTTTCCGGAAAGCCATTTTGTCCGTTGGTAATTTTTTTCCAGTTTTCTCCACCATCGGTACTTTGGTAGATGCCACTACCCAATCCACATCCATTAAAGTGCCAGGCTTTTCGGGTGCGTGTCCAGGAGGCTGCGTAAAGTATTTCGGGTTTGCCCGGATGTATGATAAGATCCACACAACCCGTGGTATCATTCACGAAAAGGGTTTGTTTCCAGGTTTTACCTCCATCGGATGTTTTATAAATTCCTCTTTCAGGATTGGATGTGTACAAATGGCCCAGTACTGCAACCCATGCCTCGGCACTATTGCGTGGATTAAGTACAATTTTGCCGATATGATGACTCTCTTCGAGCCCGAGATATTTCCAGGTTTTACCGCGGTCTGCACTTTGATACAAGCCTGTACCTGCATATGAAGATCGCGATGAATTCACTTCACCGGTACCCACCCAAAGTAAATTATTTTTCCAGTCCATGGCCATATCGCCAATTGTTAAAGCGGCCTCCTGATCAAAAGCAGGTGTTAGGGTTAAGCCGTTATTATTGCTGTAAAAAACACCTCCACTAGCATATGCCACAAAAAATTCATGCGGATTTTGTGGATTCACTTCCAGGTCTGTAACGCGACCACTCATCACCGTTGGACCGATATTGGTAAATGGCAAACCCTGAAGCGGTGACGGGTTAACTTTTAAAAGCTGATATGATTCGATGCGCTGTGTGCCCGGTGTTTGAGCCAAAGAGAAAAAAGAAAATAAGGTAAAAGTGAACGTGAGCAGCCTGTTATACATTTGAAAAGTTTGTTTGGCGAAAGTAATGCATTCATTGCAGGGATAAAACATTTTGAGAGGAGCTGAAATGCGCCTGAGGTGCAGGATGCGTGTCAACAATTTAAGCAGCTTGCTTATATTTACACCATGAGTGTCTCTTTAAATTGCAGGATGCGGATTCGGCAAATGATGTTGGGTGTCATTTTTTTTCTATTGCAGGTTTCAATGCTCCATGCCCAGAAAAAAAAGAATCCTGTTGCGGTAAAAATTCCGGACACACAAATCGTCAGTTATGAAGTATTGGAAAATGGAGATACGATCAACCGTATGGACAATAAAAAACAAAAGCAGGGTAAGTGGTTGATCACTACCGAAGGGCGTTATGGCGAAGAAGGATTTCACGAATTAGGAGAGTTTAAAAACAATATCCGACAGGGCAAATGGGGCAAGTACGATTTAGATGGGCATATACAGGCCGAGGAACATTATAAAAATGGTTTATTGGAAGGTGAGGCCAGGTATTATTCCAATGGATATTTGTATTGTGTCGGGAATTATCTGGCCCTCAGTGCAAAATATGAATATGATAGTATCATGGTTGAAGATCCAAAAACCGATGAATGGAGAATGGTAGTTTTGAGGGCTGATCGCGGAAGTGTACGACATGGTTTTTGGACCTATTATCAGGCACCTTCCATGAAAGTGACCAAAGTACTCGAGTATCAGGCAGATGAAATCATCTATGAAAAGGAATATGGATTGAATCAAACCGACAGCACCTATATCCAACAACGTATGAAAGCCTGGCCACATGTCACCAATAAACCCATGCCACAGGTTTGGTATTGCGACAAACGAAAGAAGCCCGTTAAATACACGGATATTCCGGATGATACGCAGTATGTGACACCGAATGTGCGGCGTAAACAACAATAGGATAAAAAGCCACCTGAATTAAATCGTGCAGCCGGTAATTGTTATAACTTTTCAAATACAATCACAATCTTGTTGAAGTCGGCCGCTGCATTAATCACTTTCACATATTCCGGATAGGCCGACATAGGTGTGAAATTTTCATGATAGATTTCAAAACAATTCACCGTTAAAAGATTCCCTTCAAGCTTGTAAGTGGATGTAAATTTGCAGGATTCCTTGCCATTGTTCATGGCTACAAAATTCATATTCAGTTTGTCCAGATTATTCGCTTTATAACCATCCGGGATCGTGACTTTAATCACACGGGTATATTGATGTTGATTCGGAATTTCGAGATCAAATTTCCTTTCTTTTTCCTGATACATCTCTGCTTGCCGACCAATGAGTTCTCCAATTTTAAACAAATATTTATTCCCGGCCTTTTCAATATTATTGGTTGTATGCATGGTGGATCGAATCACGAGTGGCTTTTGTTGCTGCAAGCTTCGATAATCATGATTTTCGTATTTTAAGTTTTCAATTTTTTCATCTTTTTCGCTGATTCGAATCATTTCCTTCACCGCATCTTCCCTTTTTTCATTCTCTAAAAAAACCAATGCAGGCAATACTTCTACCTCATTATGACCAGCAAAATGATTGATCATTTCAATATGGGCTGTATCCATTTCCGGATTAAATCGAACGCTGACATCGTGGTTGTGATAGTTTTTGTCAGGAGTCGTGGAAGGCAATTTTCGTTTTTCTGCGCTGGCGGTCGCAATGTCGCCCAATTTAATCACTTTCACATGCATGGCCGTATTGGATTCCCAGGTTGCAGGAAACAAGGGTATGCGGTACAAAGGTTGGTTTACGGCCATATAGGTTTTAATATCCGGAAAGTACATATAACACTCCTTCAGGTTCTCCACATTCACCATACTATAATCGAATGGTTTCTCAAAACGGCTGGTTGTATATCCGATTTCGAAAGGAATATTTTCAACGCTGAAGAGAAGTCCGAATAAACGTTGAATACCAAATTCTTCAGTCACTTTATTTTTTAGAATAAATTCGATCGTATTGGATTTATCATCAGGCACATATTCCTGTTGAATAAAATTTGTTTTGACAAAATGTTCAATCCATTCTATTTTCTCCTGTGGCGTATTACATTTTTTATACTCTCCCTGATCTAATAATTTTTTGCCTGCTTTTTTATCTTTATCATCAAAGGATGTAAAATTGTTGTGGATGTTTTTCGATAAATCATCCCAGGAGTATACGCGGATACCTTTGCCTTTGTTGGCTAAATTATAGGCCAGTACGTATTCTGCCCTTGCAAAATGGGGGAAATAGGTGGCATACTTTTCTTCTTCCAATCCTTCCAGATTTGAAGCTGAGGCCACAATACAATTTTTTCCGTTCACGACTGTATCCTTGCTCACTACAACTCCATTGTATCCTTTTATTTCAAAGACCAATGCTTCAGGTGCCACTAGTTCAAAACGATTTAAAACGGTAGGAATGGCATCTTGTAAAGTGATGGTTCCATAATCGCGGTAACGTTGGTTGACCTGAAATACGTATTCGATTTCTGATCCTTTTTCTACACCTTCCAATGCAAATATTTTTTCCATGCCACCTTCATCATTTTTTACATCTTTAAACGCATCCGGCTTTAACTCAATCACTTTGCCTTGTGGGGTAATGGTGCGTGCTTTAACCATGAGGATGGGTGAGTTGGGGTTATAGCCGATTTTTACTTTATTGTACATTTCAATGCCTTTCTCGTCATTCACCCTGACAATTTTATGCACCCGGCGGTTGAGTGTGACATCTTCTTTTCCAATCACAACTTCCATCTGAATATCTTCTAAAATGATGATGGCACTTTCCTTTAAAAATTTTTCGTTTTCAATTTTATGAAGTTGTGGTTCCCCGGTCCAGTCCATATTTAATACCTGAGATTGCGCACCAAATGAAAGGAGAAAGAGGGAAATAAACAGGATTTGTTTCATGTGTTTTCGTTTAAATGTTGAGTAGGTAAATGTTTGTTCCAAATGTAACCAAATTGTATGGAGTTTTATAAAAAGGGGAGACAAAGTTATGCCAAAGACATTTCTCCCAGAATGTGCAGTGCTTGGACAAAGTACTAAAAAAAAACTCTGATATGGTTCGATGAACAAATTTTAACGCAATCTTTGAAGTTGGGTAATGCTTACCATAAATACGAAAAAGAAAATCCCATACTTTGACAAATACTTTGCCAGTGATGTTGGCAGTCACTTTGTACATACCAACTACAAATTCAAGGTTTAAAAATTGCGTTTTTACAACCTTGTCTCTTTCATAGAGAGGGTTTGTAACGGGTTTATATCGGCGGGAGTCCCAATTCTCTTAAAAATTTATTATGTGTCTCTCTTGCTTTGGTGATATCCTTTTCAAGGTCAACGAGTTTTTTGTTTACCTCTTTTAAGTCAATAATTTCTTCGTCTAATGATGTGCTTACATAGCGTGAAATGTTTAGGTTAAAATCGTTCTTCACAATTTCGTCCATTGTCACTCTACGTGAGTAACGAGTTTCATCTGTTCTGTTTCTGTACGTGTTAACTATCTTGTCAATGTTCTCAGGAAGTAAACTGTTTTGTCGTTTGCCTTTTTCAAAGTGGTCAACTGCGTTAATGAACAAAACATCGTCAAATTTCTTGCACTTCTTTAAAACCAAAATACAAACTGGAATACCTGTCGAGAAAAACAGATTTGCGGGAAGTCCAATAACGGTGTCAATGTTTCCATCCTCTAAAAGCTTTCTTCTGATTTTTTCTTCTGCTCCGCTTCTGAATAAAACACCGTGTGGTAAGATGATTGCCATTGTTCCCTCTTTGCTCAAAAAGTGAAAACCGTGCAACAGAAAAGCAAAGTCGGCTGCAGACTTTGGTGCAAGTCCGTAACTTTTGAAACGAAAATTTTCTCCCATTGCTTCCGTTGGTTCCCAACGATAGCTGAACGGTGGATTAGCTACAATAGCATCAAACTCAATTTTTTTAGAAGGATTTATTTCATTGAGAATCTCCCAATCATTTAGTAAAGTATCTCCGTGGTGTATTTCAAATTCTGTGTCTTTCACGCCATGCAAAAGCATGTTCATTCGTGCTAAGTTGTAGGTCGTGATGTTTTTCTCTTGTCCGTAAATTTTGCCAATTGTTCCTTTGGCATCTGTCATTTTCTTACGCACATTGAGCAACAATGAACCCGAACCACAGGCAAAATCCAACACCCGTTCAATTTTTTTCTTTTCACCAGAACTTGGGTCTTGGCTGTCAAGTATCACAATAGAAGAAAGTATATCTGAAATTCTTTGAGGGGTATAAAATTCTCCTGCTTTTTGACCTGAACCTGCTGCAAATTTTCCAATTAAAAACTCGTAGGCATTTCCTAAATAATCAGCATCGTCCCCTTTATCGAATTCTTTTATGCCTTCTGCAATAGTTTGAATGATGTTACAGAGTTTTTTATTTCGTTCTTCGTAGTTCTTTCCGAGTTTATCAGAATCTAAATTGATTTCAGAAAACAAGCCCTGAAAGGTGCTTTCAAAGGATTGGTTTTCGATGTATTTAAATCCGTCTTGTAAAGTGCGAAGTAATTCTTTGCTTTGGGTTTTCGCCAATTCAGCAATGCTGCTCCATAAATGCGTTGGCTCAATTACATAATGAACCTTTCTTCGCATTTGTTTTTCAAACTCTACTACATCGGATGGATTTTGTTCATACCATACAGATAGCGGTGTTCGCTTGTCATTTTCTTTTAGAACAGGATAATCTTTACCTAATTCCTTTTTTGCTGCTGCTTCATAATTGTCGCTTAGATAACGTAAGAACAAAAATGAAAGCATATAATCACGGAACTGGTCAGCGTTCATTGCTCCACGCAATTCGTCTGCAATTTTCCAAAGTGTATTACCTAATTGTGTTTGGTTATTGTCTGTCATTAATTGCAGTGCTTTAGGATGTTCTTTGTTAAAGATTCAAATTCATCATAACTTTTTTGAACGGCATAGGTATGTGCACCAATAGCACCATCAGCAGGTTTCAAAAGAAAAATTGGTTTGTGTGATTCCATAGACATGGGTGCTAAACTCCTATAATGTTTAAGGAGGGCAATACAATTACTGTCATCCTCAACAGAATTAATATTTGAAAGATTTCCAAAGACAAATTCTGAAAAAACAGATGGAATTCTATTAGCCCATCTTAGATATGACTTCACAGGTTTACTTTCTTTAGCCGAATACTGCATTACGATATATCCTATAGGTTTTGATTCTTTTGATGGAATTTCAAAAGTTACGTTTGCTGGTTTTCGTTGCATACGATCTTGCCAATCTATTTTCCAATTGTTTAAGGTTTGTCCTAAGTTTTTTATACCTTGTAAAGAGAATAAATCAGAAGCAACAGGCATTATTATATAATCAGAACTGATAGTTACTGCTCGATTTATAGCCCCTAAGTTTGGACCAACGTCTATTAGTAAAATTTCTGCTCTATACTTATGGGCAGCTTCATTAAAAATGGTATTAAAAATGCTTGTTAGCCGGAATGAATAACTATCACCTCCTAACGATTTTAACCAAGCATCACTTAATTTATCTTCAAATATTGAAAGCGATAAGTTGCCTAAAATTAAACCTAGATTTTCATTGATATTTTCAATATGAACTGGTTGATATGGATCTCCTGAGACAACTGGATTTATGGAATCAAGAATGGTTATGGGTAAATTGTTTTCATAGATTTCTTCCAAACGCTCGGGAGTCAAAAACATAGAAGTCAAGTTAGATTGAGGATCTAAATCTACTGCTATTGTTTTGATACCTAACTCAGATAACATCCATGCTACATGATATACCGTTGTTGTTTTTCCAACACCACCTTTGTTATTAAAAAATATAATTGACTTCATTTTACCATTCTTTGTTTATCGAAATTGAAACTTTAAATTTTGTAACTAATGTCAAATCAAAGTCCGGATTCCCATTTCCATTTTTAATTAGTTCATCAATTGCTCGTTTTACTCCGTAATTAAACCTGTTTACATAGCCCAAAATTTTCATTGCTTCTGCAAGAACAACATTTCTATAATCACTTGCATTGGGAAAATTTTGTGCATTGGCATCGCCAAAAAGTCCACCGGGATTTAATATTTCTATGCGATTGGAAAATTCGTAAATATAAATGGGGGCATTCGTTTCATAGCTTCTATGCATAATGGCATTCATAATCAATTCTCGTAATGCCCAGTATGAATAATTCCTAACTGTATCTTCCTGAAACGAGTCTCTTTTCACAGGTCTTTCTTTTATGATATTGTTCTTTATAAAATCATCAATAGAATTAAGCTCTGTTATAAGTGCCCCAGAAAACTTTTTTTCGAAATCTACATCACTTGTCATTTCCTCCCCTTTAAACTTCACATATTGAATATATGCCCCAGGTAAATAATATTCGGGATTTAGACCGAATATTAAAATTCCTGCATTGGTAGGACAATTTTCTTTAATATCAAAAAAGCGAAGTGAAGCGAGCTGTTCCTCAATTGTTCTCCCATTTTCTTTGATGGTATCTTTATCAATCGCAATGGGTAGATACGTTGATTTGAAATACTCAAGTGCTATATCTTCTATAGTTGCTCCAAGAGCAGGAACCAAATCGTATGTTTTTGCATAAGCTGCTCTTCGTTCTATGAGAATTTTTTCCTCTTCCAATGTTGCTTTTCCTTTTCTTGGCCCTATCCTTATCCAACATCTCCCATCGTATCGAACAGGCGGATAATGAGAAGGCTTTACTTCCACAACAACAACTTCTCCTTCGGGAAATTTAAAAACAGGGCTTACAATAAGTGACGGTTGAGGTAACACATTACCATTACTTTTCACTCCGCCAATGGCTTGAAGCTCCTTATCTGTCCATTGCATACCTGCTAATTTTCCGTCATCATGAACCCCTAACAAAATATATCCCGCATGTTTATGATTTGGGAAGTCGTTAGATAAGGCACAAACAGCAGGACCTAATTTATCTTCTTTAATGGAAATGGTTCGTTCTATCCAATCACTTTCCATGTCAGCAATTAATGCTTTTACTTTTTCTTCGGTTATCATTATCTCAATTTATGTTGTTAATATTAGGAAACAAACCTTGCAACAATCCTTTTTTGTGGAGTTGCAATGCTTCTATTTTTTGACCTTTTGCAATGATTATTTCGTCAATGGAGGAAAGGACGGAGGCGATTTTTTGTTGTTCAGATATAGATGGGATTAATAATTCCAACTTTGAAATATCATCTTTAGTAAATCCTTTTATTGCCATTCCTTGGCTAAATGATAAAAGTATTTCTCTTTTGGATTTCAGATAGTACCCAAGAAAAATCGAATTATCATCAATAGGCGAAAAACTTGTAAAATCTTGACTTGTGCATAGCGGCTCTGTTGAAACTGCAAGCTTACCAACTCCAACACGTGAAACTAAAAGAACACTATTAGCTGGAACCAATTTAGTAGCGGATTCTTTTAATGCTTCTTCAGTAATGAATCTTGTCACCTTAATTTTATGAATTGAATCTTCTTCAATATCAGAACTTGATATCCAAGGAATATTTCCTTGCCAAAAATCAGGTTTACTCTTACTCGGTGTTCCACCACCAGTAAATGTTACCACTTCCCCCAACTTCTTCACCTCCCACTCACCACTATCCTCAAACTCCTTAAACCTCAGCTTTGGCAGCGTTTCCCCTGCCTGCGGAAACAAATGTTGCAACAAGCCCTTTTTATGTTCTTTCAGCACTTCCAGCTTTTTGCTCTCGGCAGTGATGACTTCATCTAAGGAGGAAAGGCAAGCAGCAATTTTTTGTTGTTCTTTTGGTTTTGGCTTTGGAATTAGTATTTCTGAAAACTGTTTATAGCTAATCATTTTTCCATCCCTAATCCCTTCAAGATTTTTGTTTAAATCTCTTATAAAAGGAACTGATTTGAAGTAATGACGATAGAAGTCATTTTCTATTTCAACTTTCTTTCGAAGTATAATATATGCTGGACTACATAATCCTTTGTAATTAGAATATTCTATCCCGCCTTGAAATGACCTTAAGCTGATTATAAAGTCCCCAACTTCAACTACCTTATAACTTTCTACACTTTTCTCAGTTACAGAAACATGATAATCAATTATATCTCTTGGAATTGCTCCTTGTTCCTGAGTGATTGCAAGTATTGGTAAATCTGAATTGTGATTTTTGTTTACAATAGGTTCAAATAATTCATCTCCATTTGGATAACTCCATTCACCATAATTTACAAACTCAGGAAATCTGTAATTCGGCACCAATTTTTTTTCATTGTTCTTACTCATACGCTTTCAGTCCTGATATTTCTCGCCCTTCGGCTTTCTTTTTTAAAATGGGTGTCAATTCATCCATTAATCCTAATTCTCTTTTGGTACGTTCTTTCCAACCTAAGTCTAAGGGTGCAAAGAGTTCACTTAGTTTGTCGGCATCAAAAATCATTCGGCTAATGATGGCATTGGTAAATTGCTGTAAAGCCGAATTTTCCAATCCGTTATTTTGAGCTATTTCGGCTATTTTTTTTGCAATCTTTTCTTCCTTAAATCCTTGATAGCCGTCTTTTATTTCATGTTCGTTTAATGCCTTGCCTACTTCCAAAGTTTTGATGTAGTCAATAATGTCTTCCCGTTCTTCCATCAGGTTGGCACTACTACTCAACACACCAATCAATTGGTCACGGGTCATTTTCTGTTTTTTCGGTGTGTCTTGTGTGTATTTTGCAATCAGGTTCATGATGTAATCATAATCCACCACCGAAGAAGCAAACAGCACAAATTCAAAATCCAATTGCTGAATGTTTTCAGGTGCTTTGTCGCCTTCTTTTTGCTGAATATCTTTGAGCTGTTTGGCAATTTCCAAATACGAACTGCGAAACGAACGCAATTGCTCTTCGGGCATCAAGTTTTCAATCTTTGCTTTCTGCTCTTCGTTCAGGTCGGTGTATTGGTCAAGTTGCGTTTTCAACCGTTGCACTTCCTTAAAGCGATTGATAAACTCCACACGGGCAGCATCACCTTTAATGTTGTAAACTTCCTGTGGCTCGGCCGCCATATTTTTATCTTCCATCCACTTTTCCATTGCCTTAACCGCTTCTTGGTATTTCTCAATTACTTTCGGAGCAGGGTCGACCAACCAAATTTCTTTAGCTCTTTCTGCAACACTTTCACCGCTAAATAAAGCAATGGCTCTGTCAACTTCCGCTTGTTGTTGGCGAAAATCTAAAATATTGCCATAAGGTTTGGTATCATTCAAAATACGGTTGGTTCGGCTGAAAGCCTGAATCAGTCCGTGGAATTTCAAGTTTTTGTCAACATACAAGGTATTCAAATATTTACTGTCAAAGCCCGTGAGCAACATATCCACCACAATCACCAAATCAATTTTGTTTTTGCGTGGATAGTCGGCATTGCTGAACTTTTGAAATTTGATGCGTTGCTGAACATCTTGATAATACAAATCAAATTCAGTGATTCTATGGTTTGAGCCATACTGCTTGTTGTAATCGCTGATGATGGTTTCCAGTGCTTTTTTCTTCTTTTCAGGTTCAACTTTGTTGTCGGCTTTTTCTTGTTGTAAGTCTTCCTGCAACTGCTGAACATCTTTATTTCCTTCGGCTGGCGGAGAAAATACACAAGCGATATTAAGCGGAACAAAATTTTCATCTTCTTTTAGTTTGTTTGCCTGAATCTCTTTGAATAGTTCGTAATATTCAATGGCATCATTGATAGAAGCAGTTGCCAACAATGCGTTGAAACGCTTGCTGTGTGTTGCCGCATCGTGTTTTTTCAGAATGGCATTCACAGTGGCTAATTTATGTAAGCTACCACCCATGGATACATCCCCATCAGGTTTGAAATAATCAATATGAAAACGTAACACGTTTCTATCTTCTATTGCATGAGTGATGGTGTAGTTGTGTAAAGGATTTTGGAAAATGTCCTTTGTGGTTACATAAGAACCAACAGTTCCGTCAATTTGCTTGTAGGTTGCGTTATCGTCAAAAATGGGAGTTCCTGTAAAACCAAATAGCTGTGCTTTCGGGAAAAACGCTTTAATGGCTTTGTGATTTTCTCCAAACTGTGAACGGTGGCACTCGTCAAAAATGAAAACAATGCGTTTTTCGCTTAATGCTTGTAAGCGTTCTTTATAGTTGTTCTTGTTGTTTGGGTCTAATGCTAATCCCAATTTTTGAATGGTCGTAACGATTACTTTGTTTGCATAATCTTCCGAAAGCATTCTTCTTACCAAAGTTTCCGTGTTGGTGTTTTCTTCAACACAACCTTCCTGAAACCTGTTGAACTCCTCACGGGTTTGTCGGTCAAGGTCTTTACGGTCAACTACAAACAAACATTTTTCAATATTCGGATTGTCTTTGAGTAGGGTAGATGCTTTGAAAGAGGTCAGCGTTTTTCCGCTTCCTGTTGTATGCCAAATGAAGCCGTTGCCTTTGTGTTCTTGAATAGAATTGACAATTGCCTTAACCGCATAAATCTGATAAGGTCGCATGACCATCAATTTTTGTTCACTTGCCACCAATACCATGTATTTGCTGATCATTTGGCTGAGTGTGCATTTGCTCAAAAACTTTTCAGAAAAATCATCTAAGTGAGTGATTTTTTTGTTGTCCTCGCTGGCGAATTGATAAATGGGCAAAAACTGTTCGTCAGCATTAAAACTGAAATGTGCAGCATTGTTATTGGCAAAATAGTAGGTGTTTGAACGGTTACTCACAATAAACATTTGCATAAAGCAAAGCAATGAGTTTGTGTATCCGTTTCCTGGGTCACTTTTGTAGTCCACAATTTGCTGCATGGCTTTTCGTGGGCTAACCTCCAAACTTTTCAATTCAATTTGCACAACGGGAATTCCGTTAATCAGCAAAATCACATCATAACGATGATGGCTGTTGCTTGTGTTGATGCGTAATTGATTGATTACTTCAAATTCGTTTTTACACCAGTCTTTGATGTTTACCAAAGTGTAATGTAATGGTGTTCCGTCCTCACGGGTAAAGGTGTTTATTTCTCTCAGTCGTTTTGAAGATGCAAAAACATCTGGATTGATTATTTCCTTATAAAGTTTTTCAAATTCAGAGTCAGTCAAGTTTACACGATTCAGTGTTTGAAACTTTTCACGGAAATTCTTTTCAAGCGAAGCCTTGTCCCTAATGTCTGGCCTGTGCGTATATTTCAGGTCAGTCAGTTTGGTAATCAAACTATCTTCTATTTGTAATTCCTTAATCATCTACAATTTATATTGGTCAAAGTTACTTTTTAATGACTATAATCTCTCGGTGCGTTGGCAAAAAAAGTGGCTCTTTTGATTTTGTCTAAGGGACCGGAAATAAATTACTGCTTACTTGTTGTCTGTATGAAAAATGGTCAGGATGTTGGCCAAGATTCAAAATACTTTGTCCTTATTTAAATGTTTAATTTTAAGTCAACCTTATTAGGGTTTTGTGCGTTCTACACATGATGGTGAGGGTGTTATAAGACTTCTTACCCACAACCCACCAAGCAGAATAAATACGGTGAAATAATAGTATCGAAAGGTCATAGGACTGAACCAAAAAAACAGAAAAATGAACAAGGTCAAAAACACCAATAAATAGTCTTCAACCGGAATACGAAATTTTGATCGAAAACCTATTAACCCAACCAACATCAGCAAAAGCATCACGCCTCCTTGAAGGGTTCTGGTTTTTTGTACGGCTTGCAAGCCATCTTCCGGGAAAAATGCATTAAAATAAATGATTCCACTCATCCCGTATGTTGCATTCCATCCGGCCGGGATACGCTCACTCACATCCATAAAATCATTCACTGCACATTGATTGTGATATTCGATACCTTTTACAAAGAAGGATGGGTCTTCCCACAAAAAAGGCAGGATGTAAATGCATATGACCGCTGTAATGGGGATGGAAAAAATGCGCAGGGTTTGCCTGAATCCCAATGCCTGCCAAAGTAAAATACCCGCCAGAGGTATCCAGAATATGAGCGTAAAACGGGATAATAATGCCAATGCAATACCTACACCGAGCAGGAGATGATTCCGAACCAATAAGGCGGTAACAATAATCAGATAGTATCCACCAATAAGCATTTCCGGACTTACACCCAAATCCTCTTTTAAGAAGAGAATGTGAAACCAAAGAACAGCAGCCGGCATGCAAGCCATTAAATAGGGTTGAATGCCTGTGGTTTTTATTTTTCGTGTTTGGTACAAATAAACCAACGCACAAATCACAAATATCAAATAGGCTCCCCAACGAACATCTATTTGTAAGTATTGCCCAATGCCCATGGGTAACCAATGTAGCGGCATATATACAGGAAACGGATGCCAGGCTAAATCCGGAAATGGATGATAAGGTGTTAGGTGATTCGAAAAGCGTTCAAACTGATAGCTCAATTGTTGAATCACATCTGAGTTCGGTGTAGGAAGTGGAAAGCTTTGCCAAATTTTTCGAAGTTCTTCAACAGGACTCAACAAGGCGAAAGCACCGAAGAGAAAAGGCCACCAGGATCTACTTGCCGGCTGAGTCGTCAAGGGATAAAATGACATCATGCGCCAACCCATCACGCAAATGAACAAACCCGCAATGAGTAAAAAAACAGGTGCAAGAAATAAACCAAATACCTCGGCCCCGTATAAAAACAGGATCGCGAAAATGGCAATGAATTCACCCATGGCCCAAAGCCCATTGTATTTGGCCACATCCCTTTGTGAGGTCGGGGCGCTCATTGAATTAAATTTCGATACAAACATTTTTGGCTTCAGTAAAGAATCTTAAGGCATCCCATCCTCCTTCCCGGCCAACACCGCTGTTTTTTACGCCTCCAAAAGGTGTTCGTAAATCACGAAGTAACCAGCAGTTGATCCAGACAATGCCCGCTTGCAATTGTACAGCCATGCGATTGGCTTTTGAAATATCCTGGGTCCATACGGTAGCCGCTAAACCATAATCAGTGCTGTTTGCCAATTCCAGCGCATGTTCTTCTGAATCAAAAGGCTGCAGCGTGACCACCGGTCCAAAAATTTCTTCGCGATTTGTTTTGCATTGAGGGCCGAGGCCTTCAATCACTGTAGGTTCTATAAAATATCCATTTGCACAGAGGCCTTCCAGATGGACAGCCTTGCCTCCAATCAGTATTTTACCGCCTTCTTCTTCCGCAATACGAATACAGTTTAATATTTTTTCATAATGCAGATTGCTAACAACGGCACCTTGTTTGGAACTTTCTTCCATCGGGTCACCTACTTTCAGTTGTTGTACTTTTTCGACAAAAGCCGTTTTAAATTTTTCATAGATACTGCGTTCAATCAGAATACGACTTCCGCATAAACAAATTTGTCCTTGATTGGAAAATGAACTCTGTACGGTCGTGCGCAACATTTTTTCCCAATCACAATCTGCAAAAATGATATTGGGATTTTTTCCACCTAGTTCGAGGGATAATTTCTTGAACTGTGGTGCAGCAATGGATGCAATTTGCGCTCCGGCTCTGGTACTTCCGGTAAAGGAGATGGCTTTTACATCCGGATGAGCAACAATTGCACTTCCACATTGTGGTCCATCCCCATGCAGGATATTTAAAACACCAGCGGGAAGTCCGGCTTCTTTACAAATTTTAGATAATAAAAAAGAACTCAGGGGAGTCACCTCGCTGGGTTTCGCAATCACGCAATTGCCAGCAGCTAATGCCGGCGCAATTTTCCAGGTAAATAAATACAAGGGCAAATTCCAGGGCGAAATACATCCAACAATGCCCAGTGGTTGACGCATCGTATAATTAATCGCCTTGTCTTCCATCACATGACTTTCGGTGGAAAAGTGCATAATCGCGGTGGCATAAAATCTGAAATTGGATGAAGCCCTCGGAATATCAACTCGTTTGCTGAGCCATAAAGGTTTTCCATTATCAGTGCTTTCGGCCAAAGCCAATTCGTCCAGATGTTCATCAATTAAATCGGCAATACGGTTCAGAATTCGGAATCGCTCTTCCGGTTTACTGACGCTCCATGCAGGAAAGGCTTTTTTAGCAGCGGCCACTGCATCGTTCACATCATCCTGATTGCTGTTGGGTATTTGTCCGAATTTTTCGGCAGTAGCCGGATTGATATTATCGAGATAAGTTTTGGACCGAGGTTCGCAAAAGTCTCCTCCGATATAATTTTGGATATAGGCGTAATTGCTTAAATTCATGGTGTCCAAAGATAGGAAATCTTGCGCAGGTGTAGCAGTCATTTGGCGGGATAGGTAAACGGAATTATCTTGTAGCATAATTTGATCGATATGCAATTACCAATCAGCGAGTTTTTGAAATCACAAAGTTTGACTTCCATTGCCTGTTTGGGTGAAGATGGTTCACCCCATAGTTTTACGGCTTACTACTATTTTGATGAATCCAAACAACGGCTTTTGTTTAAGTCGTCCGGCACAACCCGGCACGAAAAGTATTTTCGAATGAACACAAAAGTTGCCGGAACCATTCATCCGGATCAGATTTCTAAACTCCATTTAATTGGGGCGCAATGGAGGGGAGAGGTGAACAATCCCAACGATTTTGCATTGGTCTTTGAAGCCACTGCCATGTTTCATACAGCACATCCGGGGGCTATCATGATTCCGGGTTTGGTTTGGATCATCACTTTGGAAGAGGTAGATTTCACAGATCATCATCTGGGGATTACGCCCAAGTTGAATTGGCGTCGGCAAGAATAGAAATTTTAAATGCTTGAACTCCATCGTTGGAAATAATACTAAAGTGAATTGGTAGATAGACCAATTCATACTTTAGTTTATACCGATAGGATAGTTGTTTAGACCAAATTTATTGGTCTATTACAAATATCACATCGGTATAAGTCCATTGAATCAACCACCAGAAAAATAGAGTGGAATCAGTCAACCCGTTCCCGTTGCCCGAATCAGGTCAAAGATGTTCTGCTTTATTTCAACCCTTCAGGTTCCGCCGCAGGATTACAGCATTGGATCATTGATAACAAGGATGTTGATGTATTTGAATTTCCAACATGCGGTTGAAGGAATCCCGAATGCGGGCTTTTTACAGTGGCCGTATCATTTTTTTGATCCGTTCGTATGGTGTGCAAAAAATCACCCTAATCCGTAAGCAATTGCGAAAGCTTTTGCTCCAGCATGGTCCCTCTTAAATCCGTATCAATAATCATCCCTGTTTTATCCAGCAATAAGGTTTTCGGGATGGTAGGAGTATGATACAAATCGGTGGTAGAGCCTTTTTCGCCTCTTACATCCAATATATGTACCCAGGGCATTTGAAATTGTTTCAAAGCCGTTCTCCAGGCATCTTCTTTGGCATCAATTGAAATGCTAATGATTTCAAACCCTTTATCGTGGTAAGCACTATACGCTTTTTTCATATGCGGAATTTCCGCTTTGCAAGGACCGCACCAGCTGGCCCAAAAATCTAGCAAAACATATTTGCCCCTGTATTTCGACAAAGTATAAGGTTTGCCGCTCGAATCTTTTAAGGTGAAATCCGGAGCCATATACCCTTTCGTTACGGCCTTTATTTTGTTCACCAATTTGTCGCATTCTTTCCCGTAAAAACTAGTGCGGGCCTTGCCTTTTAACATACCAATCAGGGTATCGGCAAAAGCAATGTTCAGGTTACGATCATTGGCCAAAGAGCTGTAAACCGCAAATGCCGAAATTTCCATTTCAGCGTGTTCGCGAATAAATTGTCTGAAAGTGCGTTGTAATTCCTGGCTAATCAGGCCCATAATTTGCGAAAGGCTGTCCTGATTAATACCCGGGCGTTGATAAGCCTGCTGTATCTGTTGCGCAGCCTGATGCATGGGTTCCTGCAGCCCCGTTAGCCGGCGCATAGTATCGTTCGATACAGAACCTTTGATACTGCTCACATTCATGTTTTGCATCTGAACTTCCATCTCAATTTTCGAGTTGGGATCTGCAAAAAATATTTGATACCTTTTTTTATCATCTGCTATCACCATCGGCGAAGCTTCCGATATAAAACCTTCGTACACAAAACTGTGATTTTTAAACCGCATCGTATCAAATTTGTTGTCTGATAACGTGCCCATCACCACAATCCCCGAATCCATATCACTCACCTTTCCGGTAATCTTCAAATTCTTTTTTTCGGCCCATACTTGTGCCGCCATCAAGAGCGCACAACTGATTAAAACAATTTTTTTCATCTACTTGTATTTTTTCGATTCAGTTATTGGGCGCCAAGTACCTGCTCCAGGGTTTCATGCAATGCATTTCCCCGCAAATCTTTCGCAATAATTTTTCCTTCTTTGTCCAATAAAAAATTAGCAGGTATCGATTGTACCCCGTACAGCGCTGCAGCCGGAGAATTCCATCCCTGTAAGTCACTCACATGGGTCCAGCTTAAGCCATCTTTTTCAATGGCCGACATCCATTTGTCTTTTTGTTCATCCAGCGAAACCGCCAGAATTTCCAGGCCTTTGCCATGATATTTTTCATAAGCAGCTACCACATTCGGATTTTCACCGCGGCAAGGGCCACACCAACTGGCCCAAAAATCAATGAGCACAACCTTGCCTTTATACGCCGATAATGAAATTGCTTTTCCTGTCGGGTCGTTCAAAGTAAAATCAGGTGCCGGTTGCCCCACTGAAGTGCCTTTTAATTGTTTCAGCAATTCTGCAATCCGTTTTCCGTAAAAAGTTTCACGGGCTTTAGGGCCTAATAAACTGAGCATGTTTTCAGCGTCTGCCGCTGTTTTATCCATTTTTTCATTCAGGTAATTCACTGCTACAAAGGTGGCCGCAACGCTTTCGTTATTGGCTTTTACGAAATTGATTTGTTTCTCCTTAATCAGGGCATCCAGTTTAAAAAATTCCGTTTGCAGCTCTTGCAACAGGGCTACATTCTCTTCGTTGGCCACAGCCAGTTGTCCCAGCGAATCCATACTGCTAAACACGGGTTTGCAGGTTTTAATAAATGTATTGTACAAACCTTGTTCTTTACCTCCTTGTATATCAATACTATTTAGTGAATCTGCCACATAACTGATTTTGGTCTCCCCGGATTCCAAAATCATAAAGGCCGGTTGTTGATTGGCGCCAAAATTAATCATGTACACGGTTGGTTCCTGCACCTTGGTTTTCCATTCAAATTTGCCATCTTTTACCTGAACCGTATCAATATGTTCTTCATCGCTCGATCGGATAAAATAAATATCTCCATCGGGCATATTTTTAATCTGCCCCTTCACGAGGGCTTCATCCGAACTCGATTTACAAGCAGCAAATCCCAGCAATCCGATTAAAATGAATTTGATTTTTTTCATGTTTTTTTATTTTGGGCGCCCGGGCGGGCTTTCCGTTTCAAGGCCGTTCCGCCAAAGCGGATCCGGGCTTTTCACTTCAATCCCTGGCGCAACATCCCCGCAGGTTCAGCAGCTCCGTTTTGGCGCGGTCAACAAAAGTAAGCGATATATCACAAGATTTTCTTCCGGGGTGTTAAATTTCGTCTAAGCCGGGTTCAGTTTAGGCCTGATTTCTGTGTTATAATCAACAATACTTTGTTCAATGATGGCATGGGCCTCAGCTTTTCCTTTCCACTCTTCCACCACTACATCACTATGTTCCAGCTTTTTATATTGTTCAAAAAAATGTTTGATTTCCTGAAGCAGATAGGCCGGTAATTCATCCAGTTGTTCGATCTGATTCACGGCCACGTCTCCGGTGCAAACGGCTATGATTTTATCATCGAGTCCTTTATCGATCATACGTAATACGCCGATGGGTCGGGCTTCCACAATACTCAATGGTTCAAAATCTATTTGCGAAAGAATTAAAATGTCGAGCGGATCACCATCGCCGGCATAGGTTTGTGGAATAAATCCATAATTGATGGGATAATAAAAGGCAGCATGTAATACCCGGTCCAGTTTTAATAGCCCCGAACTTTTATCCACTTCATACTTGGCTTTGCTGCCCCGGCTGATTTCTACAATCGCCTGCACGGTTTCCGGCACAGTACCGCCCAATGAAATATCGTGCCAGGGGTGACTTCTTCGTGGAATATTCATCCGACGAATTTATGCCAAATGAATGATTTGCTTCAACTTCTTCTACGGTCATTTATTAAAAGTCGTTGTTCTTAAAATGAGCCAGATATTGGATTTGAGTGCGCCTGAAAGAATCGAACTTAAAATCAGCTCCGGTTTCGGGCTTGGCGAAGGGGGCGATTTTCACAACAAATGTCGATGCGGAGAACCAAAGTTTGATTAACCAGAAATGTGTCTACGGTGCACTGAACCGCCACCTTTGCCAAACCCGCGTTAAAAGCTGGCCTTCTGTGCGCCAAGTAGTTGAAACGCTTTTCTGTCAACAGTTTAGGTGTCTGAACTGCAACTGATTTTTGTCTGTCGCTGGGTTAAGCGTTTGCGTATTTTTTATTTTCAGAAGGGAAGGAATTTTTTTTAGTTCCTTTTTTTTCGGGTGGGGCGGTCACACTCTTTGCCAAGTTTTGGCTTGTGTGTCGGCTTGTGCGACTTGGTCCCGCAAATAGCGAGATTTGTGACCGATGCCTGGGTTCATTAGTTCTGATTTTTCTTAAAGTTTTCTGCTTGTTCAAAAATCTCTACATACACTTCGTCTCTCTCAACTGGTGGATAACCAAACTCGTCAAGCAAGAGAATAAGTCCAACTTTTAAAGCAGATTTAATGTCGTCACGTTTGTTCCAGTCTGGAAATTTGGCTTGACCGTCAACCAGGTCTTTTACTGCTTTTGCCAATTCAATCATTTTGTTGTCAGGATATTTGAAGTCGTATTTTATACAAAGCTCTTTTAAAATGTCATAAAATGCTTTTTCTTGAAAGTTAATTCCTAATTCATCCCCTGCCGAAAATTCTTTGTGAACCTCCCAAATTAAGTCTGTCAGTGCATTTGCCATTTCTTCATATACTTCACTTCTTAAAATATCGTTTGCATCTCGGTTATTGTATCGTTCAACCAAGGCTTGCATTTTCTTTGAAAAGTCAATGCCCTTTACCTTGTTTACTTTTCGGATTTCTCCAATTACTTTAGCCAATAGCTGTTGAAGCAATTTGATTTTCGTGTTTGGCAATTTAATTTTTTCAATCTTTGCCAAATAGTCTTCATCAAAAATGTCCTGTTCGGTTTCTGCTTCATCCCCGAGTTTAAATATTTCTTCTACTCCGTCACTTTGTAAGGCTTCTTTTATCATTTCCCGAACCTTTGCGTTCATCTGTGCTGTGTCGGGTGCATTGCCTTTGGTCAGTTTGAAAACAATAGAACGAACTGCTAAATAAAAGTGTGTGTAATCTCTTTCTGTTTGCGTCAACTGTTCGCTTCCTGCACAAATATCATAAGCAGCTTTGAGTCGCTTTACCAAGCCCATAAAACGGGTTTCAAACTCTTTGGTTTGCTGCACATATTCCGCAGCTAAATTCAAGGTGTTTAACTGCTGAATCGTAGTGCCTTTAAAATACTTAGAACTATCAAAGGTGTGAAACAGTTTAGCCAACAGGTCTAAATGATTTCTTACAATGATGATAGATTCAGCAATGTCTTCAAAATTGTCTTTGTCGCCTTCGCTGTATTGCTTCAAAGCCAAATTCATTTGGTTTTTGATGCCAATATAATCCACCACCAAACCTTTATTCTTTCCTTCAAACTTTCGATTTACTCTAGAAATGGTTTGAACTAAATTGTGTCGTTGAATGGGTTTATCAATGTAAATGCTATCTAAGAAAGGTACATCAAAACCTGTGAGCCACATATCCACCACAATAGCAATTTTGAAATTCGATTTTTCGTTTTTGAATTGTCGGTCAAGTTCTTTGCGTTGCTCTTTCGTGCCTAACAAATCATACATTTCCTTCGGGTCGTCCTGTCCTCTGGTGGCAATGAGTTTGATTCGTTCAATGGGTTTCAGTTCCCGTTTGTCTTTGTCTGTTAATATTGCCCCTTCTTCGGCTGCTCGTATTTCATTCCATTCAGGGCGTAATTCCAAAATGTTTTTATACAACTCATAGGCAATTTCACGAGTGCTGCACACAAACATTGCTTTGCCTTTTACGGTTGCCCCTTCTGATATTCTATTTTCGTAGTGAGTTACAAAGTCCTTGGCAACTTCCTTCAATCGGTCAGGGTCGCCGATAATGGCATACATCTGCGCCATTTCTTTTTTGCTTTGCTCTATCTGATTTTCGTTGCTTCCAATTTCCGCACACTTGGCATAGTATTCTTCAATCTCTTTGAGTTTGGAATTATTCAATAAGACTTTTGCTGCTCTACCTTCATACACAATCCGCACGGTGATTTCATCTTTCACCGATTCAGTCATGGTGTAGGCGTCAACCACTTTGCCAAACACATCAAGCGTTGCATCTATTGGCGTTCCAGTGAACCCAACAAATGTGGCATTGGGTAATGAATCGTGTAAGTATTTTGCAAAGCCGTATGTTTTGGTAACGCCTTTCTCGGTTACCTTTACCTTTTGGTCAAGGTTTACTTGACTTCGATGTGCTTCGTCTGAAATACAAATCACATTGGTTCTATCTGTTAGCAGCTCAGTATCTTCTGTAAACTTATGAATGGTTGTTAAAAAAACACTTCCGCTTTGTCTGTCTTGTATTAACTCTCTAAGGTGTGCTCTGCTCTCAACGCTTACAACTTTATTATCGCCTATGAAATTTTTGGCATTGGTAAATTGCCCCGCAAGTTGGTCGTCTAAATCGGTTCTATCTGTTATTAATACAATGGTTGGACTTTCAAAATATTCACTTTTCATCAACAACCTTGTCAGATAAAGCATGGTAAAGCTTTTACCGCAACCGGTAGCACCAAAATATGTCCCGCCTTTGCCATTTCCTTTGGGTTTTTGGGCTTTTTTAATATTGTCGTACAATGCCCGTGCGGCATAGTATTGTGGATAGCGACAAACAATTTTCTCGTTTTTCTTTGAGCTATCGGGAATGTAAATAAAGTTGCGAATAATATCACGCAAACGGTTTTTATGAAACATTCCTTGAATAAGTGTAAACATTGAATCAATACCGTCAACTTCTTTAGCCAAACCAGCAACTCTACGCCAAGCATAGAAAAACTCATAAGGCGCAAAGAATGAACCCGCTTTGTTGTTTACACCATCGCTTATAACACAAAAGGCATTGTATTTAAACAGTTCGGGAATGTCTCTGTGGTAGCGAACGGTTAACTGCTTGAAAGCATCATAAATAGTGGCTTCTTCTCGAATGGCAGATTTAAATTCAAATACCACCAAAGGCAAACCATTGATATACACAATGCCATCAGGAATTCGTTTTTCGGAACCAAGAATTTCTAATTGGTTTACAAACTTGTAAATATTGTTGTCGGGTGAATATGGTGCTTCGGCTTCGGCTTCGGTAGCAATAGAAATTAACTGGTCTGCTTCGGGTTGACGGTGTTTATTTAATCCTGTGTAATTGATCAATTGAATGTAAATGTCTTTTTGGTTGCGGTCTTCTCGTTTAAGAATAAAACCATCAGAGAGCATTTTTATAAAAGTTTTATTACTTTCATAAAGGTCAGAAGCAGAAAGAGATTTAAGTTGAAGAATGATCGTTTTGATTTCGTTTGTCGTAATGCCTTGACCTGTGTATTGAGCTAACAGAAAGTTTTGCAAATCTTCTTCTATCAATACTTCCTCAGGCTTACGAGATATTGTAATGCCTAAGTGGTGAGGAAAGCCTTCCTGTCCCAATAACTCTGTAAATGCTCGTTCTAGTTTTTCTTCGGTGAATTTCATTGCATATAACTAAGGTAATAAAAATATTTATTTACCTCCTATTATAATATCATTAGGCACCAATTCTAGTACATTTATACTTGGAAGCAATAAACTATTTAATAAAGTGCCTTCCGTTTTTGTATGTAAAACACCTCTTGTGGTGCCAATGGTAATCACAGCGATATGTTGTGCTAAATTTTTGGGCAACGTTAGTTTTTGTTCTGATTCACTATAATACTCATCCCATTGGCGTAGATTAAAGTAACAGTTTACTGCTATTGCAATGACTGGCTTCTCATTGCATAAAAATATAAACTTTGCATTTACTATCACTACTTTATCTTCTAGATGAAAACTGTAATTCAAATTGGTATTAACCATAAACTCTCCATCAGCAACAAAATCTTGTTCAAATGTTGCAAATTCAACCGTTTTTATTCCAATTAATTGAAATTGTATTATTTTTTCTTCTTCCATAGCTATGCACTCATTGCGAAGTTTCTAATTTCTGATTTTACGGTATTGGGTGTATTAGGATTTAATCTCAAAACATGACTTATTTGCTTTTTGGGCACAACATCAGAAATAGTATCTGTATTTACATCATCAAATATTTTATCAAATATCGATTTTAATAACAACTCAAATGCTTGTGTAAAATGTACATTGGTAGATTTTGCATCTTGAGATACTTCGATATTATCCGATAATATATCCATACCCAAAATTCGCTCTAAAGCATCAATATTCTTCAAAGTTAGGTTTTCGTGTCCTTTACAAAGTTTACTCACATACTGCGGTGTTGTTCCTAGTTCTTCAGCTAATTTTTTTTGACTCCAACCAAGTTCATCCATTCGATCTAGAATAGACATAGCTATACTAGCTGATTTGTTGAGCCAGCTTCTATTTGCTCTGCGCCACTCCGCATCTTGTTTCCAAGTGCTCGACTTCTTATCTACTTTCTGAGCTATTTTTTGCTCTAAATTTTCTATGGCCATAGTTTTAGTTGTTTAATTCTATAAATTCAAAACTATCTTCGTCTGTCAATCCTTCTTCTATTAAAAAGTTTTTCACTCTCTCCAGGTTCTTCAATTCGTCTACTAAATAATCTTTCTCATGCATATTACGTACCAATTTGATTGCACTACCCGTTACTACGTAACAATTGGGTGCTAAACGTATGGCATAAATGCGTAACCATGAGTTCTGAAATTTGCTTTTTTGAAGGTCATTTATTGAGGTTTCATTATTGTTTAATGGTTTAAATAGGCTTTGCAGCATATTTTCTATTTCTGTGGCTTCGCCATCTGCATGTTCGAAAAGTATATCTTCAAGGTCTTGGGCAAGTACCATCGTGTGACGAATTGCCTCATTAATGCTTGAAAATTGATAAAATCCGTGTAATAAATCTGATTCATGTTCATTAAAAAAGTTGCGTAAATAAGTAACATCTGCCCAATTAGTTAATGCCTTGCTGTATTCATCCTCTTCTTCACCATCATATTGTATGGCTAGAAGCGTATGTTTTGTTGGGTCAAATATAGATACTAATTTCATTAAAACAACTTATAGGTTTACTTATTAAGTATTTTTTACAAATTTAGGCATTTTGAATACATCCTTTTCAATTTTTACTCTTGACATCTAAGCTATGGGTAATACTTAAATCATAGGGAAATCCTTCTTGTCCCAATAACTCTGTAAATGCCTTTTCTAATTTTTCATCGGTGAATTTCATGTTATACTGCTGTGGTTAATTGTCTGAACACGATTACTTGATATTAGGAGTAACAAGATTTTTATTATAGACCCGCTTAAAATCAAGACTTTTACCACCAAAGTTGATTAATAAACCATCTGCAATATTGTATGCTTCGCAGTAATTAATGGCTTGTGCTTTGTGCACGTCTTCTAATTTTTCAATGGCTTTTATTTCTACCATCACTTTCCCTTCTACAAAAAAATCTACTCGCCTTGTACCAACATCATAACCCTTGTATTGCAATGGCATTTCCTGCTCCCTTACGTGTTCAATACCTTGCATATTCAACTCAATGGATAGTGCTCTTTGATAAACAACTTCTTGAAAACCATTGCCCAAATGCCTGTGAACTTCCATTGCACATCCAATTATCTTGTGGGTTAATTGGTTTATATCTTCTGTGTTTATCTTTTCCATTTTCCAATTATTTAAAAATTGTCAGAACAAGATTACAGGATTTCTTGATTTACATAATTTTTTCCACCGATTTAATCCTATACTCATTTCAATAATCTTGTCCATCTTGTAATCTTTTTTAATCGTGTTTAGACACTTGCCATCTTCGATAATAGCAACTCCTTCAGTTCCGTTAGTTTTTTGTTCTCCTTTTCAATATTATCCTTGTGAGAAATAGTTTTAAATAAAACTTCATTGAAGCTTATAAGTATATCCTTATTTGGCAAAACAACATCAATATCATTTAAAAATGCAGTCGTCATACTTGGAACTGCTGAGCCTTGATTTAAAGCATCAAAATCAAGTTGCTTCAAAATATAAAATGAATAATATCCATTTATTTCATTTTTAAAAATCGAATAGAACATTGTATCAACACACCAGAAAGGATGGTTGATAAACATGATATTACTCAAAGTTCCTTTTCTCGGTATTAATACACTTGGTTTTGTATAAAGTGCTTTATCGACTTTACTCATTAAACCACCTGAACCATAAAGTGGAATTTCACCTTCTTCTAAGTGTGAATACGCTTTACCATATTTTATTTCAATCAAGTCAGATAATTTTCCAGTATTCCACCCCTCTGGCAAATTCTCCAAAACTACCCCTTCCACAAACCACTCCTTATAAATTGCCTGTGCGGTTTCTTCGAGTTTTTTTATCAGTTGTTGGTTTAGGACTATGCGATTTTGAATGGTGTTGAATTCTTTTACTATTTCTTTTTGTTTGGTGATTGACGGGACTGGAATTAGTGTTTCGCACAATTCTGTCCATTCATAACCGCCTCTAATTGCTGCATCACATTTGAAAGTTGCATATCTATCAAATTCAGTTCTGCGAAACCACATCATTAAATATTCAGGGTCAAGTTCATTTCTGTCTTTTATTTGAAAGACTGGATATGCAGGTGAAACTAAATTTGGCTCATCATCTAATTTTAAAACAACAGGCAATTTATTTACTCGGATAGGTGACATAAAATCACAAGCAAATTGATATTTGCTCATAACTCGATAAACCGACATATCTGTTCCTACAATGTTAGAAGTCGTTTCTCTAAACTCTTTGGTCATACTTAATCCCAATAGTCGAGTAACTTTTAAATCACTATTTCGGTGTTCAACCCGTTGAATATACTTGCCAATGGGCTTATAATTTGATTTCATAACCTAATTATTTAAATAATGTCTGAACACGATTACTTGATTTCGTGATTTTCAGGATTTCTATTTCTCTAAATATTTTCATTCTCATTTTTCAATCTTTTTAATCTTGTAATCTTTTTAATCGTATTTAGACTTTTTTTTCGTGTTTTGGATTTACAAGATCTTTATTGTAAACCCTTTTAAAATCTAAACTCTTACCACCAAAGTTGATTAACAAACCGTCAGCAATATTATATGCTTCACAGTAGTTAATGGCTTGTGCTTTATGCACATCTTCTAATTTTTCAATTGCTTTTATTTCAACCATCACTTTTCCTTCTACAAAAAAATCAACTCTTCTTATTCCAATATCTTCCTCTCTATAAAAAATTTGCATCTCTTTTTCCCGTTCAAATTCCAATCCTGCTAAACGCTTTTCAATTGCCAAAGCACGTTGATATATCACTTCCTGAAATCCATTTCCCAAAAACCTATGTACTTGCATTGCACAACCGATTATTTTGTGCGTTAATTCATTTATATTCTCTTTTTTAATCTTGTCCATCATCTAATCTTTTTAATCGTGTTCAGACAATGATTTTATACCCCAACTCCTCAAACACTTTTAACAAATCTTCTTTCGATTGGGCTTCGGCTTTCAGCAAGTCGGCAAATTCGCCTTTTAGCGTTTGCATTTTTTCGTCAAAGTCAATATTCTCATCACGGTTTACAAATTCAATGTATTTGCTCGGCACCAAGGAAAAATCTTTTTTGGCTACTTCATCAAACGAAGCTGAATAACAGAGCTCAGGGATATTTTCAATTTCCTTGGTTTGCCATTGGTGGTAAGTGCTTGTTACTTTTTTTATATCATCATCAGAAAACTGTGTGTATTTCTTTTCAAAAGGTTCGCCCA
>JBMOFV010000037.1:0-32431 GCA_049318705.1 Chitinophagaceae bacterium
TTTGTGAGGACACAAACCATGGGGATGGAAAGCAGAGCGAGTGAACAGAAAGAGAGCGCTGTAGAATTGATGGTTTGTGAGGACACAAACCATGGGGATGGAAAGCAGAGCAAGAGAACAGAGTGAGAGCGGAAGAAGTACGTGAAACAAAAAGAATAGAACTGCGAAGCGAGGACGCTTCGCAGAACCGAGTATCATGCATCATCCAAGACTATTTTTTTCTATATAAGCAATCCATTACTTTTACCGCTTCATGCAATTGAGTTTTGAGGTGTACCGTCATTTGTCCGAAGTTCCGGAAATCTGGAAGGATTCCGTGAAGCCCGATTCAGGCCTAAGCCCTCAGCAGCTTCAAATTTTTGAACAGGCCGGGTTAACACACTTGCGTTTTTTTTATGTCATCACCAAATTGCAGCATGAGGCCATCTTGATCAGCTACTATCAGCATCTGTCTGTTACCCCCGATCATTTTAATTGCCGCGATAAACCCTTTCAACACCATAGCCTGAATGTGGCTCTTCGCACCGTTAAACCAACACTGCTGGTGGTGGGTAATTTATTCCGACATGATACGCCCTTCCAACAATTTATTGGTTCAAGCATTCCGGAATCTGAACAAGGGGCCGTATTTCAACAAACCTTTGAATACATGCTCGATTTTTGTAAAGCTTCCGGCATTTTTTTAAAAGATGTACATGCCTCCTGGGCGCAACATATTTTAAAGGATCCGTCGTACAAACAAATGGAAGAGGATGTGAGCATGGAATTTAAAGTGCCGGTTCAGTGGCAAGGACTGAACGACTACGAAAAACAACTCAAACATAAATACCTGCAACGGTATCGTAAAATACGCCAACAGCTGAATGGCATCGAAATTCGCGAAATACAAGCCGTTGAAATGCAACAACGATCGGCCGACATTTATGCCTTATATTGTCAGGTAAGCGATAAACAACTGGTAAGCATGGGCAAGCTCAATGAAAAGAGTTTTGGGCTCATGAAACAAGTTTTGCAGGATAGATATAAAGTGTTTGGTTGGTTTTTAGACAACAAAATGGTGGCTTTTTCTTCTGCCATTTTGCACGATGGTTTTTACGACATGAATTATATTGGTTTTGATTATGCCATCAACCAAAGCCATTCCATTTATTTTAATATCCTTTTTCATTGTCTGGAACAAGCAATCCTGAGTGGTTCGCATACCCTCGTATTAGGCCGTACTGCCCTCGAAGCCAAAGCTATTTTAGGTTGTGAACCCGCCTATCAATATGGCTTTTATAAACTGCGTCACCCGATCGTGAATTGGTTCTTTAAAAAAGTATCGGCGGGATTCCGCGAACAGATTGGCGAAAAGTGGAAGGACCGACATCCCTTTAAATCGCAGTTTTATCAACCGCAACATACCTCTACCCCACATCCTCCGGTAGCCCAACGTGTTACGGAGTCATAAATTTCCTGAAAATTAATGGGCCTGTATCTCCTTTTTGTGCAGGGCTTCTGTATCTTCATAGCACTAAAAAAAAAGCTATGGATAGTCAACAAAAAAGAGTCGCACTCGTAACAGGTGCCACAGGCGGTCTGGGAACGGCCATGTGTAAAGAATTATTTCAGGATGGTTATCATGTAGTTGGAAACTACCGCAATAAATCCAAAGCCGATGAGTGGCAGGCCACATTAAAATCAGAAGGATTTGATATTGATATGGTAGAAGGCGATGTGTGCGATTTTGATTCATGCGCCCGTATGGTGGCCGAAATCGAATCACGCATCGGCCCGGTAGATATTCTGGTGAATAATGCCGGTATCACCCGCGATGGTCGCTTTTCGCGCATGAGTAAGGAAGATTGGCATGCCGTTATGGACACCAACCTGAACTCTGTTTTTAATTGCACCCGTCAAGTGATTGAAGGAATGATTGAACGACAATTTGGTCGCATCATCAATATTTCTTCGGTGAACGGACAACGCGGACAATTCGGTCAAACAAACTACTCTGCGGCTAAGGCAGGAATGCATGGATTTACAAAAACGCTGGCCATGGAAGTGGCTAAATATGGCATCACGGTCAATACCATTTCACCCGGATATATTGCAACGGATATGGTTATGGCTGTGCCCGAAAAAGTGAGGGATGCCATTGTTGCGCAAATTCCGGTTGGCCGTTTGGGCGGCACCCAGGAAGTCGCCCACCTGGTTTCCTTTTTAGCAAGCGATGCTACCAGCTTCATTACCGGAGCGAATTATAGCATCAATGGCGGACAGCATGTTTATTAAACCCTAAACCTTCCCATAAAAAATCCTTTCGATTTTTTGAAAGGGTTTTTGCATTTCATTTCAAATTAAAATGTATGCTCAAACAATTCTTGGTCCCGATTATCTTATCGCTCATCATTGGAATATTTAAGCCGCTTACAGCCCAAATTCAATACTCCCAAACGCTGAAAGGTTTTGTGGTGGATCAGGATTTAAAATATCCACTGATAGGTGCCACGATTCGGGTATTACAAGATACGCAATTGGTGGCAGGTGGACGCACCGATCAGGAAGGTCGTTTTCGCATCGAGCAAATACCGGTCGGGCGCTATACACTCACTTGTTCCTACCTGGGATATCAGGACCGCATCTTACAAAACATCGAAATCAATTCGGGTAAGGAAACCCAAATACAAATTGAAATGCAACCGGCTCCAAGAGCAGTACAGCAAATAGTTGTGCGGCAAAAAAAAGGTCGGGTGAACAATACCCTTGCCAGTGTGAGTGCCCGTAATTTTAATCCCGAAGAAGCCAGTCGATATGTGGCCTCTCGCGAGGATATTGCACGCATGGCTACCAACTTTGCCGGCGTTAGAGGCAGTGATGATTCACGCAACGATATCGTGATTCGTGGCAATACACCCAATGGCGTACTCTGGCGTATTGAAGGTTTTGATGTGAGTAACCCCAATCACTTTGCTTCCTTTGGTACAACGGGTGGCCCCGTCAATATCATCAACAATAAATTGCTGGGGAACTCTGATTTTATGACCGGTGCATTTCCGGCAGATTATGGCAATGGTATTTCGGGCGTTTTCGATTTGAGGCTTCGCAATGGCAATCCCGAAAAACATGAATTTACCGCTCAAGTGGGTATACTCGGACTAGAAGCCACAGCCGAAGGTCCAATGCACAAAAAATCCGGTTCATCTTACACCTTTAGTTACCGCTATGCTACCTTGTCTATCATGAATAAGTTGGGTATTAATTTTGGCAGTGCCGGCAATCCCAGCTACCAGGATCTCAATTTAAAAATGCATTTTCCATTGCATAAAAAATTACAATTATCCGTATTTGCACTAGGTGGAAAAAGCGATATTGCCCTGCTCGATAACGGGGAGGACAGCAGTAAATGGACCTTTGGAAGAGCGGGGCGGGATATCCATTTCGGATCAAGCTTTGCACTCGCCGGCGCCTATTTGCAACACAATGTGAATCAAAGTTTTTACCAACGCTTCGGTATCGCGGCTAATCTCAATCAATCATACAGTAGGTACGATACCATTAATCCCGATAAAATAAGCCGCACCGCTACTTACCGCAATCAGTTTATTGTAAACAGATATATTTTTAACTATCAGGCCACCAAACGACTTTCGAATCTGCATACCCTGAAAGCAGGTTTCATTTTTACGCAAATGCAAATGAATTTGTTGGACAGCAATTTTTATCCGGCACAAAACATCTGGTACAACGAAGCGAAATTTAAAAATGATGCCCAACTTCTGCAAGGATGGTTGGCCTGGCAATACAGTCCCAATGAAGCCCTTCAAATGAATGTTGGTTTACATTATATCCGATTCCTACTAAACCAATCGCAATCTCTTGAACCTCGTTTGGGACTGCAATACCAATTAAGCCCCAAGCTCCATGTAAGTGCCGGATATGGTTTACACAGCAACCTGCAACCCATGTACATCTATTTTTTACAAATGAAAAATGCACAAGGGCAGGACTATTTACCCAATACCCACATTGGTTTCAATAAAACCCATCACTTTGTATTGGGTGGCGACTATCAGCTGAATGCGACCCTTCACTTTAAAGCAGAAGTGTATTACCAGTCATTGTTTAATATTCCGCAGGAAATAAAAACATCTGCATACACGCCACTCAATCAGGGTGCCTCCTTTAATTTTATTTTTCCGGGCCCATTGGAAAATAAAGGCCGTGGTCGGAATATGGGATTGGACCTCACCTTAGAAAAATATTTCTCCGGACAATTTTATATCCTGAGTACAGCTTCCCTGTATCAAAGTCAATACAAAGGCAGCGATGCAAAATGGCGAAACACCGACTTCAACGGACGATATAACTTAAATGTCTTATCCGGTAAAGAGTGGATCGTCGGCAAAGCAAAAATCGCCCGCCTGATTGCAGGCTTTAAGTTTAATCTGGCCGGTGGCAAATGGTACTCACCCATCGACTCGGCCCGCAGCGCAGCCAAACGACAATACGAAGGCATTGACTCACTCACCAATACGCTGCAGTTTCCCGCCTATCATCGGCTCGATATTCGCATGGGTTTCCGCAAAAACCTCAAACGATATCATCACCATTTTTATATTGATCTCATTAATGTGTACAATAAAAAAAATCCTTTGGGCCTGAGTTATATTCCGGCCAGCGGAGAAGTTGTACAAGAAAGTAATCTGGGATTTTTGCCTTTGTTTAATTGGTTGATAGAATTTTAGAAAGCCTTCCAATTTGAAGATAAGCGAATAGGAGGATGCATCAAAATTGCAACTATCTTTGTGCCCTCAATTAGAACGACCATGAACCCTGATATTTTAAACCTCCAGCCTCAAGCGCTTTGGAAACATTTTAGTGCCCTGAATGCAGTACCCCGTGCCTCTAAAAAAGAAGAAAAAGTCATTGCCTTTATGCAAGATTTTGCCGGGCGTTTGGGTTTAGACCATGAAACCGATGCTGTTGGCAATGTTATCATCCGTAAAGCAGCCACCGCAGGTATGGAAGATCGACAAACGGTCGTTTTACAGAGTCACCTCGATATGGTACACCAAAAAAATGCAGATACCACTTTTGATTTTGATACCCAGGGTATAGAGATGTTTGTTGACGGTGATTGGGTAAAAGCCAAAGGAACTACACTGGGCGCCGATAATGGCATTGGCGTGGCCACCATCATGGCCTTACTGGAATCAACCGATATTCCTCACCCCGCCCTCGAAGCCCTTTTTACCATTGATGAAGAAACAGGTATAACCGGTGCCCTGGCCTTACAAGGTGGTGTGCTCAAGGGAAGCATCATGCTGAACCTGGATACCGAAGATGATACAGAACTGACCATCGGTTGTGCCGGAGGTTTGGATGTAACTGCTCACGGACATTATACCACCGAAAGCTGTATTATGCAGCACGGATTGAAGGTCATGGTAAAAGGCCTCACAGGAGGACATTCAGGGATGGATATACATAAAGGCCGGGGCAATGCAAACAAAATCATGAATCGTTTGTTGTATCAATTACATCATCATTTTAAAATAGAATTGGGTGAATTAAATGGTGGTGGTTTGCGCAACGCCATTCCACGCGAATCAACGGCGCACATAAACACCAAACATCCGGAAGAGATTCATACTTTTATTGCTTCTTTTAATCAAACCCTTCAGTCTGAGTACCTGCTCACAGATCCCAAATTGATGATTACCTGTGAAGCACAACCCGTTTGTACCCATGTCATGTCTGATACTGATTTACATCACCTCATTTGTGTATTGTATGCCTGCCCCAATGGCATTTACCGCATGAGTCCGGCGATTGAAGGCCTTGTACAAAGCTCGAATAATATTGCCCGGGTACAAGTTGCCAAGGGTGAATATACCGTGCAGTGCCTCACCAGAAGCTCAGTAAACAGCGAGAAGGAAGATGTGAAAGATGCCATCAGCGCAGCGTTTGCTTTAATGGGCGCCGAAATGATTTTTGGTGGTGCCTATCCCGGATGGACGCCAAATCCCAATGCGTCTATTGTAAAAATCATGAGTGGTTTGTATCAGGAAATGTTTCAGGCTGAGGCACATGTGAATGCCTGCCATGCCGGATTGGAGTGTGGTATACTTGGACAAAATTATCCGGATATGGAAATGATTTCTTTCGGGCCAACCATTACGGGCGCGCATTCACCGGATGAACAAGTACAAATTTCATCCGTACAAAAATATTGGGGTTATTTACTGGAAACCCTGAAACGTATTCCATATTAAAGTAAAAAGCAAAATCAGATTCAGATAATTTTTTATATCTAATTAATTCTATATTTTCGCTCAAATAAATTTTAAAAAAATAAAAAATGAAATACCTATTATATTCTTCGGCTTTATTCATTACGCTTGCATTAGCTAGTTCTTGTAGAAAGAAAGTGGAAGCATGCGCTGAATTCAATAAATCTGCATATTTTGTTAACGATACAATATATTTAAATGCATCTTGTAGTGAAAATGCAAATACTTATTCATGGAAGCCGCAAGCAGGTTTACAAATGATAGGAAGCGGAAAATCCTCAACTGAGCAATTTATTATTCTTCCTTTAACCGGATCACTTTCGAGAACAATTGATTTAACGGTTTCTAATTCTAAATCATCACGTACAATTTCAAAATCTGTCGTGGTACTTTAATTTCGATAGCAACCAATGTTGTTTGGCATTTAAGAATTCAAGAACAAATTAGCGGTTTGAGTTTTTATAAGTCTTTGATGGTATCTTCTATTTTCTTGATGAGACTAGGTTCTGATGGTCTCATCTCTGATGGATTCATTACATTTCCGTTTTTGTCTATCAATATATACCTTGGCAAGGCTCCGATATCATAGAATTTAACAAAATCAGAATTCGAAGCTGCGTGCAATTGAAATCCATTCATGTTGTTTTCGGTTACAAATTTGGACCATTTTGGGAAGTCTTTATCAACACTAACCGAAATAATTTGAAGCGCATTCTCATCTTTAAAATGCTTTTTTAGTGAATCTAAAAATGGGAATTCTTCTCTGCAAGGTTTACACCATGTTGCCCAAACATCAATATAAATGTACTTCCCCAGAAAATTATCCAAGGAAACATTTTTCCCGTTTTTATCTTTAAAGGTGAATTGATTCCCAACCAAACCGGAAAGCGAATTTTTATATTGATATTTCTGATTCTTCTGAAGAAGCGTTTTGCAAAAGTTATCGTAGTCGAGCAAATTGGAGTTTAAAACACTTTTCGTCACTTTGAATTTAGAACTTTGTTCGATTATAAGTGCTTTCTTTTCATTGATTAAAAGTTCAAGTGAATCCTGCGTAATAGTATCATCCAACGTTTGTGACAATTGAAATTGCTGCTTACTGATAAATGCCATAAAATTATTAATGTTGGCATGATGCCCTGAATAACGAATGGATGTATGAGGCATTCGTTCATCTAGTTGAAATGAAAAAGTATGGTTGGGCGACATCTCAATTTTTCCCAACTCGTTTTGCTTCCCGTTTATAAAAATGTAAACAGAATAAATCTTGTTTTCAATTCCATTTAATGTATCGAATTCAATATTTCCATTTTTAAATTTTAATGATGATTTTATTTTCCAAGAATTTTCTTTATCGTAAATAACAATACTATCGAGTGAAATTTTGTTTGTTATTTCTGCATTAATGAAAGCTGTTCCAAGACTTTGACTTTGAATGGATATCACTGAATTATCAGAATATTTTTCGCACAAATACAAGTAGGGTTCGAAAGCATGATGCGTCCAAATCTTCTCTTTATCGATTGGAAATAAATTGTAATAATTTGAATCTGCAAAAAGAACGATGTTATCTCCCGTTCTAACATAATTATTGGAGTTAAAAAAGGTTGGCGTTTCATATTCGGGCAGACTCTTTTTGATAAACATTCCCAACGTTTTTCCCAATTGTTTCTGGTAACGTTTATTTGCTTTCTTAGTGGGTTTATCTAAACTATTGTAAAAATAATTCATCGCAATCCGCTTGAAGAATGGTGCCTTTTTAATAACGCTTTTTGCGTTTGCAAAGGGATTTGCAGGATTGAAATCCATCGTGGTTTGAATGGAAAATGGGGCTTCGGGAACCCAATCGGCTGAATTCACAACTGTAAAAGACCATCCACCTTGAGTCATTTTTTCGTATGCATAAGCAAAATGGAGATTGCCGGGCTTGGGAGCAGCACTGCAATACGTTTTAAATACAAGTTGTTCAGAGATTTTCTTCTCTTTTTGGAGATTTAAAAAATGTGCGGTTAAGAGATAGGCAATTGCTCCTCCTTGACTGTGACCCATGATGTAAAATTGCTTAACGCCGATATTACTCAGTGAATCCAGTTTCGGTAAAATGTCTTTTGAAAGAAATGCCGTAGCAATTAACCAGCCAGTGTGGACTGCTGCTTTTTCGTCATCGCACAAGTGATAATCAAAAACAAAATCGTTCGATAATTTAAGTTGCCCTTTAGCAGGAACCATCGCAGCGTAGAAGTTCTCAAGCCAGCTTGCTGTTTCCATGGTAGTTCCCCGAATGCTGATAACGGCAGTAGACTTATCAGACAACCAAAGATCCCACCGATTTGCTAAACCTATTACCTGCGATCGATAAACTTTTTCGAAGAATTCCGGAGCTGGTAATTCAGGATTGTACAGAGAATCTCCTTGTCGGCTTGAAACCTTCAGCAACTCTAGAAACTCACTATTATTGAAACCTGGCTTCAGTTTGGTAGGCTGTGCTGCAACTCCAAACATCAGCAATAGAAAGCCAATAAGCAGAAACCAAGTATTTAGTACTTTTTTCATAAAGTAGTAATTATTAAAATAAGCACATGATTGTTTTGCAACAGAGGCCTTTCAATCCATCAATTTGTGCACATTTAATTATTAAAAACGCAATCCCAAATTTACCTTATAGCCATTTAGTGATGATGACATGCCGTTTCTACTGACAAAATCGTTCAATCCATATTTGTAACCCAGATCTATGAAAAATATTCTTAAATCAAGTCCCACACCAGCCACTGCAGCAAAATTCCAATTTTTTAAATCATCTTTATTCACTCCAGTAATCGCATCTGAAATTCTTTCGCGGATGGTCGAAGATATATTTGGGCCAATAAAAACGCGGATGTTATTCGAAAAACCAGTTTTAGGCTTAAATAATCTTAGACCTACTAAAATGGGTACATTTATTTTATTGGTAGTTATATCACCAATCTCAGCAATTTTAAATTTCTTTCCAGTGTAATTAATGCCTGGTTGGAAATAAACTCTATTCCCAATTTGAGCATCGAACCCAAGACTAAAACCAGTTGAACCTTTTAATTGGCCTTGAACGGTTTCGAAATTTATTTTTTGTGTGTTTATTCCCAAAAAACCTCTAACGGATAATTGGGCATGAGTTCCAGCACTTATTGCGAAACAAGCTAATGTTATTAAAAGTGATTTTTTCATCTTGGCATCGGTTTTTTGGGCATTGGTTTCGGTGCTGCCGGTTTCGGTTTTGCTTGATATGGTTTTGCTTGATAAGGTTTGTTTGTACTCGGCTTCGCAGGTTTCTTATTCGTGTTAGTTTGCGGCTTAGTATTGGTTGTGCTTGGTTTAGCTGGCTTTGTATTCGAGTTGATTTGAGGCTTGGAGTTGCTTTCTGGCTTCTTTATTGTGCCTGTATTACTGTTATTTACGGGTTTGTCAGAATGTATTACGTTTCCACCCGAATTGTTTTTTTTTGGGAATGAAGGTCGCGTGCTGTTTTGATGTTTCTGCGTAAAATCAGCAGCTCCTTCTTGCCTTGTTTCTGGCTTTGAATATGTTTTGTTGTAATTACCGCTTACCTTGTTGTTCTGAACAATGTTAGACTGAGCGCGACTCCTACTGTAATAATTGTTGTGATACAATGGATTACGGTAGTAATGACTGTTGTGATAATGCCCATGGTAATGTGAGTGCCAATGATAATGGTATCCATAATAATAGTCCCAATAATAAGGTCTCCATGGGTTCCAATAGGATGGATAATAGCCCCAATACCATGGTGAATTCCATCTAACATAAGCTGGGGTGTACATGTAAGTGATGACCGGCCAAGTTTGAACTTGCACAATAACCGTTTTTTCAACTATTACAGTATTTCCTTCTGCATTGGTCGTATTTGTTGAATAACCTGGATTTGGAGTTCCTCCTTGTGAAGCCGAATCAGAAGATTTTGGTTCGATGATATAATCTTTACCATACAACGCTTCATCACCAATTAGTTGAATTTGAATTTGCTTGCTTTCATCCTTATTCACACTAAAAACAGCAACATCCTGATTCTCTTTCTCGTTAATCGCAACCTGTAAAACGATAAAATGATTATCCCCATCCACGTTATCAATTACTCTGATGTAATCTATTTTATCATCATTATTCAAATCAAGGTTATTGATTTTCGAATCCTCGGCATTTAAATTAGTTTCAAATAGCTCCAATGTTTCAGACTCTTGGAACAAATTCAAAACGGCATATAAGTTTAGATTATCACCTGGAAGATTTAATTTTTCATCACTGCCATTTTGTGCGTATAAACCGATTGAAAAGGCAATATGGACGATTGTTACTAAAAATAAATACGATTTTTTCATTGTCTTATTTCTTTTTAGGATTGCCTTTTGGCGTTACGTCTTTTACACTATTCGTTTTCGCTGCATCATCATCAATAATTTGCTCTTTCACTGTAGCGAAATCAATTGCACCAAGATCAATTTTCCGAATTTGGCGGTTCCACATTGTATGATAGTAGTAAACTTTATTTTTCAAATCAGATGAAGAGGTAAACTGCGTTGCACTAACGATATCCGTTGGCAAATGATCTTTAGGCACTTGTGCGCCAAGTGGAATATTGAAATTATCTAAAATCCTAAACGATTCAAATACCGCATCCAAACATGTCTCTAGGGGCCTACACGATGCAGTAAAAGCAGCAGCTCTTACGAATCTTGAAGGAGGTGTAAAGTCGCCCGGCAAACCAATTAAACCGGAACCACCACCTATCGGCTTGAGTGTGTATGGTTCGAAAGTCATTGCATTGTTAGGAGCTGTTGAAAGATTAAGATAGTTCCGTTGATTGATTAGGTGCCAATCATACGTTGGTGAATTTGTAATAACCCCAATGTATGGATCATAAACTTTCACTTCTCCTTCGTTTACAATTTCGATTATTTTGCTGTTACCGCTTGGATCAACAATTTTGTAATGAAATGGTAAAGCGGCACCGCCAAATTCTTTATTGTCAACATTAACAACAAGAACTGAATTAAGATTTGCTACAATTTCATCAACTGTCTTAAATGACGATAACATCCATTGCATCAAATCTCCTACACTCATCGAATTATCTGCTTTTGCTGGATTATATATACCATATTCAGCATAATCGGGTAAATAATAAACACCAACATATAAACCTTCCTCATTCATTCCGTCCGGCCCATAAGGTTGACTATATGCAGTTAAAGTAACAAAACCATATTTCCCATCCCAACGTTTTCCATTATTACCTTCAGGTGTTTGTCCAACAAACTTTTTATTACGTGGTACAACCAAAATTTGATTGTGTTGTGCATCATTTAGAGCCCATTCTACCGTGCGAGCAACTACAACACCGCCGTCTTTTGATTTGAGGGTTATTCCGGTACAGGGGATTACATTTGAACTTAGCAAGGCAAAAACCAGCGTTAGAGCAGTTACTTTATTTAACACTGTTTTCATTGAATCTAATTATTGGGTTAAAGTGATTTATCTTTTTTATTAAGGAAATAATACCCTACGCAGAGTGATAGTATCAAAATAGATATTCCAAAAAGCAAGTGGTATTCGGAATGCTTGATATCTAGAGTAATTAATTTTCTTACAATGGCAGTTATTGCTATTAACAAGATCAATTTTACCTTTCCTAGAATATCGCTATGATGATTTTTAAAAGTTTCTAATATTTCAAGTGTTATGATGATATTGAAGAATATCGGAACTCCTGAAAGCCCCAATGGCTTCACATCATTAAATGAAAACCCGCGAATTTCTCTGTAAAAAACGAATGCCAAATCAACAACTTCGATAATAATAAAAAGTATTGCTAGAATAGATAAAATCAAATAAATGACATCCTCGGTTTTAGTAATAAGTGTATCTTTGTTCTGATGCATGGTCGAAAATAAAACTATTTATTAAGTACGCCAAATTTATTTCATTCGGAACAACTTAAATACGCTCTTTCTAATTTCATCTACTTTTTCAATGGATTCGTTGAATGATGGATTTTTATAGTCCGTTTGATAATCATCAAGAACTCCATACTGCATAGGGTAAATAATCATAAAACTTTTACTTAAGAATTTGTTTGTAAGCAATTTATTTATTTTGGACATTTCAGGATGGTAAGATGTTTTATTTTTCCTACTTAAGATTAAAACAAAGTTATCATCAACCTTCCCATCATTAAGAATATTTTCTATTGAATTCCAATCTTCAAAAGATTCGAAAGAGCAGTCAATTGGATGTTTGGATTGAATCTCGGAAATAATTTTTGCAGAAGCAGAAGATGAAAAAAATACTATTTCACTTCCCGAGTTTCTAGCAATATTCCAAATTTTAATAATCCAAAATGGGAATCCCAATTCCTTTTCAGCATTTTTAGGAACCACAACAATGTGGCGTTTAATTGTACCAAGTGGTTGTGTTGAATTAAAAAGCAAAGTAGTTGCATTCGATTTAACCAAAATACCTTTTGAAAGATTTTTTTCAAAAGCATCTGAAATTCCTTTGTTTTGATCAATGCCCAGAATTAAATCGGTAATTTTATGTTCCTTAATTACATTCGTAATTCCATTTACAACACTATTATCATATCGAATAAGTTCATGTAAAACTGTATCTGTTGCGGATGCAGATGTTGCGGCCTGACTCAAAACTTTCTTGAGTTTTTTTTCATCATCCGTATTATTGTCGAGAGTGTCAACAATTCCTAATCCATAAAACCCACGATTATTTTTCTTCGACTTTGCCAGAATTCCTAATTCTAAGAGACCATCCGTTAATTTGCTATTGTTTATTGGCATGAGTATTTTCTCAACCGACTCATCTAACCCATCCATATTTTCACTTTCTGCTAATGCCAAATTACTTGCGCCCTTCTGAGCAACAAATGATGCAATTGTACAGGTAAAAAGAATCATTAAAATCGTCCCATTTAATACACTTTCACTCAGGAGGCGAATGGGTTCACCCGAAGATGTTTGTCCGATAATAATGTTATACCCAACTAAAACTGCAGCCAATGTTGCAGCGGCCTGTGCATTGCTTAAACCGTAAATCAATTTACGTTGATCGGCCGAAAACCGAAATGTTTTTTGTGTAAGCCAAGCTGCTAAAAATTTCGAAATACTTGCAGCTGAAATCATAACAATAGCAACCTTTAATGTTTCAAAATCCTTAAAAAATGCTCGATAATCGATAAGCATCCCTACTCCTATCAAAAAGAAAGGGATGAAAATGGCATTCCCAACGAATTCGATTCGATTCATTAATGCAGATGTGTGAGGTATTAATTTATTGAGTGCCAAACCTGTTGAAAAGGCGCCAATAATGGGCTCTAATCCTGCTATCTCAGCTAAAATAGCACCGATATACATCATCAATAAAACAAAAATGAACTGAGTAACATTGTCATCGAATTTCTTTAAAAACCATCTACTAATAAGAGGAAAAACAAATAATACAATCAAACCAAAAACAACAATTGATGAGGAAAGGCGTATCCAAAACTCTGAACTTACAACGCCTTCAGTCATTCCAACAACTATGGCTAATACGAGAAGAGCAAGTGTATCTGTAATAACTGTTCCTCCAACAGTTATGTTAACAGCTATGTTTTTCGCAACTCCCATTTTGCTCACTAACGGATAAGCAATTAATGTATGAGAAGCAAACATGCTTGCCAATAATATAGAAGTTAAAAATGGAAGCTCAAGAATAAAATAGCCTGCTGATGTTCCTATCAACATTGGAATTATAAAGGTATATAATCCGAAAATCACACTTTTTTGACTGTTTTTTTTGAGGTCATTCAGGTCAATTTCCAACCCAGCCAAGAACATGATGTAGAGCAAACCAGCAGTTCCAGAAAGTACAATACTGCTATCTCTTTCAAGTAGGTTTATTCCCTTTGGACCAATAATAGCACCAGCTATAATAAGCCCTAAAAGATGGGGTATTTTAATTTTGTTTAGCAGAATGGGGGCAAGAAGAATAACAATCAGTATAAGTAAAAATGCTAAAACAGGGTTGTTTATGGGCAGTGTTGTTTCGAAAATATTAAGTATCATTTTTGATCTGGTCTGAAATTGAGTTGTTCGTTTTCTTTCAAATTAAGGAATATAGTAATTTAAACTGAGGGCATTACTTTGATTTCATTAAATTTACTGAGCAATAATAAGTTATATAACTTGCCAATACAACTGCTGAGGTCAAAAAATATACATTCAAGTTATAAGTGAAGACATAACAAATAAATTAAATAGGCTAATTGAACTCAAAATTTAACAATGTATCAATGAAGCCTGATACCCAAATTTTTGATGCAAGCTTTTAGTTGTAGTTTATCTTTTATTTCAGGGAAGCCGAAAAGAATCTTCCAAGTGGCAAACTAGATTTTAACTTTAGTCAAATCCCATAACTTTGCTACATGAAAGTAAAACTTTTGCAAATAGGAAAAACCCAACAATCGTTTTTGGTGGAGGGAATTGATTTTTACGAAAAGCGCATTAAAAATTATCTTTCATTTTCAATCGAAACAATCCCCACATAAAACAGGCGGCTTCCCTTCCACCCGATCAGTTAAAACAAAAAGAAGGCGAATTAATTCTAAGCAAACTGCGTCCGGACGACCGTTTGATTTTGCTTGACGAACGAGGTAAAATATTTTCATCCATTGGATTTTCTGAATTTATTCAAGGCCAAATGAACCAAGGCCAGAAGCAACTAGTATTTGTGATTGGAGGTGCTTATGGATTTTCAGAAGAAGTTTACAAAAAGGCGAGCTACAAAATTTCCTTGTCGGAGATGACCTTTTCGCATCAGCTTATTCGCATTGTTTTTATGGAACAAATGTATCGAGCAATGACCATCTTAAACAACCATCCTTACCACCACGAATAATTAAAAAAGATTGTAAATACTCAAATACGAGTCGATGCCATTTTTAAGTGAATAGTATTTGTAAGCACAATCGATGCTGTTTTGCGGATTCAAACTGAGCACCTCATCCAGTTATTCGATGGCTTTTCTATAGGCAGGTTCGGAGAATTCATTTAAAATAATTCCATTACCACCATCGCGTAAAATCTGTTCCACATCGCCCACTTGATTATTGTAAATGAGCGGCATCCCGAGCGACATCAATTCACCCATTTTGGTTGGAGACGAGGCTTTTTTCGAGAACAAGGGACGAATAAAAAACATCGATGCATTTCCTACAGATGCCCACAATGGCACTTCTTTTCGAGCTGCTCTCTTCACCCGAATTTGCGATTTGGGCATACTCATTTTTTCTGCTTCATCAAAAACCATGGATGGTTCATCGGCAGTTAGAAAAAGGAAATGTGTATTGGGTTTGGCTTGAGTTAACTTTTTGAAAAACTCCAACATTTAGGTTAGCATATACCATGTTCCTAACAATTCCAAATTGATGATTACCTGTGAAGCACAACCTGTATGTACCCATGTCATGTCTGATACTGATTTACATCACCTCATTTGTGCATTGTTTGCCTGCCCCAATGGCATTTATCGCATGAGTCCAGCGATTGAAGGCCTTGTACAAAGCTCCAATAATATTGCCCGTGTACAAGTTGCCAAGGGTGAATATACCGTGCAATGCCTCACCAGAAGCTCAGTAAACAGCGAGAAGGAAGATGTGAAAGATGCCATCAGCGCAGCGTTTGCTTTAATGGGCGCCGAAATGATTTTTGGTGGTGCCTATCCCGGATGGACGCCAAATCCCAATGCGTCTATTGTAAAAATCATGAGTGGTTTGTATCAGGAAATGTTTCAGGCTGAGGCACATGTGAATGCCTGCCATGCCGGATTGGAGTGTGGTATACTTGGACAAAATTATCCGGATATGGAAATGATTTCTTTCGGGCCGACCATTGCGGGCGCACATTCACCGGATGAACAAGTACAAATTTCATCTGTTCAAAAATATTGGGGGTATTTGCTGGAAACCCTGAAACGTATTCCACTCAAATCATGATGAACTAACCCACATCTAAACTAAACCTCCCGGTACTTTTCCAAAAACAGGTAAGGAGGGGTAGTTAATTTAAATAATAAGGCTTCCCCTTTCGAATAGATTGCACACAGTATTTAACCCGGATTTTGTTTCATCTTATTGGACAAAAGGCTGCAAGATCTGAGTTAAAGAAGAGATTGAAGGATTCCGGGTATTTCACCCAATTTGGACACATCCTGTCCACCTGCGGTAGCCAGAATTTTTTGCCCGCCACCACCGCCTTTAATCAGGGGCGCGATAGTTTCACGAATTAATTTTGCCGCATCCATTTTACTCTCCTCATTCACCGAAATGGCCACATGGGCTTTACCGCCGATATTGGCTGTGAGGCAAATCAAATAGGGTTTGGATAATTCATTTTTTAAATCAGTACATAAAGTCCGTAAAGCCTCCGGATTACTCACTTCAAGCTGATCGGCTAAAAAGGTGGTGCCGTTGATGCTCTGCTTTTTAAGTAACAATTCATTGCGCATCCCTACTAACATTTTGGCTTCTAATTTTTCGACTTGTTTTTGAAGACGTGATTTGTCCTCCTGTAAATTGCGGATGGAAGTGAGTAAGTCCTTGGGATTTTTAAACTCCGCTTTGATCAATTGCAATTGATTGAGTTGCTGATTAATATAAGCCTCGGCTTTACAACCTGCTAAAGCTTCAATACGACGCACGCCGGCTGCTACAGCACTCTCCGAAGTAATTTTAAATAAATTGAGCTCACCTGTTGACATCACATGGGTACCGCCGCATAATTCAATCGAGTAGTTTTCATCCATGATGACCACCCGAACCACATCGCCATATTTTTCACCAAAGAGGGCCATAGCCCCTAATTGCATGGCTTCTTCTTTGGGCATTTCGCGGATGATGACCGGAATATTTTGTCGGATTTTTCGGTTCACCACTGTTTCAACAGCAGCTATTTCTTCATCACTCATTTTGGCAAAATGCGAAAAATCGAAACGCAGATATTCATCACTCACCATGCTCCCCTTTTGAGCCACATGGGTTCCCAACACCTCTCTTAAGGCACTGTGCATGAGATGGGTGACACTATGATGCCGGGTAATTTTACGTCGTCGTGAGGTATCGATTTTTGCCACAACAGGTCCATTCAGGCTTTCGGGTAATTGTTCGGTAAAATGAATGATCAAGTCGTTTTCTTTTTTCGTATCCATCACATCCACCGCTCCTGATTCAAATTGTAGGGTACCCTGATCACCGACTTGTCCGCCACTTTCGGCATAAAAAGGCGTTTCCTGCAATACCAGCTGATAAAAAGTTTTGCCTTTGGCACTCACCTTGCGATATTTAATAACCTCTGTTTGCGTTTCGGTTTGAGAATAACCCACAAAACGAACAGCGGCCTGAGGATTGAGTACTACCCAATCTTCCGTGTCCACTGCAGCCGCTTTTCGTGAGCGGTCTTTTTGTTGTTGAAGGGCAACATTAAAACCGGCTACATCTACAGTCCATCCCTTTTCAGCGGCGATGAGTTGGGTAAGATCTAAAGGAAAACCATAAGTATCATTCAGTTCAAAAGCCACATCACCGGCCAGGGTATTTTGTTCAACTTTTAATTCTTCAAATCGTTTCAGTCCATGATCCAGGGTTCGCAAAAATGCATTTTCTTCCTCGAGGATGACTTTGCTGACGAAATCCTGCTGTGCCTTTAGTTCAGGAAAAACATGTGCAAACTGATCGGCAAGCAGGGGCAATAACTGATATAAAAGAGGTTGTTTATAACCCAGAAATGAAAAATAGTAACGAACAGCCCGGCGAAGGATACGGCGAATGACGTAACCGGCTCCGGTATTGGAAGGCAACTGACCATCGGCAATCGTAAAACTGATGGCGCGGATATGATCGGCAATCACGCGGAATGCCACGGCTTCGCGGCTATCTCCGAAGTCGTACTTACGACCAGTGATTTCGGCTGTTTTGGCGATGGTGGGAGTGAATACATCGGTATCGTAATTGGATGTTTTACCCTGAATCACACGCACCAGTCGTTCAAAACCCATACCGGTATCCACATGTTTACTCGGTAATTCTTCTAAACTTCCATCCTTTTTTCGGTTGTATTGAATAAAAACATTATTCCATATTTCAATTACTTGCGGATGGTCTTTATTCACGAGTTCGTATCCGGGAACCGCGGCACGCTCTTCATCGCTGCGCATATCCATATGAATTTCGCTACAAGGGCCACAGGGTCCGGTATCACCCATTTCCCAGAAATTATCTTTTTTATTGCCAAACAATATATGGGATTTATCATCGATCAGTTTACCCCATTCGTGCAGGGCAATTTTAGCCGGAGGTATGCCCTCCTTTTCATCTCCTTCGAAAACGGTTACATAAAGCCGATCCTTGGGCAACTGATAAACTTCCGTGAGTAATTCCCAGCTCCAGGCAATGGCTTCGGCCTTAAAATAATCGCCAAAGCTCCAATTCCCCAGCATTTCGAACATGGTATGGTGATAGGTATCCACACCCACTTCTTCCAGATCGTTGTGTTTACCACTCACCCTTAAACACTTTTGGGTATCGGCAATTCGAGTTGATTTAGGTTTTTCGTTGCCTAAAAAATAGTCTTTAAACTGATTCATACCGGCATTGGTAAACATCAGCGTAGGATCGTTTTTGACGACAATCGGTGCGCTGGGCACAATGAGGTGGCCTTTAGATTGAAAAAAATCGAGAAACTGCTGACGAATTTCAGAAGAAGTCATGGATAAAAAAATTGAGGGGCAAAAGTAGTAAAAAGAGTTCAGATGAGGGCCTTAGGATGGGTTAGATTTGTGGGTAAAAGAAATGGGTATGTGGGGTCAGAGGCAGATGGTTTGTGAGGACACAAACCATGGGGGAAAGGGCGATAGGTTGGGTTAGAGTTGTGGGTAAAAGAATGCTTGCTTTATGGTGGTTTGTGAGGGCACATTTAACGAGAGGAAGGTGGTTTGTGGGGACACAAACCACGGGGGAAAAATAGTCTTTAAACTGATTCATACCGGCATTGGTAAACATCAGCGTAGGATCGTTTTTGACGACAATCGGTGCGCTGGGCACAATGAGGTGGCCTTTAGATTGAAAAAAATCGAGAAACTGCTGACGAATTTCAGAAGAAGTCATGGATAAAAAAATTGAGGGGCAAAAGTAGTAAAAAGAGTTCAGATGAGGGCCTTAGGATGGGTTAGATTTGTGGGTAAAAGAATGCTTGCTTTAAGGTGGTTGGTGAGGGCACATTCAACGGGAGGAAGATGGTTTGTGAGGACACAAACCACGGGGGAGAGAGTTGTAGGTAAAAGAATGCTTGCTTTAAGGTGGTTGGTGAGGGCACATTCAACGAGAGGTAGATGGTTTGCTGGGAGCCAAACCATGGGTAAAGAGCGATAGGTTGCATACTTATTGTGGTTTGTGGGGACACAAACCACGGGGGAGAGGACACAAACCACGGGGGAGGCATAAACCACCCACTCCGCATCCGCCGCGGCGGACTCATTCTCTTCCTCCTTCTCATTCTCATTCTGTAATGCCCCGGGCCAGGGATGGTAAGAAGCTACCCCCGACCGACGAAGGAGGGCGGTGTAGCGCGAACAGCCCGGTGCCGCCGGAAACCAAGTGAAAAAAATAAACGGAAATTGACGAAAGGCGGCAGGCCCCATGTTCCCAAACCCTTTCGGATAGTTATTCGGCCGTTTATCACAGGCTCCATGCACAGACCTGAATTTGAACTATATTTGTCCACTTAAAAAAATCATATCAATGAAGAAACTTATTCTTTCGCTGCTGGTTGTTTTGACCCATTTTGCCGGCAGGGCCGATGAAGGCATGTGGCTGCCCTTGCTGATATCGCAAAATTATGAAGCCATGCAGCGCATGGGCCTGAAGCTGACTCCGGAACAAATTTACAGCATCAACAAAAGTTCCATGAAGGATGCCATCGTGCATTTTGGCGGCGGATGTACCGGCGAAATTATTTCGGGCAAAGGACTGCTGCTCACCAATCACCACTGTGGGTATGATGCCATCGCAACCCTGAGCACGGTTCAGCAGAATTATCTGATGAACGGATTTATGGCCAACCGCGTGGAGGAAGAATTGCCTGTGCCGGGTTTGAGCGTGAAGTTTTTATATCGCATTGAAGAAGTCACTAATCAGGTGAGTAATTATATTGGCGACGCCTATGGTAAAGATGTGGAAACCCGATTTGAGGAGATTGCTAAACAAATCAGCAAAACCGCCAACGAAAATGGGGCCTATGAGAGTGATGTAAAATCGTTCTATTCCGGCAATAAATATTATTTGTTTGTTTATCAGCGTTTCACGGATATTCGTTTGGTTTCGGCACCCCCTGAAAGTTTGGGTAAATTTGGTGGTGATACAGACAACTGGATGTGGCCAAGACATACCTGCGATTTTTCGATGTTCAGGGTATATGCCAATAACGACAATAAACCGGCGCCTTATTCGCAAAACAACCGACCCTACATCCCGAAACATCATTTACCCGTATCCTTAAAAGGCGTACGCGAAAATGATTATGCCATGATTATGGGATACCCCGGCCGCACTACACGCTACCTGACTTCGTATGGCGTAGACCTGGCCATAAATGTCAGTAACCCGACGGTGGTAAAAATTCGCGACAAACGCCTGGCAATCATGCGCGAAGAAATGGAAAAAGACCCGGAAGTAGATTTAAAATATGCCTCCTCTTATGCATCTATTGCCAATTACTGGAAATATTTTATCGGCCAAACCGAGCAGTTAAAAAACCTGAATGTATTGGGCCAGAAAGAACGTGAAGAAGACGAATTTCAGGAATGGGTGAACAGCAATAATCGTGGATTAAAAAAATTATTGAACGATTATCAGAAGGCCTATGCCGATTACCGACCTTATGTAAAACATCAAACCTTTTACCGCGAAGCATTTATGGCTCCATCCTTGAGCAAAGTGGCCGCAGGTTTTGAAATGATTGATAAAGCGCTTGCAGCAGGGGTCAGCAAGGATTCGTTGAACAAACTTTGTAAACGATTGATGAGTATGCGCCGTTCCGGAACCAAGGATATGAGTCTGGAACTGGATCAGAAATTATTTGCCGCCATGAATCTGATGTTTTATCAGGATGTTCCGAAAAGTCAGCATCCGGACGTATTTGCCATTGAAGTATTTGGCAAGTATGGCAATGATAACTGGCAAAAAACTTTTGAGGATTATGCTGATTATGTCTACAGCAATACAGCCTTGCTCGACAGCACCCGCTTTAATAGCCTTTGCAATGCGGATCAAATTGAACAGTTGATGAAAGACCCTGCTGTGGTACATGCGCTCAGTGTAATGAAGAATTATAAAGAATATTACGAACCGAAAGTGAATGCCTTTAATTACGAGATGTTTGAACTGAATCGTGCCTATCAGGGTGCTTTGTTGGAAAAAAATAAAAACAAACTCATGTACCCGGATGCCAATAGTACGATGCGTTTGACTTATGGTAAAGTAAGTTCATATGCACCCAAAGATGCCATTTTTTATAATTATTATACCCTGGCAGAAGGCCTCTTGCAGAAGTATAAAGCAGGAGATAAAGAATTTGATTTGCAGCCAAAAATTGTAGAATTACTCAAAACCCGCAACTATGGCCCTTATGCAGATGCTGACCTGAATTCGCTGGTGACATGTTTTATTACCACCAACGATATTACAGGTGGTAACTCCGGAAGCCCTGTCATTAATGGCAATGGTGAGTTGATTGGTTGTGCCTTTGATGGTAACTGGGAAGCAATGAGTGGCGATGTGGCTTTTGACCAACGCTTTAAACGCACCATTTGTGCAGATATCCGTTACATTTTGTGGGTGGTTGACAAGGTATTGGATGGTCGCCGATTGATGGATGAAATGACGCTGCGTTACTAAATAGGGTCTGCCGGTTAACGTGAAAATAGTTGACTTCAGTACATGGAGTAGCAAATTACACTTTTTTAGATGCACGTTAATTATTCATATCTCTTCATAATGCTTGCACTTTATTTTGTAATTTTCACTTCTCACCGGCATCTTCAACTTCTTCGTCATCGTCCAAGGGCTGTCCCGTACGTACGGGACTATCCCTTGAACGCTTCCTTGAATTTGAAGCGCCCGTGAGATAATCAGCAGCCCCTAAACACTTTTAAGATAATTTATAAAAATCAAATCCCGCTCAGGCGGGATTTTTTTATATGTGCTTTTTTAATCCATTTTTTTTCGTAGCCTCAACAGACGAAACAGCAAGATAATCCTTGTTTTTATTGTATTACCGATTCAACGCTGTAATCGTACAATTTCGGCTATCTCCTTTTTTCACTTTACATGGTTTTCATGGGTATAAATCTCGCCCTCAAGACGATATAGGAATTGGTATATTGACCAATTTACATTTGCATTACAATTGTTTGATTCTAAAATAGATGGGGCTATTTTAGAATTAAAATCTGTTTGAGTAAACTGCAAAGCTTTATCGAATCATTAGTATCATGACTACTTTGATCAGGCCTTGAGCTGTTTGCGTATACTCAGCGGGCTGTCTTATAAACTCAATTGAGCACTCAAATATTCGCGATTCAGGCGGGCGATATTCGACAATGAAATTTCCTTCGGACATTCTGCCTCACAGGCACCGGTATTGGTACAAGCCCCAAATCCTTCTTTATCCATTTGCGCCACCATATTCAAAACCCGGGAATTGCGTTCCGGCTCACCTTGTGGTAACAAAGCGTATTGAGATACTTTGGCCGAAGTAAACAACATGGCGCTTGAATTTTTGCAAGCAGCCACACAGGCGCCACAACCGATACAGGCAGCAGCAGCAAAAGCAGCATCAGCTTTATCCTTATCAATCGGCAACGCATTTCCATCCTGGGCATTTCCGGTATTGACGCTTACATAACCTCCGGCCTGCTGAATACGATCAAAAGCACTGCGGTTTACCGATAAGTCCTTAATAACAGGAAAAGCTTTGGCTCTCCAGGGTTCAACCGTAATCGTTTCGCCATCTTTGAAAGCGCGCATGTGTAATTGGCAGGTTGTGGTTCCTTTCCACGGACCATGTGCACGTCCATTGATATGCATACTACACATGCCACAAATACCCTCGCGACAATCATGATCAAAAGCAATCGGATCTTTCCCCTCTGTAATCAGTCGTTCGTTGAGCACATCAAACATCTCAAGGAAACTCATTTCCGTTGAAATATTGTTTGCATCATAGGTGACAAATTCGCCCGGAGCGTTGGTGTTGGCCTGCCGCCATACTTTGAGTTTGAGGTTTATTGTTTTATGTTCCATATTGAACTTATTTGCAGTTAATTGATGATTTCAGTAAATGAATTATTGGTTTTAATAAAATGTCCTTTGTTTGAGTTTAGAGTATCATTTACAATTCTACTTATTTTTAAAATCGTTGTTTGGTCTAAATTCCTTGGTGCTTCTGCTTCAGAAACTATTAATCGTACTTTACGAACGTGACTCCTGAAAATATCATGTGTTGTTGTAAGTGTAGTATGAAGTTGGCGTAATCCTTTATTGTTGTCTTTTCCTTTCAATTCAATAAAATGTATAGTATTCTCCACCTCTACTCCAAAATCACATTTATCTATTCTTGAATCAAAAACACAACTATCTATTGGAATTACTTTAAAATCTTTGCGTTGATTATTTTCTATTCTATAGACGGATTTACTTAATGCTTTGGGATCTCTTAAGATTTTCAATTTATCAGAATAAATTGAACTACATGCTGATATTTTTTGGCTTAAACTCATTCTGCTAAACCTATTTCCATTATTTTATTAAACTCATCACTGAGCATATCTGACACTCCATCTATTCGTATTGAATCAATTAATTTTGTTTCCTCATCAAGAATATTCATTTCAACACAACCACCTTCTTTTTCATCATAAACTAACATATATGCACTCACCTCATCAGGATTCAGCCAATACTCTTGAGGAATTAGAGTACTTACTTTTTCCTTATGGTTTTGCCCTACTGTGTACGCATACATTAAGTTGTTTAATGATGTGAGAATGTATGGAGAATGAGTGGTGAGTAGTGTATTATTTTTTGTTTGATAATAATTTGCTTCAATAATTTTTTTTACGGTTTCATTTTGAACATGAGGGAAACTATTCATTTCTAATTCTTCAATGGAAAGTAAAAATCTACCCTTTTCATCTATTCCTTTTATTTGTAACAAATGATGCAGATATAAATAAATTGGCATTAAAGTTTGTACACCACTAGAAGATTCCTTGATATCTAAAAAGACATTTGAGTCATTTCTTAAAATCTTTATTTTACCATCAACAAATTTATATTTGACCCCTAAAATTTTTGAAAAATCTAGTTCGGAATATTCAGTACTAATTCTATTCAGTAATTGTGCATATTTATTAAAATACTCCGGCAATACAATGTCTAATTGATTTAATGCAAAAATATTTTCAAAAACCGCAGCGATAAACATTCTTTCAGCTGGAATATAAACACTGTTAGAATGATGGATATCGGAAATCGGATCGTCATTTAAATAATGATAAGTCGCCTGTGCATCATTTCTGTTATAAAAAAATGTACCCGCCTGCGGTCTGTTGAATTCGATGTAGGAATCGCCGCGCAGGTATTTAGACAACCCGTTTTGCTTTAATCTCCGCAAAAACACACTGGTTCTGTCCGTCATTTGATCATCTGAGCCAATGATTTGTGCCAAATCAGCCTCATCAGTATCTATACTGGTAGTGTACAAAATATGCAACAACTTCGCAACCGTACTTTTCCCGGTTCCCTGATCACCGATTAAAACATTTACCTTACCCAATTCGAGTTTTACTTCCTTTATAGGACCAAAATTTTTTATATGTAAGGTTTCTTTCAAAGATGTAAAAGCTATTTATAATTTCTTTGACTTGGCTTAATCACTTCATAGTTGAGTTCTTCCTTGTGCAATTCCCATTGGTAATTGCCTCTGTTTTCCCAACATGCCGCATACATGTATTTGTCATCATGTCGCATGGCTTCACCATCTTCTGTTTGATGCTCCTCCCGAAAATGGCCGCCACAACTTTCTTCACGGCTCAATGCATCCACACACATCAATTCACCCAGTTCCAGAAAATCGGCCACTCTTCCGGCTTTTTCCAATTCCTGATTGAACTCATCCGTTTTACCCGGCACACGAACTTCCTTCCAGAATTCCTCGCGCAAAGCACGTATTTCCTGAATGGCTTGTTTTAAACCTGCTTCATTTCGTGCCATACCGCATTTATCCCACATAATTTTACCCAATCGTTTGTGGAAGTAGTCAACAGATTTGCTGCCTTTGGATTGTATAAAATGATTGAGTCGATCTTTTACAGCCGCCTCAGCTTCTGCAAAAGCCGCTTGGTTCGTATCAATTTTTGGTGTACGAATTTCATCCGCTAAATAATTTCCAATGGTGTATGGTATCACAAAATAACCATCTGCCAATCCTTGCATCAAGGCACTGGCGCCCAAACGATTCGCACCATGATCGCTAAAATTCGCTTCACCCAGGGCATATAGTCCGGGTACAGTGGTCATGAGTTCGTAATCTACCCATAAACCGCCCATTGTATAATGCACAGCCGGATAAATACGCATCGGAACCTCGTAAGGATTTTCGCCGGTGATTTTTTCATACATGTCAAACAGGTTGCCATATTTTTCCTTCACGACGGCTTTACCCATACGAATAATCTCTTCTTTCGTTGCATTGGCCATCCCGTTTTTGGTGGCTTCTGTTTTGCCATAGCGCTCAATGGCTGAAGCATAATCCAGATATACGGCCATCTTACTATTCCCTACACCATAGCCAGCATCACAACGCTCTTTAGAAGCCCGGCTGGCCACATCACGCGGTACCAGGTTTCCGAATGCTGGATAACGACGCTCCAAATAATAATCGCGCTCTTCTTCAGGAATATCAGTTGGTTTGCGGGTATCATTTTGTTTTTTAGGCACCCAGATACGACCATCATTCCGCAGTGATTCAGACATCAGGGTCAATTTACTCTGATGATCGCCACTCACAGGGATGCAGGTCGGATGAATTTGGGTAAAGCATGGATTCCCAAAATAGGCGCCTTTTTTATGGGCCTTCCACGCTGCGGTCACATTACTACCCATGGCATTTGTTGACAGAAAAAAGACATTGCCATAACCACCTGTGCAAAGCAAAACTGCATGCGCTCCATGGCGTTCAATTTCGCCGGTTACCAGATTCCGGGCAATAATACCACGTGCTTTCCCATCAATCACCACCACATCCAGCATTTCGTGGCGATTGTATTCTTTGATTTTCCCTAAAGATACTTGTCGCATTTGAGCCGAATAAGCCCCTAATAATAACTGCTGACCAGTTTGTCCGGCCGCATAAAACGTACGTTGTACCTGGGTTCCACCAAATGAACGGTTGCTCAATAAACCGCCATATTCCCGCGCAAAAGGAACACCCTGAGCCACACACTGGTCAATGATATTTCCACTCACCTCTGCCAATCGATGTACATTGGCCTCACGAGCCCGGTAATCTCCTCCTTTGATGGTATCATAAAACAAACGATACACACTATCACCATCGTTCTGATAATTTTTAGCGGCATTGATTCCACCCTGAGCCGCAATGGAGTGAGCACGGCGTCCACTATCCTGAAAACAAAATGTTTTTACGTTATATCCTAATTCTGCGAGGGTTGCAGCGGCCGAAGCTCCGGCTAAACCTGTACCAACCACAATGATGTCAATACTGCGTTTATTGGCCGGATTCACCAGTTTACAAGTACTCTTGTACATGCTCCACTTCTGAGCAAGTTCGCCGGAAGGTATTCTGCTGTTTAATGCCATGTTCTGATTTATTTTTTTTCGCCGTCACTTCGGCGGAGTTATTTTAAATGTTTTTCTTGCGTTCAAAAAATCCCATTGAATATACGCGATCTGGAATTGTCCTTGTTTTGGTTTTAGTTCAGCCATTCAAAATGAAATGCGATGGGCATCAACGCAAACAGCAAACAAATGATTACGGTATAGGCCATACCCACCGATTTGATGATGCCATTGTATTTTGGGCTATTCACCCCCAATGATTGAAAGGCACTGGAAAATCCGTGTACCAAGTGCCAGAATAAGGCCGCAACGCCCAATAAATAGATCGCTACAATCCAGATATTACTGAATTCTTCTTTCATTTCTTCGTACAAATTATGGGGTTGGTCGCCACTATACAAGGCAACTTTAGTTCCAATAAAAAAGTCTTTTAAATGAATCACTAAAAAAATCAGCAATAAACTCCCCAGCACACCCATACTGCGACTGTACCATTTACTGGTGGCATTGCCCGGGTTGACCGCATATTTCACGGGTCGTTTGTTGTTGTTTTCGGCAGTTAACATCAGGCCTTGTACGATATGGGCGATGATTCCGACAAATAGTCCCAATTCCAGGAATCGGACAATCCAATTATGGCTTAAAAAATGTGCCACGGCATTATAGGTCTCACCCTGATCATTCAGGAAGATGCAACTATTGGCTCCCGCATGAACGATTAGAAAAAGGACTAAAAAAATGCCGGTAATGGCCATGACTAATTTTTTACCAATCGATGAGGTGAAATAAGCTTTCCAGGTCATGCGTTTAATTTTATCTTTTTATTGAAAGTGCCGCAAAGATAATCAAACACACAAGTAAAGTCAATAAGGTTTATCGGTATCTCATAGATAAGATTCATAAATGCAGTCCTGCATTGAAAAAGGGATTGATTTCAGGCACTGCGAAATTTGTTCAACAGAGATGCTTTAAATGCCTATAAGCCACGACAATAAGGATTTGCCCCAAAAGCCTGAACCTACAAAGTGTCTGAATCCAATGAATCGAACGTATGGCGCCATTTGCACAGTTTGGATGATCATTATTAAGTCTATGGCTTCAGAATAATGCTTCCGGAAACAGCCCGGCCTTCAAATCGAGCTGCTTTGAAGATTGATTTCTGCGTTAAATAGGTCTTTATTTCTTCCAAACACGCCTGTTCACAGGGTCCTTCAGCTTCCATCGTTTCCAGTTGGCCATGCTTGTTAATAAAAAGACGAAAAGCGCAGGGCTTCCCTTTTCCCTGAAACGCCAGACAAGGAAATCGTTTGAGCAATTGAGCACTCAAATCGGCGGGCGCTTTTGCCGATTCATAATGCTCCACATACTTCACTTTATGGCCGGAACTATCCCATTGGCGCTGAAAAACGACCTGTTTTCCTCTCTGGTATTTTTCCCTTTTCATGGCTCCATTGGGCCAATATTCTGCCAAATACTGATGCCAGTTGCTTCTTTCGAAATGGCGTTTATACATCAGGTATCCCTCTTGTGGGTGAAATTTCCAAATCGTATCCAGGTTATTCCCCGCCACATCCATTCTCTGTTGAATAATACAAGTTCCGGTCAGGGTATCAAAACGCTGCCGCCAGTACCCGCCTTCCCCATTCATCACCGAATCCCTGATGCTCACCTGTTTTCCTGCCCTTGCGTATTCTTTCCATATTCCTGCCGCAAATCCACGTTCATTCAAATAACCTTCCTGCCGCCAATCTCCCTCCGCTGTAAACACACAAAAGGCACCCAACCATACACTGCCATGTCTGTTTTTACTGAGTGCTTCCAAACGCAACTGACCGGACTGGTCGCGGGCCTGAATATAAAACAGATTCGTTTCCACAGAATCGGTATGATACACCCAGTCAGCGTCCAGTTCCGGAACCAGTTGAGCACTACTTCGCTCAAAATCAGCACAGATTACCAAACCACAAATCAACCATATCCAACCCTTCATAATCCCTCCGATTGAGAAGGCAAATTTCCTTATAAAGTCTATCCGGAAGTTATGGGTTTGAGCGAACCTGCATTTTATTGTGTCATTGTATCAATTCTCTGATTCAACCTCGTTTCCATCGCAATAGTCATTTAGCAAAAAGCGGAGGGACTGGCGCCAGCAGGACTTTGAGGCACTGGCCACTATTCATAAATCCGCTTATTCGGATTTTGCCGGGTATCGAATATTCGTAATAAAACGATATGCATTTCAAATTCTTTATAGAGACCGTTGCAAAAGTCATTTGGCAAAAAAGTTCAAGGCTTTTTAAATTTTTACTTTGCGATTTATCTTGCTGATAATGAGCAGATTAAAAATTTAAAGTAACGCAGAAATTTGAAGCCAAATGACTATTAAGGTCATTTAAAGAGGTTTTGCAGCGGTCTCTTATAAATTATGGTGTTGTGCATTGTCACCACACATTTACGGAATCTTCGTTTCTTATTTAAATATGGAAATTGTTTTGGATTCTGATGAATATGATCAATTTTATCTCTCAGCTTACTCTTAAATCGATCTATAACCTTTTGTGTCCAATTCCGTAATAAATAATGCAAAATTGCATCTAAATCCGACTCCGCTATTTCCGTCCAAACGATTTCCTTCATTGACCACAAATCTGTTATTGTATCTTGGACATCACCTCACTATGCTTTTTATATTTGCCTTGAAAATATTGGTTTTCAGCATCAAGAATTTTCTGTTGATCCAGATTTGAAAGGGATTCCCATTCTTCATAAGTTTCATTTTCACTAAACAAATTCAATAGCGTACCATAAAGTTTTCTAACTTTTACGTTATCCAAAGAATCAAGCTTCCTAAACAAATCCAATTTCAACTCAGAAGGTGTCATTTGTCATTTTCAACGAAATTAAGGGATTTGATGATTATGGCAAACCATTTCAAAGTTTGCAACCCAGCAACCGGATCGTTGAACCCAAATTTTCTAGTTGGCTGTGTCTGACTGCTGCCAATTATCGGATAAACAAAATAAAGTCTATGAGGACTAGGAAACGAATCAAAATGTGAGTGGATGATTTGAAAAATAAGACCCTGTCTAACCTGCATTTTTCGAAATCAATAGCCTATCAGGAGTATTCATCTTGTGAACGCCGAAATCAATTATCTTTGTCTTCCAATATTTTAAGCTATGCTGACAGGAGAAGCCCTTTTTCAACAAAAAATTGATCAGGAAATAAAAATCGAAGCCCGCGACTGGATGCCGGATGAATATCGTAAAACCCTCATCCGCCAGATTTCACAACATGCACATAGCGAAATTGTGGGCATGCTCCCTGAGGGCCACTGGATTACCCGTGCCCCAAATCTGCGGCGCAAACTGATTTTATTGGCTAAGGTACAGGATGAAGCCGGACATGGCCTTTACCTCTATTCTTCGGCTGAAACCCTCGGCATTACCCGCGATGAAATGATCGATCAGTTGCATACCGGCAAAGCCAAATATTCCAGCATCTTTAATTACCCTACCCTTACCTGGGCGGATATCGGCGCCATTGGCTGGTTGGTAGATGGAGCTGCCATCATGAATCAGGTGATGTTGTGCCGCACATCTTACGGCCCATATGCCAGAGCCATGGTTAAAATATGTAAAGAAGAAAGTTTCCACCAACGACAAGGATACGAATCATTACTGGCCCTCAGCAAAGGCAGCCCCGAACAAAAACAAATGCTTCAGGATGCTGTAGACCGCTGGTGGTGGCCGTCGATGATGATGTTCGGACCATCTGATGCCGAAAGCACCAATTCAGAAAAAAGTATGTTGTGGAAAATAAAGCGCCAGTCAAACGATGAACTTCGCCAGCGATTTGTAGACGCTACCGTTGATCAGGCCCGAATATTGGGCGTTACCCTTCCCGACCCGGATTTAAAATGGAACGAAGAACGAGGGCATTACGACTTCGGTACCATCAATTGGGATGAATTCTGGAATGTAGTTAAAGGCAATGGCCCATGCAATAAACAACGCCTCAAAGCCCGGGTAGATGCCCACGAAAAAGGACAATGGGTGCGCGATGCCGCAATGGCTTACGCCGAAAAGCGAAAAAAGAAAGTGGCCTGATGTCTGCAAACACCCGCCCCGATTACCTGGAGGTGAATCGGGAAAACTGGAACCGCCGCGCCGACGCCCATATTCATACCGAATTTTATAATCAGGCAGCGTTCATGCAAGGGAAATCATCCCTCATGGACATCGAACGCAATCTCCTCGGTACTATTCAGGGAAAGAAATTATTGCATTTACAATGTCATTTCGGACAAGACACCCTCTCTCTGGCTCGTTTGGGTGCCAGCGTTTGCGGAGTCGATTTATCCGATCGTGCCATTGAAGAAGCCCGCAACCTGGCAGTACAACTCAATATTCCGGCTCAATTTATCTGCTGCGATTTATACAGTCTGAACCAACATTTAAACGAACAATTCGATATTGTATTTACCTCTTATGGTACAATAGGTTGGTTACCCGATATCCGGGCTTGGGCAAAAGTGGTTTCTTCTTATTTAAAACCCGGTGGCATTTTTATTTTCGCCGAATTTCATCCTGCTATGTGGATGTTCGACAATGACTTACAGGATGTGCGTTACTCCTACTTCAAAACGGACCCTATCGTTGAAATCGACCAGGGCACTTATGCCGATAAAAACAGCCAAAACCAATATGAATCCATCACCTGGAATCATGGATTGGCCGAAGTGATGCAAGCCCTCCTGCAGGAAGGATTGATTTTAGAAGTCTTTCAGGAATTTGATTATTCGCCCTATCAACTCTCCGATCTGATGGAAGAATTTGAACCCGGAAAATTTCGTTACACCCACATGGGCAATAAACTTCCGCTCGTTTATGCCCTTCGTATGTCGAAATAAGAAATACCTCAGTCGTTAAATTTTGACTGCATCATTGTCCTTTGCATTTCTATTAAAAATCCGAATTTATACCGATTCAACGCTGAGACTCGACTCAAGTAAACACCATCCAACTATAGTCATTAGGAAATACTATAAACATAGCAGGGCCATTTTCGGCCTTTGCTCTTTGGACGTTAAGAAAAATTTGAAATCGAGCGTAGCCTGCTTCCGGCTGTTCGAAGCCGAAGCCAAAGCGAAGGCAAGTTTCGGAAGTAGGCCGCTCGATGAGAATTTTTAAAACCAATT
>JBMOFV010000038.1:0-31216 GCA_049318705.1 Chitinophagaceae bacterium
TGCCTTCGCTTTGGCTTCGGCTTCGAACAGCCGGAAGCAGGCTACGCCCGATTTCCAATTTTTCTTAACGCCCGAAGAGCAAAGGCCCAATATGGCCCTGCTATAATATTACTTAGTACTAATGACTAAAGTTAAATAGGGTTTTCTTGAGTCGCGACTCAGCGTTGAATTGGTATAACGCAGAAAATTGAAGCCTGCAATCACTCTTGCATTCATTTCAAGAGGTTTTGCAACGGTGCCACATGCTTATGAGCCTGCGGTGCGATGTGTTCATCCACATACCGCGGATCGTCAAGCATGGGTATTTTTTGGAGCAAGGTGGTTTCTATGATTAATGCCCCAAAATCATCTTTTACCATTCCCTGAATCAGATAAAGGCCCTTACCCCGAAAGGGAAATTGTTTGGCGATTTGTGGAAAATGAACACTATCTATCCAATGACCGTCGCGATCGATGAAGGTACCAAATTGCATATACTCGCCCTTGATGGTTCGGGTATTTTTTATCGTGATGAGGTATCCGCATATCTGTATCGGCTTTCCGATCAACTGCGGTAAATCGGCCACCCGCGTTTGGGGAAAGGCTTGTATATCTTTACCCAATAGAAAAGGATCACACAATGAAAATCCAAACAACTCCATTTCATCAAAAGCATTTTCCAAATCACTGACCTGCAGATCGGGCAATGTAAATTGAACAGGCTTTCGTTCAAATAGCAGATATTGATGAATGGCTTTGGGTTCATGTCGCTGTGCAAACAGTGCTTCCCACAGCAAAGCCCTTTTATTTTTTCCGGTAAACGAAAAAGCGCCAATCCGGATGAGGAGTTGTACTTGTTCGATACCCACCTGAAGACGTTGCAAAAAATCGTGCAAGGAACTGAAGGGTCCATGGGCTTCGCGTTCAGCAATCAAATCCTGCACCAGCTGATGTTCGATATTGAGTACATGCTGAAAACCGAGTCGTATGGTTTTTCCGCAAATTCGGCTCGCCCATAAACCTTCGTTGACACAACAGGTGACAATATTTGCACCGCACATCCGGGCCTCATGCACATACAACTCGGTATGATAAAATCCGCCACCGTTGTTGAGCACAGCCACCATGTATTCGCGTGGATAATAGGTTTTTAAATACAGGCTTTGATAACTTTCCACTGCATAGGAAGCAGAGTGTCCTTTTGCAAAAGCGTATCCGGCAAAACTTTCAATCTGCGACCACACTTCATGGGTTAGGCTATCCGAATACCCTTTTGAGCGACAATTACGAAGAAAGGTTTCCTGTACTTTTTGAAATTCTTCGCGTGAACGAAATTTACCGCTCATGCCCCGGCGCAATACATCCGCTTCACCCAGGGAGAGTCCGGCAAAATGATGGGCTACTTTAATCACATCTTCCTGATACACCATCACACCGTATGTTTCCGGCATCAGATCCATCATGACGGGATGAGCCGTTTTACGACGTTCCGGATCTTTATGCCGTAAAATATATTCTCGCATCATGCCGCTTTGCGAAACACCCGGCCGAATGATGGAACTTGCTGCAACAAGTGCGAGGTAATTATCAACTTCCAGTTTTTTAATGAGTGTGCGCATGGCCGGCGATTCAACATAAAAACATCCTATACATTGCGAAGATCGCACCAGGGCATTTACGCGGGCATCCTGCATCATGGGCCGGGTATCATGAATATCGATGGGTGCTGCCTCCGGATGATTCTCTCTAATAATCGTCAGGGTATCTTTTATTTTCCCCAAGCCACGTTGCCCCAAAATATCAAATTTATGCAAGCCCACATCCTCGGCCGTATACATATCAAAGTGAGTGGTTGGAAAACCTTTAGGCGGTAAATCTGTAGCGGTATAATGATGAATCGACTGATCGGCAATCAAAATACCGGCAGCATGTACAGTCAGATAGTTGGGTTTATTTTCAAGCCGTTTGGCATATAACAAAATGAGTTGTGCAATGTGATCGAGTTTGGTAGCATCATATCGGCCATCACTCAGCAAATCAATTTCCTGCTTGGGCAATCCGAACACCTTACCCAGTTCGCGTACAGCAGCACTATACTGAAAGGTGCTGTATGCGGCGAGCAGGGCCACTTGTTTTTGCTGACCAAAGCGTTCAAAAATATACCGGGTCATATCGGGTCGGTCGCGCGTGGAAAAATCAATATCAAAATCAGGCGGACTCACGCGGTATAAATTCATGAAGCGTTCGAAGTAGAGATCCAATTCAATAGGGTCGACATCTGTAATTCCTAAAAGATATGCGACAATACTATTTGCCCCACTTCCCCGGCCAACATGGTAATACCCTTTGTGGGCGGCATAGCGGATAATGTCCCAGTTCACCAGAAAGAAGGACACGAAATGCATTTTTTCAATCATGTCGAGTTCTTTCTGAAGCCGGTTTTGGATAGTTTCGTTCACCTGAGGATAACGTTTTTTTAATCCTTCGCGACAGAGCGACTTGAGTAGTTGCAGATCCTCATTCATGTTACCGCAATAGGTGCGCAAATTGAGTGAAGGTTTGTTCGGTGAAAAATCAAAAGTGATTTTACAACGATTCAATATTTGTTCGCTGCGTTGTAATAATTCGGGGCATTGATGATAGAGGCGTTTAATTTCATCGAGGGGTAAAAACATTTCCTGTTCGCCGGCCTGTTCACTCAAAGGGAGTTTACTGAGTAAGGTATTATTATCGATGGCACGCAGAAGCCGATGGGTATTAAAATGTTGTTTATGGCCAAAACTCACGCTGAGCAGAGCCACACATCGTTTGATTTCATGTTTATAGGTGCTGAATGAAAATCGCAGCAAATCCTGTGGACTGAGTCCGATATACTCGTTAGGCAGCCAGTTTGTTTTATTAAATTGTTGTAATGCGGTAAACGGATAAATGATCAGGGCATTTTCAAACATGGGGGCCTGGTTTGGAAAAGGCGTAGCTGAATGTTTGTATTCCGATAAAAAATCGTTGAGCTCACGAAATCCCTCATTGTTTAAAGCAAGTCCAATATAACAAGGTTGAACACCATTCCGAAAGTCGATACCTGCCACGGGGTCGATTTGGTATTTCGGCGCCAGTCGAATAAAATTGAGTATGGCCGAAGTATGATTGATATCGGTGAGTGCCATGGTTCTCACGCCAAATGAAGCGCCCAATTGCAGCAACTCCTCTTCGGAGAGTGTTCCGTAACGGTAACTATAACAGCTATGGCAGTTGAGATACATTAGAATTTACTGGTTGCGGTGTGCCGGAATATAATTGGGTTGTCCATTAAATGGATTATGGCCGGTGGTAATGCCTTTAATATTATTCATGGTACCTGCACTGCTGAGTTTCAGGGCTCCAAAGCGGTCGCGTACGGAATCCATGGCCTGATACAACCCGACGGTTTTATCCCAATCGTCAAATAAACTGATTTGGTAATGCCCCTGCGTGAGATCGCTGTAACGCACTCCGATGAGGCGCACCAGTAAACGGCGGTTATAGAGTTTATCAAAAAGAGCGGTTACGATGGGAATCAGGACATGATCGGCTGCGGTATAGGGTATTTTAACCTGTTTACTCAGGGTATTAAAATCGGAGTACCGGATTTTAACGCTCACGCAGGAAGTGAGTTTATCGCCTTTGCGTAATTGATAGGCCAGGTTTTCGGCCATGGCTTTAATGAGTCCGAGCATTTTTTCCACGTCAATGGTATCCTGCCCAAAGGTGCGTTCATTGGAAATGGATTTACGATCGTGAAAAGGTTGCACTTCGCGGTTGTCAATCCCATTTGCTTTTTCCCATATCTGTATGCCTGTCTTGCCAAAAGCGGCTTCGAGCATTTCGACGGGCATCTCCTGGAGTGTTTTCACTTTTTTGATGCCCATATTGCTTAAGGTTTGAAACATTTTGGTGCCTACCATTGGAATTTTTTTGACCGACAGCGGCGCCAAAAATTCTTTCTCATGTCCGAAATCAATTTTGAGTTGGTTATTGGGTTTGGCTTCGTTGGTAGCCACTTTGGATACTGTTTTATTCACCGAGAGGCCGAATGAAATGGGGAGGCCTGTTTCTTTGATAACCCTTTGCCTCAATTCACCGGCGTATTTATAACATCCGAAAAAGCGATCCATACCGGTGAGGTCGGCATAAAACTCATCCACACTAGCCTTTTCCAATACCGGTACCCGATTGCGAATGATATCAGTTACCTGATCAGAATATTTAGAATAAGTACCGCCATCCCCTTTAATCACAATTGCTTCGGGGCAAAGTTGCCGGGCCAGTTTCATAGGCATGCCGGAATGAGCGCCAAAATATCGGGCTTCATAACTGGCAGCTGATACAACGCCCCGATCGCCGGTACCGCCTACCAAAATCGGTTTGTTGTTTAATCGGCTATCGAGTAAGCGTTCTACGGAAACAAAAAAAGTGTCGAGGTCGAGATGAAGGATGGTGCGCTGCATGTTTAAATCTTTTTGAATGGGGTGAAGGGTGCGCAATAAACAGCCACATCGCCCTGCATATGCAGATGCCATGACATCATCTGATTCTGACTGCTTTACACGCCCTACAAAATTCAAATAGGACAACGTAACCTGTTTACGCAGCAGAATGACAGAAAAATGAGATCGTTGCAAAATGACTTTGGCAACATCTCAAAACTTGAATGACACGAATTCGGTATTGCGCTGCAAGGTGAAAAACAAGTCGCTTTCCTGTTTATCACGGCAATCATCCATTCCCTGTCTATTACTAACCCTGATTGAATTTACGACAATCATTTATCCACTCACTTTTGAAAGTTGAGATTAACGAAAATTGGGGATAAAATTTCAGCGCTTCTATCGAAACTACTCCCTGGCAAATCGCCGTGTAGCCATCACCTGACCGGCATCCAGGCACTGAACCTGATACATACCCGGGCTCAGGCTGCGAAGATCGATGGATAAATGATTGGACGTGTTGGATGCCGGATAACTTTCCAATACCATTCGTCCACTTAAATCTAAAATCCTGATTTGCGTTATTTTACGCTGATTGAAATGCCTGATCGTTAATTGATTTTGAGCTGGATTCGGGAAGACTTCAAAATCCCATGTCAAATCGGGTGCTAATCCCGAAAGCGTGAGGGTGGTGAAACTGACTGCCGTGCCCCAGGGGTCCGGGTTATTGATATCGCAATAACTTCTCACCCGAACCTGATAATTACTTGTCGCACTCAGGCCGGTTAAAGTATAGGTATTTACAGGCGCTAATACAGATCCGGCCTGCGTCCAAGCACCACCGGGCATCAGTCGATATTCAATATCATAACCCACTGCCCCCGGCACCAACTGCCAACTGACCACAGCACTTGTTGCTGTGATGCCATTGACGTAAACATTATTCACTTGCACCGGAGCTAAAATTTCTACCAGGCCGGTCGCCGTATCTGAGCAACCCGTGAGTGGCTCAGTATATACATACGTGAAACTGGTTGTCGGTCCCACATAGGGATTCGGAATACTAAACACACCTCCTGGCGGTGTACCTACCAAAGTGACCGGGGTATTCGGACAGCTGGTGTAGTTTGAAGTAAGCGCTAGCACATTACATATCGTTAATTGAATACTTTGGGTATCCGGACAACCAGCGGCATTGGTTGTATAACAAGTATAAATACCACTCTGAGTATAAATCGAGCCATTACATGGCCAAACAAAAGCCCCATTCGCCATAACACTCGTGTTGGATGAAGTGCCGTAATTGAGATTTAGTATCAACTCTTCTGTTACGGGACATAAAGTAAGCGGATGAATCACATTGGCCGCATACGTACCGCTTTGCGTATATGTTTGGTTATTGATATTCCAGGTATAACTGTTACAAGTATTCACGGTTGTTGAATACAGCGAAGGTGAAGCAGGTACTGTAACCTGAACACTTTCGGTGCAACCACCTGCATCGGTTGTTAGGACGGTATAGGTGCTGTTGGCACAAAGATTCGATAAGTACACACTATTGGTAACAGTAACCGGACCGGTAATGGTGAAGGTAAAAGGTGGAAGCCCCTGAACACTGCCTACATGCGCAAGTCCATCGCAACCCGGTGTACAGGTTGGCAAAGAATAATTGGTGATGAGCGTTTGTGGCAGAACGGGTGCTTGTACAGTCACAACAACATCCTGCGCCACACATCCGGGATCATTACTGATGGAGATGGTATACGTTCCGGGTGCAAGTCCGGAAACCGTAAAAGGATTTGTTGTATAAGATCCTCCCGGATTGCCGTTTACGGTATAGGTACCAGACAACAAAGTAGGAGCCGGAAACAACCCAATATCAACAGATCCCAAGGGCGTTGCACAAGTTGCATTGCTGACGCTTTGGGTGATATAGGTTGGACAAATATTGGCGGTAGGATTTATTGTGAAAGTGGGTAAAGGAGCATTTCCCAAAACGAACAGAGAATCGATATAAAATAAACTCCCCAAATAAGTGTAAGCGGATGGACTCATGGATCCATTCAGATATGCCGAAACGCTTGTTCTTGTTTTGGTGCTAGGAGAACTGTTTTTGACCACATCAAAAAACAAATAAGTATTCGCCGGAAAAGGAATTGAATTGGTGATTTTGTAACGGCCATACATGATGCCATTTCCGGTTGTTGGAATCGTGACGGCTGTGGAAGAATTTCCGGTTTGCGAGGGTACTCGAATGGTTGGATCATTGGGTTGTCCTGAAATCATGGGATTACCTGCCTGCCCCCAGCTTGTACCATTAAATGCAGGGTCCCAGGCCACTTTGGATATACTGAGTGTACCACCACCTGATAAACCGATGGGCAAATCCATTCCGTATTGTAAAAAACACAACTTGGCTACATCTGCCGGGCTGTTATTCTTTACCCATACTTCATATTCAATTTCAGTCGCAGAAGGTTGCGTGATATTCTGAATACTTAATTCAATGTAACGAGTTTGTGATTGAACCTGATGCGTAGCTAAAAAGAAGGAACAGCATACCAACATCAAACGGAAAAATGTTTTCATAAGGAATTCGTTTTGATGTTTAAAAATAAGATACTAATTGAATTGAAGAAAGAGGATTAACAATTTTACCGGCCCGGGACAAGGCTTCGTTCTCACTGGAATCAATGAAAAAAAAAGAAAAGGAGGAAAAATACCTGTAAGATTTCTTCAATAAATAACCCTTTTTATCGTTTCTTGTTTAAACAAGAATACATTTTTCGAATTAATAATTTAATAATATGTATATATATAATTGTTTAACTTGTTGTACCAAAATAATATAAATATAATATATAAAAATATGCATATAAGTCGCACTTCCCTGGTCCGATTATTTTTTTTTCCCGTAGCAAGAACGGAAATTTACCCCATAAATAACCACTAACACAAATGAATAAAGCGCTTATCCTGGATAGCGATTTGTATTTTATTAAAACGCTCCAGATGTTCTTTGGTCGTAAAAACATTGAGGCAATTATTTGCTCAGATGCCCTACAGGCCAAGGATTTAATGATGAACAACGAATTTGATTTCATCGTTTCCAGTACTCAGTTAAATCACAAAAGCGGGCTCGAATTGGTGTCCTGGCTCAAGATTAAATCGATGGAAAAAAACATTCCCTTCATCTTAATCACCCCCACCAATAATCCCGAAATGAATGCGTCCTATCTCGACCTCGAACCGGATGCCATTTTTCACAAACCAGTTGATTTACAGGACTTACTCACCACAATTTCAAATTTACAGTTGAATCGGCCAGTAAAAGTGAATGAACCGAATCTCAGCCGACAATCCTAAATTTTATAATACGGCTTTTGAGGGTTAGTTTAGCGCATCTTTTCAAGAGGTGATACTACTATCCATTGTCGATTATTTGTTTTCGTTTTATGCCCGGATCACATCCTTTCCGGTCATAATTCAGATATGTATTGTTGAAACCCAGCAAGGTTATTATTCGGACTCATCCTTTGCCCGGCAATTTGACTAGCCGCTTTCCCTGGCACAGGATTTGTTAAAATTTAATCCGCGCATTTGCATTAACAATAAAAGTCTTGTCAACTTCGTTTAATGTTGTAATCTTTGAAATAGAAATTAAAATCCATGTAGACAATTGGCATCATGTCGTAACCCGGTTGGTGCTTTTTGGAAAATATGGTATAAAATATTTGGTCCGCGCAGTTGGAAATGATTCGTAGTCATTTCGGACTACTTTCAGGAAAGTGTAAAACCTATTCAGGCCGCTTTTCCGAAAAAACGTGTTTCCACCTTCGATGTGACCAAACCCAATTCTCAGGCTGGCGTTTGATACTTTCCTCAAGATGACGCACATAGGCTTCGGTAATTTCTCCGTCCTTTGTGTCTTTAGGATTTTCAAACGCCAGTTTTAGTTTTATCTCGTAATAGCCTCTGCGCAGGCGAATGATCTCTCCAAAGTAAACCAAATTATTATATCGCCTGGCCAGTAATTCCGGAGCCTTAAAAAAAGCCGTTTTGCGATGTAAAAAATTATGCCAGGATGCCCTGCGCACCACGGCCGGGTTTTGATCTGCAATAAATCCCCACAAGGTTTTTTGTGATTGAATGGTGGACATTTGCTGCTGCATATCATCAATTTCGGTGAGGCCGGTTCCGCTTCTGCTTCGGATATAATATATTAGGCGGTCCATAGCCGGGTTCCTGATTCGGAGATACAAACCATGAAAACGCCGGGGCGCATTCCAATTACAAACGACGGTACCCCATTCCCAATTAAATTGATGCGACATATAACCCTGTCCGTTTCGGTTTTGCAGGGTCATACTTTCAAACATATCCCAATTACATTTTACCCTTCGATTCAATTCTGCTTTGGAAATAGAAATGAGTTTGATGGTTTCTACAATACTATCACACAAGTGCAGATAATATTTGTCCATAATATGCCGACGCTCATCTACCGACTTTTCAGGAAAAGCCAGGCGCAGATTTTCCTCAACCACTCCAACCCGGTATTTGATTATCCTATACAGAATCAGTCGTAAAAAATCTGAAAGAAGGTATAGCAAAGGCATAGGCAGCAAAGACAAAGGATACAGACTTCCAAAAAGAATATAATACATATCAGAATTTAGATAAATCAAAAATCCGCGTAAATTTAGACTTTAAAAGATGAGTTAACCTACTTTGTAAACAAAACATTTTATGATGAAATACTTTGCTGCAATATTATTTGCAGCCTCTATGCATGTGTGCCATGCTCAGGAATCCAAAATGCCGGTTAACTCCGGCGAAATCATCAACCTTGGTATCAAAGCCCATGATGATGAAAAATATAAAGATGCCATTCGGGAATTTCAGAAAGTACCGGAAAATGACACCAACTACATTTTAGCCTTGTATGAAACCGGCTTATCGGCCCGTGCCGACAGCCAATTTAATCTTGCGAAATCGGTTACACGTCAAGCTATCGACCTTGGACCATCTCCATATAACCATGACCTCTGGCTCATGCTGGGAAGTATTTACGATGATGAAAAAAAACATGATTCAGCCCTGAATGTTTTCCGGCAAACCCATCAATTGTATCCGAATTCATTTCGCACTGTGAATGCCATTGGTATCAATTTTTACGTACAGAAAAAAAGAGATTCCGCCTTCCATTATTTTAAAAAGGCTGTGCTGATGAACCCATATGGCATAAGTCCGCATTACTTCCTGGGTATGTTAGCCCATGATGCCGGTTATCCCATTCAGGCAATGATGAGTTTCACCATGGCCTTGATTTTGTCGCCGGATGGAAGCCGCTCATCGGCCTCCCTCAATAAACTTTACACCATGGCCAATATTTCGGATGATATTGTCAATGCCATGAATGATCGGAAGGAAGAATCATACCTCAAAGAAGATTACAGTGAACTGGAAACTTATTTTAAATCGAAAATTGCACTCGAAAAAAAATATAAAATTGAAACCCGTTTGGATGAAACATTATTCCGACAGCTTAATTTAATTTTTGATAAAGTGAACCCTACCAGTAATACCGAAGAGTTTTGGGGTACTTTGTATGGCAATTTGTACAAGGACATTTTTAAGAAAGGCATGTTTGAAGGGCTCACCTTGCGTATGATTGAAGGGGTGAATTCAGCGGAAGCTCAAAAACTGGTAAAATCCGGGAAAAAAGATATTGAAAAAACAGGGCAATTTATCTCTGAGCATCTCGACAATATTGGCTATCAGCGCGATTTAACCGGCAAAGTGAATCGTCAGGAAGCAGGTTACTTCTTCGAAGATAATCAACCGGCAGGTAAAGGATTATCCACCGACCCCAAGGGCAAAAACTTACAAGGCGTTTGGGAATTTTACAATGTATTGGGTAATGTCGCCCGCACCACCGAATTCAGAAATGGAAAGGTAAATGGGTTATACAAAACCTTTTATTATACCGGATTACCCAAAGAAGAAATCAACATTCAAAACGAACAAATCAATGGAGTCGGTAAAGAGTATTATGATAATGGCAACCTCAAATCAGAAGCCACTTTTGTAAATGGCAAAAAAAATGGGATGCATACGCAATACTATGTGAATGGGAGTAAATCATCTGAAGAAAATTACCGCAATGGCATAAAAGATGGTCCGGTAAAAATTTATTACCAGTCAGGAGGTATACAGTATGAAGGCAACCATGTAAATGACAAATTGGAAGGACCGCTCAAGGAATATTATCGCAATGGAAAATTGCTGAATGTGATTCAAACGAGAGGTGGAAAAGCAAATGGCTCTTATATCAGCTACTGGTTTAACGGACAAATTGAAAGTAAAGGGGAAATGCTGAATGGCGAAAAAAATGGCCCATTCGAAACCTATGATATCAATGGCAAATTGAGCTCAAAAATGAATTACCGGGCAGGCAAACTCGACGGGCCGGCTGTGAATTATTATCCCAATGGAAAGGAACAACGTATTTCGTCGTACAACAATGGTGATCGTGAAGGCATCACCAAAGATTTGGACGAAGAAGGAAAACTGGAATCAATCACAGAATACAAAAAAGGGCATATCAAAAAAATTACCTACTACAACGTAATGACCGGAGCGGTTGCGAGCGAAAGTATCATAGATGACAAACAAAAGAACTTACTCAAATTATGTAACGTGATTGGGAATGTCACTACTGAGGTGGTCACCGATCGCGATGGATATTACAATGGTGAATTTAAACGTTTGTACCTGGATGGCAAACCCTCGCAAATCAGCAATTACGAACAAGGCAAGGAGCAGGGCAAAGGCACCTCGTATTATAAAAATGGAAAAGTTCGTGCCGAATACATCAATAAAGATGATCAATTGGATGGCATTTATAAATCTTACTTCGACGACGGACAACTGCAATCAGAAGGATATTATGTAGCCGGACAAAAACAAGGTTATTGGTACACGTATAATATTTTAGGCAAACTGATTGAACGAGAATACTATTTGGATGGTGAGTTTCACGGACCACAACGTTACTATTTTGGCAATGGAAAGCAGAGTAAGGTGATTTGGTTTGACAAAGGTGAAGAAACCAAAATTCAAAAATTCGACACTTTAGGCAAGGTGGTTTTTGATTATAAAATTCAGTTGGGCAAGGACAATTTTATCACTGAGGTAAATCCACTGAACAAAAAATCAAGAACTTTTCATCTGACCAGAAATTTTTTACAAGGCGAGCAATTAAACTATTTACCGAATCAACAAATTTTTGCCCGCAGTTATTTTGTCAATGGCAATTATGACAGTGTTTATACCGTTTATTACCCGAATGGAAAAGTACGTGTAGAAGGCCGGTATAATCAGGGTTCTCGTCAGGGTGCATGGAAGTATTATTCACCCGAAGGAAAACTCAATTCCGTGAACTACTATCTGAACGACGAAAGTGAAGGTATTGATTCGGTATTCTATGAAAATGGTGCGCTCGAAATTACGGTGCCCTATGTGTCGGACGACAGACATGGCTGGTTATGTAAATATGCCCCGGGTGGCGAATTGATGTACAAATTACATTATCGTTATGGATACCTGGTTGGATATACTTATGAGCAAGCAGACGGAACTTTTATTAAGGAAATTCCTGTGGAAAATAGTGGAAATCCGGTCACGATTAAAGCATACTATAAATCCGGCCAGGTCTCTACGGAGTTTGTGTATCAAAATGGGGATTATCATGGAAAACGAAATATTTATTATCCCAATGGCAAGGTGCAGTTTACAGTAAACTACGTGAACGGCAACCAGGATGGAGAAGAAAAAGAATATTTCCCGAATGGTCAGGTCAACTATGAAAAAACCTATAAAAACGATCGTCTGCATGGTGCACACAAAAAATACAATGAAGCCGGAAAATTATTGATGGTAGAAAACTATGTAGAAGGATATGAGCATGGGAAATCGATGTACTATGACTCTACAGGAAAACTACAATATACTATAACAAATTATTGGGGGGAAGAAATGACGGTGGAGTAAAAAAAGTCCATCTTTGATATTCTGAACATTTATTATATTCCACTATGAAATCATTGCTGCTAAGTGTGGCCGTTTTGTTGTTGCACGTTATTTCTTTTGCTGCTCCTTTTAGCACCAATAGTGCTTACATGGTGCTATACTCCCAAAAAACAGAGATTACCCTCAAGGACACCCTGCCCTTTACCACCACGAAATACGAGATCATTTTTAAATTCAATGATGAAAAAGCCATTACCCTCTATCATGATTATTCCATTTATATGTCGCATTTCGAAAAATTGGAAGACCTTGAAGTAGTGACCAAAAACCCTCAATCCGATGGAAAAATAAAAACCATCAAACAAAAGGAATTTAAATCGAATAATGCTGGCAGTGAGAATGTGTTCTATGATGATATGCAGGAATATAAAATCAATTTTTTAGGCCTTACGGTTGGCTCAGAAGCTCATATCACTTATACAGTGACCACGCCTGAAGCGCATTTTACGGATGCCATGTTATTCAAGCATTACCTGCCGGTAGAAAAGGTCTTTTTTGAACTCATTGTTCCGGATAAAGTAAATGTGCAGTTCATTGAAAAAAACAATCCTGCTGCTCTTGCAAAAATGACCAAAGAGCAAAAGAAGAATGAAACGGTTTATACCTGGGTTGCCGAAAAAGTACCGGAAGAAAAAAGTTTTGAAAGCGCTCCGGGGCGTTTATTTTACACCCCACACATTCTGTACAAAATTGATGATTATACGATCAAAGGAGTAACCCGAAGCCTGACCAAAACACCCGCAGATTTGTATCGATGGTATGCTTACAATATTCGTGATATCAACAAAACACCCAGCACACGTATTCAACAATTGGCCGATTCTATTTGTCATAATGTGAAAGATGATATCGGCAAAGCAAAACGAATTTACCAATGGGTACAGGAAAATATCCGCTATGTGGCCTTCGAAGCAGGCATGGAAGGTTTGGTTCCGCGTGAAGCAGATGCTATTTGCTCCAAACGATATGGCGATTGTAAGGACATGAGTAACCTTCAGTACAATTTACTGAAAGCCGCTGGTGTTAAAGCATATTTGGTGTGGATAGGCAGCAGACGAATTCCTTACACCTACACAGAAGTGCCCCTCAAAAATACCGACAACCATATGATTGCTGCCATCCGCAATGGCAAGGATTGGATATTTTTAGATGCCACAGACCCCAATTGTATGTTTGGTATGCCGGCTGATCATATACAAGGCAAAGAAGCCATGATTGGCATCAGCCCCACTGAGTTTGAATTGGTGATGGTACCTGTCGTGAAAGCCTCTGATAATTTAATTACCGAAAAAGCAAATCTCCAACTTCAGGGGAATGATTTGTACGTGAAAAACACAACCCGCTACAATGGTTTGGTAGCAGGTAATTTAGCGAATGCCATGCATTATCTGACCGAGAAGGAAAAAGAAGATTACGCCAAAGGCACCATCAAGCGGGTAGGCAATAATGCGGTACTCAAAACTTTCCGAATGCCAAAAGTATCGGAAGTTACCACCGATGATTTTTATCTGGAGTATCATGTTCCTTCCTATGCACGCGAAGTAGGAAAGGAAAAATATGTGAATCTTTTTTTAGATAAAATGTTTATGAATGATGCCATTAAAGAACCGGATCGGGATGTACCTTATGGCTTCAAACTGAATCTGGCGAGTCGTTCGGAAGTTGCCCTGGAAATACCCAAAGGCTATAAGGTCAGTTACACTCCACCCAATGCATCTTTTTCACAAGCACATTTTGGTTTCACGGTCGACTACAAACAGGAAAACGGGCAGTTAATTTGTACCCAATATTTGTACAGCGATTTTCCAGATTTGATTTTATCGCCCAGCGAATTTCCACAATGGAATCAATTTATTAAACAACTCAATCTGGCCTACAAGGAATCGGTGATTTTAGAGCAACAACCTTAGGTGCAATTCCAGGCTTTTACAAGCCGCCATGATCCATCAATGCTTTGCGCAAAACCGGATCGTTTGGTGCGAGTGAAAGTCCTTTTTGCCACATACTGCGCGCCTGGCTTAAATCATTTTTCGATAAATAAATATTCCCGATAAATAATAAAGGGCGATGATCATTTGGTTTAATCTGATGCGCCATTAAAAATGCATCAAGCGCTTTATCCTGCTGATTCGCTTGTAGCAATTCCATGCCTTTGTTGTAATAAATACCGGCTGCATTATTGATTTGATTCATGACTCTTTGATCATTGGGTGAAATTTCCAATAAGCGTTGATTAAAATAAACCATACTATCAATTTTTTGCTGTACCGATTTGACTTGCGCCATATTCAGTAATGCCAAAATATAACGTGGGTGCATTTCCAATGCCTTGTAGCCAAATACGGATGCAGAATCCAGCAGGGCTTGTTTGCGAGCAGCATATGCAGGCATTTCGGCCATCTCTCCATAAATGGCCAATAAGTTGCCATTCAAAAAAGTACTGTTGGAATACTTGGCAATATCCGCCAAATACAGGGTATGGTTATTTTTCCAATCCGGGTTTCGGGCAAAAGTGCCTGCTCCGTATAACAAGATAATCGGTAAAAGAATCCCTGCTATCCAAGCGGGGTTCTGCATTTTATTCATGCGTTGAAGGAGATTGATGAGAACACCTATCAGTAATAAACAAATACCCAACGTCGAATGGTAAACCAAACGCTCACCCATAGTAGCCCCGATATTGAAGAAAAAGTTATTGATCATCATGAGGGGCATCAACACCAAAAGCAGTGGAAACAAAAACCAGCTTCGTTGTCGAAAAGCCCATAAAGTAGCCAATGCTAACACCAACAATAACACAATACTCAACCATACTTCCATACTTGCGAATGAGCGGTACGGAATGGAATTGTAACTATAATCGCAACTGAGATTCAGTGGAAACAACATCAATAAAAAATACTTTAGGTTGATATATATTTTAGTGGCCCAGGCTTCGGAAGCGGTTGCTTTGAGATAGGGATTGTTCAGTAATTCACCGGTTTCTTTGGCTTCATCCAATCCAATGGTTGTTTGACTGCGCATGGCAAAATAGATTCCAAAAACAACCAACATCCCCAACATCAATGGCAATTGGTCAATCACTTTTTTATCTTTCAACAGCACATAAATGGCCGCTGGAAAAAGTACCAATAAGATGACCCCATATTCTTTACTCAGCATGGCGAGAAAAAAACAAACCAACGTCCACACCATGTTTTTAAGACTCTTGGATTCGGCATATCGAAATCCAAAATATAAAGTGGTGATCATAAACAACAAGGAAAGAATTTCATCCCGGCTTTTAACATTGGCTACCACTTCGGTATGCAGTGGGTGGGCCAGAAACAGCAGTGTACAAAGCAATGCCCCTATTTTTTGTTCTTTAAAAAGATATGAACTCAGGAATAAATAAAGAATACACATGCTCAATACATAGAACAAAATATTATTAAAATGCCTTAAACCCATGCCCTTGATTTTGGCATCATAGATGGTAAAACGTCCATCTTTATTCAAATCTTCAAAAGCATCCCCCTTTCCATTTTGATTGAGGTCCCAGGCATTGTCTTTCATTCCATCCGGATAGGTACCAATAAATTGTTGCTCTATGGCAAAAGTAACCAGCGACAAGGGCCTGAACCTTCCTCCTGCCAGATTTGCGTCGGCCTGATTGGCTTTGTTATAACTATCGTAAACATCGGTCTTCATGATATCTGCAATACCTGCAGTTCCCTGTAATACATAACTATTGGAAACAACCAGCATATCATCATCCAAAGCATATTCGTGATTTAGGGTATTGGCGTATAAAACAAAACCAAGCAATGTAATAATCACATAGGGCCAATATGACGAACAAAGCCGATTCCAAATGGAGGCGCTGGCATCATCTCGCTCAGATGTAGTTTGAGTTGGCTGCGTTGTTACCGGAGGCTGTTGACTCGTTTTAGACGGAGGCATTTTTTTGGACATAGCAAAATTTTCGTGGAGCTAATATACTCCAGTGAAATGATTTGTAGAAGGTTGAAAAAAATCTTGGTTGAATTTCTCCAGTATTGAAGAGTAAAAGAATCATTCGAATTCATTTAAATAAATAGCCACTCTAGTAAAAAATTGATGCTCTTGTTTCTATTAAAGTGCCCCTGTTTATCTCATGCAAACTAACTTTCACATGAACCTATAGTAGATTTTGTAGTTCAATTGCAAAATCTGTCGTTAACTTAGCCTAACTTTAATACTCCATGAATCTCAACTGGCTCGAAGGCAAGGTGGTGTCCATCATTGATGAGACCTATAATACCCGTCGGTTTTTTATACAAAGCCCAGAACCGGTATTTGATTATAAACCCGGGCAATTCGTTACACTGGATCTTCCTATCCATGAAAAGAAAAATAAAAGATGGCGGAGCTATTCTATCGCATCAACACCAGATGGAACAAACATCTTTGAGTTATTGATTGTGTTGGTGGATGACGGCTTGGGTACCAATCATTTGTTTAGAAATGTGGTCGTTGGAGATAGCTTGTTGTTTCGTGGCCCTGCAGGGGTATTTGTTTTGCCCGAACCCATTACCCACGACTATTTTATGATTTGTACCGGCACGGGTATTGCGCCTTTTCGGAGTATGATACATTATTTGTACAATCAACATATTCCTACACAGAACATTTATCTCATTTTTGGAACACGATCACAAAAGGATTTACTTTATTACGAGGAATTCAAAAAACTGGAGGAAAATATGCCGCCGTTTCAATTCATTCCGGTATTATCGCGCGAAGAATGGGCAGGCCGACAAGGGTATGTGCATGCTGTTTATCAGGAACTAGCAGCCGACAAACCCCATGCGCACTTTTTGTTGTGCGGATGGAGAATGATGATTGATGAAGCCAAAACCCGATTGCATGAAATGGGATATGATAAAACGCAAATTCATTATGAACTCTATGGGTAATCGTTCTTTTTTAGTAGCCTTCTTTTTGTTGCAGTGCCTGATGGATTTTTCGGCCTTGTCACAAACACTAGTACAACGAAGAATCGCACAACGACGTGATAACTTCAGTGGAAATACCTGGCAGGGCGTTGATTCAACTGAATTCTTTTATAATGCCCAGGCGGCGCTAACCATGCGCAATCAACTCAAAGCGAATGGTTCCAATTGGGATCCTTTTTTTCGATACACTTTTACACTGGATGCTTCAGACCGGGTGACTGTTCAACTTCGTGAAAACTGGATATCGGGTAATTGGACCAATAATACCCGGTATTCATATAGCTACGATGCTTCAGGTAATGTAACTGAAATCTTGTATGATGTTTGGAATGGAACAACCTGGGCACCAACCGGAAAAATTGTCTATTCCGGATATTCCAATGGGTTATTTACCGATGAACTAGTGAGCAATTGGTCGGGCGGCGGATGGGCGAATATGAGTAAAACCCAGCGCATCATTACCAACGGAAAAGTACAATCATCCGATAAGTTTAACTGGAATGCCCTGAGTCAGAGTTGGAAAAAATTCGAACGGCTTTCGTATGCTTACAATCAGGATTCTCTGGCTTCGTTGACCGTTTCGCTGCCAAACTGGATGGATGTATGGACCGCCAATAATCGCGCCATACACAATTATAGCACCAACCCTTTTTTAAAATACGAAAGCCTCTATCAAACCTGGGATACCGCCTCTTCGGCATGGCAGAATAACAGCCGGATTTCTTATGTGTATACACCTACTGATCATATCGACTTGATCAAAACGGAAATGTGGAGTGGTGTCTGGCAGAATTTGAACAGACACAAATATTTATACAATGCTTCCGATGAATTAGCAGAAGATTACCGTGAAAATTTTTCCGGCGCATGGAGCAATGATATTCGAAATACATATAGCTATACCGGAACACAGCTCACGGAAATACTGGAATATAGTGGGAATGGATCTGCCTGGACCTTGAGCGGGAAAAAACAAATGGCCTATAACGCCTTGGATTCACTCAGCTTCATGCAAAAAGAAATTCACAATGGCGCCTCCTTTGAACCAGTCAGCCGCGACTTTTATTATTACCAATCCTTTACTGTTGGTTTGAAGGATGTGTACATGAATAAGCTCTCTTTTGAATTATATCCCGTGCCAACTCAAAATCAATTAAACATACTTCTACAGCATTCCAATAGCCGCCAAATTCACATTGAAGTTTTAGATTTCAATGGGCGCATATTACAAAAGCAAACCCAATGGAGCGGCTTGGCGAACCATTTTACCATCGATGTAGAATCCCTTCCAATAGGCCTTTATATGCTTCGTGTAATAGATATTGAAAAGCAACAACAGGGAATAAGCAGCTTCCAAAAACAATAAACCGACATTTATGCATATCGGATCTTATGCTGTAATCTTTATTTCCCAACTCAAAGGTGATGATCCCAACTATCATTCCATGGCTATAGAAATATTGGCCTTAGCGCGCGCACAAAAAGGCTTCTTGGGGTTTGAGAGTGCCCGCAACGATATCGGTATCTCTATTTCCTACTGGGAAGATTTGGCATCCATACAGGAATGGAAAAAGCAGTCGGACCATTTAGAAGCCCAAACCAGAGGCCAGCAGGAATGGTATGACTGGTATCGAATTCAGATTTGTAAGATCGAACGATCCTATCATTTTTCGGCTCCGGAATGAAGACTTTAGGATTTCTTTGAACTACTGAGCAACCCATTGTTCAGGATTCACTTTAAATGGCTGCCCGTTCGCACCGACCTTCCATATTTCAAAATGAATTTGGGTATTGCCTTCATCATCGGTTGATACCGTTCCGATGGATTGTTTCATACTTACTTTGGTTCCTTTAGCCACATTTACCTTGGCCAATTTCGCATACACGGTATAAAAGGTTCCATGATTAATGAGTACTGTTTGCCCCATGCCCGGAATATTAATCACAGAATTAACCTCACCGGCAAAGATGGTTCTGGCTCCTGCACCCCGGCTGGTTTTGATATCGATGCCATAATTTTCGGTCGTGATATTAAACAACGGATGTTTGTTTTTTCCAAAGCGCTCTGTGATATACCCTTTTTCGACAGGCCATGGCAAACGACCTTTGTTCGCTTCAAAACTATTGGTGAGTTGTCGCTCTTCGGGTGTTAAAGAGTATTTATAATCATCGCTGGTGAATGATTTTGCGGGTGGTGCTTTTTCCTCTTCAGCTATGCGCATTGCAAGGGCTTTGGCTTCCTCTTCTTGTTTTTGTTTTTCAGCAAGCGTTGGTACATAACGGGGATTATTAAAAGGCGTTTTATTGGCCAAACGGGCTTGCTCACGATCCTGTCGTTTTTTCTCCTCCACCAAATTGCGTTGTTCCTCTTCCTGACGTTGCTTTTGAGCCAACAATTGTCGTTGACGTTCTTCCTGTTTTTGTTTTTCCTGGGCTAACTGCCTTTCGCGCTCTTCCTGTTTTTGTTTTTCAACAGCCAATTGTTTTTCCTTTTCAATCCGCTGTGCTTCTGCCAGTTTTGAAGCTTTGCGCTCATTTTCAAGACGGGCTTTACGATCAGCCTCTAATTGACGTTCACGTTGTTCGCGTTCCTTTTTTTCCTGAGCGAGTTTGCGTTCATTTTCCTCGCGTTTTTGTTTTTCAAGGAGTGCCTGTTTTTCTTTTTCAGCTTGTTTCTTCCGGGCTTCTTCCAGTTTGCGTGCTTCTTCTTCCTGTTTTAATTTCAAGCCCAATGCGTATTGTTCAGCCTTCTTTTGGGCAGCCAGTTTTTTCTCCTGTTCCTGCTTCGCCTTCAAAGCTCTTTGTTCGCGCATCTTCTCTTCGAGGGCCCGTTTTCGCGCCAGTTCAATTTCTTTGCGGATGGCGGCGGAGATGGCACGATTCAAATCATCGGCTGCCTTCTTTTTTTGGGCAAGACCGGCGATGAGTTCTTTTTCCTTTCCTTTGAGTTGGGTGACGATTTTATCTTTTTCGGCGGTTTCCGCTTCGAGAATCTTTGTTTGCTGTTGTTGCGCAGTCAGCACAAAATCCTTTTTTTGTTTTTGAATATTGAGAACCGTGATTTTATTACTGAGTTGTTTACTGGCAGAGGTGATTTTGATGGCCTGATCGGCACGATAATTCCGGTATTGCTTCACGTATTGTAAACGTCGGATGGCATCATTGAAGGAAGCCGCCGAAAATAAAAACACAATCATATCCGAAGATGTGCGGTTTTTATAGGTATATCGGACCATTTCGGCGTACTGCTTTTTCAAGGTATCCAGTTGAGTTTTAAGCACCATCACATCCCGGTTGGTCAGATTGATGTTTTCCTCGATGATGCTGATTTCCTTGTTGATATTCTGGATCAACTGTTGCCGGGCGCTGAGTTTAGTTTGCAGGGCTTGTAATTCGCTGAGCGATGCCTTTTTATCTTTGCGGAGCAAGGTCAGTTGTTCCTGGGTGCGTTTGATTTCTTCAAGAATAAGGAGTCGCTGATTTTCCAGTTGTTCCCGGCTTTGGTTTTTATTTTTCTGAGCACTGGCTGCAACACCTGCGAAGAGGAAAATCAATAAAAGATATGTGCCAATTTTTTTCAATCCGGGAAATATTGCACCCACTTCATCTTCTGAAGAAGCGAGGTGCACAAATATAATTTCAAACCCCTTAAGGGGATGCAAAAATTTTCATAATGCTTTCAGGTGTTTCCGGGGGAGGATTTATGGGGCTATCGTGCCTACAAATAAATTGCTATTCATTTCACAGAACATAAAATCCAGGCCATCTACAACGCCGTCCCCATTGAGGTCGGTGCTTAAATAACCCGCGGCAAAACTATTATTGTCATTTTCCCAATCGTTAAAGTCCAGACCATCAATCACCCCATCCTGATTGATGTCGCCGGTATAGAGGGCAAAAATACCCGGGGCCATTTCGATTTGATTGGCGCCAAATGCTTTTGTTGCCTGTACCGAAAAATCGTAGCTGGAATTTGTAAATGTGAACAGAACCGGATCTGCACTCCATGTTTCAATACTATTCCGATGTTTTACAGACAGATAATAGCTATTTCCATGCAGGCTTGTGGGTAGTTCACAACTCAGCCATCCATTGGTATGCACAATCCCTTTGCAGGTATGCAGCTGATAATATGGAGATACCGCCTGATAAAAATTAATCTGAACTGTATCGCATTGGTTGGATGAGGAAAGCTGATTTTGATTTTGCAGAACGGGTAACATGTTGCCTGCGCCAGAATAATAGCCTTGCATGAATAATTTTAAAGTGAGTGGGATCACGCAGGGAGTCGTGAGTGGCAACCAGACTTCTCCACTTCCACTGTTATTGAGGGGATTTTGATTCAAGGTCCACCATTTGGCTTTATAGATATTTCCATTCAAGAACACTTCCTGATTGGCATTGTAAGCAATGAGCGAATCATATACCGGTTTGAAACAAGTTGCTGCGGTATATCCTCCACAAGGCATGACGAGATCCCACACACAGCAGTTGCCATAATGTGTGCTCGGGATATTGCCTTGCGTCCAATACTTGGCCCGGTAAATGATATTATTGTATGAAACGGTATCGTTGGTATTGTAGATGGTGCCTGCATTCCAGAGTGGATATCCACACAACCCCGTGTTTGGAGATGGAACTATAACGTTGACCAATGAGGAGTTGGTGATGGCATTGGCATTATCATAGGCTTTAGCCAATAAAGTATAGTTGCCGGAAATCTGATTGGTGATACTGAATACGAAAGGTGGATTTACCAGACTACCCACTAACACATTATTGCGGTACAATTCGACCAGCGCAATACTGCCATCGGTATCCTGTGCATCTACTTGAACGGTTGTTGTTGATCCCAAAACAAAACTTGAATTATTTGCCGGTGACAAGATAGATACCAGAGGAGCTGCATTGTTATTACAATTCGTCAGATTGATGGTGACGATATTACTCGATACCGTTACATTATTATTGGTCGTTGCTGATGCAGCGTAAGTCCCGGCTAAACTCACCTGAATACTTTGGGTGGTATCGCCCGTATTCCAGAGGTAGGAGCTAAAGCCCGGGCTTGCTGTCAGGGTTTGCGTATTTCCCGAACAAATATTTATCGTACCACCCGGCGAAATGGTCAATGAGGGATTGGGTGAAACAGATCCATTACAGAGTACTGATTTTAAGGTATCAATTAAAGGCGTGCTGCCAATGACACCCGACCCTGGAAATGTTTCAAGATAGTCGCCGGTGATTTCCCAAATGATGGCTCCACCTAAATTTTTATCCTTGATATACTGTGCCTTTAATCCGACACTCTCCTCATCATCGTAGGATACAAACGTGTTTAAACTGCCATTTCCAACCAGATAGGGAACCTTGGCATTGGCGTCCCAGAGCCTTGAGAATTGGTTTTGCTTTTTAAGAATATTATAATACAGTGGTGTGCCATCGTCCTCGCCGAAAGTGATCAAATCGACACCGGTAATTGGTGCAAAAAGAGCGGGCGAGCCGCTTGTTTTGGCAGAGCGTCCATAAAAGGCCACCCCAGCTGCAATTTTATTGGCCGGTACCTGGTAATGGGTCATGAGATGTGTGACTGAGGAATCGATGTTGAAGGATGGGTCACCCTGAAGTGGTTGAAACAAGGGTGAGTTATGATTGGCTGCAGCATCCCATGATCCAAAGTAATCGTAACTCATGAGATTGATAATATCGACCAAATTTTGAACACTGCTCCATTCTATATTCTCCATATTGCTTTTTGAGGCGCCAAAACAAGCGGTGAGCAAATAAGTTTTACCTTGTTGAGTACCCAATGCTGTGAGAGAATCCTTGATTTGCTGCAGAAAAATGGTGAAGTTTTGCTTATCGGCTAAAGTGCCACTATGGGTGGCATAGCCGGGGTATTCCCAATCGATATCAATGCCATCAAAATTGTAGGTTCGAATCAGGTCGCAACAACTATGTGCAAACTGGGTGCGTTTTAGGGTACTTGCCGCAATGCCGGGAAAATTGTCGGATAAGGTCCATCCACCAATAGAAGGGAGCACTTTGGTATTGGCATTATGCGCCCGCTCGATGATAGAGGTATTCGGATAATAAGTGATGGGCGAAGTACTCCAGTTGATTTGTCCGAGGAGTAAATTTTGGTCGGCCAACGCATCCGTGCTACTGATCGAACCATTGGTTTCGGGTTTGAAAAAAGCATAATTAATGATGCTGTACTTTTCGTATTGAATGGTCAAGGGGTTGAGCAACTGAGCGCGGTCGTACCATTGCCAGTTGGGGAAATAGCCAATGATTTCAGGACAAGATTGTGCATATAAACCCAATAAACTATTGCCCAACATTAAAAGAAAAAGAAATCCTTTTTTCATGTCTAAATATAATACCGATTTAAATAAATGCCCAATTTACCGGGGATATATCCATGGGTATTACTTTTCGTCAGAAGCTTAGGGCTGATTTTGCAGCCTCTCATCCAAAAAGACGAGACATAATTCTGGATTGATCTAACACTCCGCGGTCAGAGAACACTTTTTATTTACAGTTCGACATGCCGCAAAGCCGAACATGTCTAACAGCGGGTTGCAGAATATATTACATAGCATTCATGGCACACTCGATATACAGAATGTTTTAAATGAGGGCACATGCGTTCGTTTGACCCTGCCCAGTATCCTGCAGACTCCTTGGGTAAAAGGCACCACAACCTAAATCAAGCTTTTCTCCTTGCGCTCAAAAGGTGTAATCTAACTGTAAAAATTAGGGTTTGGAAAAAGATTCGCGATTCACCCAAATTAAGCAGGTGCCAAACGCAATCTTTCACTCACCTTTGAACATTCAAATAATTTTGAACCAGGATAGTGAATATACCCTTATTCTGCATCTGTATAAAAATTTGAAGCATATGAAAAAACATCTCATCTTACTCATACTGCTCTTTAGCGGGATTCGAGCCGTAACGCAAAAAATATCACAGCTCATTACGCAAGACACCATCACTTATGTGTATAAACTGGATTATGCGCAATCGAAGTATGTTCTAAAAAACAGAACAATACAGGATACCTCATTTCTGTTTACCCGCAAATTCAAGGAATATGCGAGAAATAAATTCAAAACGGACACCCTCCCCAATGGCAATTATATTAGTGCCAACATCACCGATCATCAGGTAAATTATACCTATACCGTTATTACGCCTTTTATCATGTCGACCAAAGTGCTGAAGGACGAAGTGTTTATTTTTCTTTTTGATAAAAAAAGCAAAGCCCTCATCAAAAATGCGAAAATCGAATTGGATGGTAAGCCCCTCCCTTATGATCCGGGATGTGGTGGATATTCATTTCTTAAAAAAGAGTTTGATCAACAAAAAATAAATCGCGGAAATGTTTTTTTAAAGGTGAGTTATGATGCGGAAGTATATGCCTTTCAATTTTCGCTCAACAATCAACCTGATGCAAAACCCAGTCCGGATTATTATAACAATACCCGGGCGGAATTAAATTCACCAGGGTACCTGATTTTAGACAAACCTCTCTACCGTCCTTTGGATACCCTGAATTTAAAAGCCTTTTTGGTGAATTTCAAAAATGGAAAACCCCTTCGCCAAAAAGTTATTCTCTCCATTACTGAAGCTGATAGTGATTTCCGATTCAGCAAAACCATTAAAAGAAAGACACGTGGAGCTTACCTCTATCAATGGAAAATACCGGATACGCTTAAAATCGATCGTTCGTACACCGTAAGATTGCGCTATGAAAAACTGGGAAGACGTTTAGTGAAACAATCTTCGTTCAGACTTTCAGAGTATGAGTTAGCGAAAAATGTATTCGATGTGGATATACAGTCACCCAATTTTTTTGCCGGTGATGATGTGGTTTTTTATGTAACGGCCAAAGACATAAACGGATTTCCTGTACAAGGTGCTCAGGTTCATTGCGAAATTCAACTACTACAAGTCATGAACCTCTTTCAGGATAGCCTAAGCATTTCGCCGGAAAAAAGAAATAGCTGGTATCAGATGGATACCCTCATTGAGTATGAAAACTTTGCAGCATACCGCATCCCTTCTGATATTTTCCCGAACGTGAATGGGCAATACAATTTAAATGTTACGATTACTGACCCGATTAGTTTTGAAAAAAAATCTTTCTCCAAAACCTTTACCAAACAAGCGCAGACCGAAAAAGTATTGTTTTATCAGGATGCAGACAGTCTGAGGCTTCATGTTTTGTACAACGGAAAAGACACCATGCGGAAATTTATGTTGATTACCCTGCGTGATAAGGATACATTAAGCAAAAAGAAGGTCAGCTCTCCCTATGCCTGTCAGTTAGATCCTACAACCACTTCAACATTTATTATCGACAAGGATTCTAATCTGAAAACAGTTAATATCATTTACAACAAACTGGAAATGTTGCATGTAAAAGGAAAACGAAATGGCGATAGTGTACAAATCTCCTTTCAGTATCCTTTTACCGAACCTGTTCATTACCGGATTTACAAAAAAGATAACCTGGTAAAATCGGGCGAAACTTCCCGGCTCACCTATACCATTGCCGATCAATCATTGGATCAGTATCGACTCCTCATTACGAGTCATCTTCAGACGGGCATCGAAAATAATTTTTACGAGTTTTTGTTTGTTCCTGAAAAAAATAAACTTCATTTCGAAACCAATTTACCCAAACAGGCTCTACCCGGCGATTCGATGGCCGTAGAAATGACGGTGAAGGATTTTAAAAACCGGGCAAGGAAAGGCGTGAATATGACCGTATATGCTGTGAACAAAGCTTTTGCCGAAAATATCCAAGCCCCGTTTATTCAAGTGCCTGAACGGTATCAAAACCGGGTAGAAATAAAACCGCTCGAAAGTAAGGGCATTGCCAATTTGTTCTACCAGAGTTTTAATGCAAATCATCTTTTAAAAAACGTTCATTTTACCCGATTCAATTTGCGCAAAAATGAATATTATCAGTTACGACATCCGGAAAATGAAATCAGCACAATACCTGTAAAAAAACAATTTTCCAATCCGGAATTTGCATTGTTTCTGACCCATCAAAACAATTTGATATCACCCAAATACATTTTAGTGGATGGACAGCCTGTTTATATTTCCGATGTCAATAAAGACGAAATATACTCTTTTGCCATGCCTGCAGGAAAACATCGTATTGCATTTCGTTATTTCAACAAATTGTATGAAATGCCCGAACAACAATTTTCGGCATCCACCAAATACTTGTTTGGAATTAATATCGATAGTATCCGGCAAAAGAATTCGTGGTTTAAAATCACCGATTCTTTATCTCCTGTAGAAGCAAGTCCTCAGGAAAAAGATTTGCTGTATCCCACCTTGTTACTGACCAATACTTTCCCCAGTGATAGTGTTTTTATTCAGTCGGAAAACCTGAATCACCGAAAAAAATATTACAATGGATACCGCATGAATGTGATGAATATCGATGGCGACAATTATTTTGTACAAGGTCCTTTTGACAAATATGCCCTGATTACCTTACAGCGGAATACAAAATCGTATCCATTAAAAACCGGCGTAGAAACCGTTTATCATTTCGACGAAATACTGAAAGAATTTAAGGCAAAAAACATGGGTAAAATCAAAGGAGCCTTTTTGCCATTTATGGAACGCAATCTGACCATTGCCCAGGTCAATCAAATGCTACAACCCGATACCCTGGTTCCTGAACCGCAAAAAGCTGAATTAACGTTTAAACCAAAAACCGAAGAAGCCTTGCGCAATAAAAGCGAAGATGAAGAATATTTATATCAGAGTTACCGATCGCCCGGCCTGGGTACTGCATTTTACATATGGATTGAAAATACCTGTGATACCCAATTTATCAAGTCGATGTGGATTGTGAGTAAAACCCGATTTGAAGTAGCCGATTTTGTGCAGAACGTACCCAGACAAGTTTATACGTTCAACAAAATGGCCGCAGAGGAAACATACGATATTTATCTCTTTCTGAATAAAAACAGGATGAAGGTTTTACGAAACCAGCATTACAATGCGTACGGACATCTATACCTGAATCCACGTTATATGCGCACAGAGGCTTTTAGCAAAGAGAAGATTGAAGTGCCCTTAAAAATATTTTCTGAACTCAATGCGGTACCCTTGCTTCCTTTTTATGACGCGCCCTATGATGCACCGGAAAAAATAAAAAAAGAAGAAAGCAGCCGGAATAATTTATATATCCATGGAATGATTACCGCCGAAGATCAGCAACCCCTGGAAGGCACCCTTGTGTATCTGGAAATGAATGGCGTGTTTAAATATGGAGCCATCACCAATGCGAATGGTTTATTCGAAATTCTGAACGCCATTCCGGGTAGCTATCAGGTAAAACTTTACCATCCTTCCTACAAAGTATCGCATTACAAATCCATGCTGTTTGAAGCAAAAAGCGCTTATCTGCTCAACGCCAGTATGGTGGCTAAAGAAATCAGTCATCCGGTTTTTGAAACCATCCATAATGATTTTCGATTGATGGCTTTTCGTGAACATGAAAAAGCAAACACCCTGCGTATGATACTCCATGAAAAGGAAAACAGAAGCCTCTTAGAGAACTACCAAATTCTTCTGTATCGAAAAGGAGAACTAATCCGTACGATGGCATCCACCGGAATGTATACAGATATCCCCTTTTTACCCGAAGATGGTGAAGTATACAGTTTGGAGATTCGTAAATCAGGATATACGACTCTCCGATTAAACAACCTTTATTTTAAAGCGCATTACTATTTGATGATAGAAGGTTTTTTGGGACTTGAAAAAAAGGAAATCCTGAAATTGAAAGAATACAATCTGAATCTGGGGATGATGCCCAGTGTTGAAAAAGAGATCGTTACCAATTCGGAACAAGTGCACATTTACGACAGAGGGAATGGCAGTGCCGGTGAGTTTTTTGGACGAATTACAGACGAGGGCGGGAACCCCTTAGATTTTGCCTCTGTGCAGGTTTTTGAGGGCGCGTTGATACGCGGAGGCGCAAAAACCGACCAACTCGGAAATTATAAAATCAAACCACTTGCTCCGGGCAAATACACCCTTAAAGTAACCTTTGCCGGATATAACACACAAGAGATTCAGAACATTCTACTTGGCGTAGATAAGCGAGTAAATATTGATGTCAGGATGGAAAGGAAATCTATGCAGCAGAAAGAAGTGGTGGTAAAAGCCTATAAAAGCAAGTTGATTGATGCCAGTGAACCCGGTAAGAAGTCGATGACCATTAGTTATTCAAGTTCCGCACCAGCGGTTTCCACTGGTGATTTTTCCGCCATTCAGGGAGGTGTATACCAACGTAAAGAAAGTAGTGAAAGCCTGAGCATTAGCGGTGATCGTAGTTCATCTACTGTTTATATGATTGATGGTATGATGGTCAGGGGTGGAAGAGATGTGCAATTGTCATCTGTATCCTACAATTCTATCAATTCCGGAATTTCTGAAAAATATAGAAATGCCACACCTACCTATGCCGATGTTGATATGATTGACCGCGTCGCCCAAAATAAAAACGTTTCCACAATCCGTAAAAACTTCAGTGACGTGGGATTTTGGAAACCAAATATGATTAGCAACAAACAAGGTAAAATTGGTTTCACATTAAAATTACCGGATAATATTACCACCTGGAAAACTTTTATGCTGGGCATGGGCAAAGGTTGGATGCATGGGATCGACTCCGCCGAAATTCAGGTTTACAAACCCATTCAAACGATTGTAACGGTATCGGATTATTTATACAAAGGCGATCAGCTGCGTTCGAAAATAAAATACATGAATTTAACCAAAGAGCCACTGAACCTATTGGTGAGCGGAAGCATCAATGGCAAGGAATCTTTTAGTCGAAATGTTCGGGTGCAACATACTTACATGGATAGCATGGAGGTAAATGCATTGAGCCTAGACAGCATCACCTATTTAGCCGGACTTCGTTATCAGGAAAATTACAAAGATTATGAGCGATATCAGATTCCGGTATTTTCTCCGGCGCTCATTTTTCATACCAATCAATCGCTGCTGATGGAAGAGGATTCCACCTATGAACTCAACATAAAACCGAACACAAAAGGTCAGATTATTTTTAACAATAACCTGATGGAAAAAATCATGGCTGTGGTGGATGAGTTGAATAATTATGAATACGGCTGTGTTGAACAAACCGCTTCTAAGTTAAACGCCATGTTGTCAAAAAACTATATTCTGATATCCATGAAGCAAACTGCCTTACCGAGCAAAAGAATCAATGCGCTGTTAGGACAATTGGCCGATATGCAAAATACCGATGGCAGTTTTGGATGGTGGAAGCGCAATGGCATCAACGACCGGATGACCATTTATGCGATGGAAGTTGCTCAAAAAGCCCTGCAGGCAGGATATCTGAATAATGTTTTTAACTCGGCCAATAACTATGTACTTACGCACTTTAAAAACATGTCTATCACCGATAAAATTTATGCCTACCATGTACTTTTAAATGCAAGAACCAATACGCCGGAAACAGATCAGCTTTATGCGAATATTCAGGTCGATCAGTTAACAGGAACCGATAAAATTTATTTTTATCAAAACAAACGCATCAAGGGGCAGACGGTGGTGGAATCGGATGTATATGCTGTTTTTCTGGAACTGAATAAAAATCTGTCGCAACCCTATACCGATAACTTCTTTTATGATCATCGGGCCGATGTTTTCAAAGCTTATCGTTTATTTAAGGGCTCTGCTTATGAGTCATCTTTTATAAAATTGTTTAAAGCCAAATTGATGAACGGACAGTTGGAAAAAAACATGAACACTTATGCTAAAGTGGCCATGATTGAAGCCCTGACCATGGCTGCATTAAGTGATGGTTCCAAACCGATACAGTCGACCCTGACCATTAATGATACGCTGGTGATTAAGGAATATCCGACAAAGATTCAAATCAATGGCAGCCGGTATAAAATAAAACATCAGGGAGGAGATGTGTTTGTGAATACATCTGAAGAACAGCGCAGCGAAACACCTGATATTTCAGACTCGGTTTTTTCTTTACGAACATATTTCCTGCAAGGCACAAGCAACAGCACGATCGGAAAAGATGCATTAAAAATGGGTGAGGCCTGTCAATTCAAGATAGATATACAAGCCTATAAAAAAGCGGAACACGTGATGATAGAAATTCCGATACCCTCTGGCATGAAGATTAAAAACAAGGAGACCCATTATAGCAAGGGCTATTATGTACAATACTTCAAACACAAAGTGGTTTACTATTTCGAAAACCTGTCCATGGGAACCCATCAACTCGATATATCCTTAACACCGGTTTTTGCCGGACGCTATGTGGTTGCTCCGGCTAAGATTTCATTGATGTACTATCCTTTTGTGTATGGAAATACGGGGAGAAAAGAGATTGAGATTCGGTAGTGGTTGGTATCCAGAATCGTTAAATGAATTGGTGTAACTCGCAGATCACATAGGCCTGAGGATATTGGCTTGTGTGTTGCAGGATTGGAAAATTTCTTGTTGGTGAAGAACACTAATAATGGCGAGTATATATTTCCCTAACGATTATAAAAGGTAAAGCATAAAAAGCCCGTTTTCACTTTAAGGTACCCCTTACCTCAACACCGTTACCGTTCCTTTTTGTACACCTGTTTGCCCATTGGCTTGGCGGTAACGAATCA
>JBMOFV010000039.1:0-31095 GCA_049318705.1 Chitinophagaceae bacterium
AAATACTAGGTTTGTTGAAGCTTTTAAATGTTGCGCAACGAAAGACACTGTGATGAAGGAAGGACAAAAAGAGCAAGCCCTGAACCCGAAAGGCATAGTGAGAAAGCGAAGAAGCAGGGACCCGAAAAGGCGCAGATAGAGTAGGGATTATGAAAACAAAAGGTAAGGCTTACCTCAATAAGCCAAGTGTGATTATGAAAAAGTTGATTTTGATGTTAGTGGTGTTGATGGGTGTGATTGTGGATGTGAGTGCAATTAAATTATTCGGCATTGAAATTCATGTCAAAAAGGGTACTCTTGAATGGGATGCAACCAGGACTTTTACAGAATGTGTCGGTAAAGGCCTTTGTGAAATCACTATAAAAGGGAGTGCAGATATTGGCGGGATTTATTCTGGAGGCACTCTTGGATTTGATGAATCGGGTAGATTTGGTTTATCATTACCAAAAGAGGTTCTACAGGATCCAAGATGGTCAGATACATTTGTAAGAGGTCAAGTTACAATTAATAAAGACATTTATTTGTCAAATGAGATTACCAGTAAAATTAGAAATTGTCCAACAAAAATTAAAGCTGGAATTTATTCAATCAGTCAAGAAGGGAATTTCATATTTATATTCTTTTAGTAATTAATTCCGGGCGTTCGAAATCAATTTTTTCGAACGCCCTTTTTAAAAAAGCAACATGAAAAAAATCATCTACATCGAATTTGTATTCTTCACCCTGATTTTAATCCTATTCTCATCTTTTTTACAAGCTCAGGATTTACCGCGCCTGGAAAAAATCAATAAAGAAGGGCTTACCAAAATCATAGACTCCTCCCAGGCAGATGTGTATTTAGTAATTATCTATACCAACGAATGCAGGGGTACTAAATACGTGCTGGATGAAGTAAAATCTTACATCGACAAATATGGCGGGCAAATAAAGCTTATCTTATGCAATAGCTCTTTCGAAAAAGAGATGTCCGACATACCGGTTCTTTTAAAATCTCATTCAATCAACTTGCCGGTTACTTATATGATTGATAAAACGTTCTACCCTGAAAAACGAATGGATGATCGGAAAAAGGGATATTTTTTTCGCAATGATATCTGTCCGGAATGTAGGAAGGATATTATTGGAGTGCCATACCGCTTGATGTATGACAAAAACAAAAAACTGATTTATCATGGTTATCGCTCGCCGGATTTCGATCGTTTGTTGATAGAAAATCTTGACACAACCATCAAATCATAATGTGGTATAAGAAGATGCTCAATGCCGAAGAGGCAGTATTCCATTGCCTCTCTTGATTTCTATCTGAATATCGCTGCGTGGTTTCAGTTTTACAAACACCTTGGTATCCTGATAAACAGTTGTAGGAGATTTCAGAAGAGCGAACAGTTCTTTATTCAACAGTAGAAAGAAATTTGAAACAGGCATTAAAGACCCATCCATTGCGATGACATGACAAATTAAAACGCATAAGCAAAAGTAACTGTCGAATAATTGATACCTTCGTAAGAACGGAATCCAATACAGCGGTTGAGTTACAGACAGGCAACCGAAAAATGTCAATCTGTAGGTGGTCAGACACAAAGCATATCGCATCTGACAAAAACAAATAAATTAAAGTAAAATGAAAAAAATATTTTCAGGGGCACTTGTTGCCATCCTATCATTAACTGTTATTTTATTTTCATGTCAAAAGCCAGAAGAATACACAAATCAACAAAGCAAAAGTGTAAATTCTATTTCAAAACACAGATTTGAATATGGTTTCACTCATAATGCCATGTTAGATTTCTATTTTCAACAAATCAAACAAAATCCTGAACAATTCTTCTCCGGCTATACAAATTCTAACTATGTGAGCTTGTTCTTTAACCGCATTAAGCCTTTCACTGAATTATATATAAGTAACAATTTCGCACAATACGATGCCAACTTAAGAACTACATTTATAGCTTCTCTTAACAGAGAAATGCTTGGGATTTCATTCTTAGAACTTACAAGTCAGGAATTAAAGAACTACTTCGCAGAATTAAAACGCATCATTTATGAAGAAAGCACTTCAACAATATATGAAAATAAAATGAATGATTTAAAAACACAATATCTAAGTCTTATCAATAATCCAATTGAAATTGAATGTATACTTTCAAGTATTTCGGTAGCAAAGTATTCAAAAATATATTGGGAAACAAATACACAAAAATGGTCTGACTTATTTGAAGAAAATCATATTATTTCAAATCATGCTCAAAAGGCTAGCAGAAATGATATAATATGGGCAGACGCTGTTGGAGCTGGATCCGGAGCTTGGAGAGGAGCAAGTTTTGGAGCCGGTGTAGGGCCAGGAGGAGCAGTCGCAGGAGGTATGATAGGTTTTCTTGCAGGTGCTGCTTCAGGTTCGATTTCTGAATACGGAATTGGCAGATTAAAGGACTGGCTTGTATTCTAAACTTATAATATGAAAAATCAAAGAGAATTAATAAGCAATTTCTTTTATATATTTTCAATTGCGTTTGTTCTTAAGAGCTTTATTGAAATCGTAATTCAAGAGAGATTAGGACCATGGACGTTTTTTAGCCCATTAATTTTTGGTACTGTTGTAGGATTTGTTTCTTCAATAGGTTTGAAATTGTTTTTTCCCTTATTGTATAAAAAGTTCAAATCAACAAAAAAGGAAGGAAGTTCGAAAAATTAACAAGTCATTTAAATATGAATATATAAAAGTCAAAACGAAAGAAAATTCTTTTTCTATCATGGGTTGGCACGCAGAGAAGGCAGATGTTAATTTAATATCTGCCTTCTTTTTTAAATATGTTGAGCGTTTTAACATATTCTGAAACCTCCTACAACCATGGTGTTGCGTCAATGTAGCTTTTGTATTAGGCTAATCATTTGTGGTTTCTATTAGATTTAGTTCAACCTTAAACATCAGTTCTTTCTACCCCACACCGAATATATAGCCACTAACCTTCAATGGTAAATTTCGAAAGCCGATCCAGGGAATAATCAATCGCTGTTCGTTACTTTTGGCGAAATCAGGCTTGTAAATATAATAGACATCACGTCTGTCTATTTCTGGGTTTAGTAAAAAATATCTTTCCTGGATCGAGGACGGCGATGTATAGTTTTTAATACTATCTAATATACCAATAAATACCGCCGTGTTATCTCTTAAAGTATCCGTCAAATAATAACGACCATCCTGATCCGTCAAAGTAACTTCTTTCAGGAAATATGACTGCCCCAACCAATGACTGTAAAATTCACCTAGGCCAATTTGAATTTTAGGCATCGGCTGTTGCGTATAACTGTCCTTAATCTGTCCTGAAAATGTTACTTGTCCGACCAATCGTTTTTTGCGGCAGGTAGAAAAGAGCATTAAAATAGACATTAATATGATTAGCAAGCGCATCTACATTTAAAGATAGAATTTTTCCGAACCCTGACGATTCCATTTAAATAATATGCGGATTGAGAAAAACCTACCTTAAAATGAATAATGAGATTTCCCAACCTATTTTGTCATATTTTCGTCATTATCCACGTAAACCTTAACAATATGCAAAAATTTTTTACCCTTTTCCTCTTCCTGTGCGCATTTACCCAAGTGTCAAGAGCCTCTCATGAGTATGCCGGACAAATTACAGCCAAAAACATAGGCACATCTTCCTATCAAATCAAAATCACGCTCTGGGTGGATTCAATGGGATTGACTATCAACAATTTACCCTATCAAATTCAAACCGGTGGCGCAACCACCCCGGAATCTGCTGCTTTAGTGAGTTCAACTGCAGTCGGAAATGGTATTCTCGAGCAAGTTTATTTAGACACCCTATTGGCCAATAGTGCCGGTAATTATAAGGTTGTTTATAGCAATTGTTGTCGCAATGGCTTAATTACCAATCTCACAAATCCAACCATGGCCGAATTGTATTTGTATTGCGATATTGTTCACAATCCGATTCAGGTGAATTCAACCCCGGAATTTTCAAATGTCCCGGCATTCTTTTCAGGTGTGAACGATACATTGCTGCATAATCCACTGGCCATTGATCCGGATGGCGACTCTCTCGTATTTAGCTGGGCAAACCCCTTGGGATCCGGAGGCGCTCCGATAGCAATGAGTGCTTTGGCTTATCCTTCAGCTCCAGCCTATAGTTTTACCGTTGATCCTGTAGTAGGTGAAATCACTTGGATTCCAAGTATGACAGGAGCGTTTGCTTACGCTGTAAAAGTAGAAGAATACCGAAATGGTGTTTTATTGAGCACCTCAGCCCGCGAAGCTACAGTAACCATTTGTGTAGGTTGTAAAACAGCCATGGCTTCAGAGTTTCAGTTTTATAATAAATCAAGCTGGCCTCAACCTGTAAAACATTATCTGTTTGAAACTTACGCTAATACCCCGTTTAATATGACTTTTTCTGGCGGTGTTTCCACGATTAATACCAATACCCTCAAAATGAAAATTATCGGTGAACAAAATCAATTTGCCAATGCACCGGTATTTGCGCCAACACAAACCGGCAGTACCGTAAGCGGTAATTATTCCTGGACACCTACCTCAAGCCAGATTCGTAACCGACCTTACCTGAATGTAATTCTTGGAACGGAGCAGTCCGCTACCAACGAAACCAGAACCAAAGAGCATACCTTACTCTTTAAGGTAAATGCCACACCAAGCCGTTTGGACGATTTACAAAATGCACAGGTGAATGTTTATCCGGTTCCGGGGAATACGATGTTTTATGTAGATGTTCAAAATATTCAGCATCAATTAAATAGCATTGAAATTTTGAATACCTACGGCCAGGTAATTTATTCAGCCCCTATTGAACGCGGTGTTCATGTATTCCAAATCGATTGTAGTAGCTGGGCATCCGGTACCTATATCCTGAAAACAAAGGGTGAATCGGTATTGACCAGAAAGTTGACGATTCAACACTAATCAAATCCGATTAATTATAACTCCCTGAACACCACCGGGACTTACTTTTGATGAAAGTCCCCGGATTGGCAGCGGTATTTTGTGTATTATCCTCCTGTTGTTGGTTGCACAAATGCTGCGAAAAATTAAAAACGCAACACCAGAAACAACACCGCAGGCGGATTAAAAACAACCTGAGCCAAGTCGTTATTGGTGTTGGAGATATCTTCCTGAATAATGTTTCCCTGAAAAATGGTTTCAGTTCTAAGATCTGATTTGAGTTGGCCTTTCCGAAAATAATAACTTGCTTCAGTTCCCAACAAAACCCTGTTACTCACCCGATACCGCAGACCCAGTGCAGGACCACATCCATAGCGAACGGAAGATGATTTTGTGATGACTCTGGTAATTTGTGATCCAAAGTTGCTTTCTGTTTGCGTATCGCTATTCAGGATTTCATACAACAAGTGAAAGGCAATCTGTGCTGAAAATCGGCGATTCAGTGGAAGCATTTTCTGAGGACCTAAACGAAAATAGAGGTCATTGATAAAATTATTTTTTTTCACATTCCCGTCCGTTTCAAAGGTCTTATTATAGGTATAACCCAACCCGGCATCAATTCCCCACCCTTTTTTAGGAGTAACCACGCTATAGGTTAACAAGTATGGATTGTTGACAGGTGTGTTTGCACCACTAAAATTCAATATTTGACGAAACAGGGCATTGGCTTGTAATCCCACAAAATGTTTGAATCGTTTCGATTCGTTTAAACTATCAGGTTTTTGGGCGAATAACATCACTCCACTGAAGAGCAGACTAACGCATAGAATCAATTTCTTTTTAATCATTCAAATTATTTAAAAGGATTGGATAACAACGGATTGCTCACCATTTGATAATCGGTCATGCTATTTAAAAAAGCAATCAAGGCTTTGCGGTCTTCGGCAGTAATATTCATTTTTAAAGCAGAGCCGTCATCATTTCTTAATACATCGGATAAATTTTTATTTTCCTGAATACCATGGCTATAATGATTCAACACTTCATCGAGGGTATTAAACCGACCATCATGCATGTAAGGTGCTGTTAAAGCAACATTGTGTAAGTCTGGCGCGCGAAATAAACCTTCATCACTTGAGTTGCCGGTGACATCCATGCGTCCTTTATCTTGAATGCTGGATTCTAAACCAATGTTATGAAAACCACTTGATTGATACATACCGGGCATCGGGTTATGACAACTGACGCAATTGTATGTGGTATTAAATAATAACCGACCCCGCACTTCAAGCGCATTTAAACTTCCACTACCCATCTGGGCTTCATCAAAACGTGAGTGCATTGTTTGAAACTGCAGAATAAATTGTGTCATAGCTGCACTCATCCCTTCCAGACTCAGTGTGCTGCCGGTACCATAGGCTTTGTCCAATATCGGCCTGTAATAAGAAAGGCTGTTCAGTTTTTTGAGCAACTGGTCAAAATCAGTAATTCCCATTTCAATATGATTGGCAATCGGTTTGGCAATCAGGGAATTTAAATCCGGCTCGCGGCCATCCCAAAAAAGTGGGCTACCTTCAATGGAAATCATAGGCGAAGTGATGTTTTGAATCGCCATGGAGTTTCGTTTGGTCAAGCGATTTTCAAAACCGGTACTAAAAGCGGTATTGTCGGCAAAAGCCAAAGCCTGTTTATGGCATGAGGCGCAGGAAATGGAATTATTGACCGAGAGATTTTTATCATAAAACAGAACACGCCCCAGATGAATTTGCGCATTAAAGGTTTCATCTGCACCGACAAAATATTGTGGAATATTGGTATCCACCTCTGCACTGGAAATAGGGGTATTTTTAAATTTATTACAGGAGATGATAAACACAATTCCGGTAAAAGCGGTTAACAACAGAGGATGGCGAAGTGAGAGGCGTTTCATATACTTAGTTTTAAAAACCAACAACCAATGAATTCCAATGAAAGCATTGAAAGAACAGATTGAAGATAGGATTTAACGATAAGAAGACGAAAAATATGCGGTAAAAGTTACCTTGAACGACGATTTTCTTGAAAAAAGATCAATGGATCAGGTTATCTGCGGCCTCTGAAGGTTTATCCATACACAATTCAATCAACACGCCCTTGGTGCATTTCGGGTGAATAAAGCAGATGAGCTTATTGTCGGCTCCATCCTTTGGAATATCATTTAAGAATTCAAACCCCTGTGATTTGAGTCGTTCTATTTCGGCATAAATATCCTCCACAGCAAGGGCCATATGATGCATGCCCTCTCCCTTTTTGGCAATGAACCGCGCAATGACGCCTTCCGGATCTGTAGACTGTAACAGTTCGATTTTTGTATCGCCTCTTCTAAAAAAGGCGGTTTCTACCTGTTCACGAGCTACCAATTCACGTTTATAGCATGGAGTTCCTAATAGTATTTCGTATAATGGAATAGCATCCTGTAAGGATTGAACCGCAATACCAATATGATCAATGGGTAACATATCTGCCAAAATTAAAGCTTGCCGGGCAGATTTGATCCTTCTCCCATTGAATCATTCTTGCGAACCGGGCCATTACGAATTGTGAATAAAGGAATTTTATAGGCAATTGAGGCTCAAACACTTTTTGCAAACAAGGTTTCAGGTATATTTGCAATCCGGCAGTTTTTGCCGCAACATTGAATATTAAACCATGCTGAATTTCCCCATTTATTTAGACAACAATGCCACAACCCCTATGGATCCAAGGGTTTTGGACACAATGATACCTTATTTCACCCAGAAATTTGGGAATGCCGCCAGCCGAAACCACTCATTTGGTTGGATTGCTGAAGAGGCGGTAGATTATGCCCGCGAACAGGTTGCAAAACTGATTGGTGCTGATTCCAAAGAAATAATCTTTACCTCCGGAGCTACCGAAGGAGATAATCTGGCCATCAAAGGTGTGTTCGAAATGTATGCGTCTAAAGGCAATCACATCATCACCACAACCATCGAGCATAAAGCGGTTTTGGATACTTGCAAACATCTCGAAAAACAAGGTGCTGAAATCACTTACCTGCCTGTGGATGATGAAGGGATGATTAATTTGGCGGATTTGGAAAAAGCAATCACACCCAAAACCATTTTGCTGGCAATCATGTATGCCAATAACGAAATTGGTGTGGTTAATCCGATGAAAGAAATTTCAGCAATAGCCCGCAAACACGGTGTTCTTGTGATGAGTGATGCCACACAAGCAGTCGGAAAAATACCCGTGGATGTCAATAAAGACGGTATCGATTTAATGGCCTTTACCGGACATAAAATGTACGGCCCTAAAGGAGTTGGTGCCTTGTATGTTCGCCGAAAAAACCCAAGGGTAAAAGTAACGGCTCAGTTAGATGGAGGTGGTCACGAACGTGGAATGCGTAGCGGAACACTCAATGTACCCGGCATTGTTGGATTTGGAAAGGCCTGTGAGTTGTGTATGCAGGAAATGAGCAGCGATACCGAACGAATTATCAAATTGCGTGACCGTCTGGAAGAAGGATTAATGAAATTAGAAGAGAGTTATCTTAACGGTCATAAAAATCATCGTTTACCACATGTCAGCAATATTTCTTTCAAACATGTTGAAGGAGAAGGCTTATTGATGGGAATTAATAAAAATATTGCTTTAAGTAGCGGTAGTGCCTGTACCTCGGCATCTCTGGAACCTTCTTATGTGTTAAAAGCATTAGGACTGGGCGATGATCTCGCACATAGTTCATTGCGATTTGGTTTAAGCCGTTTTTCAACAGAAGAAGAAGTGGATTATACCATTAAGGCGGTGAGCGATACGGTCACTAAATTGAGAGAGATGAGTCCACTTTGGGAAATGTATAAAGAAGGGATCGACCTCAACACGATTGAGTGGGCCCATCACTAAACATTACCGACAGCCTGAGTATCACCAAGAATGTAGCCTAAAAATATCCACTCAAGGGTATTGAATGAACATCATGTTGTAGAGAAATTTGTAGAAAATTTCAAACGCATGAAACGTTCTTTATTATTTATTCTATTTTGTCTCGTTCAATTCGGGATTCAAGCCCAACCACGACTGATTGGCACCAGCACTTATAATCATGACGGCAGTAATTATACCTTGAGTGATACTTCTGTTCAGTTGCATTTTTCGGGTAACATGGCTTATGCACAACAAGATACCAGTTTTGCAAGTGTTTTGTCGAAACCGGATTCACTCGCTCAGTACACGTTAAACTTAGGGAATCTAATCCTCAGTTCCACGACCCGACAATGGTATGATCCCTCTTACCATCATCAAACCCGCACCATTTCAACGGGGTATGCCAATAACCTTAAATTTGTTGAGTCCGATATTCAATATTATTATACCGGTAACCGATTAGACTCCAGCAATAGTTTGTTCACCAATTTTCAAACGGTACAGACGTATCACGACTATATCACTTTTTATCATTACGATGCATTGAATCAAAGGGATACAGCCTGGGTTATTTATCGCAATGCGAGTGGGTTTAGTTCCAGTTATCGGTATGAGTACACATATTATCCCAACAATTTACTGCAAACAATTACGGTTCATACCAGCACGGATTCGGTGAATTATACCCCTGATAATCGGCAAACTTATTATTACAATAGTCAGGATTTAAACGACAGCATTGTTTATTCTTCCTGGTTTAGCAATACCTGGTATACTGCTGCAAAAAATGTATTTACCTACAACAGCAACAAACAACAAATTCAAAAAGATTACCTGGGATTTGATAATACCACTCAACTGTATTCGCCCAGTGCGCGTGATGTTTATTTAAGAACGAACGGAATATTTCGGGATACTTTGTACGGGATGTTGTGGAGCAGTGGCTTAAATGTGTTTGATACCACCGTAAAAATGGGCTACCAGTATCAGGGAGGACTACTCACCCGCTCGAATGGATACACCCGGAATACAACTACCGGTCAATGGCAACCCAATCCATACGGCGCTATTCACAATTTTTATTATGACATGATGCCTAATCGGGTTGAAGAAACAGCGCTGAATTCACTGGCAATATTTCCGAATCCGGTCGAAAATATCTTAAACATTCAGGGCGATTGGTCAGGTGCCAACTATGTAATTTATTCGATGAATGGCGCATCGGTATTATCGGGAAAGTTAAATGCACAACAAAGAATTCAGGTTCAATCGATTCCGGGTGGAATGTATTTCGTGGCCCTGGAGTTGGACAAAAAAATGATTCGCACCAGCTTTTTAAAACAAACTAATTAACGACTCAGATCTTCCCACCTCAATACCGAATCAGCCGGCAAGTCGTGACGAAGTTTCTGACCAATCAGGTATTTGCTTTCGTTGGGCGCAATGCCGGTACCCGGGCGTTTAAACGTCAGGTCTGCATCTTGAATCTCTTCACCTGCTTTCATCGATCGTTTCAAAATAATACTGCGTCGGAATTTCAGCTTCTTTTGTTCTTCGGCATCTGATACAATGCGTTGTGATTGGCCCAATGAACGAATAATATTTTTTGATTCTCTGGCAATCAGTTTCATCTCGTCCGGGTCTGCAGAAATTTCATGATCCCAGCCGGGTAAATTTTTATCTATTGTAAAATGTTTTTCAATGATACAAGCGCCCAAAGCCACGGATGCCAATGGAATGGAAAAACCAATGGTATGATCGGAGAAGCCTACCGGGTAACCAAATGCACGATACAACATGTCGATGTTCCGCAAATGAATGTCTTCGTACAATGGAGGATAAATAGAAATACAATGTAAAAGGGCAATGTTATCATTTCCCGCTTTTTCAATCACCTGAACGGCTTGTTCAATTTCTGAAAGGGTGGACATTCCGGTTGAAAGCACAACCGGTTTTCCCCGACGGGCCACATGATCGAGCAAACGAAAATTGTTGACATCCATCGAAGCAATTTTGTAGAAAGGAATATTCAATGACTCCAGCAAATCGGCCTCGGATTCAGAAAAAGGGGTTGAGCAAAAATCTACACCAATTTGTTGACAGTAATCATTCAGCAAATGATGTTGATCTTCCCGCAAATAATATTTGGTCACCATTTCTTCGAGTGATCCAAAATGTTTTTTAGGTGAATCGTCATATTTCTGATTCTTGTCGTATTCCTCTCTGGCTATGAGCGATTCAGGGGTCCATGACTGAAACTTCACCGCATCTGCTCCGGAAGCCACCGCGCTGTCAATCATTTGTTTGGCGAGGTCCATGTCTCCATTGTGATTTGCGCCAATTTCTGCAATGATATAAGGTTCGCAAAATTGAAATATTTTTTTTCGCGGGGTAAGTTGAATTTCGTGTTTCATGTTTCGATGATTTGTTGCACTATTCCGGAAGCAGCCCGGGTTTTAGTTTTGCCATTTCCCACCAAAATGGCCTGCCTTTGGTGAGTGCGGCAAGATAATACAAATCCTGAATCAAATGTTCAGCAGACTGTATTAAATTCAATCTTTGCTGTATCTGAGCATACTGTGGATGATGAATATTGATTTGTTTGAGCAAAAAGGCATAATGTTTTATTTTGACTTGTCGGGCCTGTTCAATTTTTTCCGGATTGCATTTCGTCAGTCCGGTAATACTATCGGCATGTTGACGATAATTGGTTTGTACACGGCTATCAAAAAAAATGTGCAAATGAGGCTGCTTTAGAAGCATGCTACAAAAGAGTGTCCAGTCTACCACCGCATGATCTACATCAATGGCATAAGCCTGCAGGCAGGAACTCCGCATGGCAACATTACCGAGGCCCATGATATTCTGATCCAGCAAAAAATGAATATCCGGCTCAAATCCATGATTCAGTCGCCCTCCCCAAAAATGAGGGATGAGCTGTTTACCCTGTTCATCCACAATGTTTAAATCCCGAATCAGGATATCGTATTTTTTTAATTCTGCGATACTGCGTTCTATGAGGTTTTCGGAAAAAAAGTCGTCACTATCACCGAAAATGAAGTTTTGATATTCAGGAAATTGTTTGAGGTATTCAAGTCCCTGTTTACGAATCGAAGCAATACTACCTTTCACATCAACAACAAGCGTATTTAGTCTTGAATGGCGCTGAATTTGCTCGGCTAATTCAAGGCTTGGTACACCGTCGTTGAATAAAAGGAGATCAAAATCCTGATTGCTTTGCCTGGACAAACTGTCTAAAAAACAGGCGAAAAAGGGCATATTCCCCGGGTGAATCACACTAAAAAAAGCTTGGGCAGATTGGGGCCTGAAATGGGAATCAATGTTCAAGGGGAACAGGTTTGAGCATGTAAAAATAGCTGAATCGCTCCGAATAATCGCAATAAGCTATTGTTTGCGCCATTGAACCACTCTTCGGATTGTATCCGAGATGGGGTTGAATTCAAAACCGGGCAAGGTGCGTAAGATTTTGCGATTATCGAAACGGGCATTCGATTGGGCACTATGAGCCGTTTCTTTGGTAATGGTAGCCTGCCCGCCAAACAGCAAGGTTTTTAAATACGATAAGCGCCAAACGATGGCAGTGAACCAGGGACCGGCAAAAATATGTGGAGGCTTAACGCCCATTTCGGTGGCCATTTGTGTAAAAACATCTTTAAAGGCCCGGTTTTCTGAAATCAGAATATAACGTTCATTCCATCCCTCTGCACGATTCAAAAAGGAAATTATCACCCGGGTAATGTCCTTCACATCTACCCAGGCGGTACTTCCCTGGGTATAAAAAGGAAAACCACCAGCCACTATTTTAAACAAGTTGCTGCTACTCCGTTTTTCATCGCCTTCGCCTAAAATAATGCCCGGATTCAAAATGAGCACATTCAAACCTTCGGCCTGACCGCGCCATACTTCCATCTCGGCCAAAAACTTACTTCGTCCATAATTGGAGCTTTGTTCTTTTTCATCGTAAGGGGTTAACTCATCGCTGGCATGACCGCTGCCAGCCTTACCGATACTCGCAATTGAACTGATAAAAATAAGTTTTGAGATACCGGCATGCAAACACGCATTTACAACATTCGCTGTTCCTTCGATATTATTCAGCATCAGCGCATCTTCATCTCTTGGATCATACGATACCATGGCGGCTGCATGAATCACCACATCAAAATGCTCCATGATGGGCAAGAGACTGGTGATATCGCAAATGTCGCAGGGCACCCATTGAACTAAATCTTCACGAAAGGAAGTAAAGAATTTGGGAAGTTGATTCCGGTAGGTGGCCACCACCTGATGCCCCTCATTGGTGAGTGATTGCAACACATGCTGACCAAGTAAACCGGAAGCACCGGTGAGTAAAATCCGAAGCATTACATCACCCCCTTAAACTGAGCCAGGAAGCGAATATCATTTTCCGAAAGGATACGAATATCGCGAATACCATATTGCATCATGGTGGTTCGTTCGACACCCATACCCCATGCGAAACCGGTATATTTTTCCGGATCAATGCCACAATTTTTTAATACCTGAGGGTGTACCATTCCACAACCCAGAATCTCTACCCAGCCGGTATGTTTACACACATTACAGCCTTTACTATCACAAATAAAACAGCTTACATCCATTTCGGCACTGGGTTCGGTAAACGGGAAATAAGAGGGTCGGAATCGAACGCGGACTTCCGGACCAAACATTTCCTTCACGAAATAATAAAGGGTTTGTTTGAGATCGGCAAAGGAAACATTTTCATCGATGTACAGACCTTCTACCTGATGAAAAAAGCAGTGTGCCCGTGCGGAGATGGTTTCGTTGCGGTAAACCCTTCCCGGAAAAATTTGGCGGATGGGTAATTTACCTTCTTTCATGACCCTGACCTGTACACTACTGGTATGGGTTCGAAGCAGCCAATCCGGATTTTTGGAAATGTAAAACGTATCCTGCATATCGCGGGCAGGATGGTTTTCGGGTAAATTAAGCGCTGTAAAATTGTGCCAGTCATCTTCAATTTCCGGCCCTTCGGCAACAGTGAAACCAATTTTTTCAAAAATAGAAATCATCCGGTCCATGGTTAGTGAAACCGGGTGGCGAGCGCCTGTTTCGGAAGGTAAAGGCGGTAAAGTATAATCGATTTTTTGCGATGTATTTTGGGAAGAAGAATCCTGATGCTGGTTTTTATAAGCATCATAACGTTCCTCGGCAAATTGTTTAAATTCATTTAATCGGGCACCAAAGTCCTTGCGCAAATCAGCAGAAACATTTTTCATTTCGCTCATGAGCTGCTTCACCAATCCTTTGGATCCTAAAAAACGAATCCGGTAGTTTTCCGTTTCATCCGCATTGGCGGGAGGGGCATCCTCTATTTCTTTGCGCAATGCGGCTATTTTATCCAGAATTTCCTGCATGCCGCAAAAGTAAGAAGGATTGCGTAAAGAGTGTAAGCTGCCGGGAATTTATTCGGGTATTGTTGGGTTGTAAGCCATCATAAAACCGGCTGCAACATTTTACCCTTTAACTCAATAGCAGGCAATTTGGGAGAAACATTTTTTATAATACTGTTTTGCAAACTACTGAGGATCTTTTTCTTTACAAAATGACGGTGGACAATCAATCCAATGGTTCGGTATGGAATGGGAGCGGTAAAATGACTAAGATTTTTTTGTTCCTGCTTCGTAAAATTTATCGTTGCCAAATAAGGCAGTAAGGTGGAAGATTGGCTTGCTTTCACAAATCTGATTAAACTATCAATAGACCCTGCTTTATAATCAAAATTTAAAGAGGATTTATTTTTTATCGCGTTTTTGTTGCAAAGCTCAGACACTTGGGTTCTTATACAATGACCTTCTTCCATTAAACATAAATTTTTATTCTTCAATTGATTGACTGAAAGTTTTTCACCCGAGGTTTTATGGGCATCGTAGAATAAAAACTGCTCATCGTACAGCTTTACTTCATATAAATCTTTATCGTTCAGCGGAATAGAAGCTATGCCAATATCTATTTCTCTTAAATGTAATTTTTTTTGAATTTCCTCTGTAGTTTCCTCTTTATCTACAATATTCAGGTTAGGAAATTGCGATGCAAATTCTTGTAAAAACAAAGGCAACAAAAAAGGGGCTATCGTGGGGATTACAGACAAATTCAAGCTACCGGTTACTTCTCCCTTAATCTCTCTCGTTAGTTCACGGAGTTGTTCGATATTGTTTAGAATGAGTTTCAATTGCTCAATCAAAAGCAAACCTTCGGAGGTTAAATCAACAGGTTTTTTCTTACGATCAAAAATCTTTATTCCCATTTCGTCTTCAAATTTCGAAATCATGGTACTTAATGTGGACTGACTGATGGTGCACTTTTCCGCAGCGAGTTCGAAATGTTTATACTCTGCTACGGCTAATACGTATTGAAACTGTTGTATATTCATCTATTATATCGATAATATTATCTAAAATATAGTTTTTGTAGAACAAAGATAGCCACTAGCTTTATTCTGTATAAAAATAGTAGAGATGAAAAAAATATTAATCACCACAATTTGTTTATTTTCACTATCCCTTCATTTAAACGCACAAGATAAAATGGAAACAAAAGAAGAATGTCCGTTCGGTCATGACAATAAAACAGCGAACCAAGCCGATCAACAAACAGGTCAATCAAGCCATAAACCCAATACGAATCAGGATTGGTGGCCAAATCAATTGGATTTAAGCGCATTGCGAAAGAACTCGAGTCTTTCGAACCCGATGAGTCAAAATTTCAATTACAAAAAAGCATTTCAATCTCTAGATTTTGCCGCCTTAAAGAAAGATCTGAACGAACTGATTACCAGTTCACAGGACTGGTGGCCGGCAGATTATGGAAGTTATGCCGGATTGTTTATCCGTATGGCTTGGCATAGTGCCGGAACTTACAGAACGGGAGACGGACGGGGAGGTACCAGGACCGGACAACAACGCTTTGCACCCCAAAACAGTTGGCCGGATAATGCGAACCTGGATAAAGCAAGACGCCTGTTGTGGCCGATTAAACAAAAATATGGCAACAAAATTTCATGGGCTGATTTAATGATACTTGCCGGAAATGTAGCTCTGGAAAACGCAGGATTTAAAACATTTGGATTTGCAGGAGGAAGAGAAGACGTGTGGGAACCGCAAACGAATGTTTATTGGGGTTCAGAAACGAAATGGTTGGATGACAATCGCCATACTCAAGACAGAAAACTGGAAACTCCTTTGGCTGCCGTTCAAATGGGGTTAATTTATGTAAACCCTGAAGGACCTAATGGGAATCCTGATCCACTGTTAGCGGCAAAGGATATTCGTGAAACCTTTGGAAGAATGGGGATGAATGATGAAGAAACGGTGGCATTAATAGCAGGCGGACATACATTAGGCAAAACACACGGCGCTGCAGATGCAAAGCATGTTGGCGCAGAACCCGAATCTGCCGATATAGAGGAACAAGGCCTCGGCTGGAAAAACACGTACAAAACCGGAAAAGGTAAAGATGCAATTACTTCTGGTCTTGAGGTGATATGGACTTTCACGCCTAATCAGTGGAGTCACGATTTTTTCAAAATACTATTTATGTACGAATGGGAACTCACCAAGAGTCCTGCGGGAGCTCATCAATGGGTTGCTAAAACCAATGATTTAGTTACACCGGATGCATATGACCCTCAAAAAAGGCATAAACCGACAATGCTGACCACTGATTTGTCGCTTCGTTTTGATCCGGTTTATGAAAAAATATCCAGAAAATTTAAAGACGATAAGCAAGCCTTTGATGATGCCTTTGCCAGAGCATGGTTTAAATTAACGCATCGTGATATGGGACCTAAATCTACCTACCTGGGTCCAGAAATACCTCAGGAAGATTTAATTTGGCAAGACCCTATTCTTGCGGTAGATCATCCATTGGTTACAGAAAAAGAGATTTTAAGTTTGAAAACAAGCATCCTCAATTCAGGATTAACTATTCAAGAGATGGTTTCTACTGCATGGGCATCGGCATCAACTTATCGCGAATCTGACCGAAGAGGAGGAGCCAATGGTGCAAGAATTCGACTGGAGCCCCAAAGAAATTGGGAAGTGAATAATCCCACACAACTAAAAGAGGTATTATCTGCTTTGGAAGAAATTCAGAATAATTTTAACTCAAAATCCGAAGACATAAAAATATCTCTGGCCGACTTAATTGTATTGGCAGGAAATGTGGGTGTAGAACAAGCAGCAAAAAATGCCGGGGTAAATATTCAGATTCCTTTTTATCCGGGACAAATGGATGCGTCACAGGAACAAACCGACGTGACTTCATTTGCCGTGCTGGAGCCAATTGCTGATGGTTTCAGAAACTACACAAAGTCGTTATACAGTATTCCGACCGAGGCATTACTCATTGACAAAGCCCAGCTACTCACTTTATCAGCACCTGAAATGACTGTTTTATTAGGTGGAATGAGGGCATTGAGATGCAATTTCGATCATTCGATGAACGGCATTTTTACGACTGAAAAGGATCAGTTAACCAATGAATTCTTTGTTAAGTTGCTCGAGATGGGCATCGTTTGGGAAGCAAAAGACGATGAGAAGGAAGTGTTTATCGGTAAGGATGTGAAAACAAATACGATAAAATGGACCGCCACCAGAGCAGATTTAATCTTCGGTTCAAATTCAGAATTAAGAGCCCTTGCAGAAGTTTATGCAAGTGCGGATGCAAAAGAAAAATTTGTAAAAGACTTTGCTGCTGCATGGACCAAAGTAATGAACCTTGACAGATTCGATTTAAAGTAAGGGCTGATAACAGCCCCTTGCCTCTATTGGCGGTAACTTGCAAAATGTGAGCTGATATTACCAAACTTTTGTGTAGTTTGATAGTTTTGTGCTCCGAAATCGCCAATTGAGGCAAGTCACAACCTGCCCTGCAAGAACCATTTTTAGGGCCCTTCGGGATTGTATCTTCATATTGTCCTAATTTCACCGGTTTGGAAAATGGAAGAATCATGAAAAAATCAATGCCCGAGCTGGAGCGAATGAGTACTGATGCCTTTAAAGAGGCCGCCAAAAATCCACTGATTGTTGTTTTGGATCAGGTTCGAAGTATGAATAATGTGGGATCCATTTTCCGGACGGCAGATAGCTTTTTGATTGAAGCAATATATTTATGTGGATATACCCCACGACCTCCTCACCGCGATATCCAAAAAACGGCTTTAGGCGCTACTGAAACTGTAAACTGGCAATATTTTGATTCGACTTTGGAAGCAGTAAAACAACTCAAGTCGGCGCATTATAAAGTGGTAGCGGTGGAGCAAACCCACAACAGTATTTCACTGGAAGATTATCCATTTCAGGTCGGAGAAAAAACAGCCCTCATATTTGGAAATGAAGTAGATGGGGTGGACGACGAGGTATTAAAGGTTTGTGATGCCGTGATTGAAATACCCCAGGCAGGTAGTAAACATTCGCTCAATGTAACGGTGAGTGCGGGTATTGTACTTTGGGATTTTTTTAAAATCTACTTAAAATCCTAAAATCAGGCAAGCTTTTTGAATCAAATACCTTTTGCAATAAAAAGCGACGGGAAAAGCCATTGGCTTAACAGAAAATTGAAACTTAAGATTTGAACACAACTTATATTTGAGCGAAGAAAATGGTGAAGTATAAACTTGGAGTGATATGCTGGGCTATTTGTTGTTTGTTGGCTTTAACCTTTGACCTGGGCGCGCAACAACGGCAATCCGACTCTATGCGCTTGAAACAATACCTGCGAAATAAACAAATTGCAGATTCGATTCAGAAAGCGAAGTCGGAAGCCTACAAAGCCTATAAAAAACCCAGTGTGAATGTTGTGACTTATGACAGCAAGGGCAATAAAGTGCAGCATGGAATGGACCAATCCGGAAGGAAGACCAAAACCACAACCTATGTCGTACCTGCTGTGTTGAATCGGCCTTTTAGTCCGGATACCATTAACAAAGATTCGGTGCAACTCAAAGTGTACAAATCGAAATACCGGTTACAGGTTTACCATAAGGGCAAATTACTCACGGCTTATAAATGTGTGTTTGGTCCGAATTGTACACAACAAAAAATGCAAGAAGGCGACAGGCGCACTCCTGAAGGCACTTTCACCATATTGAATGTCAGGGGTCATGATAAATGGGAGAAATTCATGTTACTGGATTATCCCAACGAAGAGTCGAGGCGCATTTTTGAAAATGCCAAAGCTAATCGTTTGATTCCTGAATCAGCCCGAATAGGCGGCAATGTGGGTATACATGGTATTTGGTTGAATGGCGATAACGTGATTGATATGAAACATAATTGGACCGATGGATGCGTTGCCTTAAAAAATAAAGACGTCGCTGAGTTATCACAGATTATCCAACCCGGGGTGACCCAAATTATCATTTACCCTTAGTAAGCTTCAAACGCAATTACATGAAATCCATTAAGCCGAATGTAACCCGATTCGATTGCCTTCGGTATCCAGAATGACGGCCATATAACCATGTTCCGGACTGATTTGTGTTTTAGGTACCATCACCTCTCCACCGGCTTCGGGCACTTTGCCGAGTATTTCATCCATACGACCATTGGCGTTGAGATAAATTAAAACCCCATCGGAAGAAGAAGGTTTATGAAAATCACCTCCATATACAATTGCTCCGGAAATTTCGGTATTCATATCTTCAACCGGAAATACTCGCATGAGCAATTCACCCATGTCCATCGGAAATAATTGGGTGGCAAAAATGGTTTCGTAAAATTGGGTGGCTCTTTGGATATCCGCGCTCGGGATTTCGAACCAACTGATTGCATGTGACATAAAAGATATTTTGAGTAAAAATAATTCATCGATGAGAAATCAAAACCTAAATCAATCTTAAACTCTATGTAACAAAAGTTGCTGTGCACAAAAGAATAAGGGCAGACCTTTGCATTCAGAAACGATATTTAATCATCTAAAAAATTAAACCATGTTCGGACTACTTAAAAATTTATTTTCTTCTGAACCGGATACCTTTCTGGTTCAGGCTATTCAGGACGGTGCTTTGTTGGTGGATGTGCGCAGCCCATCGGAATTTGCTTCAGGCAGTGTAAAAGGTGCTGTAAACATACCCTTGGATACAATGCCCAATCAACTGGCTAAATTTAAAGGACGTAAAAGTGTGGTGGTATTTTGTAGAAGTGGCGCCCGCAGTTCACAGGCTAAAGGGTTTTTGGATCAGCAAGGTATTCCCAATGTTTTTAATGGAGGTACCTGGAATAATGTTCAGCAATTGCTGAAAGCATCGTAACTTAAATTTTAATCAAATCGTCATTTCACTTTAAAACGAATTTACCATGAAAAAAAATATGGGTATTGTAGACAAAACCATCCGGATTTTAATTGCCATCGTGATTGCTATCATGTATTTCACCAATGTCATTTCCGGAACCACGGCCATTATACTGGGCATTTTAGCCATCGTTTTCGCATTAACGGCTTTTATTAGTTTTTGCCCCTTATATCTGCCATTTGGTATTCATACCGGCAAAAAGGAACAGCAGTAAATTGAGTCGTTTTGCGCTAACACAGGCGCATTTAAAAAATTAGGATAAAGTATGCATGCAATCAAATCAAGATGGTCAGTGATGAGGGTTATTCGACTACTCATGGGTATTGCCATCATTGTTCAGGGCTTTTACGTACATGAATGGACTTATGTAGCCATGGGTGGATTATTTACCCTGATGCCTTTATTCAATATGGGGTGTTGTAGTACAGGAGCGTGTTATACTCCGCAAACCAAAACATCCACAAATACCGAAGAGATTCAATATGAAGAGGTTCATTCTTGAAAATATATTCACCATCATGGGTGTCGCATTAGGTGCGTTAGCAGGATATCTTTACTGGAAATTTGTAGGATGTAGTTCCGGAACCTGTGCCATCACTTCGCGTCCATTGAACAGCACTTTATACGGAGCTGTGATGGGAGGACTGTTGTTGAATATCATTAAAAGCAGTAAAAAACAAAAAGCATGACATTCGAAGAAATCATCAACAAAGACAAACCTGTATTGATCGACTTTTATGCCGATTGGTGCGGACCGTGCAAGACTATGGCGGTTATTTTGAAGGAAACCAAACAAAGAGTTGGAGAGGCGGCCACTATTGTAAAAATAGATGTCGATAAAAACCAGCGCATTGCCAGCGATTATCAGGTCAGCAGTATTCCTACTTTGATATTGTTTAAAAATGGGGAAGTATTTTGGCGACAATCGGGCGTGGTACCGGCCTCGGAAATAGAAAAAATGATTCGTAAAGCGAGTTAAACCCATATTTTGTGTTTGTTTAGTCTAACTAAAAATTTGGCGTTGAGGAAACAGGAAATACAAAATTTGTCGCAGAATCGGAATGCAACTTACTTTTGACACTTAATTCAACACAAGTGTCATACGAGTCGATTTCAGTATTTGATATTTTTAAAATTGGGGTTGGCCCCAGCAGCTCTCATACCCTGGGTCCCTGGAAAGCCGCTTTACAATTTTTAGCTACCCAAAGGCAAGACAACAGGTTGCAAAATATTCGACAGGTTAGTGTACTCTTATATGGTTCGCTGGCTAAAACGGGTGTTGGTCATGGAACGGACGTTGCTGTGATGTTGGGTTTAAGTGGCGAAGATCCCGAAACCTTTGATGTGAATGAAATTCAGAACAGTATTGATCGGCTCAATACCGATAAAATGATGTGGTTGGATCACGAAGTAGAAATAGAATTTGATCCGGCTCAACATATTCAATTCTTATACGAGGAGAGTTTACCTTTTCATCCGAATGCCATGACTTTTTTAGTCACCTATGATGATGGTGAAACCATAGCAGATACCTATTATTCGATTGGAGGCGGCTTTGTGGTGAAGGAAGAAAAAAATGAACTGAATCTGCGAACACAGCAGTTACCTTTTCCGATTGACAAATCGTCGGATATTTTACATTGGTGTATAAAAACCGGATTGAGTATTGCCGAAGTGGTGATGGAAAATGAACATGCCTGGCGCGATGAGGTCGAAACACGAAAAGGCATTTTGCGGATATGGCAGGTGATGAAGGATTGTATCTACAGAGGTTGTCATATTGAAGGCGTATTGCCGGGTGGATTGCAGGTGAGCCGTAGAGCAGCACAACTCAATAAAAAATTAATACAGGAAAAACCCTATACCGATTTTGAAAGTTGGTTGTTGGCCATCCGTTCGGGCGGACAACAATTTAAATATATTTTAGATTGGGTATCTTGTTTTGCATTGGCCGTGAATGAAGAAAATGCCTCTTTCAGCCGGGTGGTAACAGCCCCAACCAATGGAGCTGCCGGAGTAATACCTGCCGTGTTGATGTACTATATCACATTTTGTGATGGTTATGAAGAGGATAAAATTATTCGTTTTGTGCTCTGTGCTTCGGAAATTGGATGCATCTTTAAAAAGGGCGCTACGATTTCTGCTGCCATGGGAGGCTGTCAGGCAGAAATTGGTGTGAGCAGTGCAATGGCAGCTGCGGCTTTATGCGAAAGTTTAGGCGGAACACCCAACCAGGCTTTACAAGCTGCGGAGATAGCCATGGAGCATCATTTAGGATTAACCTGTGATCCGGTAGGCGGCTTGGTACAAATACCTTGTATCGAACGAAATACCATGGGCGCCATTAAGGCCATCACTGCTGCCCAACTGGCTTTGCAAAGTAATCCCTACGATGCTAAAGTGAGTTTGGATAAAGTGGTGAACACGATGTGGCAAACAGCACTCGACATGAATCATAAATATAAAGAAACCAGTGATGGTGGATTGGCCGTTCAGGTATCCTTGAGTTTGCCGGAATGTTAGCACGGGACTGGTTTCCTTGCCGGAACGAAACTTGCTGTCAAACTACATGAGCAGCGTTTATTCAAGGCAGCCACCCTGCTTTCAGCCCCGGTGGTAGCAAAGTGCCGTGCACTGCGAACAACGGGACTCGGATCATTAGAAACGCAGCCGATGTGCTGCCAAAGAATCTCATAAGGCTTGCACGAAGGATTGTTTTAAAGCAAAAATTCCCGCTCCATTTTTTACGTTGCTGTGTACCTGCACCGGCTCACTGAAAGGATTGCCTTGTGTGCTCAGGTAGAGCTCATAACTGCGGGAGTATTTATAAAAATTTTCGGAGATGTGATGAAAGTGCAGTTCATAATCGCCTTGATTAAAGGGTGTTGCCGGCAGATAAAGCACTACTTTTTTCTGGCCATCCTGAAACAAATCATCGCGGATATATAAGGAGCCAAAGCGTAAAGTATTGCCCGAGGTGGGGTCTTCGTTGTCGATACCGCTTTCTATTTCCGCATCGTTGCAAATGACATTGACATTAAAAATTTGCCCCTGCACATTGCCCCGAATTTCAAAACTATAATAGTCTTTTTGCCCGGCTACATCAGGAATGATAAAAGAAATTTCGTCGCAGAGCACACTTTGATTATCGAATTCGGGCAACACAAATGTTTTGGCATTTGGTATCCGATTCACTTGTAGCGGTTTCACCAGAAGAGGCATTTGATCTTCGGCTTCGACGGTGGCTTTACCCGGCGCCTGTACTACAAGACGATAGGTGCTGCCGTTGAGCCAATTGGATTGTGTAGAGAGGTAAGATAAATCCAATGCATCGTAGAACATGCTATCGCGCAGGGTTCCGTTTTCGTAAATTTTGACATCCGCATCGGCAATCACATCCGTACCTTGTGGCGGACCGGTAATGGCTCTGGTGGCGGTGATGCTGCCTTTAAAGGCTTGTTGTACGGTACTATTGGTGATGCTGATGGCCGTCATAGGCGTATGATCCACGCCGATATCAATGACTGTATTAAATGTTTTTTCGCAGGCACTCAAAGAGAGCAGACCTAAAAGCATGATTATATTGAAACGGATATTGTGCATACTTAGAATTTGAGGTTATAAGAAAAGGAAGGCAAAATGGGGAACAATGAAACCTGTTTAAAAATATCATTGCCCGCATCGTCGTTGCTTGGATAAATGAAGTAAGGATTTTTTCGACTGTAGGCATTATAGATACTGATATTCCAGGTTCGTTCAAAACCGCGTTTGGTGGTTTTATGAAAGTTTACACCCAGGTCTAAACGGTGATAAGCCATCATGCGGTAATTATTTCGTTCGCCATAATGGTAAATGGTTTGTCCGCCCCATAAACTACCCTGATAAATATCGATGATGGGTGCGGCGTTGTATTTGTATAAAGGCATGGAAATGGCATTGCCGGAACCATAAACCCAATCGCCGGAAATTTCGACGCGTTTATTGATTTCATATACCGCAGCGATTTTAAAATCATGACGTCGGTCGTATTTGTAGGGAAATATTTTACCTGAATTGATGGTCGGAAATTGACGGTTGGTCCAGCTGAGGGTATAGCCCATCATACCGGTGAGCCGGCCTGTTTTTTTCTGCAGAAACAACTCCCCGCCATAACTCCAACCTTTGCCCATTTCTACTTTGTCTTCCCAGCTTTGATTGCTGTTGAGGAAACTACTGCCATCTTTATATTCAATGATGTTATTCATGGTTTTGTAATAAGCTTCGGCGCTGAATTCGTATTGATCGCGAATGGTGTGGGCGATACCTACGGCGCCTTGCATACTTTGCATGGGTTTAATTTTATCAGTTACCGGCACCCATAAATCGGTGGGTAAACCAATGCCATTATTGGTGAGCAGATGAATGAATTGGGTCATGGTGCAGAAGCTTGCTTTCAGGCTCCAGGATGGTTGAAGTAAATACCGGGCAGAGAGACGCGGTTGAATGGAAGGATAAAAATTGGATGTGGTTTTGAAGGCCGATGCGTGCACACCGATATTGGCTTTCAGTTTTTTCGTGATTTCAATATCATCTTCGATATAAATGTCGAACTCGGGTACCTTGCTGATATTGTAAGTGGTATCGATGTTTTCGGTGGGGAGGTCAGAATTTTTAAGTGTGATGGCACCGGGTTTAAAAGTGTGATGCGTGACGCCGATGCCTGCCTTGATATAATGTTTGGGAGTAGGAATAAAATCGAGATCATATTTTAAACCCACATCATAAATACCTGATTTGTACAAGGCTGAAAAAGTGGATGTTTGTCCGCCGAATACCGAACTGATTTTACTACCCACTTCGAACTGATATCGGCTATAAGTAGCGGTTAGGTTACCAAACAGTTTATTATTAAATTCATGGTTCCAGCGCAACATCGAGGTGAGATTGCCCCAATTGATATCGGCCCGAAAGACTTCCTTTTTATTTTCAAAACCCTTGGCAGAAAATTTATCCTTACCGGTATAAGCGCTCAGGTAAAGGTGGTCGCGTTTACCGAGTTTATAGTTGGCTTTGGCATTCAGGTCCCAGAAGTAATAACCACCGGTTCCGGTTCCTCCAGAGGCTGCTTTGATGAGCGGGGTGGTGATCAGGTCGATATAGGTACGACGACCGCTGATCATCCAACTGCCGTTCTTATTCTTTTTTCCAAAAGGGCCTTCCAGCATCAGACGACTGGAGATGAGACCCATGCCGAGGTTACCATGAATGCCTCCACTTTTGGTACCTTCTTTCATTCGAATGTCGATGACCGAACTGAGCCGACCTCCATAACGGGCCGGAAAACCACCTTTGTAAACCTCAACGCTGCTGACGGCATCGGCATTAAATACACTGAAAAAACCAAACAAATGGCTGGCATTATATACGGGTACTCCATCGAGTAAAATCAGGTTTTGATCGGGCCCGCCCCCGCGAACATACAGCCCATTTTGTCCTTCGCCACCTGCCTGAATACCCGGAAGAAGTTGTAATGATTTCAGGATATCCACTTCACCCATAAATGCCGGTAATTTTTTGATGGTTTCAATCGGAATGGAGATGCTGCTCATTTGTGTGTTCTCCTCAATGCGCTGGCTTTTATTGGATTTAACAACCACTTCTTTCAGTTCTTTACTGGCTGATAATTTAAAGTCGATGTGGAGGTCCTTATTCAGGAGAATAGAATCTTTGCCGTTTACGTATCCCAAATAAGAAGCAAGCACCTCTCTGTTTTGCGTTTGAGCCTCCAGGGTGAGGGAATAAAAACCATAGTTATTGCTGCGCGTTCCGATTTGCAGGGAAGGGATATAAACGGTTGCCCCGATGAGGCGTTCGCCGGATTTAGCATCACTGATGTAGCCGCTCAGCGTTATTTTTTGGGCGAACACTTGAGTCGAGGACAACAAGAGGCCTACAAAAAGAAAATATTTGTACATCATGGGTGGAATGAAACGAAATGGATGTAGAGTTATTGTAAAAACAGGAAATTATTTGGTGATGCTGATGGTGTCACCACGTTGACTGGTTTGGAATCCGCTCAGGGTATAATCATCTACCAAGGGGCAGGTAGCAGGGTCTATTCTTTTACCAAATCCGCACACCCGCGTTGAGCTGACATCAAAACGGAGATTACTGATATATACATCCCGCCCCGAAATACGGATACGATAATCGAAATAAGCAGCCACAAGCACAGCTTGATTGTAGGTATTTATAAAATTTATGCCTTGAAGACTATCCTCAGCCTGTGCAAATGAAGTTCCTTGTTTGTACTTATAAAAAACGGATTGTTGGATTTCGTTGGGGGTGTATCCGGGAAATTCAATAATCAACTGCATACTATCCACGCAAAATACATCGCGGCAAGTGCAGGAAGCGATGAGCAGGCAAAATGGGATGAGAAAAAATTTCATGGTCATAAGGACGATCGAAGAATTTGTTTTGTGATAATAGATTAGATAAATTTTGGAGAGCGATCATTTAGGCCTCCCACCAGGCTGCTTGATCAGGGAATGGTTTCAGGCAATAAATAGGGGCTCCTGAATAACGCTCAAAATAAGCGGGGATGGGCATTTAAGCGAAATTTTAGAAACTCTCATGCACACTTTTTAAAAACATATTTCCAAATAGCGTTCAATTGAGATTCAGAATTTTTCGCTTCTCAGAAATACTGCATCTTCTGCGTTGCAGGCAAATCGCAGTATATTAATACAGCTTCATTACCCGCGCCTTGAATCTACAGCATTTCTGAGTTATTCAGAAGCCCCTAAAGATAATTCGGAAAAATAAAGGAGCAAGAAAATGAGTCATTAGAGCGTGATTTCCCGATGTATCTTTGCGGCATGCGAAAAATAGCTGCCCTTGTACTTCGATATTTTTTTCAGGGCATCATCATCATATCGCCGATTGCGATTACCGGATGGGCGGCCTACTCAATTTTTGATTTTGTAGATACAAAAATCCCCAATTTGCCGAGAGGATTAGGATTTTTGATCGTGATTGCTTCATTGATTGTGATTGGTTGGCTGGGCTCCACTTTTTTTGTTTGGAAATTTCTGATTGGTTTTTTTGATGGCATTCTGGAGCGAACACCGTTTTTAAAATTTATTTATACCTCGGTGAAGGAAGTGGTGGAGAGTTTTATGGGGGATAAGAAAAAATTCAACAAACCGGTGATGGTGCGGGTTCGCAAGGAGCCTGAAATCCGGCAGATAGGTTTTATTACCCAGACTGATTTAAGTAAACTGAATATGCCCGGTCGGGTTGCTGTGTATATGCCCCATTCCTACGCGGTGAGTGGATTTATGTATATCGTACAAGCCGAAGATGTTTTGCCATTGGACATGAATCCTTCTGATGCTATGAAAATGGCTGTGAGTGGCGGTATGGCTGGTTATGGAGATGATGATGAAGGCAAGAAGCTTAAACGTATGAAGGATTAAAACTCATCCCAGCTGATATGGTCTACCCGGCCTTCGGTGATGTAGAATAGACCGGCTTCAGGTTTTTGTTCCAGCATTTTGGCATTGGGTCGCAGGATGCCTGAAAACTCTAAGGAGATCTTTTTTCGATATCGGTCCAGACTGGTGATAACAATACCGGCATGGCCCTTAAAGTCTTCGAAAGCAACATAATTCATAGGCATATCTGTTGGGCGGTAACCCTTGGGCATATAGGCCACTTTGCAAAGCAGACTATACTCTTTTTGGCTAGTATCGGAGCTGCATTTGTGGGGTGTTTCGCGGATATCGGAAAAGCCATTGATTTGAAGCCAAATAACAGATTGGTCCTCGGCCAAAAAAAACATATCCAGCATATTTGCGTTGCGAATTAAAACTGGTCGGCTCACGCTCATCGCTTCAAACATCCTCCCGTTGAGCTTACATTTTAACACCCCTTCAGGTGCTTTGTCGATACGCCCTGAAACACTGCTGCCTCCATAAACGGGCCGGGTACTGATCCCTTTCAAAATCATTCGGGACTCGGGTTCATAATCCTTGCTGATGATACCCACCGAAACCCCTTCGGGTGCAGATGCAACAGGAACAGAAGTGGCGGTTTTGGAGGACATCAGGTTTTTGACTTCAATTTTAGATCCATTTTCCAGATAATAAGTTTTACCATTTTCGATACGTCCGCTCAAAAGGGTCCCACTCACGGAATATTGATCGGAATTTTGAATGCGGGAAGCGAAGGTTACTTTGAGCTCGAAGGCAAATTGAGCCTGTGCCTGAATCAGTGTGAGAGAAAAAAGCAGGATAAGAAAAAGATATTTCATGGAGCGGATATCGATTGAAGGAATGCTGAAGTAAAACGAGATCGGTACGGCTTGAAAATTACATCATTTCGTGGGCATATCACATGAATACGGGTATTTTTGCAAAATGAATTTTCTGGAAGAAATTGAATTTAAGGAAAAGTGGTTGGCGATTGAGCGAATGATGGTGGAGCGATTTGGTAAAAAACCGGACATGGAAGCCATACTGTACTTGATTGGCATGAATGAATTGGGACGGGTTCCTGAAAAACCATTTACCAAAGAACAAAAGCAGGATTTGATGCATGTGGCTACCTGTGCATTATTATCGCAAAGCGGTTATTACGAATACGATGGACATGATGCAGACGGTTGGCCGCATTATAAGATGGTTGAAACGCCCCCCGAACAAAGTTTAAGCAATCAGGAAATCATGCTTAAACAACATATTATTGCTTATTTCGAGGATTAACCCAGATGTTGACTCGTGCCAAGCGCTAACAGAAGAATTAAGGTTTGAAAAACGATAACCCTTCTAAAATTATTTGACTCTTTGTTTGAAATATTGTTATTTAGCTATAATATTTAGCTGTTTACACATTAATTTAAATGCTAATGTTAAAATCAATTCTACTCTTAAGTATTTTTTGCGTCCTGATTTCTTGCACTAAGAAAACTAGTCAAGAAGACATTAAAGAGATTGTATACAATTATAAACATTACACATTTATTGGTCAAACAATAGCCAATTACTCTTCATTAGAAGCGGGAATCACCACAAATTGGGATACTACTTATGCTGATTCTATTCATGTTCAAATCGATTCATTAAATGATAAAATTATTTTCACAGCCAATGAAAATAATCCTCTAAATGTATATCCACAGTTTTCCTATGATTTTTTAATCAGTAGCAATTATTTTAGGAAAAATTTTATCAAAAACTATTACCAAAGTTTTTATTTCGAAGGCGATACCCTTAAATCTTATTTTTTCAGGCTCCAAGAAGGGATAGGTTCTTATAATCAAAAAGAAATCAAGTTCGCCGGTTACTTAAAAAATTGATGTCTTACATGCAATAATCTTCTGAGCATTTCCTGGGCGGCATACACGCTATCCGTTCCAAGTCCTCTTCCGAATCGGCTATCATCCATCTAGTCAAAGTCACGTGTCATGAAGCCTCTCGGAATGCGGGCTTTCCTCTCCTATCGTTGCCGCAATACAAGTCAGCAAATCAACATTCATATTTTAGAAACAATTCATACATGGATATAAGAATTAACGCTTCTTATTCATTTAAACCCAAATTATTCATTTGGATTATTTTTCTGTACATCATCCAATAAAATGGGAACTTTCGGGCAAGGAATACAATCACCAAATGGGTGCAATAGATACAATAGAATTTTGCGAACATTCTGTTAGCTCTTGGCACGAGACAACATCTGGATTGAACTTTAAAAGGGCGTTTGCTTTAAAGTTCCAGATTCGGTATTATTTAGGAGATTTCATGAATGGCTGCATTTCATTGGAAATGTAACGAAGAAGAATACGCACTTAAAAAACTAAAAGGGGTATGTCATCACCTGTCCCTTTTTGTTTATATGCTGCTCTGCATACAAACTACGCGGCCAATATTGTTGGATTTTATGTCTAAACGTGCTACCATTTTTCCTGAAAAACCGACCATTTACTCACTCAAAGCCGCCAAATACTCAATAGAACAAGCTGCCAAAAGCTAAAGCCATACCTTTATATTCTAAAATTTAATTTCATGAAAAAACACATTTTTACAACCCTCTTTCTTTGTTGCTTCATTGGATTCAGTTCGCTGTATGCCCAAAACACCTTAAATGTAAGCGGCAATAGCGCCAAGATCAATGGAATGACCTTCGACTATTCTATTGGTGAAATGACCTTGGTCAGTACCGAACACCAATCGAATTTTATCATCACCCAGGGTTTATTACAACCGAATCAGTCTGCATCCGGTCAGTCGACCAGTCCCTCAGATTTAAATCAATGGCAAAATCTGGTAAAAGTTTATCCAAATCCGAGCGATAATCTGGTATATGCCGAGTGGCAAGCCGATAAAACAGCCGATTGCTCTTATCAATTGTTTGATGCAACCGGCAAGGTTGTTTTAAAAGGAAACTATCAGCAAGTGAGTGGTAATAACAAAATTCGTTTGGAATTACAATCGCTGGCTGCAGGTACTTATTACCTCATGTTAACCGGCTTAGTGGCTGAAGATGCTCAGGAACAATTTTCATTTAAGATACAAAAAGTCAAATAAATACATTCAAACACTACAAAATCTATACGTTATGAAACAAACACTTAAACTCCTATTGACCGGTTTAATTTTAGCCGGAAGCCCTGCGCTGCTAAAAGCTCAGGTGCCTCAAAAATTTAATTATCAGGGCATCGCCCGCGATACAAAAGGCAATCCGATGGGCAAACAAACCCTGGGTATTAAACTGAGCGTATTGCCAACCTCTGATGCCACCACTCCTGAATACGAAGAAGTACAAACCATCACCACGAATGAGTTTGGCTTGTACACCTTACAAATTGGAAACGGAACAGCAGTAACCGGCACGATGAAAGAGGTAA